>JAZPYA010000001.1:0-55054 GCA_045543935.1 Alistipes sp.
TCGGCAACCATTGCTCACGAGTGGGTTATGGCTCACTACAAGGAGTTGGGCATCGACCCCGAGATGTTCGAGAAAAACGATCTCAACATTCACGTACCAGAGGGTGCTGTTCCAAAGGATGGCCCTTCAGCGGGTATCACAATGATAACCTCGATTGTTTCGACCTACACCGGCCGCAAGGTTAAGGAGCGAATCGCAATGACGGGAGAGACCTCCCTGCGTGGTCGAGTCCTCCCTATCGGAGGTGTCAAGGAGAAGATTTTGGCCGCCAAGCGTGCCGGAATCCACACCATTCTGCTTCCGGAGGAGAATCGCAAGGATGTAGAGGAGATTACAAAGGAGTATATCGAGGGCTTGACATTCCACTATGTCCGCACTAACGACCAAGTATTGGAACTCGCACTCGAGAAATAGTTACCAAAGATGAAGAGCCTCAAAACCATAGCCATCATCCCCGCACGTTATGCCAGCACACGCTTTCCGGCAAAGCCCCTCGCTCTGCTTGGAGGCAAGATGATAGTGCAACGTGTATATGAGCAGGTGGCAAAGGTTGTGGAGAGGGTTGTTGTAGCGACCGACGACGAGCGCATATACAATGCCGTTATCGGCTTCGGTGGTGAGGCTGTTATGACCTCTTCGGAGCATCGCAGCGGCACAGATCGTTGCGCCGAGGCCTACAAAAGAGTAAGCTGCGAGGCAGAGATTGTAATCAATGTGCAGGGCGACGAGCCTTTCATTGCACCCAAGCAGATTGAGCGTCTCGTAGAGTGTTTCGGCAAGGAGCAAGTGGATATTGCAACCCTTGTCAAACCATTCAAGGCCGAGGATGGCATCGAGGCTCTCGAGAATCCTAACTCGCCGAAAGTCGTTATAAATGACGAGGGCGAGGCTATCTACTTCTCACGTTCGGTTATCCCATATCTCAGAGGTGTGGAGCGCAACGAGTGGCTTTTACACCACACTTTCTACAAACACATCGGCATCTACGCATTCCGTGCAGAGGTGTTGAACGAGGTCGCAAACCTCCCTCAAACGCCACTCGAGAAGGGTGAATCTTTGGAGCAACTGCGATGGTTGGAGAGTGGCTACAAGATTGGTGTAGGTATAACCGACATCGAGACCATAGGTATCGACACCCCCGAGGATTTGGAGCGTGCCGAGAAATTTATACAGAATCAACAAATTCAATCATAAACAAATTAACAATAAAAAGCTAACTACTATGAAAAAGACCTTATTGGCAGTAGCTCTCCTGGTTGTCGGCATCGCAACAACCTCGGCAGAGTGGAAAATCGCAGGCGACAAGATTCGTACAAAGTGGGCAGAGGAGGTTACCCCTTCAAATGTTCTCCCCGAATACCCTCGACCACAACTTGTGCGTAGCGAGTGGCAGAACCTCAACGGCTTGTGGAACTACGCTATAACCGAGATTAACGCGGCACAACCGACTGAGTTCAGTGGCGAAATTCTCGTTCCATTTGCTTTGGAGTCGGCATTGTCGGGCGTACAGAAGCCACTCAAGGAGAATCAGCTCTTGTGGTATGAGCGCGAATTTACCGTACCTGCAAAGTGGCTTTCACAGCGCGTAATGCTCAACTTTGGCGCAGTAGATTGGAGTGCTGATGTCTATGTGAATGGCGTCTATGTAGGTGGTCACACCGGAGGCTTTACCCCATTTGCTTGCGATATCACCGCAGCCCTCAACAAGAAGGGCGCGCAGAAGTTGGTAGTTCGCGTATGGGACCCAACCGAGAAGGGCGAACAACCTGTAGGTAAGCAGCTCAGCAAACTTGGCAGAATTTGGTACACTCCTGTTTCGGGTATCTGGCAGACCGTATGGTTAGAGCCTGTATCGAAGCAGAACCATATCGAAAGTATCACTCCATCGAGTTGTCTTCGTCACAGCGATATCATCGTCAAGACCAAGACTGCCGTTTGCGATGGTTTGGTTGCAGTCGAAGTATTCGACAACGGCACAAAGGTTGGCGAAGGCTCTGCTCCTTGCGGTATAGCAGTTAAAATTCATATCCCTAATGCAAAGTTGTGGTCGCCAGAGACTCCGCACCTCTACGATTTGAAGGTAACTTTGAAGCAGAACGGCAAGGTTGTGGAGAGCGTAACCTCTTATACCGCAATGCGCGAAGTTGGCAAGGTACGCGATGAGTACGGACACCTCCGCGCTACCCTCAACGGCAAGCCAATCTTTATGTATGGTCCACTCGATCAGGGCTGGTGGCCTGACGGATTATACACCGCACCAACCGATGAGGCTTTGGCTTGGGATATCCAATTTACGAAGGATCTCGGTTTCAACACAATTCGTAAGCACATCAAGGTTGAGCCGGCTCGTTGGTTCTACCACTGCGACCGCCTCGGTATGCTCGTATGGCAGGATATGCCTTGTGGCGAGCAGGCTAACAAAAACACATTCTCGTGGGCTCGTCATCAGGTAAATGGTGGTTCGGACACCACCCTTACCGAGGAGTTCAAGCGCAACTACTATAAGGAGTGGGGCGAGATTATGGACTTCTGCAACTTCTTCCAATCGGTTGTGGTATGGGTGCCATTCAATGAGGCTTGGGCGCAGTTCGACACCGAGAAGGTGGTCGATTGGACCTATAAGCGTGACCATACACGCCTTATCAACCCTGCCAGCGGTGGTAACTTGCGCGAGTGCGGCGATATTATGGATTGGCACAACTATCCAATGCCTGTTATGGGTGTTCACCACGCCGACTATATCCTTATGCTCGGCGAGTATGGTGGTTTGGGACTCCCTGTAAAGGGTCACCTTTGGAATCCTAAAATGCAGAATTGGGGCTACGGTGGCAACCGCAAGGATAAGGAGGATGTAACCAAGACCTACATCAAGTATGCCGAGATGATTATTCCATTCGTCAAGCAGGGTATGTCGGGTGCTATCTACACCCAGACCACCGATGTCGAGGGCGAGGTTAATGGCTTCGTTACTTACGATCGCAAGGTTGTAAAGATGGACATAAAACGTATTAACGAGATTAACACCAAGGTTATCAATTCACTAAAATAAAAGATATTACAACACTCAATGAAACCTATTTTTATAGCAGGTCCTTGTTCTATCGAATCGGTCGAATTACTCGATGAAGTTGCATCGAAGTTGTGCGACATAAACCGCAATCTCGGCGTAGATATCATCTTCAAGTCATCGTTCGACAAGGCAAATCGCACCTCGTTATCATCATTCCGCAGTGTAGGTTTGGAGCGAGGCTTGCAGATGCTTGCCGATGTAAAGGAGAGGTGGGGATTGCGACTCTCTACCGATATTCACGAAGCGTGGCAAGCCGAGATTGCAGGCGAAGTAATCGATGTTCTACAGATTCCTGCATTTCTCTGTCGTCAGACTGACCTTGTCGTTGCAGCCGCCAAGACAGGACGAATCGTAAATATCAAGAAGGCGCCGTTTATGTCGGGAGCAGATATGCGTTATCCTTACGAGAAGGCTATAAAATCGGGTTCAAATGAGGTATGGCTCACCGAGAGAGGAAATGTCATCGGCTACAACGACCTCGCAGTCGATTTCCGCAACATTCCGAATATGCTCCAATTTGCACCGCGCGTGATTATGGATTGCACCCACGCAGTTCAACGCCCGGGGGCAGGAGATGGCAAGTCGAGTGGTAACAGCGAGTTTGTGCCTGCTATGGCACTTGCAGCCAAGGCATTCGGTGCAAACGGCTACTTCTTTGAGACACACCCGACACCCGAAAAGGCATTGAGTGATGGTCCGAATATGATTCGCCTCGATGCGTTGGAAAGCGTTATCAAAAAACTACTGTAGAATCAAAGACATTAACTCAAATAAAACTATAAAGAAATGGCATTCTTAGACTTCATGGCGCCACCAGCGCACAAGCCGTTACTGCCACAAGAGAAGATTGATAAGGAGTACAAGTGGATGCGCCTCAAGGTGTTTATCGGCATCTATTTGGGCTATGCAGCCTACTATCTTGTTCGCAAGAACCTATCATTCGCAGGTGCGGATATGATTAAGCTCGGCTATCTCGATACGAGTGGCGTGGGCGATGCAATGGCAGGTCTGCCTATCGCTTATGCGGTTAGTAAGTTCTTGATGGGCGGTCTTTCCGACCGTTCCGATGCGCGCAAGTTCTTGACCTTTGGTCTTATTATTTCGGCACTTATTATGATTGTAGCGGGATTTATTCCTTATCCAAAGGATAGCGTAATTACCACTGCAATTCTCTTTGGTCTTACCTGTTTGACCGGTTGGTTTTCAGGTATGGGTTGGCCTCCGTGCGGTCGTGTAATGTCACATTGGTTCTCGACAAACGAACGTTCATTTAAGATGTCTATTTGGAATACAGCCCACAACATCGGTAGTTCGGGCTTGGCTTGGTTGGCAACCATCGGAGGTGGTAGTCTTATCGTAGCACTCGGATATGGAGCTGAAGATGCTTGGCGTGAGGCGTTTATTATCCCTTCGATTGCGGCACTTGCTGTGGCTGTTATATGCTGGTTATTCATTCGCGATACGCCTGAATCGTGCGGTCTGCCCGCTATCGACAAGTATCGCAACGACTTCTCGGGCGCAAAAGCAAAGAAGGGCGAGGAGGATAAAATCCCTTTCAAGACACTCTTTGTGGATTATGTACTCAAGAACAAGATGTTGTGGTTTATTGGCTTTGCAAATATCCTCGTATATCTGGTACGCAACGGTATCTCGGACTGGTTGCCTATATACCTGCAGGAGGTACACGGCATTACAAAGGCTGTAAGTAAAGATTTGTACGCATACCATATGTTGGCGGCAATTCCGGGTACATTGATTGCCGGTTGGCTCTCATCACGATTCTTTCAAGGTCGTTGCGCTCCTGTGAATGTTATCTGTATGGCTGTTACCGCTATCGGCGCATTCGTATATTGGCAGGCAGGCGCAATTGCTACCACTTTGGGAGTTGAGTATATCTCCGTTGTGATTGCTGCACTTATCATCACAGGCTTTGCAGTTTATGGTCCTGTGGCAATGATATCGATTCAGGCTATCGCCGTTGTTCCGAAGAATGCTGCGGGTACTGCAGCAGGATTTATGGGCTTGTTGGGTTATCTGATTGGAGATGCCTTCCTCTCGAAGATTGCTTTCGGTCGTATTGTGGAGAGTGGCGCAAATGGTTGGGATTTGACCTTCGTAGGTTTCTTCGCAGCGAGCGTTATCGCCACCATAATCTGCTTTATGGCGATGGGTAAGGAGAAGAAGATGTTCGAGGAGCGTATCGCAGCAGCAAAGGCAGAGCAGAAATAGTCTTAAAATAGTATGTACAAATCGCTTAGAGATTTTATTGGAGTACTCGAAGAAGCTGGGGAGTTAATTCGCATCAGTGCCCCCGTATCTTCCGAGTTGGAGATAGCCGAAATTACCGACCGAGTGGTAAAAAGCGAGGGCGGTGGCAAGGCGTTGTTATTCGAGAAGACAGACAAGGGCTTCCCTGTATTGACAAACCTCTACGGCTCGGAGCGCAGAATGGCTATGGCTCTCGGCGTGGAGCGATTGGAAGATATCTCGGAGCGATTAAACTCTCTGGTTGGTAGCGTTACCTCTCCAAAGGAGAGTCTAATGGATAAGTTGCGCCTTCTACCCCTCTTGGGCGAGGCATCAAAGTGGTTTCCTCGCAAGAAAAATGGCGCAGGAGCGTGCCAGCAGATAGTTCTCAAAGGCGAAGATGCAAAATTGTCATTGCTCCCAATTTTGAAATGTTGGGTGTATGATGGTGGGCGTTTCGTAACGCTTCCGATGGTGCATACAATAGACCCTAATAGCGGTATTCGCAATGTCGGAATGTATCGTATGCAGGTCTTCGATAACCGCACTACGGGAATGCACTGGCATCGCCACAAGACGGGCGCACGCCACTACGAGGCATATAAGGCACGAGGCGAGAAGATGCCCGTGTCGGTAGCGATAGGTGGCGACCCTGTATATGCCTACTCCGCTACTGCACCCGTACCTGACAACATTGACGAGTACTTGTTGGCAGGTCTGTTGCGCGGAAAACCCGTAAAGTTGGTAAAGTGCATCACAAACGATATCTATGTTCCCGAAGATTGCGACTTCGTGATTGAGGGTTATGTCGATACTGCCGAGGAGAAGGTCTTGGAGGGCGATTTTGGCGACCATACAGGATTTTATTCGTTGAAGGATTACTATCCTAAATTCCATATTACCGCCATAACGCATCGCCGAGATGCTATCTATCCTGCAACAATCGTGGGTATTCCGCCACAGGAAGATGCCTATATTGCAATGGCGACCGAGCGAATTTTCCTCGCTCCGATACGCCTTGTGATGCAACCCGAGGTTGAAGATATGTATATGCCTTCGGCAGGCACACAACACAATATCACCATTATTTCGATGCGACAACTCTACGAGCGACAAGCCTCGAAGGTGGCACTTGGTTTGTGGGGCGCAGGGCAGATGATGTTTAACAAATACCTACTCCTTACTCCTGCCACAACCAATGTGCGTTCACCGAAGGAGTTGGCGAAGTTATTGCGCAACTGCGACCTCCGAAAATCGCTTATCCGCAGCGAGGGCATCTACGATGTTCTCGACCACGCTACAGCGACTTGCGGTTTTGGTGGCAAAGTAGCACTCGACCTGACAAATGTTGCGGAGCAAGAGCAGAAGATTTCATTTGATAGCAAACTGCTACCGAATGGAGTTGTTGCCGACACCACCCTACTCGCGGAGTGGAGCGCACTGCTTCTCTTTGCTGACAACGACCTTGCGATAGATACGGCAGAGTTATCAAAGGTTTCCAATTGTAACTTTATCGCTATCTTCGACAAGCGCGCCAAAGATATGAGTGCAAACGAGTTGCTATGGCTCGGAGCAGCCAATACAGAGCCTTCGCGCGACATCACACTGCACGGTGCAACACTCACTATCGATGCTCGCCCGAAACGCCCAAAGGCAAATAGCAAAAACCCTTCGCGCTGGCCGAATATCGTTACGGCAGATGAGGCGACAATCGCGCTGGTCGATAAGAGATGGAGCGAATATGGCATCGGAGAGTTTATCCCTTCGCCATCGGAGCATTATAGCGCATTGAAACTCTCAAACGGAGCCGAGTGGAACAATTAACAGATGTTTAGCAAGCAGAACATACGCGGAATAATCTATGTTATGGCGATAATTGTCGTCATTGCGCTTGTTGTATATTTTGCCCGACCACGCAAGGCTCTGACTCTGCGCGAGCAGAGCGCTACAACGACTACAACCGAACAACGCGACACCCTCTTTTTCTTCGATCCGAACACCGTGACCTACGATGAGTTGCTACTGCTTGGCTTCGACAAACGCACCGCCGTAGGCATCATAAAATATCGCACTGCAGGCAAGGTCTTCGGCATCGCCGAGGAGTTTGCACTATGTTATGGCGTGACCGATTCGATGTTCTCGCGCGTACGCCCGTACATAAAAATAGGTAAGAAGTTCGCTACTCGCCCTGCAAACCACAACGCCAACACCATACGCACCACACGCCCATCGCGCTTTTCACCACGACCATTCGAGAAGTTCAAGATTGATACGGTAGGCGTTGAGTATCTGCGTCTTATAGGCTTCTCGACACGCCAAGCCGAAGCCCTCATCGAGTATCGCAAGCGCGGTGGTGGCATCTTTTCGATGAACGAGTTGCGCGACTGCTACGCCGTGAGTGAGGAGATGGCGGACTCGCTGTCGCGCTTTGTAATTTTGAGCGAGCGCAACCCCCACGATGGGCTTATCGAGATAAACTCTGCCGACTCGGCAACGCTTCGACAGGTGCGAGGCATTGGCGCAAAGACGGTTGTTGCGGTGTTGCAGTATCGCAAATTGTTGGGCGGATTTGTCCGAAAAGAGCAAATTGCAGAACTAAAATGCGTTACAAAAGAGAATTTTCTGCGAATTTCCGAACAAATTTATTGCGATAGTTGCAAAATTTCAAAAATAGATATTAACTTTGCACCCGCTTACGACTTCGAGCATCACCCATATATGACTCGCAGGTCGGTAAAACTTATAACTGAAACACGCGAATCGAAAGGAGGTTGGAACAGTATTGAGGAGATGATTGAGGCGAACATATTCACCGAGGAGCAGGCGCGAGCCATTGCACCCTATCTTCTTTTTGGTACTACCCCGCGAGAGTTCGATTAACAGAAAATTTCGGTAACGCCTATGGCTGTGAGGCGAAAAACTACAGCCGACAAACAAGAGATTACAAACAATAAAAAAACAGAGAATAGTTATGATTATTATGCCAGTTAAGGAGGGCGAGAACATCGAGCGCGCTCTCAAGAAGTTTAAGCGTAAGTACGAGCGTACAGGTGTTTTGAAGGAGCTTCGCGCTCGTCAGTACTTCACCAAGCCTTCGATTGCAAAGCGCGACAAGATGGCACACGCTATCTATGTAGAGCAGTTGCACCGCCGCGAGGAGGAGTAGTCGCCGAGACTTTCGAAAAAAACAGGACAGAATCGAACAAAGTTCGGTTCTGTTTTTTTATTCCTATTTGTCTGATTATTAGAATTTTTTTCTTATCTTTGCACTCGTATGAGCCACGAATAGTGGTATTGGAGATAAAAATCCCTCCCCCGAATTTTTCGGGGGGGGGGATTTTGGGGTTTAAGACACTGAATAACAGTAACTTACAAAGGCGAAATTAAAAGTTAAAAGTTAAAAACTTTCAGCGCACCCCAGTAAGCGACCAACGGGAGCGCCCCCAGTAAGGGCGGAACGCCCGCCCCCAGTAACCCCCAGAATGGTCGCGCCGTAACAAGGGCGGGAGAACGGAAAACGGAAAGCGGAAAACGGAAAACTGAAAACTTTTTTATAAAGCATAATTTTATTATTAACTAACTAAAAAACCACGATGAAAAATTTAGCAAAAATTTTCATGGCAGTTGTGGCGGGAGTATTAACACTCTCTTGCGTAACAGACACGACTGAGGACCTCGGCGTAAATCTCGGCGAAGGTCAGACAACAACAATCTCCATCGCGCTTGACGATGAGACTCGTACCTACATCGACGAGAAAAAAGGCGAGGAGTATCCAATGTATTGGAGCGAGGGCGACAAGATCTCAATCAACGGAACAGAGTCGCAAAAGGCGGTAATCAACAGCGACGAGCCAGCCAAGGCTTCGTTTGTTGTGGCTGGAGTTCAGCAAACTCCATACTGCATCGCTTACCCTGCTGCGCCTGCTGGTCAGGTAAAGTTCGCAGCGGAGCAGACTCACAAGAACAACTCCACCTTTGGTGATGGCGTAACCACAATGTATGGCTACGGCGATGGTAGCAATTTGACACTCAAGTCATTGACAGGTATCTTGAAGATTGGTGTTACGGGTAGCGCAACTTTGAAGATGGCGCAGATTTCGACTATCGACCGTGCCCCTATCGCTGGTGCTTTCGATTTCGACTTCGAGAAGGGCAAGATTGTGAAGGCTGCGGCTGATGCAAAAGATGTTATCGTCTACTCGTTTGGCGATAGCGGTTTGCAACTCACCGATACGGAGCAATATATGCACATTGCAGTCCCTGCAGGTGTATATGATGAGTTGTATGTAACATTGTACGATACTGATGGTGGCGTAATGTATGCAACCGTTAAGGCTTACAAAAACGACGAGACCGACAAATCATTGAAGGCTGGTAAGGTGCGTGTATTTACCACCCCTATTCCATACGCACCAAAGGAGTCGGTATTTGTCATCAAGGATAAGGCTTCGTTGAAGGCATTTGCGGAGCAGGCTGCTACATTGACCAAAGATGTTATTTTTGTTGCAGATGTTGATATGACAGATGAGGCGTGGACTCCAATCGAGGGTTATGCTGGCTCAATCAATGGTAACGGCTACGCTATCAAGGGCTTGTCGGCTCCGTTGTTTGGTACAACATCGGCAAGCATCAGGGGCTTGCACCTCCGCGATGTAAATATCAACGAGACTGTAAATCCAAATGTTGGTGCATTTGCTCGTCAAATCACCGCAACAGACACTGTTGCTCCTGTTGTTGAGCACTGCTCGGTAAGCGGTAAGATTGTGGTAAATTGTCAGTCGTTTGCCCCAACAACAGAGGAGAATGTAGGTGTTGCAGGCCTCGTAGGTTGGGCAAATGGAACATCTGTATACAGCTGTTCTAACAATGCAGAACTTAATATTTTGCAACTTACTGAGAAGAATAGCACTTCTAGCACAGCTAATACTGCAACAGACATTTACATTGGTGGAGTTGTTGGCTACACACAAATACACACTTGTGCAGACGAGACTGCCATATATCCATCGTGCGTTGATTGCGAAAATCTGGCTAAAATTTCATGTGTTAGCACCTCTTATACTGGAACATTCGACTTGGAAGGAAACAATGGAAACCATTCTGGAATCAACATCTACATTGGTGGCGTATTAGGTCAAAATAGTGCAGGAGATAGCAACACCATTTTTAGTGGCCTTGTAAACCGAGGTGATATAACTTCACAAACATCTAATTATTTGGTGATGGTTGGAGGTGTCATCGGACAAAGTCTCCATTCGATAAGCGATGTTCAAAACTATGGAACACTCTCTATTACCGATACCGATGCTATTAGAGCTATGTATGGTGGTATTGTAGGTTGTGGACAGACTGGCACCATAAGCAATGCAACAAACCACAATTCTCTCCAAATGAAAAATACTGGAGGTCGCGATGTATTTATTGGAGGTGTTGTAGGTTACCTTAAATGCGTTATAGATTATAGTGCAAACAATGGCGCTATGGATATACACTGCAATATGCCAAGTCGAACAGCAGCGTTTGGAACTGGTCACCCTCTGGCTATTGGAGGTATTGTCGGCAATACAAATACAGATACTTGCACCGTGACTAATTGTACTACTGGCAAAGATGCTACTATCTCCGTATCTGGAACACTCAACAATGTGAATAAATTGATTGGACAATTTGGTGTAGGAGGTATTGTAGGTGTTTCTAATTCCAATATTTTAGCTTCAACAAACAATGCAACTATCAACATCGATGCGACAGTAACCCCTCTCGAAGGCCATGCTGGTACAGCAGGTTTACATGTCGGAGGTATTGCAGGTAGCAATACCGTCAAAAACAATGCTGCGGGTGTTACAAACAATGGAGATATAAATATCAATGGTGGAGTATATGCATCAGTTTTCCATGTCGGAGGTATCGTAGGATACGGAGATCAGCGAATAAGTGGAAGTACATCTGCGAATAATGGAGATATCACTATATGCAACAATAAAGAGGGCAAGACCGTAGACTTCCAGGCAGACGCATATATCTCAGGAGGAACTGGATACATGGTGAACGATCATGCAGCAGATGTTGTCAACAATGGCTGTATCACAATCAACGATGGAGCAACATTTAAGGGAACATCATACATTGGTGGCGTAGTAGGACGCGCAGATAAGCAGACCGTTCGTAACACCAATACAGAGACTGCAACAATGACTATCAATGGTACTTTTGACGGTATAGTTAACCTCGGAGGAGTTACAGCTTATGTTACCGCTAATTCAGGTGCTGCAGGAGAGAACTCTGCTGGCATCAATATAGGTGGAACCTTCAACGCAAATTCGTATGTTGGTGGTGTTTTCGGCCAGCTAAATAGCATTCCAAAAGCTGTTACTTCTGTTAAGAATTACGGAAACATTAACTACAAAAGCTCAGCAAGAGTTAATGCACAGCTTTGTTTCGGAGGTCTTGTTGGTAATATTGATGGCGCAGGCAATCACAACAACGACTACTATGTCAAAAACCTTGAAAATAATGGTAAACTCTCATTTGAAAAGAATTCTGAATTCGCTGCAACAGTATTTGCAGGTGGATTGATTGGTTATGGCAAAGGTCCGCGCATGGTAGATATCCAAAACAACGGAGCAATTGAAATGTCGGGAAAATTTAATTCAAGATTGTGCGTCGGTGGCATCATAGGTTGCAACACTACCATGTTCGTAAACGACGGCACAGAGGTTGCTGCAGTAAATAGTGCAACAGGAACAATAAGCATCACAGCTGATGCTATTTGCAGCAAAGAGATCTTTGCAGGCGGTATTGTAGGCTTCTTCAGAGGATCTGGGGGCTATGGAAGAGTTTCAAAAGCAACTAACCATGCAAACATCTCTATTGCAGGAGAACACACAGTTGAACGCTTTGAGATAGGAGGTGTTATCGGCTGGATGTACAATGAAACAAGCGCATGTGCCGACAATACTAACAACGGAAAGGTTACTATTGCTGAAGGTGCTAATATTAGTACAACAACAAGCCTCTATATTGGCGGAGGAATCGGTTACTCTCAGGACACTGTTTCAGGTTTAACCAATACAGGTGCCGTAGAGATTAATGAGAACGCTGAGCTATCAACTACAAATACTAATGGATTTATGATTGCTGGTGGCATTGGACAAGCACGCGCCAGTACTTCTAATGTAGTGAATAGTGGAGATGTATTAGTAGATGTAGATGGAGATGGCTATATAGCTGGAGGCATTGCATACATCAAAGAGGGCATTGCCGTTGAAGGAGTTAGAGCATTCTGTAATGTAAGAGCTATCAACTACAGCCATGTTGGTATGATCACCGGTACTGCTCGCAATGCAGCAAAGCCATTTATTAATTGCTACCTTGGCGGCACAATCTGTACATCAATGACAGCCGTTGGTGAGGCTGCGCGCCCAGACGAGAAAGGCATCAATGCTTCCAACTACTACAACTATATATATAGTAGTGCTGATTGGACAGGCGTTGAGGGTTACGATGGCTGTAAATATATCAGCGCAATCGATGCAGAGCCAGCAAACTAATGGAGAGAGTGTTTAACGATTAAATTTTTGAGAAGATTATGAAGAAAAATATAATTTTGAGCTATTCTGCTCCAGAGGTTGAGATTTTTGATGTTGTAGCCGAGCGTGGCTACGAGGTCAGCACATCGTATCCAAGTTTCGAGCTTCCGGGCTTCGGAACAGACGATGGCTCTTGGGATTAAGAAAAACAGTTTTTCATTGTTTGGTTTTTAAGTTAATTAATTGATTGGTGGGAGGCTCGAGCATTGCTCGGGCCTTCTTTTTGGGCTTTTAGGTTGGTGGAAACTCCCACCCTTATCACGGCGCAGCCATTCTGGGGGCGTCAATCCTGCTTCGCAGTCTTTTCCTCCTTGCGGCTCGGCAAAGTGAGCAAGCTCCCTCTGCGCTCGCTCCGCAGCGTCGGTTAGGGGCGTTAGAGGTGCGCTGAAAGTTTTTAACTACTCACTACTCTCAGCTCTCAACTCTCAACTCACTACTCTCTACTCACTAATTAACAGCGAGGAGTCGCCGAGACTTTCGAAAAAACAGGACAGAATCGAACAAAGTTCGGTTCTGTTTTTTATTCCTATTTGTCTGATTATTAGAATTTTTTTCTTATCTTTGCACTCGTATGAGCCACGAATAGTGGTATTGGAGATAAAAAATCCCTCCCCCGAATTTTTTCGGGGGGGGGATTTTGAGGTTTAATGCGTTGCGAAACAGCAACTTACAAAGGAGAAGTTAAAAGTTAAAAGTTAAAAATTAAAAGTTAAAAACTTTCAGCGCACCCCAGTAAGCGACCAACGGGAGCGCCCCCAGTAAGGGCGGAACGCCCGCCCCCAGTAACCCCCAGAATGGCTGCGCCGTGACAAGGGCGGGAGAACGGAAAACGGAACCGACGACAAACCGAGAGCAGAGGCTGCTTGCAGACTATGCCGAGGTGCGAAGGAGGAAAAGCCTGCAAAGCAGGATTAAAACGGAAAACTAAACCTTTTTTTAATAAAATAACACACTTAAAAACAAAAAAAAACTACGATGAAAACTTTTACAAAAATTTTCACGGCAGTTGTGGCGGGAATGCTGGCATTCTCTTGCGTTACAGACACAACTGAGGACCTCGGAGTTAATCTCGGCGAAGGTCAATCAACAACAATCTCCATCGCGCTTGACGATGAGTCGCGTACCTACATCGACGAGAAAAATGGCGAGGAGTATCCAATGTATTGGAGCGAGGGCGACAAGATTGCCGTAAATGGTCACACATCGTTAGCGCTTACCGCAGAAGACATCAATGGTAGTAGTGCAAAATTTACCATTCCTGCTGTTCTTGAGGGCGACTACTGTGTGACTTATCCTGCAGCTGATAAAGGACAGGTAAAGTTCGCAGCGGAGCAGACTCACAAGGACAACACCACCTTTGGTGATGGCGTAACTACAATGTATGGCTACGGCAATGGTAGCAATTTGACACTCAAGTCATTGACCGGTATCTTGAAGATTGGTGTTACGGGTAGTGCAACTTTGAAGATGGCACAGATTTCGACTATCGACCGTGCCCCTATCGCTGGTGCTTTCGATTTCGACTTTGAGAAGGGCGAGATTGTGAAGGCTGCGGCTGATGCAAAAGATGTTATTACCTACTCGTTTGGCGAGGGTGTTCAGTTGAGCGACAAGCCAACATATATGCACATTGCAGTTCCTGCAGGTGTATATGATGAGTTGTATGTTACTTTGTACGACAATGAAGGTGGCGTAATGTATGCAACCGTTAAGGCTTACAAAAACGAGACAGAGAACAAGTCATTGAAGGCTGGTAAGGTGCGTGTATTTACCACCCCAATTGCCTACACACCTAACGACTCGGTATTTGTTATTCACGACTACGAATCTTTGTGCACATTTGCAAGCAAGATTGGCACATTGGACAAGAACGCAGTATTTGTAAATGACATTGAGATTCCTGAGGGCGAGACATGGAAGACAATAGATTACTACAATTATAAAAAGACTATCTATGGTCATGGCTACGCAATTAAGGGCTTGACCACTCCTCTGTTTGATCGAGTTGGTGCTACCATTGAGGGCTTGCACTTGGAGGATGTAAACATTGTTGAAACCTCCGATCCAGAGGTGGGAGCTTTTGCTCGCTATTCGGTTGGTGCTATATGGAAAAATTGTTCTGCAAGCGGAAAAATAACCATCAATAACACAACCTTCAATACCGCCTCAACAAAGAAATATAACCAAGTTTTGGCAGGAGGTATGATAGGAAAATCGCAGGGAGGATCGTTTGAAAATTGTACTAATAATGTCGATTTGGAAATAACCTCTCTCTCTGATCCGACTGTCGCACATTATATGGCAGTTGGAGGTTTTGTAGGTATGGTTTGGAATGGCGTTTCTCTTGAAAATATTGTAAACAATGGAACAGTTTCCTACAAGCCAGCAAGCCAACACACGGGTCCTATTTTTATAGGTGGAATAGTTGGTAAAGAGTATGCAAACACAGCATTTGCAAAACTCAAAAAATGCGAAAATTATGGAGATATTACTGTTGTATCAAATAGTACTGGTAATATGTATGTTGCAGGTGTTACAGGTATGATTACAGCGGTGTATTCTGTTGATGCAACCGATCACACAATTTTCGATGATTTGAAAAACCATGGCGCAATTAATATTAGTGGAAAAGCCAAAGGTTTGATGGTTGGAGGTGTAACAAGTTATCAGGTTTACCCATTCCATTTAGGCGCGGAGAACTCAGGCAACATAACAATTGGAGGTACATACACAGGAGAGATAACAGTTGGAGGTGTCCATCGTTACATTACCACAAGTACCGTAGAGGTTGAAGGTGAAAATTTAACAACTCAATTGTTGTTTAAAAACTTGAAGAACAGCGGAAATATTACTATTCAAGATGGTACATCTGCAGGTGGCATACTGCAGATTGGAGGAGTATGTTTCAAGATAGTACCTGATAATCGCAGTGCATATCTTATGTCTCATTTTGCTGATTTTGAAAATAATGGTGCTATTACTGTAAATAGTGCTTCAACAACATCTCTTGCTGTAGGAGGATTGTGGGCATCTTCAAATATCGGCTTTACAATAAAGAATTGTCATAATAGAGCAAAAGGAACAATATCTATCATAGGTGCTACATCAACAGGAGACTGCATGGTTGGAGGTGTAGCGGCATATCAATCCGTAGTAGCCTATGGCAATAACAAGATGGAGTTCTCAGATTGTTCAAATTCGGCTACAATAACAGTGAAACCTACATCGGCAACAACTGTTCGTGTCGGAGGTGTTATAGGATATGCAGATACTAAACGAATTGCGAATAGTCGCTCTTTTACTCGTGTTCACAACTACGGAGATATAATTGTTGGTGGTGGTACATATAGTGCAACCAAAGAGTCGTATTCTGGGTACTTAGTAGCTGCCTCAAATTCAAGTAATTGCAGTGCTACTTATAATGGTAATGCAGTAGGTGGTATAATTGGTATGCACTACGACTATGGTACATTCAACACCTGCAATAATGAGGGTGATATAACTATTAACTATACTGGTTCTGCATCGCACTTCTCGGTAGGAGGTATTATAGGTCGCCATTTACATCATACAACTGATAAAACAACAAGTTTTACAAGTTGTAATAATTGTGGTGATATTAATTACGCCCCTGCAAAAGTGACTGGTTCGTCGAGATTAGGAGGCATTATTGGTAAAGCAGAATCAGAAAAAGGCACAAAGGAATCCGATGGCACAGAGATAACTCCTTATGAGATTATTACAATGTCACAATGTAATAATAGTGGAGGTTTCACAATCGAGCCAACAAATAGCGAGGGTGGAATCTATACAGGTGGTTTAATAGGTGTGGCTACTACACTTAGTCATTGTACTATCCAAAATTGTAGTAGCAATAATAATAGTGAAGGTGTAGGTTTCCTCTTCTCGAAAAAAGTTGGCGGAACAGCTTATTGCGGATTGATAGGACTCATAGAGTTTAAAGGCGTAGATAAGACCTCTACCGTGAGTGGATGTAGCAACAATAGTGATATTAAATTTACTGAAACTGCTCAGCATAGTAGCATAGTAGCATCGCATATCATCGGTAGAAATACCGAGACACCAGCGTCAGGCACCAAATTGAACATTGATGGTTGCTCGGTTTCGGGAGATTTCGACTTCTTGGGAACATGTACCGGATTATTCTACTATGCAGGATACTATGCTTATCCACATGATACAACTATTACTACAACAATATCTAATTGTACCAAAGCGGGTGCAGTTAAGGTTGGCGGTAGCATTGGTGGTCGTGCTGTAATTGGTGGTTATGTGGGATATTGGCGCTCGAAGGTTAATTTCGACACTGTTTCAAATAGTGGAGCAATCAACTTCCACGGAACAATGACATGCGAGGATAGCCTTCTTGCCATCGGTGGTATTGGTGCTCAAACCAATAACTCTCAAACTCCAACAATGAAGGCAGTGACCAATACTGGTGATATAACAGTTACGGGTAATATTGGCAAGAACACATTGTTTGTAGGAGGTATCAATGGTACGGAGTATGATGGTTCTGCCCGTGTTATCAAGTTTGAGAATGCAGTTAATAGTGGTAACTTCTATTTGGGAACAGAGGAGACAACTCTGACAACAGGCAAGGCGGTATATGTGGGCGGTATCAGTGCTCGAGTACAAGCCGCAAATACAACATTTACTGCACCAATTCTCAATACCGGTAATATAACAATTACTAACGCTACAATTGGCGATATAGCAAATTCGTATATTGGTGGTCTTGTCGGCTTGACCGCTGCGAAGATTGATGGAGCAAAGAACTTCTGCAACATTGAGGCAATAGGATACTCTGGCATGAAGATAGGTATGATCACTGGCTCGGCACGCGTTGCTGCTACTCCATTGGTAAATAACTGCGCAGTGGGCGGAAAGATCTGCACTTCAATGACAGGAGAAGGCGAGGCTGAGCGACCTAATGAAATTGTGCTTTCGGCTGGCAACTACTATAATTATATATATGGTAGCGCTGATTGGACTGGCGTTGAGGGTTACGATGGCTGTGAATATATCAGCGCAATCGATGCAGAGCCAGCAAACTAATGGAGAGAGTGTTTAACGATTAAATTTTTGAGAAGATTATGAAGAAGAATATAATGTTGAGCTATTCTGCTCCAGAGGTTGAGATTTTCGATGTTGTAGCCGAGCGTGGCTACGAGGTCAGCACATCGTATCCAAGTTTCGAGCTTCCGGGCTTGGGAACAGAAAGCGACGATTGGGATTAAAAAAACCGTTTAGGTTATAAAAAAAAACAGGCTCGAGCAGTGCTCGGGCCTGTTTTTTGAGGCTTTTAGGTTGGAGAGAACTCCCACCCTTATCACGGCGCAGCCATTTTAGGGGCGTTAGAGTCGTTAGGGGCGTTAGAGGTGCGCTGAAAGTTTTTAACTACTCACTACTCGTTACTCACTAATTAAAGGTTTTCCGTTCTCAACTCTCAACTCTCAACTCAAAAGTTTTCCGTTTTCCGTTTTCCGCTCTCAGCTCTCAACTCTCAACTCACTACTCTCTACTCACTAATTAACAGCGAGGAGTCGCCATACGACAAAAAACGAAAGTCGTGCGAGAGGGCATAGTCATAAATCTTGTGCCAATCGTCACCCACATACGCCGACACAAGCAGCAGCAAGGTCGATTTCGGTTGGTGGAAGTTGGTTACTATATTGCGCACGATGCGATAGTTGTAACCAAGAGGTGTAATCATTATCTCGGTAGCAGCACGCAAACGCTCCAAACCGTTCTGCTCCATATATAATATAAGTATATCAAGTACCTCCTCGCCCGAGAACTCGGCAGGGATATCATACAGTTCCCACTGTCCCACCGTTGCGTAGTCGTACGCCTTGCCACCCTTGATGCGCCATGCCAAAGCCGTTAGCGACTCCAAGGTGCGCACCGAAGTTGTGCCTACGGCGACAATCTTGCCATAGTTCGCACGCAGTTTGCGCAGTGTTGTGAGCGTTATATCGAAATGCTCGGTATGCATTGCATGCTTGGTCGCATCTTCATCTTTAACCGGCAAGAATGTTCCTGCGCCCACGTGAAGCGTAACCTCGGCAAAGTCAAAGCCCTTCGCCTTCATTCGCTCGATAAGCGGCTCGGTGAAGTGCAGACCAGCCGTTGGTGCTGCCACAGAGCCTTCAAAACGGGAATAGACCGTCTGATAGCGGGTGTTGTCAATCTC
Source organism: Alistipes sp. (assembly GCA_045543935.1). Lineage (GTDB taxonomy): Bacteria > Bacteroidota > Bacteroidia > Bacteroidales > Rikenellaceae > Alistipes. Next base: position 19,124 of record JAZPYA010000001.1, read on the forward strand.
CTCGCTCTCACGATTGAGGTATGGCGGAATAGGAATACGACCGAGATACTCCAACAACTCGCCAAAGGTCATCGGTGCCGACCACTCGAAGCGCACAATATGCTCGCGCGTGCCTCGCTCAGCGATATACGCCTGCAAGGTGTAGTCTGTGCCCTCGTACTCGAAAGGAATCTGCACGGCCCCCTCTTTCCACTTTTTGAGGTTACCCACAATGCACGACCACTCGCACTCGCCCTTTACCGCAAAGGCGTGTTCGTAGTCGGCAGGGGCGTGAGGCTCCAAACAAAAGACCTCAACCCTTGCTCCTGACGGTTTGTGCATAACGAGTCGCGCTCGCACCACCTTTGTGTTGTTGAATACGAGCAGAGAACCTTCGGGCAACTCCTCGCCAATATCGGAGAAGTGTCGCTCCGCAATCTCGCCACCACGATAGACAAGCAACTTCGAAGAATCGCGCTCCGCAAGCGGAAACTTCGCAATTCGCTCGTCAGGCAACGGATAGTCGTAGTCGTTGATGTTGATGTATCTCTCTTTCATATTATAACGGCTAGTAAGGGCTAGTAGAGGCTAATAAGGGCTAGTAAGGTAAAACCCTAATAGCCCAAAAATTAGCAATTTGTTTATTTAACGGTAAAAATTGCTTCATAACGAAACAATTTCGAAAAAGCGCTTTTGAGGTGGATTTCTCTAATTAGAAACCCTTACCGATAGCCAAGAAATCGCCTGCAACCAAAGCAGCACCACCAATCAAGCCACCATCAACATCCTCCTTTGCAAAAATCTCGGCAGCGTTAGATGGCTTGCACGAACCACCGTAGAGAATTGGGCACTCCTCGGCAGCAGCACCGAACTTCGAACGAAGAACCTCGCGGATATAAGCGTGAATCTCCTGTGCCTGCTCTGCGGTAGCGGTCTTACCTGTGCCGATAGCCCAAACAGGCTCGTATGCGATAACGAGGTTAGCGAACTGCTCCTCGGTGAGGTTGAATACTACCTCCTCAATCTGTGCCTTGCAAACTGCGAAGTGGTTACCTGCCTCGCGCTCCTCCAAGTTCTCACCTACGCAGTAGATTGGAGTCAAGCCGTTAGCATAAGCCTGAGCCATCTTCTTGTTCAAGCTCTCCGAAGTCTCACCATAGTACTGACGGCGCTCCGAGTGACCGAGAATAACATACTTGCAACCAAGTGCTGCAATCATCGATGCTGCAACCTCACCTGTGTAAGCACCCTTAGCCTCGGTAGCGCAATCCTGCGCACCAACAGCGATATCCGAGCCCTTAACAGCCTCAACAACCTGCGAAAGGTGGGTGAATGGAGGGCAAACGATAAAGTTTACGCACTCGCAAACCTCCGAGCGACCTGCAACGACACTCTTTGCCAACTCAACACCCTCTGCAGGAACGGTATTCATCTTCCAGTTACCTGCAACAATCTTCTTTCTTGCCATAGTTTTCAAATATTTAATTTAAGTTTAATAATGCTTTCAAATTTCGCTTATCAGACAACTCCAAACCTCACATCTTTAACAATGCTTGCATTATTAAACTTAAATTATGCATCGAAACGATGCAATAAGTAAGTCGCAAGCAAAAAACTGTCAGATGAACATTTTTACATTTCCCCTAAATCCCCTTTTGGAAAAAGGGGACTTGTCGCTGCGCTCCATTAAATAGCCATTCGACAAGGTGGTGGGAGTTTCTGATATTTAATTTAAGTTTAACTTTTGTATATCCGTTTTATTCATTTTGAGCCTCAATCCACTCCTTGATACCTGCGGTTGCCAAGCCCAACTTATTCTTCTTGTTGAAGCCGCAGAGGTCGTTAAAGAGTTTCATACCGCCACTCTTTGCAGTGTTGGCAAAGGCTTCGAGGGTGATATAGCCCATCTTCTGAATAGCCTCAACCCACTCGGCAGGAACACCCGCCTCGGTATATACCTCCTCGCTGTCGGCAACAACCTTCTTCTCGGGGCGCATCGTAGGGAAGAACAATACATCCTGAATCGAGGTCTGACCTGTCATAAACATTGTCAAGCGGTCGATACCCATACCCATACCCGAGCAGTTAGGCATACCATACTCCAACGCACGCACAAAGTCCATATCGATAAACATCGCCTCATCATCGCCACGCTCCGACAATCGCATCTGCTCCTGGAAACGCTCCAACTGGTCGATTGGGTCGTTCAACTCCGAGTAGGCATTACACAACTCCTTGCCCGCTACGAACAACTCGAAACGCTCGGTCAAGTCCTGATTGTCGCGATGACGCTTGCAGAGTGGCGACATCTCGATTGGGTAGTCGCAGATAAAGGTTGGTTGCACCAGATCCTCCTCGCAGTACTGTCCGAAGATTGCATCAATCAACTTGCCCTTACCCATCGTGTCGTCAATCTCGACATTCAAACGCTTGCAAGCCTCACGCAACTCTGCCTCGCTCTGACCTGTAATGTCGTAGCCGGTCTTCTCGCGGATAGCATCGGTCATAGTCAAACGGCGGAATGGAGCCTTGAACGAGATCTGCTTGCCGTCAATCTCCACCTCGGTAGTGCCATTAACAGCCAAAGCGATACGCTCCAACATATTCTCGGTAAACTCCATCATCCAGCGGTAATCCTTGTATGCGATGTAGATCTCCATACATGTAAACTCCGGATTGTGAGTGCGGTCCATACCCTCATTTCGGAAATTCTTGCCGAACTCATATACGCCATCAAAGCCACCTACGATAAGACGCTTCAAGTACAACTCGGTTGCTATTCGCATATAGAAGTCGATATCGAGCGCATTGTGGTGGGTGATGAACGGACGAGCCGAAGCTCCTCCCGGAATTGGCTGCAAGATTGGAGTCTCAACCTCCAAGCAGCCATGCTCGTTGAAGTACTCACGCATGGTAGCGATAATCTTTGCACGCTTTGCAAAGACCTCGCGCACCTTCGGATTAACCACCAAATCGACATAACGCTGACGATAGCGCACCTCAGGGTCGGTCAAAGCATCGAATTGCTGACCGTCCTTCTCCTTTACGATTGGGAGTGGGCGGATAGACTTCGACAATACGGTGAACTTACGGCAGTGTACCGACAACTCGCCTGTATTGGTGCGGAATGCAAAACCCTCAATGCCGATAAAGTCGCCAATATCGAGCAACTTCTTAAATACGGTGTTGTAGAGCGTTGGATCGCCCTCAGGGCAAACATCGTCACGGCGGATATAGACCTGAATACGGCCTGTGTGGTCCTGCAACTCGAAGAACGAAGCGCTACCCATAATACGGCGGCTCATAATACGACCTGCGATGGTTACCGACTCGAACTTTGCAGGCTCGGCATCGAACTCTGCTGCTATCTGTGCAGCGGTAGCCGACACATCGAAACGCTCTGCCGGATAGGGGTTGATACCGAGATCACGCAACGCCTGCAAGGACTGACGGCGCAACTGTTCTTGTTCACTTAAATGTTCCATAATTTATATCGTTTTTTTGTTTTTGCTTATTTTCCCAAAACTTCAAAATCGTAAATGATGAGATTATTTTTGTGCGAAGCAAGGCGATGAAAGCGCAGCATACTTGGCGTATGTGAGCATTTCAGCGTCCGCTGATTCGTGCAAAAAGAACTCATCAGAACGATTTTCGCCCGCAAAAGTACACTTTTTCGAGAACTTTATCAAACTTTTTCCATAGGAAAAACATGGATAAGCCACAGATAGTACCTACTATTGCTCCAAGGAGTATATCCATCGGGAAGTGACAGGCGAGATAGATGCGTGAATAGCATATCAAAATTACCGACACTGCAATCACCCAATTGTACCACTTTTGGCGAATTGTGAGAGCCGAAAACCACGCCAAAGCAACCGTTGTTGCAGCGTGTGCCGAAACAGTACCGTAGGCTCCGTGCTTGTACGATGGAACATGAGCCAAGTCGCGCACTGCCGAATCAAACATAGGGCGATGCCGCACAGGGAATGACTCCCATAAATGTTTCAGAGGTCCAGAGTGTTTGAAGATACCGCATATGATATCCGACAGACCAATCGCCAATGCCAAGCAGACAACAAAGGCAAGGGCTCGTTGCCAGCCGAATTTATACCACACAAAGGCGAGTATAAAGAGATACAACGGAATCCACATAAAAGTTCCCGAGATGGTCTCCATAATAAAGTCCATCGCTTTTCCTCCATCAAAATTGAGGAACAAAAATAGGTCGTGATCGAAAGTGTACATAGCCAATGGCTGAATTAAAAATTAAAAATTAAAAGTTAAAAATTAAAAATTCAAAATGCAAAATTCAAAATGCAAAATGCAAAATGCAGAATGCAGAATGCAAAATTATTTTAGTTATCTCTCACCAAAAAATCGTCAATGATGAGATTATTTTTGTGCCAAGCGAGGGAACGAAAGCGCAGCATAGTAAACCTATGTGAGCATTTTGTTATCCGAAGTGCGGTGCAAAAAGAACTCATCAGAACGATTTTTACAGTTCACCGCCCATCAGTCGAGCCATAACCTTCGGAATATCCGTCTGGTCGCGACAATCCAAGAAGTTGCGCTCTCCTACACCCTTGACATAGAGTGGAGTATATTCTCCGGTATGGTTTGGTCCTGTCCAATAGATGTAGGCGTGTTTGTTCAATATGCGGGTGGCATCATCAATCACATACTCTCTCTTGTCGTATAGTCCATGTATTACAGGTCCATATTTCAAAAATATATCGTTTAGATCGTGCTTCAACAATGCCTCCTCCTCTTTTGTTATGGCAACACGGCTCCATAATCCGAAGTAGTCGCTAAATACCTGCTTGTAATCCTTCCAATCTCGCTTGCCCTCAGCACGCATCTCCAAAATCTTCTCTGTTACATACCTTGCCGAGTGCTTCTGCTCCAAAAGGTTGCTCATTTGAACTTCACATTCGCTCGAACCGAAAGACATACCTCCCGTGTTATGGTCGGAAGTTACAATAATTAGGGTTTCATCAGGGTGCTTTTCGGCAAAAGCAAGTGCCAATTCGACACAATCAGCGAGCTCGTTTACCTCCTGGAAGGTTGTTGCAGCATCTTGTGCATGGGCTGCATAGTCAAGATTTCCTCCCTCAATCATCAAGAAAAATCCACTCTTTGCCTCACGCGAAAGATAGTCGATTGCTGCTTTGGAGAAATTGGGTAGGGTGTGCTGTTCATCTTCTTTGAAGTCGATAGCATGCAGCATATTTTCATTCTTCTCGTGATTGGCAACCAATGCAACTCGTTTGCCTGTGGTATTTGCCGCTACCTCTACATCAGCCGTGAGAGTTATACCTGCATTGCGAATACGCTCTGCCAATTGAGCAGTGGTCTGATGTTTGTTATCTGTGTTAAGTGTTCCAAACTTCAAATCCATAATTGTAGAGCCGGCAATAAATGCTACATCACCTGCAATATATTCGTCAATAAGTTTCGAGAACCCGAAACGGTCGGCAGTATGACCATAGAAGCAACTCGGCGTGGCATGGTTGATACCTACATTGGTTACCAAACCCACCTTGTAGCCCAACTCCGAAGCGACATCTGCAATGCTGCGCAGACTTTTTCCATTCGCATCTACTCCAATGTGGGAGTTTGCCGTTTTCACTCCCGTAGCGAGGGCTGTACCTGCGGCTGCCGAGTCGGTTACAGGGTGTGAAGTGGTGTAGTTGGTGACGAAAGTGCGAACATTAAACTGCGAGAAATTCAATCGCTGAGTTTCGCTTGCACCGACCTTTGCGGTGTTGTATAATTCGGTACCCAAGATATGGTTGATACCCATACCATCACCGATAAAGTAAAATACATACTTTGGCTTTTTCGAGAAAAGTGAGCCATCATTAGACTGCAACAATAAGCCTATGCAGAGGCTTATAACGGCAAGTCCTAAACAACAAAGGGTTAATTTTAGTGATCTCTTCATATCATTTTTAATTTTTTGGTTTACAAATTACTACCCATCAAGGTCGCAATCGTCTTTGGAATATCCGTCTGGTCACGACACTCCAAAAACTTACGCTCACCTACACCCTTAGCGTATAGTGGTGTGTATTGCCCCGTATGGTGTAAACTTGTCCAATCAATAGAGGCGCGTCTGTTTAAGATGCGTATCGCATCATAGACCAAGCGCTCGTTCTTGTTGTAGAGACCATGCACCATAGGTCCATACTTCAAAAATATATCGTAGAAGTCGTGCTTCAACAAAGCCTCCTCCTCTTCGCTTATAGGAGTATGACTCCAAAGCCCGAAACTATCACTCAATACCTGTTTGTAGTCGTTCCAATTACGCTTACCCGCAGCACGCATCTGCTGAATGACATTTGTTACATAGATTGCCGAGTGCTTCTGTGCTGTAAGTACATTCATGCGAATCTCGTAGTTGTCCCAACCAAGAGACATACCACCCGTCTCGTGGTCGGAGGTTACCACAATAAGCGTTTCATCGGGGTATTGCTCGGCAAAGGCGAGAGCCAAATCGACACACTCGGCGAACTCATTCACCTCGCAGAATGTTGCTACGGCATCTTGTTCGTGAGCCGCATAGTCGAGTTTACCTCCCTCAATCATAAGGAAGAAACCATCTTTTGCCTCACGCGATAGATACTCTATTGCCGCTTTGGAGTGGTTTAGTAATGTATGTTGGTCATCTTCCTCTCGGTCGATAACATACGGCACATGCCTATTCTTCTTATCGTTGGCAACCAGCACAACTCGCTTACCTGTAATTTTCGCAGCCTGCTCCACATCGGTACATAGTTCCATCTTGCCACTCTGTCGTATGCGGTCGGCCAACTGTGTTGTGGTAACGCGCTCATATTTAGGGGATAGCGCACCACTCTTTACATCCATAATGGTAGAGCCGGCGATAAATGCCACCTCGCTTGTGAGAAGTTCATCAATAAGTTTCGGAAAGACAAAGCGGTCGGAGGTGTGACCATAGAAACAACTTGGAGTGGCGTGATTTATTCCGACATTCGTTACCAAACCAACCATGTAGCCTTGTTCTGTGGCGACCTCCGCAAGGTTGCGCAATTTATTACCCTCGTCATCTACACCAATATGGGTATTTGCGCTCTTTACTCCCGTGGCAAGAGCCGTACCTGCGGCTGCCGAGTCGGTTACAAGATTTGTTGTCGAGTGATTTGTAACAAAGTTACGCACCTCAAACTCAGAGAAATTCAGGCGCTCAACTTCGCTTTTGCCCTCCTTTATGGCGTTGTACTGTTCAGTGCCGAGTATGTGATTAAAGCCCATACCATCACCGATAAAGTAGAATACATACTTCGGCTGTTTCGGCGATGTAGGGATTGCATCGGTTATCAGCAATATGCTAAAACACAACGATATAATCGAAAGCACAAGGCCAATAATCAATTTTGTCTGTCTCTTCATATTATTTTAGTTTTTTGTTTTCTGAACTCTGCGGCTTGTCAAGGCGCAACCAATTAAGGGCTATTAGCGGCGAGTAAGGGTTAGTAAGGGAGCGCTACAAGTTTTTCAACTACTCACTACTATCTACTCACTACTCACTAATTATCTAATCTCTTCTTCTGCCGTTGATAAGTGCCACATAGTAGAGTATCGAGGCGATAGCCGACAATGCAGCCACAAGATAGGTGCGTGCTGCCCAACGGAGCGAAATTTTCGCCCCCTCCAACTCATTGCCCACAAGGACACGACTCTGCTCCAGCCACGCCAACGCTCTATCCGAAGCGTTGTACTCTACGGGGAGCGTAATAATCGAGAAGAGTGCCGATACACACATCAAACCCACACCTATCCAACACATCGTCTGACTACCCGATGATGCGGTCATAATAAGCCCGATAATAATCAGCCAAGTTGCCGCTTGCGATGAGAAATTCACAAGTGGAACAAGTGCCGAGCGCATACGCAATGGAGCATATCCTTGTGCGTGCTGTACGGCGTGTCCGCACTCGTGGCAAGCGATAGCGGCCGCTGTAATTGAGCGACCGTAATAGACATCGTCAGAGAGATTTACAGTCATTGTTGCAGGATTGAAGTGGTCGGTAAGGTATCCGCCCGTATGGGTTACGGAGACACCTCTTACGCCATTCTCGCGCAACATTCTCTCGGCAATCTCTGCGCCTGTCATTCCACCCGGCAGTGGCTCTTTCGAGTATTTCGACACCACCGAGCGAAGTCGCATCTGCACGATAAAACCCGCAATACCAACAACAATTACCATCAAAAACGCCTCGCTTGTAGTGAGATTCGAGAGCATCTGGTTCTGTCCCTCGTAGGAGGCTTGCAATAGATTCAAAAACATTTTGTGTACGATTTTTGGTTAATTAATCGTTAAATAATACGCACAAAAATAGAAAAAATTGTTAATTTTGCCAAAAATGAGGGTTATCGGATATGGAAGAGGTGAAATATACAACCGAGGATAGGCAATTTATGCAGATGGCTATCGACCTCTCGATTGAGAATGTAGCCAATGGTGGCGGTCCTTTCGGGGCGGTAATTGTACGCAACGGAGAGGTTATCGCCACAGGCACAAATCGCGTGACTGCAAATAATGACCCTACCGCCCACGCCGAGGTGAGTGCCATTCGTGAGGCTTGTAAGAAGTTGCAGAACTTCAAGTTAGAAGGGTGTGTATGTTACACCTCGTGTGAGCCTTGCCCGATGTGTTTGAGCGCGCTCTATTGGGCAGGAGTTGCGCGCATAGTCTATGGCAATACGAAAGATGATGCCAAGGCGATAAATTTTGACGATTCGTTCATCTATGATGAGATAGCCAAGCCATACACCCTACGCGCCATACCTTGTCAGAACTTTATGCGTAAGGAAGCACTTGCAGGCTTCCGCGCGTGGGCAGAAAAAGAGGACAGGATTGAGTATTAGCTGAGAGTTGAGAGCTGAGAGCTGAGAGTTGAGAGTTGAGACCTTTAATTGTCAATTCGTCAATTATCAATTGTCAATTCGTCAATTGTCAATTAAAAATGAAGAGCCTTGCCCGACATATTGCACTTCGCGGTACATCGTCACAAAATATGATGATGCATATCGCTACGGTTGCCGTAGCGGTAAGTATTGCTGTGGTCGTGATTAGCTTGTCGGTAATCCTCGGTTTCAAGGAGCAAATCTCGGCTTTGGTCTCGGGTTCGGTTGCCGATATTACAATCTCAAATCCGTATGGCGAGCGACAGCCAGAACTCCACCCTATCAACGACAACGAACAGTTGCGCTCTATCATTTCGACTACGGGAAATATCGCCCATACCGAGCGCTATGCACTGCGCAGCTGCATTGTTCGTGGCGAAGAGGGGGCAATGGGTATCGCATTGAAGGGTATTGATGCAGATGCTAACTTATCGCTCTTTGCCGAGCGTTTGGAGGGAGGAATACTCCCCCGCTTCGAGGAGGCAAGACGCAAGGATATTCTGCTCTCGCAGAGCGTAGCATCAAAGATTGGGGCAGAGTGCGGTAGTCGCATCGAACTCCTTATCTTGGAGGGCGACACACCTCGCCGTGAGGTCTTTAAGGTGTGCGGAATCTATCGTTCCGCCTTAGGCGAAACGGGTGCGGGGTTGGCTTTGACCGATATCCGCAATGTGCAGAAGTTGAATGGCTGGGAGCCGACACAGATTTCGGGATATGCTTGTCGCCTTCACGATAGCGAAATTTCCGTACAAAGTGCCGACATTATCAACTTGCGACTGATGCGTGAATATGAAGGCGAGGAGAGTCTGGCGGCAATAAGTTCGCGCGAGCGACACGCCGATATCTTCGGTTGGCTCGAAACACACGATGTAAATGCCACCGTGATATTGACGATTATGCTTATTGTGGCGATTTTCAATATGGTAACAGCGTTGTTGATTCTCGTTTTGGAACGAACACAGATGGTCGGAATACTCAAATCGCTGGGTATGCAGAACAGCACTCTGCGCCGTATATTTACCTATCGTGCCACATATATCATCTTGGTCGGTATGGCAATAGGCAACCTCTTGGCGTTGGCTCTGTTGTTGGCACAAAAATATCTCCACCTCATAAAATTAGACGAAACGGGATATTTCCTCTCGGAAGTACCTGTATCGCTTAGCGCAGTGTGGATAGTAGCGATAAATATACTTTTTGCAGTGATAATAGTTGCCATCACGCACCTCGCCACCGCGATTGTGGGACGCATAAAGGTGGCTGACGCAATAAAATACAACTAATATGACAAAAAATGAAAGCAAAGGCGAAATGGTGCGGGGAATGTTTAACGACATTGCTCCGACATACGACCGACTAAACCACATATTATCGTTTGATATCGACAAGTTGTGGCGCAAACGCGTAGTGCGCATTGTGCGCAGACTCGGCGCAAAGCAGATTATGGATATGGCAACAGGTACTGGCGACCTCGCCATAGCGTTGGCACGCAATATCGAAGGTTCGACCATCTATGGTGCAGATTTTTCGCGCGAGATGTTGGCGGTAGCAAAACAGAAAATCGAAGCCCTCGGACTCTCCGAGCGCATCTCCCTAACAGAGTGCAATGCCGAAGATATACCCCTTGCAGATGGGGCTGTCGATGTGGCAACCGTAGCTTTCGGCGTGCGCAACTTCGAGCATCAGAAAGAGGCTCTGACCGAGATGAAACGCACAATTCGCAAGGGTGGCTACCTCATAGTTTTGGAGTTCTCAAATCCGCGTTTTGCGTTGGTGCGTTGGTGCTATCGACTCTATTCGCACTATATCCTGCCAGCAATTGGTCGCCTTGTGTCGAAACACGCCACAGCTTACACCTATCTACCCGACTCCATCGATAAATTTGCCTCGCCCGAAGCTTTCACAACACTCCTCAAAGAGGTTGGCTTCGACCATATCGAGCGCAAATCGCAATCGATGGGTATAGCACACATCTACATCGCACACAAAATTCAATAATATGAAAAGAGTTTCAAAATATATCGTATTACTTTTGGTGGTCGTAATCGCAGGATTGGGACTCAGTAGCTGTTCAAAACAACAACGCAGAGAGAAATTTCAGATTGTTTCTGTCAACAAAGTTCGAGGCTCGATAAGTGAGGGATGGAGATTAAACCTAACCATCGCCAACAATACAGGCTCGAATGTTCGCATCACTTCGGGTAGTGCCTTTGTCCGCCAAAATGGGCGTAAGGTGGCACGACTATCTCTCAATGGCGAAGTGATGCTACCACGCCGAAGATGCTCCGTAGTCGATATCCCCCTGCGCGTAACTCTATCAAACCCCATTGCTGCTCTTTCGACACTAAACCAAGTTCGCAAAGGCAACTTCTCGGGGATATCGGTAGATTACAACCTTACTGTTTCGGCTCTTACGGCGCACCGCATCTTCGAACAGAATAATGTTGCTCTCGAAGATCTTGCCAAACAATTTAACTTTGGACTAAAAAAATAACCCGATATGAAGACCATTTGTACTATTTTCGCAACTCTTATTGCAGTTGTTGCATCGGCTCAAGATATTGCACCGCAGGAGGGAGTACCGCAAGAGGTTGCTCCTCGCAAAAGTATCAAAGAGCGACTCTCGATGCCGGCACAGCGCGACTCTCTAACCGTGGTAAACGAAACTGTGCAAATCAGTGAGCAGGGCGATGCTGCGACAATCATCGAAAATGGACTCAAAGCGGCACCAAAGGCGATAAACGGCTACCGCATTGTGATATTTATGAGCAATACGCAGACAGCTCGCCGCGATGCCGTAATGGCACAGGAGAACTTCTCCACACTCTTTCCGCAAGAGCAGTCGTACCTGACCTACGAAAACCCATACTTCAAAGTAGCTGTTGGTAACTGCACCTCACAAGAGGAGGCAATAATCCTGCTCGGTCGTCTGCGTAGCACCTTCCCGAAGGCATTTATTATGCGAGAAAATATCGAAATTGGCGAATTTAACCGATAAAAATGCCGTTTCGTACTATTTTTTTTCAAAAAGTTTGCATTTGTGAAATTGTATTTCTACATTTGTGGTGAGCAAACATTTGTTAAACCTTAAAAAACATTACGATTATGAAGAAGATTATGACATTGGCGGTTATCGCCCTCGCATCGGTTGCTATGGTTTCATGTTGTGGTCAGCCTAAGCAAAAGCAAGGCGCATGTGGTGAGGCTTGTTGCCAGCCAAAGACTGAGTGTGTAGAGTGTGAGAAGAAGGCAGAGTGCCCTAAGGCTTGCCCTCAGGCAGAGGCTGCTCCTGCTGAGGCTGCTCCTGCTCCAGCAGAGACTCCTGCAAACTAATTTCGATGTGCAAACAGGAAACAAGGCTGTCCGACCTACTTGGTTGTGACAGCCTTGTCCGTTTTATTCGGTGCAACAACTAACCGAATATCTGCTCTACAATACGCCTTGTTGCTCCGCGATGCTCCGCAACATAATTTCGGGCACACTCTCCCTTATTCGCCAAAAGTTCTCGATTATCGCGCAACTCCGAAAACCAACGGCTCAACTCCTCTCTATCTGCAACCGACTGGGCAACTCCCAACGCTATCAAGTCGCGCGCCTCTTTGAATTTGCAGTAGTTCGGGCCAAATGCCACCGGCAGACCATAGACCACCGCCTCCAAAGTGCTATGAATACCCACCCCAAAACCTCCGCCGACATACGCCCACTCTGCCGAACCGTATGCACGCGACAATAGTCCTATAGTATCGAGTATAAAGACCTGTTTTTCGGTAAAATCAGAACCCTTGCACTGCGTATATCGCACAGCCTTTGTCTGTCGCATAATTCGCTCAATGCGCCCCTCCTCCATCTCGTGCGGAGCAATCACAAATTTTATATTCGGATTTTCATCTATCAGTGGCAACAGTATATCCTCATCGCCACCCCAAGTCGAACCAGCAACAAAGAGAGGTTGTTCCCCTTTGAACTGCTCGAGAAATTCCAATCGCTCGCTACTCTCGGCGATGGCGTGTACGCGGTCAAAGCGGGTGTCGCCCGCAACCACAACATTTGTAATACCGATTTCCGACAATAGTTCTCGCGAGGCTTCATCTTGCACAAAGAGCATCTCAAATGTATGCAAGCCCTCGCGCCAAATTCCCCCAAGAGGATTGAAAAATATCGAATTTCGGCGAAAAATTGCCGAGGCTACAAAGGTGCGGATATTGCGACTACGCAACTCGGCAAGCATATTCAACCAAAACTCATTCTTTACAAAAATTGCGACTTCCGGTTTTACAACATCGAGAAATTGTCGCACCTCACACCGAGTGTCGGCAGGGAGATAAAAGACATAGTCGGCATTCGGGTAGTTCTTGCGCATCTCATACCCTGAAGGCGAAAAAAAGGTGAGCAAAATTTTGCGGTCGGGATAGTTTGTTCTGATATAATCTACAATAGGTCGCCCCTGCTCGAACTCGCCAAGCGAAGAGGCGTGCACCCATACTATATTATTATCAGCCTCACCGATAGCCTCACGCATTCGCGCTATCAACCCCTTTCGCCCCTCGCACCATAGTCGAGCCTTTTTGTTAAAAGGTGACACAAGGCGAATCAGCATTGCATATACCGCTATACAAAAACTATAGAGTAGTTTCATTTTGTGCTATTTTTACCAACTATATTGCAGAGCATCTTCCACAAATCGCAACGCCTCAACCCTATCGCCAACCACCTCTATCGCTATCAACGAAAATCGGGGTTCGAGCATACAACGATGTTGTGCCATATATGCCGAGGCGGCACGGCGCATAGCGCGTGCCTTCTGCTCGGTCAGGGCCTCCTCGGGGGCGGTCATCGTGCCATACTTGCGCGTTTTGACCTCAACAAAGTGCAATTCATCATAGCGCGAAGCGATAATATCGATCTCACTCCTGCCGATTCGGTAGTTGCGCTCGACAATCATAAAGCCGTGCTGGCGCAGATAATCCACCGCCACCTGCTCACCCAATGCACCACGCAATTGCTTTTCAGTCTGCATATTTAGACGAAAGACGAAAGACGAGAGACGAAAGACGAGAGAAAAACGGAAAACGGAAAACGGAAAACTAATTTTGCATTCTGCATTCTGAATTTTGCATTTTGAATTCTGAATTTTGCATTCTGAATTTTGCATTTTGAATTTTGCATTTTGCATTCTGAATTTTGCATCCTCTAACGCCTCTAACGCCTCTAACGACCCTAATAAATTTTACAATAAGAAAGACAAATCGTCACCGACATTTACCTCGTATGCGACAATACCCTTCTTAAATATACGCATCGGGCGCGAGCCGATAAGTTCCAACTTGCCGTCAACATAACGCAACATACAACCCTCGCGTAAGCCCACAACATAACGGCGCGGATTTGCCTCGATATACTCCTCGATACGCTGTTCGCGAGTCTCGCCAGCGTGTCCTTCAGGGTTGGCATCAAGATAGTGCGGATTGATTTGGAACTTGATTGCTCCAATAGCCTTGAACGACTGTGGCTCTACGATAGGCATATCGTTAGTAGTGCAGATTGTAGGACAGCATACATTGCTACCTGCCGACCAACCCACATACGGTGTACCCTCTTTCACGCGCTTCAAGATAGCGGTCATCAATCCCTGCTCCTGCATCTTCTTTGTGAGTGCAAAGGTATTACCACCTCCTACGCATATTGCTTGCGCCTCCAAAATTGCCTTGCGCGGATTCTTCTCGCGATGAATCGAGCGCACCTTAACGCCAATCTCGTTGAAACGCTCCTGTACCTTGCGCTCGTACTCATCATACGAGAAGGTTACTGCAGCATAAGGAACAAAGACTACTTCGCTTACACCCTGCAGATGGTTGCCGATATGGGCAATCGGATACTTCAAATAGGCTTCTCCTGCATTGGTGGAGTTTGAAATGAGTAACAGTTTCATATATTTCTCTGATTTTAAGTTGTTTGCAAGTTTAATTTAATGTATTGTTGGTAAATTTTTCTTAATTTTATGCCAAAGATAATAAAAAAGTGTTACATTTGCACCGTTGCGGTTGAGTATTTTTTGGAGCATTTTTGGGATTTTCTCGCTCTAAATGGTATTGTGAACGCATTTTGCATAAGAAATTGAGAAAAGAATTTTATACACAACTAAACTATTGTTAAATTAAAAACTGAAAGTTATGTCAGAGATTCAAGAAAAAGTTGTTAAGATTATCGTAGAGAAGTTGGGCGTTAAGGAGTCTGAGGTTACTCCAGAGGCTACCTTTACCGGCGACCTCGGTGCTGATTCGTTGGACACCGTAGAGCTCGTTATGGACTTTGAGAAGGCATTTGGCGTTCAGGTTGCTGACGAGGATGCTGAGAAGTTCCAGACTGTAGGAGATGTTATCAACTACATCGAGGAGCATAAATAGTCTTACAACACACAGACTTTGATTTTTCAACCAAACATACATCGTGCATGAAAGAGGCAAGAAGAGTTGTTATTACAGGAATAGGTACTATTAATCCCATCGGAAACAACATCGAAGAGTACTTTACTAATCTCGAAAACGGAGTTTCAGGTGCAACCGAGATAACCCTCTTTGACTCTACAAATTTCAAGTCGCGCATTGCATGTGAGGTTAAGAATTATGATTGGACCAAATACTTCGACCGCAAGGAGGTTCGCAAATATGATCGTTTCTGTCAGTTTGCACTCATCGCGGCAACCGAAGCGATAGAGGATGCCAATTTCGACTTCGAGGCTCTCAACAAGGAGCGCGCAGGCGTGATTTGGAGTTCAGGTATCGGAGGTATCCAATCTTTCCATGATGAAGTTATGGGCTGGGCAGAGGGAGATGGTATTCCTCGCTACAGCCCATTCTTTGTACCCCATCTTATCACCGATATTGCCGCCGGACACATCTCTATAAAGTATGGTCTGATGGGACCAAACTATAGTGTCACTTCGGCTTGTGCATCGTCAAATCACGCAATGATTGATGCGCTGAACCTCATTCGTTGGGGCAAAGCAGATGTGATTGTTACAGGAGGCTCGGAGGCCCCTATCACGATTGATGCAGTCGGAGGATTCTCTTCGATGCACGCACTCTCAACCCGAAACGATGATCCACAACACGCCTCTCGCCCATTTGATGCAGGTCGTGACGGCTTCGTTATCGCCGAGGGAGCAGGAGCATTGGTATTCGAGGAGTACGAACATGCCAAGGCTCGAGGTGCAAAAATCTATTGTGAGGTTGTCGGTGGCGGAATGTCTGCCGATGCTCACCACATGACCGCCCCACACCCCGAGGGTAAGGGGGCAATTATCTCGATGCGTGAAGCGTTGAACGATGCCGAGTTGAAGGTAGAGGATATCGACTACCTCAACACTCACGGCACATCTACCCCATTAGGCGATATTGCCGAATTGACAGCCATACAGGCTCTATTTGGCAACCACGCCTACGAGATGAATATCTCATCTACAAAGTCCATGACGGGCCACCTTCTCGGTGCTACTGCCGCAGTTGAGGCTCTTGCCTGCATTATGGCAATAGAGAGAGGTGTTGTTCCTCCGACTATAAATGTCGAGAATCGCGACCCTCAAATTGATAAAAAACTCAATCTGACACTCGGTACAGCGCAAAAACGAGATGTTAAGTGCGCCATGAGCAACACATTCGGCTTTGGCGGACACAACTCGACTGTAGTGTTCAGGAAAATCTAATTATCAGTTATGCTTGACTTTATACTTCGTCCGATACGCCGTAATTTCGGACGCAATAAATCATACTATAGAATCATTGACGATATGTTTGGTTTTATTCCAAACAATATCGAACTCTATAAACTCGCTCTTGTTCATAAATCGGCATCTATCGATGTTGATGGACGCAGTATCAACAACGAGCGACTCGAATTTTTGGGCGATGCCGTTATCGAGAGCATCACTTCGGACTATCTCTTTATCGAGTATCCAGATTATGACGAGGGCAAATTGACAAAATTGCGGTCAAAATTGGTGTCGCGACAGTCGCTCAATGCCATCGCTTGCAAACTCGGCTTAGACCAACATATCATCTGCTGTCGCTCGATAAATGCGACACAAAAGCACCTCTTTGGCGATGCCTTCGAGGCGATGATGGGAGCGATATATCTTGACCAAGGCTACAACTTTGCTAACCGTCTGTTAATAAACAACATATATTCTAAAAACCTATCACTCGAAGAGGTTGATGAGACCGAAACTGACTTCAAGAGTCGTCTTATCGAGTGGGGGCAGAAGAATCACCACACGGTGCTGTTCCGCACCAAGGGCACCCCTACAGGAACAGGAGCTACGCGTTCATTCCGTTGCACGGTGTTGATTGACAATTTGGAGGTAGGTCACGGCATCGGGGGTTCAAAGAAGGAGGCGGAGCAACGTGCCGCACAGTCGGTCTCGCACGAGCCGAGCGATGAGGAGTGCGCACGCCTACTCGACCGTTTGGACAAGATGAGTAAATAAATTTTGGAGCTATGCAGGATATTCACAACAAGGTAACAATGCGAGGTATCAAAAGCCTTGACGACTTGGAGCTACTGACTCTTATTCTGGAGAACCGAGCGCAGGCGACAGCCTTGTTGGAGGAGTATGGCACGCTCACTAATATAGCCAATGCGCCCGCTACACGCCTGCGTATGACAGCAGGTCTTGGCATAAAGTTATCCGAGCGCATTCAGGCTGCCATAGAACTTGGCTATCGTGTTTCGGGTGCAAATCAGGCTATCGATGAGACGATATCATCGAGTGACGATGTTGTAAGGATTATGCGCCCACTGCTCAAAGAGTTGAAGCACGAGGAGTGCTGGGTAATATACCTCACAAACTCCAATCGCATAATCGAGCGCAGTCGTGTCAGCCAAGGTGGCGTGCAGGCGACTGTGGTAGATCATCGCCTTATTGTGAAGCGCGCTTTGGAACTCCTCTCTACGCGAATAATTCTACTCCACAACCACCCATCGGGTTGTGCAACCCCGAGTAAGGCTGACTACGACCTCACCGCCAAGGTAAGGGAGGCAACCTCACTTTTCGATATTCAGTTGCTCGACCACATCATCATTAGCGCAAACGAGAGCTTCTCGTTCAAGAGCAAAGGGGAACTATAATTTAGCAGAAAAATATGATCTTCACGATGACCTATTTTGAGCAGGCTCTGTTTGCTCCAGAGTTGCATTTCAAGCGATTGCGCAGTATCAAACCCATTACGAATGGTGGTCGCGCGGTAATTCGCACTACAAGTTCCGCCGTTGAGGCTGAAATTGCTTGGAACGGACGTAACTACCTACTTATTCTCCCCAAAAAACACGAAGTTATAGAGCATATTGCCGAGGTTGAGCATACCCTGCGGGAGCGTAGTCAGGGACCGCTGATTAACAACACAATTTTCTACGAAGAGCTGACAATGCGCACTTCGATGGGCGTCAACCATCTTTTCGATGTCATATTGCAGGAGATACCTTGCAGTATGCCACTCAGTGAAGCAGTACTCCACTACGACAGCAACGATTTGCTCCACGCGGTCGAGAAGATGAAGAGTCGCCTTGATGCAATTGGGTTTAGACATAACCATCTCCGACCATCGAACATAATCATCTGCGATAGCGGTGTAGCCCGACCATTGAGGTATTGGTATGCCGAGTGGTTTGACTTTACCAAAAACAATATCGCGGAGGCAACGGAGCTTATCGAGCGCAATCGGGGTGTCGGCACGCACCGATTAGCAACAAATAACTCTGACAACATCGAGGAGTTGCCACGAATAATTCATTCGGGCTTTCGTATTGAGTGCAGATGCGGTCGCTACGGCTATATCGATAACGATGGCAGACAAATTACACCCTACATATACACCCACGCCGGCGATTTTCAGGAGAATCGTGCAATTGTTTCTCGCAACAACAAGATGGGTGCAATCGACCATAATGGCGCTTGCGTGATAAGAATCACATACAATACTCTCAAATTTGATATCGAAACGGGCATCTTCACAGCTACGAAGGATAACTATCGTTACCTCATCGATTATAACGGCAAGATAATTTGTCGCTCGAAAATTGAGGGGGGGGGATTTCGATAGTTAGATATTTTATATCGATAATAAATCGCATATACAGCACCTAATCGGCAAAATTAAGGGGATAAATTATAAATTTATCAATTCGTTTTAGTATCTTTGCGCACTAGTTGAAGAATAGAATACAAAACACAATATATTATGACACAGGAAGAGTTGTTTAAGAAGTTGATTGCGCACTGCAAGGAGTATGGTTTTATATTCCCTTCGAGCGAGATTTATGATGGACTTGGTGCAGTTTATGACTACGGTCAGAATGGCGTTGAGTTGAAGAATAACATCAAGCGTTATTGGTGGGATTCGATGGTTAAGTTGCACGAGAATATCGTTGGTATCGATGCTGCTATCTTTATGCACCCAAAAACTTGGGAGGCTTCGGGACACGTTGCAGCATTCAACGACCCATTGATTGACAACAAGGATTCGAAGAAGCGCTACCGTGCCGATGTCCTTATTGAGGACTACTTGGCAAAGCTCGATGAGAAGATTGAAAAGGAGGTTGAGAAGGCTCGCAAGCGTTTTGGCGAGGCTTTCGATGAGGAGCAGTACCGCGCAACTTCACCTCGCGTAAAGGAGATTTCGGAGAAGCGTGAGGCTGTTCACACTCGCTTTGCAGAGGCGTTGAACAACAACGACTTGGTAGAGTTGAAGCAGATTATCCTCGACTGCGAAGTTGTTTGCCCAATCTCGGGAACTCGCAACTGGACCGATGTTCGTCAGTTCAACCTTATGTTCTCGACTCAGATGGGTTCGACTGCCGAGGGTGCAAATACAATCTACCTCCGCCCAGAGACTGCGCAGGGTATCTTCGTAAACTATCTCAACGTGCAGAAGACCGGTCGTATGAAGTTGCCTTTCGGTATCGCACAGATTGGTAAGGCGTTCCGCAACGAGATTGTAGCGCGTCAGTTTATCTTCCGTATGCGCGAGTTCGAGCAGATGGAGATGCAGTTCTTCGTACAGCCGGGTACCGAGATGCAGTGGTGGAACGAGTGGAAGAATACCCGTATGGCTTGGCACCGTGCTTTGGGCTTTGGTGACGAGAATTACCGTTTCCACGACCACGACAAGTTGGCACACTACGCAAATGCCGCAACAGATATCGAGTACAACTTCCCATTCGGCTTCAAGGAGGTGGAGGGTATTCACTCGCGTACCGACTTCGACCTTGGTCGCCATCAGGAGTATTCGGGAAAGAAGATTCAGTACTTCGATCCGGAGCGTGGCGAGAACTATGTTCCTTATGTTGTTGAGACTTCGATTGGCGTAGACCGTATGTTCTTGCAGATTATGTCAGCCGCATACTGCGAGGAGAAGTTGGAAAATGGCGAGGAGCGCGTAGTATTGCGTATCCCTGCTTGCTTGGCTCCTACAAAGGTTGCCGTTATGCCACTCGTTAAGAAAGATGGACTTCCAGAGAAGGCTCGCGAGATAATCGATGCGTTGAAGTTCGACTTCAATGTTGCATACGATGAGAAGGACTCTATCGGTAAGCGTTACCGCCGTCAGGACGCTGTGGGTACTCCATTCTGCGTAACTGTTGACCACCAGACTTTGGAGGACAACACCGTAACTGTTCGTCATCGCGATTCGATGCAGCAGGAGCGCGTGGCTATTGCTGACCTCTACTCGATGGTTGAGCGCGAGACCTCGTTCCGCGAGTTGTACAAGAAGTTGAAGTAACCTTTCGGGGCGACTGCAATGGGGCGAATACTTGCAATAGATTATGGCGTGAAGCGTACGGGATTGGCGGTGAGCGACCCGTTGCAAATTATTGCGGGTGCGCTCGAAACGGTTGAGACCAAGCAACTCGAAAAGTATATTGCCGACTACTGCGCGCGCGAAGATGTTACGACAATAGTCGTTGGCAAGCCCTCACAGATGAATGGCGAGAAGAGCGAGACAATGCGCTATATCGAGCCGTTGGTTGGGCGACTCAGACACAATTTTCCCGATAAGGAGATCGTTATGTATGATGAGCGATTTACCTCGGTATTGGCGCAGCGTACAATACGCGAGAGCGGTATCGGCAAGATGGCTCGCCGAGATAAGGCGTTGGTGGATAAGGTCGCAGCAACGATAATCTTGCAGTCCTATATGGCTGCAAGATAGTTAAAAGTTAAAAATTAAAAATTAAAAGTTGTAATGATATACCCTATCGTAATTTACGGAAATCAGGTATTGCGTAAGGTTAGCGAGAATATTGATGCTTCGTATCCCGACTTCAAGAAGTTGGTTGAGGATATGTGGATTACGCTTGGCGAGGCAAGTGGTGTGGGTTTGGCAGCACCGCAGATTGGCAAGAATATCCGCCTTTTCATCGTGGATTGCACACCGTGGGCAGAGGAGAATCCTGAACTCGCAAATTTCCGTAAAGTGTTTGTAAATGCCGAAATTTATGAGCGTTCCGAGAAGACATCGCACTTTGAGGAGGGTTGCCTTTCGATTCCGGGCATTCACGAGGATGTGGTGCGCCCCGTATCTATCCGTATGCGCTACCTCGATGAGAATTTTGTGGAACACGATGAGGAGTTTTCGGGCTACCCAGCTCGCGTAATTCAGCACGAGTACGACCACCTCGAGGGTAAGGTCTTTACCGACCACCTCTCGCCACTGCGCCGTAACCTCCTAAAGAGCAAGATTTTGAAGCTCGCCAAAGGACAGTTCAGCTGTTCGTATAAGACGAAATAACACAGAGAATAGTGACACAAAAAAAGCCAATAGCTATTGGCTAATGGCTCAAAGTTAAAAAGAATGAGGCTCCGTTGGGAGCCTCATTCTTTTGGTTATTATTTGTTCTGCGAAATCATAAACTCCAAGTCCGACTTCAAACCTACAACAAGATTGTCGTAGTCGCGAAGACCTGTACCTCCAGGAATCAAGTGACCACAGATGACATTCTCCTTCAAGTTTGCCAATGGATCGCTCTTTGCCTGAATTGCAGCCTCGTTCAAGACCTTGGTAGTCTCCTGGAACGATGCAGCCGAGATAAAGCTCGAAGTCTGCAATGCTGCACGGGTAATACCCTGAAGAATCTGGTTCGATGTAGCCGAAACAATTGGACGAGTCTCAACTAAACGCATATCACGGCGCTTCAACGATGAGTTCTCATCGCGCAACTTACGCATCGAGATAATCTGTCCAGGGTGAACATTTACTGAATCGCCCGCATCGGTTACAACAACCTTATCGTACAACTCATCGTTAACGTCCATAAACTCCCACTTATCGACAATCTGATTCTCGAAGAAGCGCGAATCTCCCGGATCCTCAATCTGAACCTTGTTCATCATCTGACGAACAATAACCTCGAAGTGCTTGTCGTTGATCTTCACACCCTGCATACGGTAAACCTCCTGTACCTCATTTACGATGTACTCCTGAACCTTGGTAGGTCCGAGGATACGGAGGATATCGCTTGGAGTGATTGCACCGTCCGACAACGCCATACCTGCGCGAACATAGTCGTTCTCCTGAACAATAATCTGACGCGACAGTGGCACAAGGTAACGCTTAATCTCGCCGTCCTTAGCAGTGATAACAATCTCACGATTACCACGCTTAATCTTGCCGAATGTTACCTCGCCATCAATCTCCGATACAACTGCAGGGTTCGATGGGTTACGAGCCTCAAACAACTCGGTAACTCGAGGAAGACCTCCCGTGATATCGCCTCCACTCTTACCTACAACACGCGGAATCTTGATGATGATATCGCCAACGTGAATCTTCGCATTGTCCTTAACTGCGACATGGGCATTAACAGGCAAGTTGTACGACTTAACCTCCTCGCCATTCTTATCAACAACCTTGATAACAGGGTTCTTGGTACGATCCTTCGAGTCGATAATCACGCGCTCTGCCAAACCTGTCTGCTCGTCACGCTCCTCACGATAGGTTACACCCTCGATGACATTGTCATAGACAGCCTTACCATCGGTCTCGGCAACAACAACTGCGTTATATGGATCCCACTCACAAATCAAATCGCCCTTGACAATCATATCGCCATCATTCTTGAAGATGGTCGAACCGTATGGCAATGCGTGAGTATAGAGTGTAATCTCAGTCTTTGGATCTACGATGCGCAACTCCGACTGACGCGACACTACGATATTGATAGCCTCACCCTGCGAGTTCTTGCCCTTAACGGTGCGCAAATCGTCAATATCGAGGCGACCTTCGTACTTCGATACAACATTTGTCTCAACAGTTGAGCCTCCCGCAACACCACCAACGTGGAATGTACGGAGTGTAAGCTGTGTACCAGGCTCACCGATAGACTGTGCTGCGATAACACCGACAACCTCACCCTTCTGTACCGGACGAGCTGTAGCGAGGTTACGACCGTAACACTTCGCACAAACACCGTGACGCGATACGCAAGTAAGTACCGAGCGAATATCTACCGACTCGATTGGCGACTTCTCGATAGCCTCGGCAATAGCCTCGGTAATCTCATCACCCGCCTTACAAAGTACCTCGCCTGTGAGTGGATTTACAACATCGTTCAACGCTGTACGACCGAGGATGCGGTCATAGAGAGTCTGAACAACATCATCGTTACGCTTGATAGCCGTAGCAGTCAAACCACGCAATGTGCCACAATCCTCCTCATTAACGATAACATCCTGTGCTACATCGACCAAACGACGAGTCAAGTATCCTGCATCGGCAGTCTTCAACGCGGTATCCGCCAAACCCTTACGAGCACCGTGGGTAGAGATAAAGTACTCCAACACCGAAAGTCCCTCCTTGAAGTTCGACAAGATAGGGTTCTCGATAACCTGCTGACCACCCTCAACACCTGACTTCTGCGGTTTAGCCATCAGACCACGCATACCAGACAACTGACGAATCTGCTCACGCGATCCACGGGCTCCCGAATCAAGCATCATATATACAGGGTTAAATCCATCATCGTTCTTGGTCAAGGTATCAACCACCTCCTTGGTAAGTTTGTTATTTACGCTTGTCCAAACATCGATAATCTGGTTATAACGCTCGTTGTTCGTAATAAGACCCATATTATAGTCATCGATAATGGCATCTGCCTTATCATATCCCTCCTGAACGAGCTTCTCCTTCGACTCCGGAATAATCACAGCCTCCAAGTTAAACGACAAACCTCCACGGAATGCCATCTGATATCCCATATTCTTGATATCATCGAGGAACTGTGCCACCTTATCGGCTCCCGCCTTCTTCATCACTACCGAGATAATATCACGGAGCGACTTCTTGGTAAGCAAGGTATTTACATAGCCAACCTCCTCCGGAACAACCTGATTTACAAGGATACGACCTATAGTGGTCTCCTTCAATACAGTTACAGGGTTGCCGTTCTCATCGAGGTCGCGAACACGACACTTAACTGTAGCGTGGATATCTGCCTTGCCCTCGTTGTAGGCAATAATTGCCTCCTCCGGACCGTAGAATACCAAGCCCTCACCCTTAACTCCCGGACGAGCCTTTGTGATGTAGTAAAGACCAAGGACCATATCCTGTGAAGGTACGGTGATAGGCGCACCATTCGCTGGGTTCAAGACATTGTGTGAACCGAGCATCAGGAGCTGTGCCTCCAAAATTGCAGCATTGCCGAGTGGCAAGTGTACCGCCATCTGGTCACCATCGAAGTCGGCATTGAACGCCGTACAAGCGAGTGGGTGCAACTGCATTGCCTTACCCTCGATGAGTTTAGGCTGGAATGCCTGAATACCCAAACGGTGAAGGGTTGGAGCACGGTTCATCAATACAGGGTGTCCCTTGATTACATTCTCGAGAATATCCCATACCACAGAGTCCTTGCGGTCAATAATCTTCTTTGCCGACTTAACGGTCTTAACGATTCCACGCTCGATGAGCTTGCGAATGATGAATGGCTTGTACAACTCTGCAGCCATATCCTTCGGAATACCCATCTCGTGCATCTTCAACTCTGGACCTACGACAATAACCGAACGAGCCGAGTAGTCAACACGCTTACCGAGCAAGTTCTGACGGAAGCGTCCTTGCTTACCCTTCAACGAGTCGGACAACGACTTCAATGGTCGGTTGCTCTCGTTCTTGACAGCGTTGCTCTTACGCGAGTTGTCGAACAGCGAATCTACCGCCTCCTGCAACATACGCTTCTCGTTACGGAGAATTACCTCCGGAGCCTTAATATCAATCAAACGGCGAAGACGATTGTTACGGATAATTACACGGCGATACAAATCGTTCAAATCCGATGTTGCGAAACGACCTCCATCGAGTGGTACGAGTGGTCGCAACTCTGGTGGAGTTACAGGAATCACATCGAGTACCATCCACTCTGGACGGTTCTTGCCCTGCGATGCACGGAACGACTCCACAACATTGAGCTGCTTCAACAACTCGCTCTTACGCTGCTGCGAAGTCTCACGCGATGCGCGGTCACGCAAATTGTATGACATGGTGTCGAGGTCAACCTCCTGCAAGAGAATCTTGATCGCCTCTGCACCCATCATTGCGATAAACTTGTTAGGGTCGTCATTTGGAAGTTGCTGATTGCCCTTTGGAAGTGCCGCCAAGATGTCGGTGTACTCCTTCTCTGCCAAGGTCTGCAACTTCTCGATGCCCTGCTCTGCAGCAGCACCGGCCTGAACAACCACATAACGCTCATAGTAGATAATCGACTCCAACTTCTTCGATGGAATACCCAACAAGTATCCGATTTTTGAAGGGAGCGACTTGAAGTACCAAATATGTACTACAGGCACAACCAACGAGATGTGTCCCATACGCTCACGGCGTACCTTCTTCTCGGTAACCTCTACACCGCATCGGTCGCAGACGATACCCTTGTAACGAATACGCTTATACTTTCCGCAGTTACACTCGTAGTCCTTCATAGGACCAAAGATTCGCTCGCAGAAGAGTCCGTCACGCTCCGGCTTGTAGGTACGATAGTTGATGGTCTCCGGTTTGAGAACCTCACCGCTCGACTGCGCCAAAATCTCCTCTGGAGATGCAAGGCTTACCGAAATACGGTTATAACCGCCCTTTGAATTGTCTTTATTGAATGACATAATCTTATACAGTTTTTCTTTTATACCTACTTATATTATTATTCAAGTGTTACCGAAAGTCCCAATCCACGCAACTCGTGCAACAAGACATTCATCGCCTCCGGAATACCCGGCTTTGGAAGGTTGTCGCCCTTAACGATTGCCTCGTAAACTTTCGCACGGCCCATTACATCGTCCGACTTAACGGTCAAAATCTCCTGAAGGATATTTGCTGCACCGAAGCCCTCCAATGCCCAAACCTCCATCTCTCCGAAACGCTGACCTCCGAACTGTGCCTTACCACCAAGTGGTTGCTGTGTGATGAGCGAGTAAGGACCGATTGAACGAGCGTGCATCTTATCGTCAATCATATGACCAAGCTTCAACATATAGATTACACCTACTGTAGCCGGCTGGTCAAAACGCTCACCCGTACCACCATCGTAGAGGTAGGTACGACCTGTGCGTGGCAATCCTGCCTGATCGGTGTACTCGTTAATCTGCTCGAGCGATGCACCATCAAAAATTGGAGTAGCGAACTTCAAACCAAGCTCCTTACCTGCCCAACCGAGTACGGTCTCGTAAATCTGTCCGAGGTTCATACGCGAAGGCACACCGAGTGGGTTCAAACAGATATCCACGATTGTTCCATCCTCCAAGAATGGCATATCCTCATCGCGAACTACCTTCGCTACGATACCCTTGTTACCGTGGCGACCCGCCATCTTATCTCCAACCTTCAACTTACGCTTCTTGGCGATGTAAACCTTCGCCATCTGGATAACTCCCGGCTGGGTAATCTCATCACCATTTGTGAGGTTGAACTTCTCACGCTTGGTATTAGCGTCAGCCTTCTTAACCTCGATAGTATAGTTGTTTACAGTGGTGGTAATCAAACCATTAAGATGCTCGTCAGAGGTCCAATTGCAATCGCCCAAGTTCAAATAACCCATTGCGATACCACTCTTCTCATCGATGGTCTTCTTCGCAATCTCATCAAGCATCTTCTGCGTGAACTTAGCACCCGAAGCGTACAACTCAACTCCAAAGTAATCCTTGATGCCTGTTGTAGTCTTGCCCTGTACCAACTGCCAAAGCTTCGATACGAGAATCTTGGTCAATGACTCAACCTCATCGGCGAACCTCTGGTCAATCTTCTCCAACGCCAACTTCTCGGCATTGCGTCCCTTCTTATCAACCTTGCTTGCACGGCTGTACAACTTAGTGTCGATAACAACTCCATGCAACGATGGTTGAGCCTTCAACGATGCGTCCTTAACATCTCCAGCCTTATCGCCGAAGATTGCACGCAACAACTTCTCCTCTGGCGAAGGATCACTCTCTCCCTTTGGAGTAATTTTACCGATAAGGATATCGCCCGGCTTGATGTTGGCACCAATACGAATAATACCGTTCTCATCGAGATTCTTCGTTGCGTCCTCGCTGACATTAGGAATATCCGAGGTAAGCTCCTCGACACCGCGCTTGGTATCACGAACCTCCATGATATACTCGTCAACATGTACCGAAGTGAAGATATCCTCACGCTGAATACGCTCCGAAATAACGATAGCATCCTCGAAGTTGTAACCCTTCCAAGGCATGAACGCCACCTTCAAGTTGCGTCCCAATGCCAACTCGCCATTCTGTGTCGAGTATCCCTCGGTCAAAATCTGTCCCTTGGTTACACGGTCGCCAGTCAAAACGGTCGGCTTCAATGTTACCGAAGTATTCTGGTTTGTACGGCGGTAGCGTGGCAACTCATAAACAGTTACCTCTGGCTCAAACGAGCAGATAATCTCCTCCTCGGTGCGGTCGTACTTAATCTTGATTACAGATGCGTCTGCAAACTCAACAACACCATCGCCCTCGGCTACAATCTGAATACGGCTATCCGAAATCATCTCCTTCTCGATACCCGTACCAACGATTGGTGACTCACAAGTTACGAGAGGCACTGCCTGACGCATCATGTTCGAGCCCATCAGCGCACGGTTCGCATCATCGTGTTCCAAGAATGGAATCAACGATGCTGCAATCGAAGCAATCTGGTTTGGAGCAACATCAACGAGATTTACCTCCTCGCCGTGTACTACAGGGAAGTCTGCACCCTCACGAGCCTTGATACGACCATCATTTACGAAACGATTGTCGGCAGTGAGTGGCTCGCTTGCCTGTGCGATAACCATACCCTCCTCCTCTTCTGCCGAGTAGTAGCGGATATGCGAGTTATCCATATCGACAACTCCATTCTCGCACGAACGGTATGGAGTCTCCAAGAATCCCATATCCGAAATCTTCGCATAAACACAGAGCGAAGAGATAAGACCGATGTTTGGACCCTCAGGTGACTCGATTGGACACAAACGACCATAGTGTGTATAGTGTACATCTCGAACCTCGAAACCTGCTCTATCTCGCGAAAGACCACCAGGACCGAGTGCCGACAAACGGCGCTTGTGGGTAATCTCCGACAACGGGTTAATCTGGTCCATAAACTGCGACAACTGCGAAGTACCGAAGAACGAGTTGATAACACCCGACAACGACTTCGCGTTGATCAAGTCGATTGGTGCAAATACCTCCGAGTCACGAACATTCATACGCTCACGGATTGTTCGAGCCATACGCACGAAACCAATCGAGAACTGGTTCGACAACTGCTCACCCACGGTACGAACACGGCGATTCGACAAGTGGTCGATATCGTCCAACTCGGCACGCGAGTTGATGAGCTGAATGAGATACTTGATAATTGCAATGATATCCTCACGAGTAAGTGTGCGGATAGCAGGGTCGATACCCAAATCCAACTTCTTGTTGATACGGAAACGACCGACATCGCCCAAATCGTAACGCTTGTCCGAGAAGAACAACTTGTCGATAACGTCACGAGCTGTAGTGTCGTCCGGAGCCTCCGAAGCACGCAACAAACGATAGATGTAGCGAACTGCATCAACCTCCGAGTTGCAGGTATCCTTCTGCAATGTGTTGTATATAATCGAGAAATCAACGCCCGATGGATTCTCCTTGTGAAGGATAATCGTCTTGGCGCCACTCTCCAAAATTGCCTCAATATGACTCTCCTCCAAGATGGTCTCGCGATCCACGATAACGCTGTTTCGCTCAATCGAAACAACCTCACCGGTATCCTCATCTACGAAGTCCTCTACCCAAGTCGAAAGAACACGAGCAGCCAACTTGCGACCTACTGCCTTCTTGAGGTTTGTCTTGGTAACCTTAACCTCATCGGCAAGGTCGAAAATATCGAGAATCTGCTGGTCGGTCTCAAAACCGATAGCACGCAAAAGTGTAGTTACAGGCAACTTCTTCTTACGGTCGATGTAAGCGTACATCACATTGTTGATGTCCGATGCAAACTCAATCCACGAACCCTTGAACGGAATGATACGAGCCGAATAGAGCTTCGTTCCGTTGGTGTGAATACTCTGACCAAAGAATACGCCCGGTGAACGGTGCAACTGCGATACGATAACTCGCTCCGCACCATTGATGACGAAAGTGCCTCGCTCCGTCATATAAGGGATAGTACCGAAATAGACATCTTGCATAATTGGATCAAAATCCTCATGCTCGTCATCGGTACAATAAAGCTTCAACTTCGCTTTGAGTGGCACACTATAGGTCAAGCCACGCTCCAAACACTCCTCAATGGTATAACGAGGCGGATCGATGTAGTAATCCTTGAATTCGAGTACGAAGTTGTTTCTTGTGTCTGTGATTGGGAAGTTCTCTTGGAATACACGATAGAGTCCCTCATTCTTACGGTTCTCTGGTGTTGTATCCATCTGGAAGAAATCCCTGAATGATTTGAGTTGTACCTCCAACAAATCCGGATAAGGCACGCGATTGCGGACTGTGGAGAAACTAATTCTTTCTTTTTGTGTTTTTGTGGACATGTTGAAATCCATTGTTTTTATTGTGAGTACTCATAGGGGAAAAACAACCCCTCGCGTGTGCGCGTTATTATTTCGCGCTAAAACTCTCAGCGTAAACACATTACACCCTGAGAGTATCGAAAAATCCGAGGAAGGGCACAGCTCAAAATGGCACTCCCATTCCTTAGACCTGAAAAGGTATAGCGCTTACACTGCAGTCGTAAGCACTATACCTGTTGTTAGGTAAAGTTAAATAACTCCGTGGAATTATTTCAACTCAACCTCAGCACCAGCCTCCTCGAGAGTAGCCTTGATAGACTCAGCCTCCTCCTTAGAAACACCCTCCTTAACAGCCTTAGGAGCTGCGTCAACGAGAGCCTTAGCATCGCCAAGTGAAAGACCTGCGAGGTCCTTAACAGCCTTGATAACGCCAAGCTTAGCCTGACCTGCGCTCTTCAAAATAACATCGAACGATGTCTTCTCAGCTGCAGCAGCCTCACCTGCAGCAGCAGGAGCAGCAGCAACAGCAACAGCTGCAGCAGCAGGCTCAATACCGTACTCCTCCTTGAGGATAGTAGCCAATTCGTTTACCTCTTTAACAGTCAAGTTTACCAACTCTTCTGCCAATACTTTTACATCTGCCATAGTTGTAATTTTTATTAAATTTTGTTTTTAATTTCTTTTTAGTTGTTTCTTTCTTCGAGTGTCTTTACGATACCCGCAATCTTTTGTCCTGCATTACCCTGCAATGCCGAAATGACATTCTTAGCAGGCGACTGCAAGAGCGATACAATATCGCCAATGAGCTCCTCGCGGCTCTTGATAGTGCAAAGTGCGTCCAATTGGTTATCACCAACATATACGCAACCCTCCACCGATGCTGCCTTCAATACAGGCTTGTCGCTCTTCTTGCGGAACTCCTTGATGAGGAGAGCCGGAGCCTTACCTGTGTTTGCAAACATCACCGATGTTGGACCCTGCAACACCTTAAGCAACTCAGCATCTGCCAAATTCATCTTCTCGAGAGCCTTGCCGAGCAATGTGTTCTTTACGACTACCAACTTGATGTCGTTCTCGAAACACTTACGGCGAAGCTGAGCTGTCTGCTCTGCGTTCAACGCCTCGATATCTGTGATGTAGAAGTGAGGATACTCACCAAGTTGAGCAGCGATGTTCTCAATTACAAGTGCTTTTTCTTCCTTAGTCATTGTTTATCCTCCCCGATTATTTGGTTTCTACTGATTTAGGATCAATCTGCAAGCCCGGACTCATTGTAGTCGAAAGATAGATACTACGAACATAAGTACCCTTTGCAGCAGACGGTTTAAGTTTAAGAATCATTCCCATAACCTCCTTCGCATTCTCTTCGATCTGCTCCGGAGTGAATGAAATCTTACCAATTGAAGTGTGGATAATACCGAACTTGTCAACCTTGAAGTCGATCTTTCCGGCCTTAACCTCCGATACAGCCTTGCCAACCTCCATCGTAACGGTTCCGGTCTTAGGGTTTGGCATCAAGCCACGAGGACCGAGGATACGGCCCAACGCACCTACCTTACCCATTACATTCGGAGTACAGATGATAACATCTACATCGGTCCAACCCGACTTGATTTTATCAACATACTCGTCAAGACCTACATAATCAGCGCCTGCAGCCTGTGCCTCAGCCTCCTTCTCAGGTGTACACAATACGAGAACTCGTACAGTCTTACCTGTTCCGTGAGGAAGAGTTACAACGCCACGAACCATCTGATTAGCCTTACGAGGGTCAACGCCCAAACGCACATCGATATCAACTGAAGCATCAAATTTCGTAAAGGTAATTTCCTTTAGAAGAGCAGCAGCCTCACCGAGTTTGTAGGCCTTGTTAGCCTCTACCTTTGCGTAGGCAATCTTTTGATTTTTTGTCAATTTACTCATCTCTTTGTAACGAATTACATGTTAGGAAATTCACCAACTACGCTGATACCCATACTGCGCGCAGTACCGGCAACCATACGCATTGCAGCCTCCAAAGTGAAGCAATTCAAGTCTGGCATCTTGTCCTTAGCGATCTCAGCAACCTGATCCCAAGTTACCTGACCAACCTTGGAACGGTTCGGCTGTGCCGAGCCTGACTTTACCTTTGCAGCCTCTTTGAGCTGAACGGCTACTGGTGGCTGTTTTACGACGAAATCAAACGATTTATCGCTATAAACTGTGATGATGACTGGAAGCACCTTTCCCGCCTTGTCCTGGGTACGGGCATTGAATTGCTTACAGAAGTCCATGATGTTGACTCCCTTAGAACCCAAAGCCGGACCTACCGGTGGAGAAGGGTTGGCAGCACCACCTTTGATCTGCAACTTAATAAATGCAGCAACCTCTTTTGCCATAGTTTTCCTTGGTTTTTATTCTTTTTCTACTTGTGTGAAGCTCAACTCCATTGGAGTCTTGCGTCCAAATATCTTCACAGAAACCACGAGTTTCCTTGCCTCGTTATTGACACTCTCAATAGTACCTTGGAAGCTTGAGAATGGGCCGTCTGTAACCTTTACGACCTCGCCAACAACAAAAGGAATCTCCTGTTCCTCGCCCTTTTCGTTCATCTCATCTACCAAACCGAACATACGGCTAACCTCTTGTGGACGAAGCGCCATTGCGTTCAGTTTTCGACCGTCCTCTCGGGTTTCGCCCAAGAAGCCGAGAACATGAGGGATATTGCGAATGATATATGGTATTTGTCCTTCAAATAATGCCTCTACAAGCACATAACCCGGATACGAAGGCTTCTCCTTCGACACCTTCTTTCCGTTACGGATTGTAAAGACCTTTTCAGTCGGGATAAGAACTTGCGATATATAGTCCTCGAGGTGACCACGGCGAATCTCTGCCTCGAGATACTCCTTCACCTTATTCTCCTTGCCACCGATGGCACGGACTACATACCACTGTTTTTGGTTTTCGCTCATAACTCTAATAACGATTACCCTGTTTCTACTACAAATTTCCCAAAAGCTTGTACAAACCGCCCATCAAGCCCTCAAACGACATATCCATCGCCAAGACAATCAAGGCAAAAATTAACGATGCAATCATCACGACTAAAGTCGAACTCTGCAACGAAGAGAAAGAAGGCCACGAAACCTTCTCTACAAGCTCCTTATAAGAATCTTTAATGTATCCCATTTCTTCTTATCCTTTCTTCTTTATTGATGCGAGTCTTTTTCGGTCTTCGACCTCAAACGCCTCGCAGTGGCAGGAGCAGAGAGATTCGAACTCCCATCAACGGTTTTGGAGACCGCTATTCTACCCTTGAACTATGCTCCTAAATAAGGGAGTGGCGAACCACTCCCGTTTATTGTGGCAGTCGAGAATTACTCGAGAACCTTCAATACCTGACCTGCACCTACTGTACGACCACCCTCACGGATTGCGAAACGAAGACTCTCGTTCAACGCAACTGGGTAGATCAAAGTTACAGTGATAGTAACGTGGTCACCTGGCATTACCATATCTACACCCTCTGGCAACGATACCTCACCGGTAACGTCCATAGTACGGAGGTAGAACTGAGGACGGTACTTGTTGTGGAATGGAGTGTGACGACCACCCTCTTCCTTCTTCAATACATAAACCTCAGCAGTAAACTTGGTGTGAGGAGTGATTGAGCCTGGCTTAGCAACAACCATACCACGCTTAACATCCTTCTTGTCGATACCACGGAGCAAGAGACCTACATTGTCACCAGCCTCACCCTCATCGAGGAGCTTGCGGAACATCTCAACACCTGTACAAGTCGAAGTAAGAGCCTTCTCGCCCAAACCTACGATCTCAACTGGATCACCTACGTGGATAATACCAGTCTCGATACGACCTGTTACTACAGTACCACGACCAGTGATCGAGAATACGTCCTCAACAGGCATCAAGAATGGCTTCTCATTCTCACGCTGTGGAACTGGAATATACTCGTCAACCGAAGCCATGAGCTCCATAATCTTCTCCTCCCACTGTGGCTCGCCATTGAGACCACCGAGAGCAGAACCGCGGATGATAGGGCAGTTCTCATCGAAGTCATACTTAGCCAAGAGAGACTGAACCTCCATCTCAACGAGGTCGAGCATCTCTGGATCGTCAACCATGTCGCACTTGTTCAAGAATACAACGATACGAGGAACGTTTACCTGCTTTGCAAGAAGAACGTGCTCGTTAGTCTGAGGCATAGGACCGTCAGTAGCAGCAACTACGAGGATAGCACCGTCCATCTGAGCAGCACCGGTAACCATGTTCTTTACATAGTCGGCGTGTCCTGGGCAGTCTACGTGAGCGTAGTGACGATTTGCAGTCTGATACTCAACGTGAGCAGTGTTAATGGTGATACCACGCTCCTTCTCCTCTGGTGCGTTGTCAATCGAATCGAAAGAACGCAACTCCGAAAGACCTGCCTTTGCAAGTACGGTGGTAATAGCAGCAGTAAGAGTAGTCTTACCGTGGTCTACGTGTCCGATAGTACCGATGTTCACATGCGGTTTCGAACGCTCAAATTTTTCTTTTGCCATAGCTTTTAATCTATTAATAGTTTATTAAAAAGTTTTACCTTTTATATCGTTAGTATTTAAGGTTCTTATGCAGACATAAGCAATGCCCCTTTGTTATAAAAGGTGCATTGCATAATGTCATTAACGAGAGCGGAAGACGAGGCTCAAACTCGCGACCCTTAGCTTGGAAGGCTAATGCTCTATCAACTGAGCTACTTCCGCATTGTGCTTATTGCGAAAATTTCGTTTAGCTTTCAGTGGGAAGAGATGGATTCGAACCACCGAAGGTAAAAACCAGCAGATTTACAGTCTGCCCCATTTGGCCACTCTGGTATCTTCCCTTTGGCTGATTGGTGCATTGTTTTTCGTAGAGCCGATGGAGGGATTCGAACCCCCGACCAGCTGATTACAAATCAGCTGCTCTGGCCAACTGAGCTACATCGGCATATAGCAACCAATCGAGGTGCAAAGTAAACGCTTTTTTTTGAAACCGCAAAATTTTCGCACAACTTTTTCTCGTTTTTTCAAAGAACACGACTCTCAACCCTGCTTGGCATACCTCACAAAGCGTTTAGAGCCATAAAATCGGTGCAAAGATAGAATAATTTTATGAAGAATAAAACAGTTCGGGCAAAAAATCTACAAAAAGTTGAACTTTTTTTCTCACTTTGCCCATACCTATATATAATATATAAGGGAATCAGGCTTTCGAAAGGTGCAATCGTTTTCCATATTATGGAATAGAGTAAAAAAATTTCACTTTTTGCGATATCTAAAAAATTTTTTTTATAAATTTGCAATAGTGAGTTAAGCAATTTTGGGCAAAATCCCTCCCCCGAATTTTTCGGGGGGGGGATTTTGGGGTTTAAGACGCTGAATAACAGCAACTTACAAAGGCGAAATTAAAAATTAAAAATTAAAAGTTAAAAGTTAAAAGTTAAAAACTTTCAGCACACCCCTAACACCCCTAACGCCTCTAACGACACTAACGACACTAACGACACTAACCGACACTAACCGACACTAAAAACTTTTTTTAATAAAATAACACACTTAAAAAACAAAAACCAAGATGAAAACTTTTACAAGACTTTTCATGGCAGTTGTGGCGGGAATGCTGGCATTCTCTTGCGTTACAGACACAACTGAGGACCTCGGCGTAAATCTCGGCGAAGGTCAATCAACAACTCTTACCCTTTCGTTGGGCGAGTCGCGTACCTACATCGGTGATGAGCCTGATAATGAGCAGTATCCAATGTATTGGAGCGAGGGCGATCAGATTACCGTAAATGGTCACACATCGTTAGCGCTTACCGCAGAAGACATCAATGGTAATAAAGCAACATTTACCATTCCTGCTGTTCTTGAGGGCAACTACTGTGTGACTTACCCTGCTGCGCCTGCTGGTCAGGTTAAGTTCGTAGCGGAGCAGACTCACAAGGACAACACCACCTTTGATGATGGCGTGGCTACTTTGTAC
>JAZPYA010000002.1:0-64820 GCA_045543935.1 Alistipes sp.
GTTGCATACGCGTTACGCACCCGTGCGCCGGTCGCCGGCAAATTGTGCAAGCACAATCTCCGCTGCCCCTCGACTTGCATGTGTTAAGCCTGCCGCTAGCGTTCATCCTGAGCCAGGATCAAACTCTCCATTGTAAAAAAATTATAATGTATTGTTAGAGTCCTGACTACTTCATTTTCCATTAAAGGAAATTGACAGATAAATACTACATTTTCTCTCTTAATATAACCAGTAAATCAAAGAACCGTTTTCAAATCTCTCGCTTGTCATATTTCAGACGCGAAAGTGGTGCAAAGGTAAGGTAAATTTTCCTAACCACCAAATTTTGAAAGAACTTTTTTGCAATTTTTTTGAAATTTTCTCATTTTTCTTGATTTTTGAGCTTTTTCAGCCCCATTTTAACAGCCAACCAGCGTTATCTTCAAGAACCACTTGAGTTATTTTCCTCAATTGCGGTTGCAAAGGTAGTGACTTTTTTCTTATCTGCAAATCTTTTTGAAGATTTTTTTAATTTTTTTTAATAATTGTTTTATACCTATATTATATATAAGGCTATTCTCGGCAAAACAAGAAAAAACCAAGTAGAAATGGCTCTACTTGGTTCTCTTTGTCCAACTACGAAAGGGATTTTTCGAGAGGAAGGAGTTGTAGAAACATCGCACTCCCGTAACCTCATCGCCACACCACGGCGGTAACACAACTCTCTCATTGCACCCCGAGAGTTCCACCTCGATAAGAATTAGCCCCTCGTTTGCGCCCTTAAATTCGTCTATCTCGAATGTGTGACCTTCGTATTCGGCAATATGGCGCACCTTATCGACCACGCCATTGCATCGTGCGAGCAGTCGTTCTGCTACACCAAATGGTATCTCGCGTTCCCACTCAAAGCGACTCAATCCGCCATCACGGCTTTTACCTTTGAATGTAAGGATACCCTTGTCATCGCACAGACGCACGCGCGCGGTAACTCGGCGACTACACAAATAGCCTTGTGCTATTCGCATAGAGCGCGTCACATCTCTGCGCCACGACTCGTCTGTCGGAAGAAATTTTCGCTCGATCTCCTGCATCTCTATCGCGAAGCTACCTCGTTTGAGTCATCAGCAATAACGCCACTCGAGTCCAAAGCCCACATACCCTTCACGCGCAGTACCTGCTCGATAATATCGCGTACAGCACCTTCGCCACCTTTGTGTTCCGAAACATAAATCACCGACTCCAGTACCTCACTACAAGCATCGGCAGGTGCTACGGGAATTCCGACATAGCGCAACACCTCCAAATCGGGAATATCATCGCCCATATAGAGAATGTTCTCGCGTTTGACACCCGTTTTGGCGATAAAATCGTCAATCGCAGAGATTTTATCCATACAGCCAAGGTACTGATACTCTATACGAAGGCGATTCATACGGCTGGCCAAAGTATTGCCGAAACCGCCAGATATGACACCAACATTGAAGCCGTGTTTCACGGCATAAGCCAAGGCATAGCCATCTTTAGCGTTATATTTTCGGATAAAATCTCCATCAGCCAACGGCATAATACCGCCATCGGTCATCACACCATCAACATCGAAAACCATAGCCTCAACATCGGCTAATAGCTCTTTGAAATTTTTGTTCTCTCGCATATATCTTCACTTATTTTGTCATAAATCTCTCTTGTTCGTGGTCTGTCTGCCAACATTGTACGATGACGCTCTAGGGTTTGAGTATCGCCTCGGCGCGCAGGTCCCGTCTGCGTTGTAGTGGGATTTAACACCTCCACAACCTTCTTTGCCGCCTCCTCAATTACGGGAGCAACTATATCGAAAGGTAACCCCTCTTGCGCGAGTATTTCGTTAGCATTGGCATACATTGCATTGGCAAAGTTGCAGGCAAAAACTCCCGACAGATGTATCACGGCACGGCGTGCGCTATCCGCCATTTCCACCTTCGAGGTTAAGCGATGCGCCACCTCTCTAACGGTTTGCAGGGCGTGGTCGGTTGCGCCCTCCAAGAAGATGTAACCCTTCGCAAAATCGACCTTGCGACCTACGGAAAAGGTCTGAAAAGGATAGAATACAGCTCGATGGGTATGTGGTGCAAGTGTCTCTATCGAACAGCACCCTGCCGTATGAGCCACAACGCCATTTTCAGAAATAGGCAACGACTTTGCGCACTCTGCTACTGCGCTGTCACTCACGGATATAAGGTACAAATCTGCCTCGGCAAGCAGAGTGTTGCTCCATTCGGTATTTGCCAGCTCGGCAACCTTGCGACCACGCTCTTCGTTGCGTGCAAAGACCTGCACGAGTTCCAAGCCCTCCGCTTCGGCTATCGCTTGTGCAAGGCTTTCTGCAACATTTCCACTACCAACTACGACTACTTTCATAAAGTTCTTTTAATTGTCAATTCGTCAATTGAATTTTATGGCTATAAAATTCTCTCCGATGCGAGTGAAACACCACTTTTCGGCTCCACCCTCTGAACAGCGATAGCGTTTACAAATCTCCGCATTCGACATCGGGAAATCACGGCGATAAATCTCCGCCTTCGCACCCTTAATCACTCGCTTAAACGCACTATCTATATTGTATATTGCCTCAATCTCGAAACATCTGCCCAAAACACCTTTGGGGCGTTGTTCCGACAATGCCACTCCATTGTTCGACCACACATCACACTTGCCCTCGAATGACACAGCAACCATACGTGTGTGTTGCAACGACACATCGGGCAGGGTTATATACCTATAGTGCGAAAAATCGCTCGGCAGACCACTCCACTTAGCATTATTGCGCTCATCTGCGCTACAGGAGAACTCTCCAACACCGATTGCTACGGCAGTAACAGTTTTGCCCTCTGAGACATTGAGATAGATATTTACCTCTTTCGACTCGCCACCGAGCGACACACACTCTACCGAGCAATTACCAAAGAGTCGAAAAGCCTCATCAACATCAAAGAGGGGTGAACACTTTATACATATCTTGTCTGCAACGCTCCGCAAAGTCGGTATCAGAGCCACCACATCGGGCGAACAATCCTCCAAACGCACCAACTTTTCGCCCTTCGTGCCTCGCCTATCGGGATCCGAAAAACACCAGTCAAATTGGTCGGTACAGCCAGCCAAATACTCCTCTGCCGAAGCGCAGACGACATCGATATTGTCGGCTCCGAGCCTTCTGAAGTTCTCACGAGCAACTGTCGCCACACTCTCATTACGCTCAATGGTTACAACCCTACGAAAGCGCTTTGACAACGCAAACGCATCAACGCCCAAGCCACAAGTCAGGTCTAAAACACTATCCCCCTCCAATCGCTTGCGCAAGGCGCACGCCTCGCTCGAAGATTGCTCGTAGGCAAGAGTCGGAACTATCGCCCGAACAGCATAGTACGATGGGAGTTTTGTGCGCGTCTTTTGCAGATTTTTGACCTGTGTTGCCACAATCGAAGCATACGGCACACGGCTATCGAGGGCAATATCGGTCGGCTTGCGCTCGATATTATCCTCTATGGCTCGGCGAATCTCCTCGCTACACAATATCTCAATCTCTTCCGCGGTAAACATCTCTGCAAAGTTAGTAATTATAGTTCAATTTCTCGCCTTTTTTCTTGTTTTGGTAAGAGCAAAAATAGTAGTGTTATCGCCACAAATAGAGTGTAGAACAACCACATCGCCCAATCGGGCATTGCGACCTCGAAGTGTCCATACGACAACGATGTCGCCCACTCGACAATACGATTCTGCCCCTCGGCAGCATACTCGGCAACAACCGCCACACACGGGAAAACAATCGCTACCACTCCCACCAAAACCACAACATTAGCAAGCAGAATAACCGCAGGATTAATCAATACACCAACAATAGATACCACCGAGAAGGTGTTGGCTACCAAAGGCATAGTAGCCAAAGTCGAAGCGATGCCTATAAACAAAACGCCGACTATCGAATTGATAATTTTCAGTCGGGTAGCACAAACCCTATACAACGGCATCGCCCACAGTACAATACCCGCCACGGCAATAAACGAGAGTTGGAACGAAATGTCGAACAAGAGGTGGGAGTTGAATGCCAACATCACAAAGGCTGTACCCGCCAGGATATTTACGCTTGCATACTCGCGCAATGAAGAGAGCGAGAGTTGCAACATCGAAAACATTATCGCCGCCCTGACAGCACTCGGCGACATACCGCACAGCCAAACATAGAGCCAAATCATCGCCACCGCAACCACCGAGCGCAAAACATTTCCATAGCGCAACAAGACAAGAGGTTGCAACAAGATATTTATCAGCATAAAGGCTATGCCGATATGCAAACCCGACACGGCAAGCAGATGAGAAGCACCGCTGGCGGAGTAACTCGCACGCAGTTCGCTCGAGATTTCGCTACGCTCGCCCGTAGTCATCGCCAAGACTACCGCACGCGCATCGCCCTCTGCCATAGCACTTTGTAAGCGAGCAACAACCCTATCGTGCAATGTTTCGCGCTCGGCAGGATAGTATCCGTAGAGGGTATTTCGATTTACCGAGATAGAGCCTACAAATCCGCGGTGGTACATCAGTCGCGCATACTGCTCGCGCTCGGCGCGGAAAGGTCGTATTTTGGTTGTAAGGAGTAGTTTGTCGCCCGCCTTAAATCGCGTCAATGAGTCGCCCCACAACATCACATTGCAACCCGAAAGCGCATTGTCGGCGCTCGCCTCTACCCTCGCCTCGGCAGAGGTATAGCCATTGCGCTCAACGGAAGAGCTTTCAACCGCAAGCAACATCTCGACAGCCTTGTTATAGGTCGGCTCGGCGCGATAGGAGAGCGAGTGCAATAGCGCACCAACAGCAAAAATCATCGCTATGACTGCTCCGTTTTGCCACCACTTGGAGAGCAAAACTACGCCCGACAACGCCACCACGCAGAGAAGGAAGAGCAACCACATGGGCAGAGCCACCTTATCGGCAAAAAAGATGCCCACGGCAAATGGTACAACGACCACCGCCATAGGCATCTTTGCCAAAAACTTCGCAACTTTGTCTGTTGTATAACCCATAACTATCTGCAAAGATAGTTAAAAATCGGAAATAAAGAGTTCCCAGCCACGCCAAACATCTTCCATACATGCCGAAACTCCATTCTCCACCTCGGACATCGCTGCAACAACTGCGGTCATCACGCCTGCATCGGTGGTGGATATCGCCTCATCGGGCGAGAGATGAGTGGCGTATGCAACGCAACGGATATAGCCCTCAGTAAAGTTCTCGGTTGGCGGAGCATAACGATTTATCATCTTGCGCAGAGTAGTACAGCCGTGCTTTTTGGCGTAGGTGTGCAACAGCACAAACATCGCCCGATAGCCCCACGCCATACTCTCGAATTGGCGAAATGCCGAATCGGTACTCTCCATCTTCTCGCCTTTATAGCGGAATGAGCCGAGGCGGATATTTCCCGGATTGCAATTACGCAAACCTCTGCTAACTCTCTTTGTCATAATCGCCTATCTCCCTCTCGACCTTTCGTTTTACATAGTTGCGCAACCACAAAAAGAGTTTCGTATCGCTCAATACCGAGGCATTCTCCAAAAACGACCACATCTCCACGCCACAAATTGCACCTGCAACAATGCGTGTAAGATGGAGTGTCATAAAGTCAAGCACGCAATACTCAATCAGCCAGCTCATCGCTATCGTAAGCATCACAAAGCCCGCTTTACGAATGGTACGCCACGCCTCATGCGAAGAGAAATACCACCTCTCGCCACTCTGCTTCGCCTCGCAACGGGAGGCTATGACTCCCGTAACAAAGTCGATGAATATAAACGACAATGCACACAATATGAGGGGTTTGATTGGTGCAAAGAGTGCCACCAGCCCCATCATAGCGGCATTAGCAAGTCTGTACATATCCTCCATCTATCGAACACCTCTGCATCGCATCTCGACTTGCGTCATAGCTCGCAAACTCCGAGGCGTGGTTTTTCAGATAGTTTGAAAGTTGTCGCAACAGCGACTGTCGGCGCAATCGCAACGACTTTTGCAGGGCATTCACTGCACTCTTGGTTGCCGTATCGCTACGCGCCGAAGAGTGCATAATCAACCCCGCTTGACCTGTGCGGACATTCAATGCCGGCTGAATCATTGTTCGCACTGCCATCGCGAGAGCAGGCGCGACAAAGTCGTCAAGAAGCTCGCGGTGAGAGCCTTCAAGAAGCTCCTGATACAACTCCTCTCCCACCACTGGCACAATGTAGCGATGCGCTGCCGAAGCGATGTCAGAGTCGAGGATAACCTCTGGCGACAGATACTCGCCATCGCCAAAAGCCAACGAAATAACTTGTTCATTTGTAATAACATTTTTCATAGGTTTAACCAATTGATTTTAGATTATACTTGGTTATCTCGGAGAGATAAAGTTGCTGTCGCTCGTCACTCTCGTCATACTCCAAGCCATCGGCCTTGCGTGCCTCCCAAACCTTCATATAGATTGGTTTCGAGCGTGTCGGAGGGCGATTGATAATCTCAAGCGATGAACAATCTACCCTCAACACCATGTTCAAAGCGTGAACAATCGGCTCGAGTAACTCGCTCTGCTCGCCAAGAATAACCGTATTAAGAGCAACTTCGTACTCGTGCAAAATGCGCTCGGAACTAAACCCCGATGAGTAGTCCAGACCACTCAACGAGCGAAACCACGAGTGTGCAACCACAATGTCGCTTGTCGCCTGATCGTGCAGATCCTTCCAATCGCCATCATTCTGCGACTCGATAGGAATAAAACGAGAGTTGTCGTCAGAACTCTCATTACGAATGATAAACATCACCTGCCCTGGCTTGCCTGCAAAACGCTGTTCCGCCATACGCGCCAATGCCGAAGCCTCCGCCTCGCTATCCACAGCATTGTCTATCATCATCACTCCCGAGAGTTGGAACGAGTTATCAAGTCGAGCGATATTCCAGCGGTCGGTCTTGTAGGCTATCGCCGAAACATTCATTCCTGCAATATATTGAGGTACGCCGTAGTGGCAAAACATCGGCTCGTAGTCCTTGTAATGCACCATCGCGCGTAGCGTTCCGTCTGCCTGCTTCTCAAATCGAGGATAGAGAGGCAACAAGCGCGACTCCTTTGCCGAAAACTCGCGCCAATTGTGGTGCATAATGATATGCTTCGAGTCCTTTGCCACACGACAACAGGTGGCGTCTTGATGATACAGCGAGAGGAAAGAGTGCTGTTCATCGGTTACAATCTCCAAAAAGGCGTTGCCAAAGAGTGATTTATCAAAAGCTAACTTATTAAGCACCTGTCGTAACGACTCGCCCTCACCGTTTGCACGCTCAACCATACTGCCGAGCAGCGGAATCGAACTGTCGTAGTTAAAACCCTTACCCGAGATGTAATCCGCCTTGTCGTTTATGATACGGCGGTGGGCAGTCGAGCGTCTGGATAACAGAGCTAACGCCTCGGGCATATTATTGTCCATACCCCAACGCCAAAACTCCTTATTCTCGACCTTCGAAGAGGTGAGTGCATAGAGCGAATCGGCACTATTATTCGTAGTACATATTGTACTCTTTGTCTTTGTTTTTTCCATATCGTTCATTGAATAAGTGATTATAAAATCTCCTGCGAGAACTCGGTATCGTACGATACGAGTCGCAATGTTGCGGTGGGTTTATCGTGCAAACAGCTTCCTGATGTGAAGGTTAAAGAGGAGAGGCGCAGTGGTTGCTCATCGCCAAAACGAGCCGAATATCCGACTAAAAGTCGGCGACCATCACAGAGCGACACCACAGCTACAACTCCCTCAATCGAACA
Source organism: Alistipes sp. (assembly GCA_045543935.1). Taxonomy (GTDB): domain Bacteria; phylum Bacteroidota; class Bacteroidia; order Bacteroidales; family Rikenellaceae; genus Alistipes. Next base: position 7,793 of record JAZPYA010000002.1, read on the forward strand.
TCTCTCTACAAACGCCTCGTCAAACCAAGCCCCGGCCTCTCTCCTATCGGCAACGAGGGTTAATTGATGTGAGATTTTGATAGCACCCAATCTGCTTTCAGACACCTCTTCGTAGTTGGACTTATCCTCCAGCAACTCTACCTCCATTGGTATTCCCGAGAGTTCGACCTCGCAACCCTCACTCGAAAAGAGTGCTGTTACCACCGCATCGGCGGGATAGAGGGCAACACCCTCTACCCCTCCAACGGCTTTGTAACTCGAAGTCATAACCACTAATCGAGTGTCAATGTTCCGTTGTAGATATATCCCGACAAGAGGTTTCTATCTGCAATGGTTGTTCCTGCGAGGAATACCACTCGCTGGCGGTTCTCCATCTCGTCAGGGTTATACCACATACGAATCTCCTTTTCCGGCGAATCGTTAGTGTTGAGAGCCAACACCAAGTTTCGGCTGTCGGTCAAGATGCAGAACGAGTGACCAAGGTTGAGGTTATACTTCTGCGAAGGAACCTCAACGAGAGGAATACCGTGGTAGCGCAATACAGGGCGACCACCCGTCTTCTCCGAATAGGCATTTGACGAGCCATTGCTATCGAGAATGAACTGATACGCATCGTAGATGTCGGAACTTACGAAGTATGCCAAGTGACCATCATTCGCAAGAGAGCGAAGGTCATCGCTCGCTGCCACCCACGACTGGCGAAGCAAGAATTCGGTAAGAGCCTCCTGCTCGCCGTCATACACCACAACAGATAGCTCCTCACCATACTCATCTTTCAAATCGAGGATGTGGCGAATAAATCCGGTGAAGCCTGTATATTCCGACAACTCACCCTCGGTATCGCCAAACCAAGTGTTAGCATAGACGCTCTCGGCCAATGCACGGCGGAACAACTCGGTCTCCGCCTTCTCGAGGTCACTACCGGTCAAATCGCCCATATTGACATCGCTCGAATTGAGGATATAGTCGTAAACTGTCGAGAAGTAGTTTTCGGCCGAACAAGCCGACTCGGCCTTCAATCGAATCATCTCGATCTCCTGCTCGGCAATCTCGGCCGATGTACCACCTTGCCAACCCGATGTATATGGGGCGAGGATATTGGTGTTGTGTGTGAACATAGGAACCTTCGTAGGCATCGGCATATTGTAGAGGATTCGGATACCAAACTCCTCGGCCGACTTACCGCAAAAAGTTGGACGGAAAAAGATGTTTTCTACATCTGTGACATCATAGATTTTTGAATTTTCGATAATCATAATTTTACAGTTTTTTTGAATGTTTTTAGATTTTTGTTGTTTTTGTTAAAGTTTGGGTTACACACCCCTAAGCCTCAGATTGCGTGCATCATCGGCATAAGCCAAGGCGTTTGGGGTAAAGGCAGAGCCTTCGAGCGAGGGATCCTCCTGCATTGTCAGTTCAGTACGGGTTACCGAACACTGCCCCTCTCGTAGTGCAATTGTCGAAGTCGAAATGGTACGGTTGTCGGGGAGATGCAGAATGTTTATATCGTATGGTGGCTCGGGGGTTACACGCTCCTCTTTAGAGGGCAAAAACCACCCTTTAACTCTATCTATCAAGCTTGCAGGTTTTGTCTCCTCGCCTACTCCGATAATCGTATCTGCCAACCCTGCCTCAATAGCCTCCTCTGGAGTCAGCCAGCGTCCTCGACCGCCATTTTCGCTCATCAGAGTCTCGAACTCGCTCTTATCTCTGCCCGAACGAAGAGCATAGAGCGATGCGATGCGGTCATCGCTCTTTTTGAGAAGTTCGATACGCTCGGCAAGGTCGGTCGAGTTACCCTCCACCGCACTGCTCGACATATGCACAAGATATAGTGCCGAGAGGGCGATTTCGCGACACCCCTCACTCGCTGCCTGCGCAATAATCGTGGCAGCCGAAGCGGTGTAACCATAGCAACGCGTTGTGATTTTGGCATCAAGCGAGACGAGAGTTTCGTATATCAGCAATGCGTCATTGACATCTCCGCCTGTGGAGCGTATATTTACAATAATCTCCTCGACCTCATTCGTAGCGATGCCTTTGATTTTGGAGACCTCTTCGCGAAAACGCTCGTATGTTGCTACGCTCTGCGAAGAGTCGGCAAATTGGCTCTCCTCCGGCACTCCGATAACACCCTCGATATCGATGATGCACACGGAAGCCTCATTTTTAATTTTAATCTCTGTTTTCATTTCATATTTGTTGTTATTTGCTTTGTTTGGAATATACCGCAGTGCGAACCTTCTCGTAAGAACACGACATCTCCGTTGACACCTGCTTGATTGCTCTGCACTTCGTCTCACCGGCACGCACCCTGCGCTCTACCTCTGCAGTAAAATAGAGCCTCTCCACAGCAGGGCGATTGCACAAGCCTCGTTGCCACATATACTCTACCGCCTCCACTCCACTCTTAGCCCCTATAGCATCACGCAAGGAGGTCAATAACTTTCTGTCGTTTCTCCTCATAATCAACCCTTTAATTCTCGTTCAAAGGTGCATTGCACAACATCGCTCTCGGTATTCCATCGCTCGACCTTGGCTAGACGAAATATCGCACTCTCTCCCTCTATCTCAAAGCGAAATCTGCTTCGCAAAGATGGTTTCGCACCATCGGCCGTAAAGAGAGAGGCAATCTCTGCCGTAGTCAAATGAAGTTCTACCGTAATGTTTTGGCTCTCGCACAATCGTGCAAAATGGTCTGCATAGTAGCGGTATAAACCCTCCGTATCGCCCATCTTATCGAAGCAGAGATTTGTGCCTTCGTCATCTACAAAGGCGGCGTATGGGTAGTTCTCCTGCTTCTCGTTTGCAATCCAACACTCACCCTCCGGCAATGGGCGCAACCCCTTGTAGCAGACGATGTGTGGCGTAAATGGCTCATCGATACCCATTCCGACACCCTCGCTGTCGCCGACCTGCATAATCGATGCGGAGGGGGCACAGGCGACAATATCGGTGGTGTTGAGCGTAGTCGTAAACATCTTATTGCCAACCCTGCGCACCGACTCTTTAGTGCCATAGAGAGGGTTTAAGAGTTGCTTACAACCCAAGGTGGTCTCGTTCTCGAGGTTGTAGAGGTGCGAAGCGTAGTCGGCATCGATATACGATAGGAGAATCTCTTGCGGAGTATCCAATCCTCTGTCGGCAACCTCCACACCACAAAGGCAATCAATGCGACTACTCCAATCGACAACCTCTCCACCACGATAAAACTCCTCGAGTGGTTCGATATATACCTCTTTGCGCACTCTGTCGGTGTAGAATACAAGATTGAACATCTCGCCCACAGCAGACAATAGCTCCAATTGTCGAGTTTGGCGTGGCACGATATCCGCAAACGAGAGTTGAGAGCCATACCCGGGAACGGTTGTAAAGTATGGTCGCAAAGTGGTACCCTCGCCAATGGTAATCTCCATACCCTGCTCTGCTCCGCCAAACCAAAACTTATCGAGAACGAACGACTCGCCTGCAGAGATATCTTGCGGAGGCAGACGGATATCCATCTCTACATCTATTCTGCCCTTCTCCTCGATGTATCCATCGTATAGAGCCCAATCGCCATTGTAGGAACTCCAGCTATCTTCACTGTTATCGCGATAGAAGATTCTGGCATTGCCGATAGCAATCGAAGGGGTGGTGAGAATCACGGAGCGCGATGCCCATTGCCACAGAATTTGATTAGGATTTGAGGCGTGCTCAACCAAAATTTTATACTGCCTACCTTCGATATGGTCAAATACAATAGCACGATATTGTCTGTTTGGCAGGAGCGAGTTGCGCTTATCCTTGCAGGTGTTGGCAAGCGGAAACTCCACTCTCACGCCATCTAACCCCTCAACCACATCGAATCCCACGAAGTTATCACGCGAAAGAATTTTATAGTCAGTGGTATATTCGAGGTGCAACATAAAGCCCGCCTTAACCGAGTGCTTGGGTGTAAAGCAGATATTTCCAATATCGTTTTTCGAGAAGGAGCCATTCGTGGAGAATGTTTGGCTCATCTGCACTCCGCTACTATTTACCGCTGTCGGGTCTGCCGTATCGACAATCGCACCGACCGAATGGGTTGCAAAACTCTTCGAAGCATAGACTCTTCCCGCAAAGTCGGCAGTTGCACTGACCGAGGAGGTTCGCCCTGCAAAGAAATCGCACAGCTCCTTTGCTCGCGAAGCATCGCTACGGGTGTAATCGCCACTAACATAGAGCGAGCGTCCGAACTCACTATCCAAAAAGTTGCTATGCAGGGTATATCCCGTATTGGCGAACATCGCCTTGACCATCTCCGCAACGGAGATAAAGGGGTGATAGTCATCGGTGAGCATCACTCGTTCAACGGGCAGTACCGCATCTGATGAGTATCTCAAGTAGCAGTCGCCACGATAGACTGGCAGAAAGCGTACGCACTCCTCCTCTCGCCACGAATCGACTATGGTAGCAAGGTCTAACGACTTGTTGAACGGTATCTCGAGGTCGCCAAGATACCCCTTTGCCAGCTGCTCCACCCACTCTGCACCGCCCTCGCGGATACGAATTTTATAACCTCCGCCGAGGTCACTCTTGACCGTTGTCGAGAGAAGATATGCCGTACCCTCGAAGATAGCTATACCATCGTGTCGTACCGTGGCGATATGGTGTGAAGCATTGAAGCGAGAGGTGGCGTACAAGTCGCGCGATGCACCAAATATGGAATCATTGCAAGGTGTGGTCGGCAACTCCACCTCTATGCTTCGCCCCACTCTATCGCTCTCGGCATTGGTCAATTTATCGGCACTGAAATCGATTGGCAGTGTCGGTATGGCATCGATATCGCATCTTTTGCCATCAATGAACAGCTCTATCATACCACCCACTCTCCTCTATTTACACAGATATCCACTGCAACACAATCCGGCTCTCCAAATAGGTTGAAATCAATTGCCGAACTCTTCACTTCAACCTCTGTCAGGCTCTCGCCCTCTATAATCCACACCCTCGGCGAGCAAACAATCTGTGAAAGGGCATCGATAACGCTTCGTGGTTCATAGCGCGATATAAGCGACACACTCTGCTCGAAGTGGCTCTGCACCACTCGTCTGTTACTCTGTGTGGCGATAGTCTGCTTATCGACCTGAAGTTTTGCACTCGTTGCTGTCAGGAAGGTGTATTGCTCTACGGAGCCTTCCTCCGAGAGCCACGCCATACGGACTGCCCCTTTGTAGGCTGGAGCAACTCGATAGTGCAACTCGAGCCACTCCTCGCCATTCAGACTCAACTTTACATCGAGAGTCTTGGCACTCGGCGAAAGTTCCGCTGTTGAGAGTAGAAAAATTGTCGCTCCGCCACTTGTCACATACTCCACCGAAATATCATCGCCTGCATCGGTCGCGATAGAGGCTTCGAGAGTATCTCCTGCCTCGGCAATCAGTAACAATTCGTCACTCTCGCCACGAGAGATTACGCGAGAGGTCGGAAGTGTCGTCACAAGCGAGGGTTGCGATACGGCATCGCGATTTACCGACACCACAATCACCTCCGATGCGATATTTCCCACGCGGATTTGATATATCGCAGTCGGAGCCTCGGCAAACATTGAATATGCCCCAACTCGGGGAGCACGCTCGGCAAAGCGATTGAGATATGGGGCGATATTCACTTGAGCCTCCGTTACACCCCGCAGTTGTTGCACCGCCACCACCTCATTGGTTGCAACATCGACCACCTCGACCATAAGGTCAGAAGGTTCGCTATTTTCGGTATCAATTCCGAAAAACACCCCCTTGGAGATAGGGGTAAAGTCGTTAGAAATTTTTGTTATCTTCATCTGTTTCAACTCTTTTTAGAAAATGGTTACTACTTCTGCTTCGGCAACCATTGCCAAAGCACCATGATTGTCAATTGCGGGCGATGATTGAGGTGAGATAGTCAATTTGTCCACCACCGCCACACACTCCGCCTTCGAGAGTTCCACAAAAATTTCGACTAACTGTTGCTCCATCTCGCAGAGCATATCGTGTTGCTCCTTCGGCGATAGTTTTGCACCCTGCTGTGCGAGGTACAACGAGATTTTGTAGGTTATTCGACCATGCTTTCGCCCCTCTTGAGCGATAAACTTCGGGGAGAATAGGCAGGCTGCAGGATAGCGACAGATGGTGGTCGGATATGACGACTTATCAAGCAGTCGAAAGTCGTATCCGCATTTCGATACCAACCCCTCTATCGCACTGCATAAAAAAGCGCGATTCATAGGCTGTAAAAAATGTTGTTAAATGTGTTAATACTCTGTTCGTGACTGTCGAAAACACAAGAAATGTTACGAGCAATCAGCCATTTGGATTGTTGATAAGGTTTTTAACACTCGAGAACCAAATGTTGATAACCTTGTGTCGAATGACGCCGTTTGACGGTGCAAATATATAACACCAAAATGGGGGTTGTCAAGAGTTATCGCAAAATTTTTCTAAACTTTTTAGAAAGAGAACCGCATAAATAACTCTGCAATAAAAGGTTGTGCCATAGTGACAAAAATCACTTTTTCTAAAAAAAATATACATTTCGGAGAACACTCTGTATAAAATTTGCTTATCTTTGCACCGATAGAAGCAAAACAAAGTCAATATGGATGATGGCAGTAAACGCAAAAATAACCGCCGTATCGTATCTCAATACGATACCGTTCATCTATGGACTTCGACACCACGCTAATCTTGGTGCCGAGCTACTGCTTGCTACCCCAGCCGACTGTTACAAGAATTTCATCGAGGGCAAAGCCGATATTGCGCTTATGCCCGTTGCGATGGTGCCGTCACTCCCTGACGCAGAGATAATTACCGACTACTGCATCGGTGCTGTCGGCAATGTACGCACAGTAACGGTAATGTCAAATACCCCTATCGATAAGGTACAGCGCATCTACCTCGATGCTCACTCGAAGACCTCGGTACAACTCTGCGGTTATCTCGCCAAAAATATGTGGCATATCGAACCCGAGTGGTTAGCAATGGAGGATTACGCCATTCTCGACAATGCGCAAGAGGGCGATGCCTTCCTACTTATTGGTGATAAGGTTTTCGACAATGAGGGTAAATTCGCCTACACCTATGACCTCGCTGAGGAGTGGCATAAAATAACCAAGATGCCATTCACTTTTGCCGTATGGGTAGCTCGGAAAGGAGTTGCTTACGAAGTGCGTGACGAGTTGCAAGCGGCATTCACCTATGGTGTGGAGCATATCTACGAAGCTATTCTCGAAAGCGACTATGCGGATAGAGGGTACGCCTACGAGTATCTGACCGAGAATATCGACTTCTTGTTCGACATACAAAAACATAACGCTCTAAAAAAAATCTGGGACTATGGGCTTAAAATTAAGCCTAAAGTCAATCCGGGCTGAAGGTAATCTCCTGTGTTCGGGCTCTTGATAAAACTTCTACCGAACACGCTTTTACAGCAAAAATCGAAGTTAAACCTATGAAACCACAGAGTTTCTTAAAATGGAAAAGAGATGATTACTATCTATTTGAAGCAATACAACAAAATTATTCGCAATGCCGATACCGAGTTATTCGATGACCTCGGTTTCGATGATATTCTCTGGATTGATATGGTACAGCCTACCATCAAGGAGCAGAAGGCTGTAGAGAACTTTATGGAGATAAGCCTCCAAACCAAACAGCAGGTCGAGGAGATTGAGTCCACCTCAAAGTACTCCGAGTCGGAGAATGCCATAATCTCAAACTCGAACTTCTTTGTCCCTACGGGCGATAGTTTCGAGGTCGAGCCGGTGTCGTTTATCCTATCGAATGAGGGCGTTTTGGTCTCGGTGCGAAATGCCGATATGCGCACCTTCCGCGAGGCGGAGAAGCGATTGCAGATGAACTATCGCAGTTTCTCGACCGGCTACCATATCCTCATCTCGTTGCTCGAGGTACGAATCGACTTCGATGCCGACCTTGTGGAGATGGTTGGTCGTCAGGTTTCATCGCTCTCGAAGAATATCAGCAAGGAGGAGTCTATCGACAAGGCTGTTATCCACCGCATCAACACCTTGCAGGAGCGCACGATGATCTTGCGTGAGAATATCTTCGACCGCCAGCGTATTTTGTCGGGTATTTTGCGAAGTGAGCGTTTCCCTAACGATATCTACCCTCGCTTGCAGTTGATGATTAAAGATGTTAATTCGTTAATTTCGCATACCGACTTCTCGTTCCAGCGTTTGGACTACATTCAGGATTCGGCACTCGGTCTTATCAACATCGAGCAAAACGAGGTGGTAAAGATCTTCTCGGTGGCAGCCGTGGTCTTCCTGCCCGCAACACTCGTGGCGAGTATCTACGGTATGAACTTCCGCGTAATGCCGGAGTTGGAGTGGGTTTATACCCTGCCAAATGGCTGGAATTTACCTTTGGGTTACATCTTCGCTCTCGGCTTGATGGTCTTGGCTTCGGGATTGACAATGGGATATTTCCGCTATAAGAAGTGGCTGTAATTCAGAAAACCATACTAATCTAAATATAATATGAAAGCACTTTTAGCATCGGTACTTTTGTTATCGAATGTAGGTATCAAGTGGTTGCAGAACAACTTTGGCACCTACGACAAGATACAGAAGCAGATTCACGAATATGCCGAGCCGGCATATCAGGAGTACAAAAGTTCGGAACTCCTTATCAAACACCTCGAGGAGAATGGCTTTGCTGTGGAGCGCGGTGTGGCAAATATCCCTACAGCCTTTGTTGCAACCTTCGGCTCGGGCGAGCCTGTTATAGGTCTGCTTGCCGAGTACGATGCACTGCCGGCTTTATCACAAGATACCACCGCGATGTATAGCCCTCGCGTAAAAGATGGCTGGGGACACGGTTGCGGGCACAATCTTCTTGGCACAGGCTCGGTAGCAGCAGCTGTTGCGGTGTCGAAATGGCTCGCCGAAGGACATAAGGGAACAATAAAACTCTTTGGCTGTCCTGCCGAAGAGGGCGGTAGCGCAAAAGGTTATATGGTAGAGGCTGGTCTGTTCGATGATGTCGATTGCGCTGTGGCATATCACCCTGCACGCCGTAATCGTATATTGCGCGAGACTTATTCTGCAAAAATTGGTATCTTGTTCGACTTCAAGGGAATATCATCACACTCAGCAGGCTCGCCACAAAAAGGTCGCTCGGCGGTTGATGGTGTCGAGGCTCTGAACTATATGACAAACCTCAATCGCGAGCATTTCCCGTCAGATTGCAGAGTTCATTACATCATCACCAATGGTGGCGTATCTCCAAGCACTGTGCCTGATGAGGCTCAAGCCTACTATTTCATTCGTCACCACGACTTGGAGGTGCTGCAACAGATATTGGAGCGCACAATTCGCGCAGCCGAGGGTGCTGCAATGGGAACGGGTACTACGATGTCCTATAAATTGGTAACGGGTAGTCACCCTATACTACACAACGAGCACTTGTCTCAAATCGCCCAACGCAACCTCGAAAAGGTGGGCGGAGTCTATCTGACCGATGCCGAAAAGGCGTATGCTTCGGAGCTGAAGCGCAATGCAGGGCGTACCGATCCGGTAGATTTCTCGCTCTTCGAGGAGGTGCAACCTCTCACCGATATAATCGTAGCAGGAGGCTCTGACGATACGGGAGATGTTTCGCAAGTAGTACCACTCTGCAAAGTTGAGACCTGCGCAAATCTTATTGGTGCGCACACTTGGCACTTCTCCTCAATTTCGGGTACAACCATCGGTACAAAGGCACTTGTAAAGGGTGCAGAGGCGATATATTGGACAGTCGTAGAGGTCTTCTCCAAGCCGAAGGAGCTGAAGGCTATACGCGATGAGTTCGAGTCGGTGCAGGGCAAGGATTACCGTCAAAAATATCGTATGCTTTCGGGCGAACTCAACGAGGTGATGGAGTTTTTCCGCAACCAAGCAACGAAATAAGACGAAAATCGCTGTGTAAATGGCTGTCTGGCAGTTGTTCGGGACAGCTATTTTTGTATAAGAAGGTAGGATTAGTGTGGCAAAATTCAGGCTTATTACGGCTTGCACACAACAAAAACGCAAGAAAATAACATTTTTTTACAGATTTTTTTGCACAGTAAAATTTTTTGCCTTATATTTGCACTCGCAAAACCGATAAAGGTGTTGCAAAAGTTCTTAAAGTTTGCGGAAATAGCTCAGTTGGTAGAGCACAACCTTGCCCCAGAGGGATAATATAATCCAACCTTGGCAACGGGAGGGCTTAACAACGAGAAACGCAAACAGAAATGCGGAAATAGCTCAGTTGGTAGAGCACAACCTTGCCAAGGTTGGGGTCGCGAGTTCGAGTCTCGTTTTCCGCTCCAAGAATGAAAGTCTCAGAGTTTTCTGAGACTTTTTTGTTGCTTGTACCTCATACGAAAAGTGGGCGAGAAAGCTCTCTGACGGAGAATCATAGAAGGTGATATCCAGAAGTTTTTCGTATCCAGCAACCTTTTTCAAGACGGCTCCGGTCGTCTTTTTTTGCCTCTATATTATGATTATAGCAAAATTTTTCATATCTTTATGACAAATTATTGCGAATAAATTGGGCCGTATTTGAGCCACAACTTCGTAAGGCTCTTATTATCAATAACTTCTACTTTCTGATTAATTATGTTTGCAATCCGAAGACTGCATCACAGATGTAGCAATTTATTCCGAAAAGTGCAAAAAACAATGCTATAAATCCCTCGAAAAACTTTTAATTTTTAATTTTCGGAATTATATAGTTTAGTGTTGTAAAATAAATACACAAATCATTTCAGAAAAATAAATAATAAAAATAAAAATCCAATTATCTAATAAAATAGATAGCCGGATTTTTAATAACTATTGACTATTAATTATACAATCTGTATTTTTTAAGAAAAAAGATATGAATACAAATAATAAAAGAGAAATTAATTTAGAATTAGTTAATGAATGGTCTAATTTTATCTATAACATGATTACCGATAGATTAGTAAAACAACCAAACTCTTCACGATGGTATAGTAAATGCTATGCATACTTAGAAATGGAGGGCATAACAGATGGTCGTCCTGATTTCATGCACTACCACGCAGCATACTATGATGCAATGTGTAAACTTCTCATTGATGGAAAAATAAATTTCGATAGATTATTTGCATGTTCATTTACCTAAATATTACTTTCCAAGTATAATAATTCCTCACGCAATGCTTGTATGTCCTTGTTTGGAAAAAATATTTTGTTAGGGTCGCATTTACATTGAAGGTAATAAATACCATCATTTTTATCTTTTACAATGTTATAGCGATGATGCCTATCATCTTCAATATTTACAGTATCAATTGTTGGGTGTAGATTCTTCTCATTAATCATGATTTCAAGAGAACATTGTAATGATTTACCCAACCTTTGACGACTTTCTGTTTCTTTTGTTGTTCTCAATGAGTTAAGTAGCGCAATAAAAACCTCATTCTCTAATTTTTGGTCCATCATATATATCAATTATTTTATTTGTTAAACATATTACAAATGTACAATTTTTTTTCAAAAAACAGGTTAGCAACTTACTATTCTTCGGTTGCTAACCACCAACTAAGCATTAGTGTGATGCACGATACATAATACCGCAGCTAACCTCCTGAAAGTGTGAGCAACCAGGAACAACCTTAACGCTTGACTGCTTTGAAATACCAAGTTTCATAATTTCTTCGTATTTTTAAGTTATAGGATTAGTTCGGGATGTCAATCCATTTCTCCCTGCATCTATCTCAATGCTCTATTATCTCTTTGCCAAATCTCTCTACTTCGTAATCTCCCATTATTGCCAATCGTGTCTCAACAGGCAGTCCACATAGAGGATCATATCCCTCTTTGAGTTTTTGCATTAGGTCATATCTAACCTTTGCTAACCAACAATTTACAGATGAAGGTTTCGTTAATAGACCAAATTCATTATAATTGTTTCCACTACATAAGTTGCAATAATCACATTCAGGTTTTGTTCCACAACCCTCAATCTTGCCTATATTAGTGTTTCTCCACTCTTGCAAGCGTTCACTTTTTAATATCTCTGCTACGGGTTGAGTGGTAACATTTCCCAATATCCAATGCATACTTGAACATATCACCATATTACCATCAGGGGTAATATCGTATGCTCCCCAACCTCCGCTACATGGATTAGCATCTGCGGGTTTTGGCACTCTTCCCTCGTTTGGCATATCAAGCCCAACATACAGAGGAATATCCTTATCACATAGTAATATCTCAAACTCCTCTTTGGATAGTCTTAGGTGGTTAATCATTGACATATCGCCATCAACACCCATACACAAGTTGGCCTCTATCTGAAATACTGCACCATATTTTTTCGCCAACCCCTTAACAAAATGATAACTCTTTAAATTAGGTTTCATTACCACACATTTGAATGTCATCGGCACTCCATATTCTGAGAGCTTTTCTGCCACAGATATAGACTTTTCAAATGAACCTTTAATGCGAGTTATCTTGTCGTGAATTTCGGGGATACCACTATATATGGATATGCCTACCAAACGAGGATAGTAATCAATGAGTCTATCTACTTTGTTAGTAATTGCCAATCCATTTGTGAAGATGTCAAACGCAATCTCCTTTTGATACAGGTAGTCTATTATCTCCCAAGCGATAGGTTTTGCGAATGGATCGCCACCCGACAGACAAACCTTATAGCAACCAAGTGAATCTAATTCGTCAATCAACTTTTTATAATCGTTGATATCCATCTCTGCAAGGCAACATCTGCCACTCTTCTCGTCATCATTGCGTGTTGCTCCCATATTGTAGCAATGAATACACTTTTCGCTGCAATTATATGTGAGTTCAAGCATTACCGAGTAGATGTTTGTATCGGGGTTGAGATATTTGTTATATTCAATCTCTGCTGTTTGGGAGTCGATTATTCCCTCATTTTTGAGATTAGCAAGATGGTAGTGCGGAGACTCCTTCTTATTGACTTTGCTCCATTTTTTACGCATTGAGTGAATTTCATCTTTGGAGAATATCTTTGTGGTAACAAGTCCGACATCTATTAAGACTTTATCGAAAAACTCAATTATGCTTTCGGTGGGAATATTCGTCTTTTGAGATATGCGTTCTATATCTAACACGCCATTGCGACCTGTGGCAAGTACTTCGGCAATAACATTGGCGGAATGGGATTCAAAGAAAAATGATTTTCCTTCGATAAGGTTGTACATCAGTGCAACTTGTGCAGACGGATTATATCTGCCACAAGTCCATTCAGGGCGAAAATAGGTTTTGTTCATCATTGTCTTCTACAATGTTGTAACCATATCACCTCCTATATGGGTATTAGTATATAAACAGAAAGTGTGGAGATGACTTTCGTTTATCAAGTAGGAGGTTCTGACAAAACCTTGACCAAAACAAACGACACAATGCCCCACACCTGTATATAGTAGCACATTGGCATATAGCATGCCAATCGCATATATACAAGAAATAGGTGTTGCTCGTACTCCTTTGGTCAATAGTGAAACTGTCAGATTTCCTACAAAGGATTGCGAAAACACTTTCTATATGTTTACCAAGTTATCTGCTACTTGGTAGCACAAAAGTAGAAATAATTTTCAAAACGAACAACACCCACGGTGAAGCATTGTTCTAAAAAATAAGTTTGTTCTATACTGCATACCGAATTAGAGCCCTTTTTTAAGAAGGTTATAGTATTTATAGTAAAGATAACAAAAGTATGTTTGAACCTAGTATTGAGAGTAATATAATATGTCCAAAATGTGGATGGAAATGGATATTTAATGATATGGCCTATGTGCATCATTCGTCAGAATGGGGGATGCAGATGTCATGCCCTAAATGCAAAAATAAGTTTAGGGTTAGGAAGGAGGATACTAAATACACTCATAAGCCGAGTAATTCAAATATAGTAATCAAAGAGGTAGAAGAAACAAAAAAGAAAATCCTCTCGTTGATGGAGAGGGTTAACAAAGATGGTTTTCGGATGTGTAAAAACGATGATTTTGACACGACAGAAGAAAATGTTAGTGGATGGCCGTGTCAGATACCTTCATTGCTTGATTATGGAACAATAAGTTGCGTTAAACGCATTAAAAACAGAGATACGGCAGAAATTGTAGCATTATTTCGCAGGGAAGATAATGCCAACTATTTTTGGGCAAAAACATTTGAATCAGAAAAAGAGTGGGAGGTTATTATGGAGATTCCTGAATGGGCATACCAATATATCCTCCCATATGACCCTAGTGAGGGATGGATATCAGTAACGACTCTTTAACTTTAAACCAATGCCCCCTTGCATTATCCCCTTTGTATTTACTATTGCAATCTTTGCATGTTGGGCAGATGTATTTATTGTTAGACTCGTCTATGACATGTGCTCCAACAAAATCTCTTGCAGGTTTGGTTTTTCCACAAGATGGACATATCGGTGAACCTGCGCTAAAATCGCAGTTATTAGTTTCCTGTTTCCAATACTCTATCCAAGACAAGTTGTTAGGAGTACACTCATCACTTGTATCTACATCGTGTCTAACTCTTTTTTGGATCACCATGTTCCATAATTCTTCAAATTCTTTACTTACAGCCATAATCGTTGAATTAAATCGTTTACTCATCTTTCGCAAAATTATAAACAATTTCTAAATTATGCAACCATTAGACCTACTAATCTATTAAATGCTGTATCAACTTCCCTGTAATTCATTCTGAAACAAAACTCATTCATATATGCTTGCATGTACTTAATCGAGATATGATGATATACCCCATACACACCACGCTTAACAATTGCCCAAAAACTCTCAATACCATTGGTATGTATTCCATTGCCCAATGAATACATCACATTGTGGTCCACCTTCAATCGAATAAACTGCTTTTCATTCTCCTTATCAAGAATATTGTAACTTGATAATTGGTCTGTCATAACGGTGGTATTATCCTTACAAACCTTCTTCAAGATATTAAACAACTGCTTACCACTAATCTGTTTACCATCTTCATTTCTATTCGCCACAACAGCGCAAACTCTACCTGTATTGCGTTCCTTGATACCCACAACAGGGGTTTTAGCAGTGCCACGACCACGCTTGTTATGTTTCTCATTAGTCTCTCGTTCATCGTGTTTATTCTCCTTACGAGGTTTGCCACCTACATAAGTTTCATCTATCTCCACAACTGCTTCAAACACATCATTAAACTGCTCTTTTGATATTGCCTCACGGATTTTGTGTAGCATTTTCCATGCAGATACATAGGATTTCATGCCTAATTCTCTCTGCAACTGACAAGCAGAGATTCCTTTTCTCGCAACGAGTACAAGATTAATAGCGTATAACCACATACGAAGGTCAAGATGGGTGTTTTCAAAGATGGTTCCTGTCAGTGCCGAGAAATGATTATTGCAATTATTGCAGTATAGGTTACGAGTTCTGATATTGGAACGATAGATATTGTGAATACACCCACATTTAGGGCAAACATAAAATCCATCTTTATATTTGGAAGAAATAATAAAGTCGATAGCATCTTGCTCTGTTGGAAATCGTCTATTAAACTCAAAAAGTGTCATACTGCCGTTATTATTTCTGTTGTTTTGTACTACAAAGATACCACCTCATTTTGACAACTTTTGTCACTAACTATCTAGTTACTAGATAATTACTAGTTTTTATTGTATTTTTGTAGTGTTGTTATAGAAACAATAAGGAATGTGAGGAAAATGTCCAGTGATAATTTAACAAAAGGTGTAAAATTTGCTACTTTTACGCAATGACTCTTATATTTATTAACATGATAAGGTGTCATATGTAATATAAAAAATCTAATAATTTGTTTAAAAAGATTTTTTTTTATATATTTGTACGCTCAATATTGGCAATCGTTGTATATTAGAGTGTCGGATGTAAAAATGAAGAAACTATTGGCAAATATAAATAGAATCAACATAAGGTATGTTGCATTTTGGGGTATCGTATCATTCATATCATCGTTTGTTGATATTATGAATGGAAATTTTGAAAAACTTTATAAAGTAGAACTACTATTTACGACAACGCTTCCAATTCTTGTTATATGGGTAATTGCCTTTTTGGGAGATTATATATTTGTGTTCTATACATATGATAAGAAAGAGCGTATTTTAGATGAACATTGGGTTAAAGCGTTTTATATATTAATTTGTATATTATTTATTATTCTTTTTTTTACATTTCATGTTCATGAAAATTGGGGAATGGTTGTATGTATTGTTTTGTGGTATTTGTGCATGATTGGGCTTAAATGGTGTTCGCTAAATATATCTTGTCCTAGAGAAAGGGTGGAGAAGGCGTAAACATTGTGTTTTAGTATAATTGAAAAGATAAATATTGTAAGTATATGATATATTTTTATATTGCTGTAGCGGTTTTTTTCATTTACTTTATAATAAGTATTATTGTTGACAATCGTACAGAAAAAGTTTTAATTGCATTTGCAGGAGCATACGATGGTGGGCAAATTTTCAAGTTGACCCACAAGGATCGGAATAGAACTATCTTTACCGAAGGTGAATATGTTGTGGATTTATCAAAGTATAGCAGGTTCCTAATATCGGGAGACTCTTTAGCCAAAGTTGGTTTACTTAATAATACTTATGTATATACCCAACATCTTGATTTAGACATGGATAGCATATATTCCATTCGCAATTGTTTTGTTATCTTCCGTTACGATAATGAGAGATTAGCAAAAGAACATCCAGAAATAGCAAATCCAGTTGATAGTTATAAAGCTCGTAAAGTTAATTCCATTTTTAGAAATCATATGAATGAAGTTGAGTTTAAGACGGAAATGAGAAATATACTATCCGAAGATGAGGAAATAAAAAATATAGAAGAATGCATCGTCAAGTTATGGGGAAAATACTTGTTTGCATCCGAATTTTATGCAACTGATAAAGTCCTCATAGTTTCCATTACTTATAAGAATGGAGTTTGTAAGGATTATTCATTTCATTCGATAAGATTTTTAGAGGGTGTAGTAAAATATAAATCTATATCTTAATATATTTAAACATTTAACATATTAGTCTGCCTAATCAATTTATGTACCAAAACTCATTAGGCAGACCCTTTTGTTTTTTATATAATTTTGCTAACTCCATATTTATTTACAACACTAAAGTATATAATTCCGTTAATTTTTAATTCTTAAATTTGTAGTCGCGAAAGAGCTAATAGCTAATGGCTAAAAGCCCACAAGCAGAACGAACTTAAAACTACATAACACTATGAAAACAACCGTATTCACAAAGTATCACATCGCAAATGGTGCCAAGATGGCGGAGTTTGCGGGTTACAATATGCCTATCGAGTTTTCGGGCATCAATGACGAGCATATGACCGTGCGCAATGGTGCAGGAGTCTTTGATGTGAGCCATATGGGCGAGATTTGGGTTAAGGGCGAGAATGCCACAGCCCTTTTGCAACGCATTGGCACAAACGATGTTACAAAACTCTACGATGGCAAGGCGCAGTACTCGTGTATGCCAAACGGCAAGGGCGGAATTGTCGATGACATCATCATCTACCGCTACTCGGAGCAGAAGTACCTTATCTGCGTAAATGCAGCCAATATCGAGAAAGATTGGGCGCATATCTTGGAGCAGGGTAAGGCTTTCGGTATGCGTGAGGGCGTGGAGTTGGAGAACGCTTCCGACCGCATCTCTCAGTTGGCAATTCAGGGACCTCTCGCAATGAAAATCGTGCAGAAGATGTGCGAGGAGGAGGTCGAGAATATGGAGTACTACACCTTCAAGCAGTTGCAGTGCGCAGGTTGCGAGGTTATACTCTCGATGACCGGCTACACAGGCTCGGGAGGTTGCGAGATATATATGCACAACGAGGATGCTGACCATATCTGGGAGGAGTTGTGGAAGGCCGGCGAGGAGTACGGCTTAAAAAATATCGGCTTGGGCGCAAGAGATACTCTTCGCTTGGAGAAGGGATTTTGCCTGTATGGCGATGAGATTGACGACACAACTTCGCCGATTGAGGCTGGCTTGGGTTGGATTACCAAGTTTGTCGATGGCAAAGACTTTATCGACCGCGAGTTCCTTGCCGAGCAGAAGGCTAACGGCGTAGAGCGCAAGTTGGTGGGACTCAAAATGATAGATAGAGGTATTCCGCGTCACGAATATAAGGTTGCTGACACCGAGGGCAACGAGATTGGACACATCACTTCGGGAACGATGTCGCCTTGTTTGAAGGTGGGTATCGGTATGGCGTATGTTAAGAGCGAATTTGCAAAGGTCGGCACAGTGGTTTGCGTGATTATCCGCGACAGATTACTAAAGGCTGAGGTGGTGAAATTGCCTTTCGTATAGAGTTGTCAATGAATAAAAAATGGAGTCGAGTGACTCCATTTTTTATAACTTATCAGTTAGTTCAAGCTTGCGATTGATAGACCTTGCCGCATCTAAAAGCTTCTCGAGAACGACCTCCTTGCTTTTTAGTCGCGAGATAGGCATATAAAGTCCGATGCTACCCACAACATGACCATTGCGCCACAATGGAGCCGCAAAGCCGACAATACCATTCGAGTCGGCATCTATCTCGTATCCCGCTTTGCGAATTTTGTGCAACTGTCGGCGAAATTCGAGTTCGGGGTCTTCGCCCTTGTAGATAAGAGGCCACTCCTTCTTGGTCGGGATATGGTTGCGGATAATAAACTTCTCGAGATGCTCGAGGGTGTAATTTGCAAGAATCACTCTACCTGTGTTGGCGGTATATACCGATTTATCGATATTCGGGCGCACGAACAGCTCTCTATCAGGCGTTGTGTAGTAGAGTACAATACGCTTGTCGTTTCTGAGGCAGGAGAGTATTGCGCTCTCGTTCAGACTATCACCCAAATTATCTACATCCTCGCGTGCAACCTTTGTCAGTTCCTCATTCTCCACCGCCATATTGGTCAATTTATAAAACATATAACCAAACTGATAACCGCTTCGCGGAGAGTTTTGCTGAACATATCCGCGCGAAGAGAGTGTCTTGATAATGTTGGCGCAGGTACTACGCTCAATTTGCAACTCATCGGCAATCTCTCTCAGAGACAGCACTTGTCGTGGATTTTGAGCCAAAAGTTCCACGATATTCATCGCTTTTACGATACTTTGAATAAAGGCCATTTTTTATAATATAAAATTCAGTAACAAAGTTTGCGAAATAAATCCAAACTTTCAAATTAATTACTAATTTTGCGTTTGGAAAGTTCAAAATAATTGTCTAATTTTATAATGTAAAAAACAACCTAAAATGAAAAAGTGGAAATTTGATTACAAATGGGAGCTGATTCTTATGCTCTGGTTTGCCTTTTTCCTTAATCAGGGAGACCGCCAAGTGTATGGTGCTATAGTGGAGGATATCCAGAGTAGCCTTGGCTTGAGTGGTTTTGAGGCGGGATTGGTAGTTACCGTATTTACAGTGGTTTACGGCTGTTTGGCTCCATTTGGAGGCTATGTTGGCGACTTCTTACGCCGTAAGTGGATTGTGATTATAAGTCTTATCATCTTCAGTTTGGGAACACTCTTCACCGGTTTTGCTGGTGCAATGGGTGCAGGTGCTCTCGTCTATCTTATCATAATGCGAGGCGTAGCCACTGGTGCAGGTGAGGCGTTCTACAACCCTGCTGCTATTTCGCTCATCACGCAGTATCACGAAAAGACTCGCGCAACAGCTATCTCGATGCACCAATCGGCTCTCTACATCGGAGTCATCGTAAGCGCAATCGTTGCACCGATGATCTCGAAGGCATTTGGCTGGAATTACGCGTTTATCGGCTTCGGATTGTTCGGTTTGCTTGTTGCAACCTACTGTATCTTCCGTATGGAGGATACTCCACAGATTAAGGAGCAGACAGAGCGTATTCCGTTTATGGTACTCCTCAAGGGTATCTTCTCGAAGAAGACCATCTGGTTGTTGGCATTCGCTTTCGGCTGTCAGGTGTTTGTAAATATAGGTATTACCACTTGGGCTGCAAAGTTCTTCAACCTCAAGTTCTATGGTGGCGAGAACCTTACCGCAGCAAGTTCGATTGCTATGCTTACAAGTTGCGGATTTGCAATTTTTGGCGTAATGCTCGGTGGTCGTATCTCGGATAAGTTGGCGCAGACTGACAAGTTGGCGCGTATGCGTACCGAGTATGTAGGATTGTTGGGTGGCGCTCCATTCCTCGCATTGGTTGGTTTCGCTCCTAACATCTGGGTAGCAAGTATCGCAATGGTATTCTACGGTATCTTCCGTGGTATCTACGACTCGAATCTCTACGCTGCAATGTTCGATGTTATCGATCCGAAGTTGCGTGCTTCGTCAGTAGGTATCCTCACAGCATTTGCATTTATCGTAGGTTGCTTGGCTCCAATCTATTTGGGCGCAGTTCAGGGCGATGGTACAAGCATCGATGCCTTCGGTTGGGGCATCTCATCGCTTGGTCTCTTCTTCTTGGTTGGAGGATTGTTGATTGCTATTGCCGCTAAATATACATTCTTGAAGGAGCGTTACGAAGAGAAGTAGGCTTTACTTATAATATAATAAACAGTTTTTATAAACCCTTTTTAATAACAAATTATCATGAAAATTACAGACATGAGAGTTCGCGTGGTTGCTATTCCGATGAATGCGCAACTTCGCCATAACACGGGTGTTCACCCGGGTTATCTTCTCCGCAACATCGTGGAGATTTTCACTGATGAAGGTATTGTTGGTTTGGGTGAGTGCGGTGGCGGTGATGCCAAGGCTGCATTGATGAAGCTTAAGCCAAGAATTATCGGTCTCGACCCATTCGATTTGGAGACTATCAAGATGAAAGTTTTGCGTAGTATCTACTATATGTCGAATGCTCGTCTTTATGGTGCAATCGAGATTGCCTGCCTTGATATTCAGGGTAAGGTTGCAGGCGTGCCTATGAACAAGTTGCTCGGTGGTTCTTTGCGTGACCGCGTGCCAATGATTGCATACCTCTTCTGGCGTTACGACCGTCCAGGAGGTGGTCACGACCAGACTGCAGAGGATATGGCAGAGCATTGCGTTGAGTTGCACGAGACTCTCGGTGTAAACGCAATGAAGTTGAAGGCTGGTGTTATGGATCCAATGGAGGAGGTTCGTGTACTCGAGCTTTGCCGTAAGAAGTTGGGTGATGACTTCGGTCTTCGTATCGACCCTAATGGTGTATGGAGCGTTGCTACCGCTATCAAGGCTGGTAAGCGTATGGAGGAGTTGGAGCCACAGTACTTCGAGGACCCATCTTGGGGCTTGGAGGGTATGCGTGCCGTTCGCGAGAAGGTAAACATTCCATTGGCTACCAATATGTATCCAAACAAGTTCGATGACCTCGGTCCTGCTATTCACATGAACTCTATCGATATTATCCTCACCGACCTCCACTACTGGGAGGGTCCTCGTGGTGTGAAGGATTTGGTATCGGTATGTCGTACCTTCAACCTCGGTGTTGCAATGCACTCGGGTGCTGAGTTCGGTATCGAGTTGGCAGCGATGATTCACACTGCATCGACTATCCCACAAATGACTATGCCGGGAGATGCTCACTATCACTACCTCTTGGACGACATCATTGAGGGTGGTTTGATGAAGTACGAGGATGGTTGCATCAAGGTACCGGAAGGACCAGGTTTGGGTGTAAATCTCGACGAGGACAAGATGAAGTTCTACGAGAAGTACTACGAGGAGCACGGCGACTACTACGCACGCTTCCACCAAGACCCATATCGTCCAGAGTGGTATCCAATCGTAGGAGGTATTTAATATGTTTGACCTTAAAGGAAAAACAGCACTTGTTACCGGTAGCGGTCAGGGCATTGGCAGAGCCGTTGCCCTGTTGCTCGCCGAACACGGTGCTCGTGTAATCGTAAACTGGGTATCGAACGATGCTGTTGCTCAGCATACGCTTGATGGCATTAAAGCGATTGGAGGAGAGTACCTTACTTGGAAGTACGACCTCTCAAAACCTACTGTAAAGGAGGACTGGGAGGCGTTTGCCAAGGAGAACAACCTTGCTGTCGATATCCTTGTTTTGAATGCTTCGGTGCAGATTCGCAATCCATGGGAGCAGATTAACAATGAGGAGTTTGACAAGCAGATGCATATCAATGTACGAGCTTCGTTGGCTTTGATTCAGGCGTGTGTTCCTGCTATGCGTGAGCAAAAGTGGGGTCGTATCGTTACCGTAGGTAGCGTACAGCAGTATCGTCCTAATACCGCTATGGCTGTATATGCTGCAACCAAGGCTGCACAGCGTAATCTCGTGATGACACTCTGCGCACAGCTCGCAGGCGATGGTATTACTATCAACAACATCGCTCCGGGTGCTATCGAGACTATCCGAAATGTGGAGGCTTTGGCTGATGCCGCATATCGCGCTAAAATCGAGAAGTCTATCCCTGTTGGCTTTGTAGGTCAGGCAGAAGATGTAGCTCCAGCTGTATTGTTGCTCTGCTCGAACGAAGGTCGATACATCACAGGAACCGACTTCCCTATTGATGGCGGAATGGCTATACCTTTTACTTAATAGATAATTAAAAAACAAAAAACTTGATAAAATGAGCGTAGATCAGTACAAAAAAGAGGTTGGTATGATGAACCTCGATAAGCTTATTGAGACCCGTGAGGGTATCTGCACAAAGTCTTTCCCAATTCCTGACAAGGAGTTGTTGGCGCGTTTTGAGCAGTTGTATCTCGGTGCAGTAAACGATGTAATGCGTGAGTTCTGCTTGCTTAATCAGGCTTTGCCTAACCGCATTAAGCCATTGCGTGAGTATCAGACCGTTGCAGGTTTCGCATTTACTGTAAAGAGTGCTCCAAATGTGAAGATTACAGGCGAGATGGAGTATCGTACACAGATGCTCGATGACCTCGGTGAGGACCACTTTGTAATATGGGATACCAGCCGTGACCAGGAGGCTACTTTGTGGGGAGGTGTGATGACATCGACTGCAAAGGGTAAGAAGGTTAAGGCTGCTTGTATCGATGGTGGTATCCGCGATACACACCAGATTCTCGAGGCGGATTTCCCAATCTTCTATGAGTATCGTATTTCGAATGGCTCACTCGGCCGTTGCCTTATCACTCACTACCAGATTCCAATCAAGATTGGTGATGTAACCATCAAGCCGGGCGATGTAATCCTTGGTGATATCGATGGTGTATTGGTAGTTCCACGCGAGATCGCTTACGATGTTCTCGTTCGTGCCGAGGAGATTAAGGAGAATGAGAAGAAGATCTTCTCGTGGGTACACGAGGGTCAGACCATTCAGGAGATTAAGGACAAGGGTGGTTACTTCTAAACAATGTCCACTTTGATTAAACTGTTAATTATGAGCCTTTTGATTGGAGAATACACTCCATATTGGGGGCACACATTTGTTGCGGAGGGCAACGGCAAAGTCTATGCCCTCCGCTCTCTTGCAGACTCATCTTCGCTCTGCGTTTTCGAGCAACCGAAAGGAGAGAGCAACAAGGAGTTTGCACCCGTTACACTCGATGACCTTGGTCAGCCATTGGCAGAGGTTTCGACACCGGGAAAACATTCGTGCCACATCGTTTTGCTTGCGCGTCAGGCTGTTGTTGCTGACTATACAAGCGGAACTCTCTCTCTATTTGACCTTACGGAAGATGGAATGCCTCTGCCAAATCCACAAGTTATACAGTATAGTGGTAGCGGAGCGCACCCAAAACGACAGCAGTCGCCACATATCCACTCTTCCTCGCTATCACACGATGGCAAGGTGTTGATTGTTGTCGATCTCGGAACGGACAAACTCTATCGTTTCGATGTGAAAGATGGACGAGTCGTAGTACCACAAGCGGAGAGTATCTCTCTACCTGCAGGTTGCGGTCCTCGTCATTGTGCTTTCGCGCCAGAAGACGATTATCTATATGTCGTTACCGAATTAAGTGATGAGATTTTGGTCCTTAAAACTTCCGATTTCTCTATTCAGAATCGCTATGTCCTAAACCCAAGCAACCCTCAAGGTGGCAGCCACATCGCAATAAGTACCGATGGCAAGTATCTCTATGCTTCATCGCGTGTAAGTAGCACGGCGGGAGCAGATACCGCTACAGTTCGTGATGGAGTCGGCATATATAAACGATTGAGCGATGGCAAGTTGGAACATCTGCACTATCTCTCTACGGGTGGTCACCCTCGCCATTTTGCGGTTAGTCGTGATGGAAAGTTCTTGGTTGTTGCTTGTCGCGATGACAACAGATTGGAGATTTATCCTCTCGATGCTGAGAGTGGATTACCAGGAGAGTGCTGTAAGATGATTAATCTTGAAGCACCCGTATATGTAGGAATGAAGTAAATCAAAAAAGATATAAGATATATGAAAAAGATTGTAACGCTTGGAGAGATTATGCTCCGCCTTAGCACGGCAGGCAATAGCCGTTTTGTGCAGGCAGACAGCTTCGATGTAGTCTATGGTGGTGGCGAGGCAAATGTTGCAGTAAGCCTTGCAGCGTATGGACACGATGCCTATTTTGTAACCAAGTTGCCAAAGCACGAGATTGGTCAGTCGGCTGTAAATGCTTTGCGCCGTTACGGTGTCAAGACCGACTATGTTGCACGCGGTGGCGAGCGAGTAGGTATCTACTACCTCGAGACAGGTGCATCGATGCGCCCATCGAAGGTTGTCTATGACCGTGCGCACTCTTCGATTTCGGAGGCAGAGCCTTGCGACTTCGACTTCGATGCAATTATGGAGGGAGCCGATTGGTTTCACTGGTCGGGCATCACCCCGGCTATCTCGGATAAGGCGGCAGAACTTACTCGTTTGGCTTGTGAGGCTGCAAAGCGTCATGGTGTAAAGGTATCGGTGGATTTGAACTTCCGCAAGAAGTTGTGGACAAAGGAGAAGGCACAGTCGATTATGCGTCCATTGATGCAGTATGTTGATGTTTGTATCGGCAATGAGGAGGATGCAGAGTTGTGTCTTGGTTTCAAGCCAGATGCTGATGTTGAGGGCGGAAAGACCGATGCTGAGGGCTACAAAGCTATCTTCAAGGCCATGGCAAAGGAGTTTAACTTCGAGTATGTTATCTCGACATTGCGTGAGTCTTTCTCGGCTACACACAATGGCTGGAAGGCTATGATTTACAACGGCAAGGAGTTCTACGAGTCGCGCCGTTACGACATCAACCCTATCGTAGATAGAGTTGGTGGTGGCGATGCTTTCTCGGGCGGTGTAATTCACGGATTGCTCACCAAGCCGACACAAGGAGAGGCTTTGGAGTTCGCAGTAGCTGCTTCGGCATTGAAACACACCATTCCGGGAGACTTCAATATGGTTTCGGTCGAAGAAGTCGAGGCTCTTTGTGGTGGCGATGCAAGTGGTCGAGTTCAACGATAAAAAGGAGATTACTATGGCACGATTTGATAAAGCAACAGTTCTGACAAAAATTCAGGCGACAGGCGTTGTTCCCGTATTCTACAATAGCGATGTAGAGGTTGCGAAGCAGGTTGTAAAGGCTTGCTACGATGGCGGTATTCGCGCATTCGAGTTCACCAATCGTGGCGATTTTGCCCACGAGGTGTTTGCCGAGGTTGTGAAGTACGCAGCAAAGGAGTGTCCGGAGATGGCAGTGGGCGTAGGCTCGGTTGTAGATGCACCGACTGCTTCGCTCTATATCCAGATGGGCGCTTGTTTTGTGGTTGGACCACTCTTCAACCCCGATGTAGCAAAGGTCTGCAATCGCCGACTCATACCTTACACTCCGGGCTGTGGCTCGATTACCGAGGTAGGTATGGCACAGGAGATGGGTTGTGACCTCTGCAAGGTCTTCCCGGGCGATGTGTTAGGACCAAAGTTCGTGAAGGGTTTGATGGCTCCAATGCCTTGGAGCAAAATTATGGTTACGGGAGGTGTTGAGCCTACCGCAGAGAATATCTCCAAGTGGTTTAAGGCGGGAGCTTTTGCCGTAGGAATGGGCAGTTGCCTGTTCCCGAAGGAGATTGTAGCCGCCAAGGATTGGGCTTCGATAAGCCGTATCTGTGCTGAAGCCATCGCTGCTGTTGTTGCAGTGCGCGAGGGCAAATAGAAAAGTGCGGTTAAACCGATTGAGTGCATAGTTTACGAGAAAAAAGTGCAACATTTTTTGCTTATACGAAAAATTTTGTATCTTTGCACTCGCAATAAGTTGCAATAAGGTTTAGGACCCATAGCTCAGTTGGTTAGAGCAGCGGACTCATAATCCGAAGGTCGTGGGATCATGCCCCTCTGGGTCCACAAACTCAAGAGAGCCTCTTTTCGGGAGGCTCTCTTTGTGTATATGGTCGTTGAGGATTATAATCTTGCCTTGATAGCCTTGCTTTCCTCTTCGTAACCCGGCTTATCGAGAAGTGCAAACATATTCTTCTTGTAAGCCTCAACACCCGGCTGGTTGAACGGATTAACCTCGATAAGGTAGCCACTGATACCGCACGCTTTCTCAAAGAAGTATAGCAATGCGCCGATTGCCTGCTCCTCAATTGCAGGAATCTCAATCAAGAGGTTTGGCACACCACCATCGATATGTGCAAGTTGTACACCCAACTCTGCCATCTTATTAATCTCGTGCAAGCGTTTTCCTGCCAAGAAATTCAAGCCATCGAGATTTGCCTCGTCAGCCTCAACGCGCACCTCGTGTGCAGGTTTTGCAACCGAGATAATGGTCTCGAACATCGAGCGCTCGCCCTCCTGAATATACTGTCCCATAGAGTGAAGGTCGGCAGTTAAGGTAACCGATGCAGGGAACAAGCCCTTGCCATCTTTACCCTCGCTCTCGCCATAGAGTTGCTTCCACCACTCGTTGATATTCTGCAACTTAGGCTCATACGAACCGAGAATCTCAATCTTCTTGCCTGAAGTGTAGAGAGCGTAACGAGTAGCGGCATACTGCGCTGCGAGGTTCTCCTCAAATGCTACACCCTCGGCAGTTGCCTGCTCCATAGCCTGCGCTCCTGCAACAAACTTCTCGATATCTACACCACCTACTGCGAGTGGGAGCAAACCCACAGGAGTAAGCACCGAGAAACGACCACCCACATTGTCAGGAATAACGAAAGTTGCGTAGCCCTCCTGTGTAGCGAGCGTTTTGAGTGCGCCACGAGCCTTATCGGTGATAGCCACAATACGCGACTTTGCCTCCTCCTTGCCGTAACGCTTCTCGATCTCCTCCTTGATGATACGGAAAGCGATAGCCGGCTCGGTTGTCGTACCCGATTTAGAGATTACGATTGTTGCAATAGAGTAGTTCTTAACAGCCTCCAAAAGCTCCGCCATATAGTCCTCCGAGATGTTCTGACCTGCGAACAAAACGATTGGATTTTTATGCTCCGAGTGGAACATCTCAAATGGGTTGCTCACAGCATCAAGCACCGCCTTTGCGCCGAGGTATGAACCGCCGATGCCAATGCAGATAACCACCTCGGCCTTAGCGCGTAAAGATGCTGCGCAAGCATTGAGAGCATCAATCTGCGCCTTGTCAATCGAAGATGGTAGATTTACCCAACCAAGGAAGTCGTTTCCTGCGCCCTTGCCCGAGTGAAGCAATGAGTTCGCAGCCATTGCCGACTGCTTCAACTCTTCCGAAAATACGATACCGCTTTTTGCGGTGTTTAACTTCAAAAGTTCCATTGTTCTTTATTTTTTTGCAGATTAAAATTAGACCTAACTTGAAATCTTTGTCAAAGATAATAAAAAATTGGGAAAAAGAGGAAAAGTTATCAACTTTTCACTATCTTTGTCAAAAGTTGTACTTTGGAATAAAATATAGATAAAAAAATATAATAAAACTATGGGACTTTTTTCATTGACACAGGAGTTGGCTATCGACCTTGGAACAGCCAATACTCTGATTGTTTACAACGATGAGGTGGTTGTAGATGAGCCATCTGTTGTAGCAGTAAATGTACAGACCGGACAACTTAGCGCCCTCGGTCGTGAGGCGCAGCCTTACATCGGTCGTACCAATCCGAACTTGCGCACTATTCGCCCATTGAAGGGTGGCGTTATCGCAGACTTCAACGCTACGGAGTTGATGTTGCGCGGAATGATTCGTAAAATCAAGACTCGCAGTTCGCTCTTCTCGCCATCGCTCAAAATGGTTATCTGTATCCCTTCGGGCTCGACAAATGTTGAGATTCGTGCAGTGCGTGATTCGGCAGAGCATGCAGGAGGTCGCGAGGTTGCGATGATTTACGAGCCTATGGCGGCTGCTCTCGGTGCCGGTATCGATGTTGAAGCACCGGAGGGTAATATGATTATCGATATAGGTGGTGGTACTTCGGAGATTGCCTGCATCTCGTTGGGTGGTATCGTGGTGTCGGAGTCTATCGATATTGCGGGTGATGTCTTCACAAACGATATTATGGAGTATGTTCGCCAGCAGCACAGCGTGCGTATCGGAGAGCGTACCGCCGAGGATATCAAGTGCAAGATTGGCGCAGCTATTCCTGAGTTGGAAGATGAGCCAGAGGATTATGTAGTGACAGGTCCAAGTATGCTTACAGGTCTTCCACAGACAATCACTTTGTCGTACAACGAGATTGCTTACGCACTCGACAAGTCGCTCGTGAAACTCGATGCAGCACTTATGAAGGTGTTGCAGGAGATGCCTGCCGAGTTGTACACCGATGTTGTTCGCAACGGTATCTACCTCGCAGGTGGTGGTGCTTTGATTAAGGGATTGGACCGCCGTCTTTCGAAGAAGACCGGTATTCCGTTCCATATCGCAGAGGACCCACTACGTGCAGTTGTTAGAGGAACGAATATCGCACTCAAAAATATCAATCGTTTCTCCTTCCTAATGCGATAAAAATTGTTCTGGTGGGTAAATTTTGCACGAGTGTGTCGGACTCCAAATTCCTCACATAGGTTTACTATGCTGCGGATTTGTCGCCTAACATCGCACAAAATTTCCGCCACCACAAGCAATTTTTTAGGGAGTTTAGAGAATTTAGGGAATATAGGGAGATAAAAGTTTTCCGTTTTCCGTTTATGCAGAAGTTGTTGCTTTTCATACGCAAAACAGGCGTGGCGATAGTCTTTATCATCTTGGAGATTGTCGCCATTCGCTGTTATGCCTACTCTACTCCATACACACAAGCACGCTTGTTGGTATGGTCGAACACGGTGGTAGGTCATATACACTCTGTTTTTGTGGGGGTATCCAACTACTTCACGCTACGCAAAGAGAATATACGCCTTACGGAGCATATTGCTACGCTCGAAAATCGCATCCGCACACTCGAAGCCTCATTGCCGGAGGAGAAGATACATATCGAGGGGGTACTACAACGCTATGAGTATCTGCCGGCAAGGGTTATATCTTCGACCACCAATCGCAGTCGCAATTTTATAACACTCAACAAGGGTTTTAGTGATGGAGTTTCGACAGATATGGCGGTTATGACACCCGAAGGGTATGCCGTAGGTGTTGTGGTAGATTGTTCCGAAAATTTTGCAGTTGCAAAGACTCTGCTGAATGTCGATTTCCGCATTGGTGGTGTGCTTGCCGAGGATGGTAGTCACGGCTCGATTGTTTGGAATGGAGGCGACACGCAGATTATAGACTTTGTGGAGTTGTCGAAATATGCCAATGTTAAGGAGGGTGACTTGGTGCGTGCCGCAGGTTTCTCACACTACTTCCCTCGCGAAGCCATTATCGGCAACATCGAGAGGGTCGAAAAAGCCGAGAATGGCACATCTTACAACTGCAAAGTGCGTATTATGGCCGATATGGAGCGATTGTACAATGTTGTGCTGGTACGCAATACGGGCGCTGGCGAGGCACAGGCTCTCGAGGAGAAAACCTATTATTAGTGAGTAGTGAGTAGATAGTAGTGAGTAGTTAAAAATAATTTTTAATTCTTAATTCTCAATTCTCAATTCTTAATTTAGCCAAAAACTATGAGGGCAAGACTATACATAATGCTAACCTTGGTGGTGCTTTTCGTGCAGGTGTTCGTGTTGAACAACCTCTCGATATCGCCACTTGTTGCCCCTATGGTCTATATTGTCCTGATTTTGATGATGCCTATCGAGTCGTCACAATGGAAGATGCTCGGTGTAGGATTGTTGCTCGGTATCACAATGGATTTAACGATGGGTACGGCAGGACTGAACACTCTTGTTACCTTGCCCGTAGCCTTCTTCCGCCGTCCTCTGTTGTATGCGCTGACAGGTTTGTCGCCAATGTCGAAGGAGGAGGGTATCCCTTCGGTAAAACGACTTGGCGCACGATTTCATCGCTATATAATTGTCTTGATTGTAATCCACTCGCTATTGTTCTACTTTGCAGAGTGGCTCTCGTTTGCTAACTTCGGCACGCTCTTACTGCGTATTCTATTCAGTACGCTCTGCTCGTTGGTGCTCGACTACATAATCATTATGCTTTTCACCAAACGCCTATCGGCATAGAGGATTATGAGAGAGGGAGGTCTGTCGCCACGCGCATTGGTGGCCCGCATTATCGTAATTGCCATATTCGCAGTTCTTGCATTGCGTTTGGGCTATATCCAGCTCATCGATGACAGATATGACGAACTCTCCGACAACAACTATCTCCGAAATGTGGTGCTGTACCCGCCTCGTGGCGAGATTTATGACCGCAACGGAGAGTTGCTGGCACAGAACAGACTTTGCTACGATGTCAGCATTGTGCGCAAGGATATGCCAAAGTCGGGATTTGACACTACGCGTGTGAGCGAATTGGTCGGAATGTCGCGCGAAGCACTTGTCAAGAAGATTAAGCAATCTCCCTATCGCCGTGAGAGCCGACTGACGCGCTACCCTATCACCGTAGAACAAAAGCTGCTGCTCGACGAGATGAATATCGGAGGCTTCTACACCTCGCAGCGCACCGTGCGACAATATCCGCGTAAGATTGGCGGTAACCTCTTGGGGAGTATCAACGAGGTTACAAAGGCTAAAATAGAAAAAGACAACTCCTACTCCGTGGGTGACTATATCGGTATGGAGGGTTTGGAACTCGCCTATGAAGATGTTCTGCGAGGTGAGAAGGGTTTGGTGCTACAAGATATCTATGCACCGCAAGCCGAGCGCAATACCATCTTAAAAGAGCCTGTGGCGGGCAAGTCGATTGTCTGCACAATTGATGCGGAGTTGCAGCAGTTGGCAGAGGAGTTGATGCAGGATAAGGTAGGTGCTGTGGTCGCCATAGAGCCATCTACAGGCGAGATTTTGACGATGGTGTCATCGCCAACATTCAACCCCGATGAACTTGTGATTGGTCGTGAGCGTGGTAACAACTACGCCAAGGAGATACAAAATCCTCGTATGCCGTTGTGGAATCGCGCCGTAAAATCGCGTTATCCACCCGGCTCGACCTTCAAACTCGTAACCGGACTTATCGGTATGCAGGAGGGGGTATTGCGACCTCACTACACTTACTCGTGCAATATGGGCTACCACCTTGGTGGCGAGCATATCGGTTGCCACGAACATCGCTCGCCACTCGGGCTGCACTACGCTATTGCGACATCGTGCAATGCCTATTTCTGCTATGTTTTTAGAAATATCCTCGAAAATAAACGCGAGTATGCGATAGCCAAAGATGGCTTCGAGGCGTGGCGCGACTATGTACTGTCGTTTGGCTTTGGTCGCAAACTCGACTCCGACTTCTTGGGCGAGGGTACGGGCTATGTCCCGACACGAGAGTTCTACGACAAACGCTATCGCAAATCGTGGAATGCTCTGACCATTCTTTCGCTCTCGATTGGTCAGGGCGAGTTGGGTTGCACGCCGTTGCAGATGGCGAATTTAGCGGCGATAGTGGCAAACAGGGGCTACTACTACATACCGCATATCGTGCGTGAGATTGAGGGGCAAGACTCGCTCGATACCCGTTTCTACCAGAAGCAATACACCAAGGTCGATACCAAACACTTCACGCCGATTGTCGAGGGTATGTGGCGAGGCGTGAACAAAGATGGAACTTGTCAGGGGGCGTATCTCAAGGGGTATGATGTCTGTGGCAAGACCGGTACGGCGCAGAACTCGAAGGGCGAAGACCACTCGACCTTCATCTCGTTTGCTCCGCGCAACAATCCGAAGATTGCTATCGCTGTTTATGTTGAACACGGAGGTTTTGGTGCAGAGATGGCAGTACCTATCGCCTCGCTTATCGAGGAGAAGTATCTGACCGACACGATAAAGCGCCCACACCTTGTGGAGTATGTCAAGGGGCGCAAAATCGCCTACCCGATGTATAGAAAGAAGAAGTAATGGAGTACAGACAAGGCAAAAAAGATTCACTTTTTGGCAGTATCGACCGCGTGGCGTTGATTCTCTACCTACTACTTGTAACGGTGGGTGTTGTTGCCGTATTCTCGGCATCGTGGGTTGAGAATAGCGAAAACTTCTTCGCCTTCTCGCACAACTACATCAAACAGTGCGTATGGCTCATAGTGTCGTTGGTTGTCGGTGTTATTATTCTCTTGCTCGACCGCAGTTTGTGGCATAAAATAGCCTACTTCCTCTATGCCGCGGCTATATTGGCACTCATAGCAACGCTCCTGTTTGGTCGCACCGTAAATGGAGCAAAGGCGTGGTTTGAGTTTGGACCTATACGCTTGCAGACTATGGAGTTTGCCAAAATCGCCATCGCCTTGGCTACGGCTCGTTTGATGAGTGAGTATGGCTTCAACATCTCCTCATTTAAGAGTTTGTTAAAGGTAGCATTACTCCTTTTAGTACCTCTTGCCATAACATTTATGCAGAACGACACCGGCTCGGGGCTTGTACTTTGCTCTTTTATCTTTATGCTCTATCGCGAAGGACTGAACAAGTGGCTCTGCATACCTATTCTGTTTATTGCAGCACTGTTTATCCTTTCGTTCTTGTACTCCTCTACTATATTGCTGGTGGCGTTAATACTCGTTTTCACGCTGTCGGAGGCGTTTGCCAACCGCAATTGGCATCACAGCATCATCTATCTCGCATCGGTATTTGGAGGTAGCACCGCGCTCTTTCTGCTTGTGAATGCGATACCTGCGCTATCGATAAGCTACTACACCTCACTGCTCTCGATTACCCTTCTTTCGATGGTGGCAGTGTGCGTGTATGCCTATCGCACGCGCCTGCGCAATATATATACAATGGTGCTTTTGTTTGTGGTGTCGGTATTTATCTCACCTACATCGAATGCGCTGTTTAATGTGATGTACGAACACCAGCAAAATCGTATCAAGACCTTCCTTGGACTTACCGAAGATACCAACCTCAACTACAATGTGCGCCAATCGAAGATTGCCATCGGCTCGGGAGGCTTTTTTGGCAAGGGTTATCTGCAAGGCTCGCATATCCGCTATGGACTTGTGCCGGAGAAACACACCGACTTTATCTTCTGCACCATTGGCGAGGAGTTCGGCTTTGTGGGTGCAATGGTGGTGCTTCTGTTGTTGTTGGCGTTTATCTTCCGTCTGATGCGTATGGGCGACAACCAGCGCGAAACCTTCGGGCGAGTCTATTGCTATATTGTCGCCTCGATACTCCTGTTCCATACCTTAATAAATATAGGTATGACCATCGGAGTTGTTCCTGTTATGGGTATTCCGTTGCCACTAATCTCTTATGGAGGCTCTTCGTTGTTGGCATTTTCGATAATGATTTTTATCGCTTTTGCCTTCGATGCACAGACAACACGCGAACTACCTACCTACTCCCGATTGTAGCCATTTCGGGCTATTTTGACCGCCCTATACCGGGTTGG
This sequence comes from Alistipes sp., assembly GCA_045543935.1. Lineage (GTDB taxonomy): Bacteria > Bacteroidota > Bacteroidia > Bacteroidales > Rikenellaceae > Alistipes. Next base: position 41,555 of record JAZPYA010000002.1, read on the forward strand.
CGCAAGGAAATTCATCGAAATTTATTCTATTCTTTGCAAAAAAATTCCATTTTCCATATTATGGAATAGAGTAAAATTTTTTCACTTTTTGCGATATCTAAAAAATTTTTTATAAATTTGCATTAGTGAATTAAGCAATTTTGGGCAAAATCCCTCCCCCGAATTTTTCGGGGGGGGGATTTTCGGGTTTAAGACACTGAATAACAGTAACTTACAAGGGTTATTTGAAGTAGTGAGTAGTGAGTAACGAGTAGTGAGTAGTTAAAAACTTTCAGCGCACCCCAGTAAGCGAACGAAGTGGGCGCCCCCAGTAAGGGCGGAAGCCCGCCCCCAGTAACCCCCAGAATGGCTGCGCCGTGACAAGGGCGGGAAAACGGAAAGCGGAAAACGGAAAACTTTTTTTGAGTTGAGAGTTGAGAGTTGAGAACGGAAAACTTTTATTTTTAGACGAGAGACGAAAGACGAGAGATTGCGCCGCAGGCCTAAATAGAAAATACCTTTAATTGTCAATTGTCAATTTGCCTTTCGCGCGCCTCTAACGCCTCTAACGCCCCTAACGCCCCTAACCGACACTAAAAACTTTTTTTAATAAAATAACACACTTAAAAAACAAAAACCAAAATGAAAACAATTTCAAAACTTTTCATGGCAGTTGTGGCGGGAATGCTGGCATTCTCTTGCGTAACAGACACAACTGAGGACCTCGGAGTAAATCTCGGCGAAGGTCAGACAACAACAATCTCCATCGCGCTTGACGATGAGGCTCGTACCTACATCGGCGAGGCAGATGGCAACAGCTATCCAATGTATTGGAGCGAGGGCGACAAGATTACCGTAAATGGTCACACATCGTTAGCGCTTACGGCAGAAGACATCAATGGTAATAATGCAACATTTACCATTCCTGCTATTCTTGAGGGCGACTACTGTGTGACTTACCCTGCTGCGCCTGCTGGTCAGGTTAAGTTCGTGGCGGAGCAGACTCACAAGGACAACAGCACCTTTGGCGATGGCGTAACCACAATGTATGGCTACGGAGAGAGTGGCAATTTGACACTCAAGCCATTGACCGGTATCTTGAAGATTGGTGTTGCATTGCCTAATGGCTCAGAGGCAACCACTTTGACCAAGGCGCAGATTTCGACAGCAGATCGTAACCATATCGCAGGCGACTTCGCAATCGATTTCGAGAGTGGCGAGGTTACTGCTACTGCAACCTCTACTGATGTTATCAGTTACTCGTTTGGCGAGGGCGTAGCACTTTCGAGCGATATCGAGAGTGCAGTATATATGCACATTGCAGTTCCTGCTGGTGTGTATGACGAGTTGTATGTTACCTTATATACTAATAAGGGTGTGATGAAGGCTACAGTTCGTGCAACCGAGGATAACCCCGATACCGAGAAGGTGGAGAAGCCACTCCACGCTGGAATGATCAGAACATTCTCGGTTATACCTTTCGAGCCTAACACCGATGTATATATTATCGACAGCGAGGATAAGTTGTTCGAGTTTGCAGCGGCAGTTAAGGCTGGCGTAGCAGAGGGTGGCACACTCTTCACACAGGATGTTCTCTTGGTTGAGGATATCGAGTTGACCAAGACTTGGGAGACTCTCGATTGGGATACCACTATTACTACAACCGAAGGCGAGGGTGAGAGCGCTGTTACCACATCGACAATTGCTCCAGTATCGTTCAATGGTAACGGCTACGCAATCAAGGGCTTGACCGCTCCATTGTTCGGCACAACTACTGCATCAATCAAGGGCTTGCACCTTCGCGATGTAAATATCGAGATGAGCGATATAGTATACGCTGGTGCTTTGGCATGCTATCTTCCTAATACAGAGGCTGTTGTTGAGTACTGCTCGGCTACGGGTACTTTGGCTGTTAATAATGTAGAAACAGGATATGTTGGAGGTATCATTGGTCGTGCAACTTCCACAAAGACCTTCGCGCATCTCCACAACGAGGTCAATATCTCTGTTGGAGGCGCATCTAACGGTTTCTTTGGCGGTTGTGTAGGCCGTAATAAGGATTGTATTATCTCCGATTCGAGCAACCTCGGAACAATTGAAATCAATAACGATAATTCTACAGGAGGTATCTATGTGGGTGGAATTGCCTCTTACGCAAAAGGTGTTTTCAACTCTACAAATGGTGCAAAAGATACTATCCTTGGAGCCATCACTTTGGACGGTAAGCGTGCCAACTCATACGCTTGCGGTATTGTTGCAAAGCTTTTTGCATCGGGTGTGAAAAACTGTCACAACTATGCTCCACTCACTCAGAAAGGCGAGAGCACTTGGTCGTTCCTAAATGGTATTGTAGGAGAGAATGACGAGGACACTACAATTATTTATTGTACCAATAGCGGAGCTTTGACTGCATTGAATACTAAAGCAAGTTCAATGAATGTGGCAGGTATATTTGCTCATACGAACAACGGCAATGTCACCATGGAGAACTGCCATAACTATGGCTCGCTCACCGCTTCTGTTGAGTCTTTAAGTTCTCAGGCTGTTGGCGGTTTGGTTGCATTAGTTAACGATGGTAAAACGCTTACTATGGGCGGATCTGAAGCTAAAAAGTGTACCAATAGTGGTACGATCACTGTCAATGGCGGTCAGACAACTATCTATGTTGGTGGTGTGTTAGGCCGTTTGTATGGTGCAAGTTCAACAGCTAATATCAGCTATGTTGAAAATAGCGGTACTGGTACTATCAATATAGCAACCACTGCAGCTACTACTTTGAATGTTGGAGGTATATTAGGTTTGCAGGAGACGGTAGGAAGTGTTTCGTCTATCTCGGAGGTAATCAATAGCGGTGCTATTACAGTAGATAATAGTAATTATGATAACTCTTACTTGGGTGGTATAGTTGGTAGAAACAACAAAGGAACTTGGTCTGTCACAAATGTGAAGAATACTGCAACAATTGAGTTTAAGGGAGAAAGTTCTGCAGACCTCTGTATTGGAGGCTTTGCAAGTTCTTATCTGACCCAAGCACCTACTCTTGCGGGAGAAATCGTAAACGAGGGCGCATTGAAATATACTGGTACAGGTGTAGGTGCGCGTATGATTGTAGGAGGCCTTGTTGGTTTGACCGATAGAGCAGTGGGTAGTGCAAACGCAACTTTGATAAATACTGGCGATATCACTTGTACGGGAGTTTGTAACTCTGCAAAGGTTAATTCTGTTGCAGGTATTGTTGCGAATAAAGCTACAACCACAGGCGCTGTGTTGAATAGTCGTTCTTTCTGCGATATTGTTGCTAATCTTCCAACTCCTACAACTGGCAGTGATGGTAAAACTGGTGCAGCATATGTAGGTTTGGCTAGTGGAGTTAGTAGTGTAGTGTTTACAAATATGCATTGTGGTGGTACTATCTCCAAAGATGGCGGAGAAACTGTAATCCCAATCACTAAGGACAACTACTACGAATATATATATGGTAAAGAGGTGAGGGACGCAGAATATGCTGTGTTTACATATAAAAGTGGCTATCTCTCGAGTATCGATGCTGAGCCTGCATATCCAGAAGTAACCCCTACAACAGACGAGAATATATTTGTGGTTAATAGTGTTGAAACCTTGAAGCAGTTTGCTGCGGGTATATCCCAGCCGAAAGTATACTTCACTGAAGATATTGTTTGGCCAGCAGAGGAGACTTGGACTCCTAGTACTTACGCAGGTGAGGTTTACGGCCAAGGCCATACGATTACTGGTTTGAATGCTCCGTTATTTGGCACAACAGGAGCAACCATTATCGATGGCTTGCACCTCGAGAGTGTAAATATTGAAAGTAATACAGCTATACTTGGCGCATTGGCTTGTAAGTTGACTGCTAAACCTGTTAGGGTAAGCAACTGCTCGGCAAGCGGTACAATTAAGCCAACAGACACAGCTAGCACCTTGTATATTGGTGGCCTTATTGGTCAGGCGCTAGGAACTGCAAGTACCCCATCAACTTACGGCACATTCACCAATTTGGAGAGTAGTGTCGATATTATCTCCAATGTAAAATCTTCTAAGCAAGGATATTATGCAGGTGTTGTAAGTGTGCAGCGAGGTTACATGAAAAATTGCAAATTTACAGGCTCTATTACATTGGGTGCTGAAGCAGAACACACACAAGTCTCAGTTGCTGGTATTGTAAATTACATGCAGGGTACTCTGGAAAACTGTACTAATGGCGAAGAGGGCAATACCAATAAGGGCAAACTCTCTGTTCAATGTACAATGAGCGATTTGTTCTTTGTTGGAGGTATCTATTCGGGAACTGCTGCAAATAGTGGTGCTCGACCTGATAGCATAACAGGCTGTAAGAACTATGCCGAAATCAATATTGGAGCTACTCAAACAGGATACTACTTCTATATTGGTGGTATCGGAGGACTTACGCACCGTGTCATAAATTCGGTTGCTGATTGCGAGAACCATGGCCCTATCAATATCTCTATGACATCGACATCGACAGCTGATAATAACAATCATATTGCTGGTATCGCTGGTGTGCAGGGTGCATCTCCTGCTGCTTTCGAGAATTGCCACAACTATGGTGCTATTACGATTACCGAGGAGGCTTCGTTTGGTGATGTAAACCTTCTTATTGGTGGTGTTACAACAAATATGACGGCTGGTAAGACTGACAAGTTGTACAATAGCGGTAATATCGTTGTTAAGGGCAAAGAAAATGGGGACAAAGCATCAAATGTGAGCAAAACATATATCGGCGGTGTTTTGGCTAAGGCTGACGTTGAGCTTACCAACTCGAAGTCGGTATGTTACATCGAAGCAGACGATTACACCAATGTTGGTATGATCACCGGCTCGACACGCAACGCTGCCGCTCCAAATGTTAAGAAATGCGCAGTGGGCGGCTCGATCTGTACATCGATATCAGTAATGGGTGAGAGTGTGAAAAAATTGATAAATTATCTCTCGGCTTCCAACTACTTTGACTACATATATGGTAGCGGTACAGGAACTGATTGGACAGGCGTTGATAACTATGATGGTTGTACATTCGAGGCTATGCCTACCCCCGCGGAGTAATTGAGTGGAATTGTTTAACGATTAAATTTTTGAGAAGATTATGAAGAAAGATATAATTTTGAGCTATTCTGCTCCAGAGGTTGAGATTTTTGATGTTGTAGCCGAGCGTGGCTACGAGGTCAGCACAACCGAGCCGGATTTCGGTCTCCCTGGCTTGGGAACAGACGAAGGCTCTTGGGATTAAGAAAAACAGTTTTTCATTGTTTGGTTTTTAAGTTAATTAATTGATTGGTGGGAGGCTCGAGCATTGCTCGGGCCTCCTTTTTGGGGCGTTAATCCTGCTTCGCAGTCTTTTCCTCCTTGCGGCTCGGCAAAGTGAGCAAGCTCCCTCTGCGCTCGCTCCGCAGCGTCGGTTAGGGGCGTTAGAGGCGCGCCTTTTTTTAGTGAGTAGTTAGGAGATAGGAGTTAGGAGTTAATTCTCAGTTTTCAGCTCTCAGCTCTCAACTCTCAACTCTCAACTCAAAAAAAGTTTTCCGTTTTCCGTTTTTATGCTTATCTTTGCGCCCGAAATATGTGACAACGAAAATTCAAACAAATAACATATAAAACACTATGAACATTACAAAGGTAGAGAAAGAACAGGGTGCAGCATTGCTTCGCATCGTTGTTGAGGAGGCAGATTATGCAGCCGAGGTAGAGAAGATGCTTCGCGACTACAAGCGCAAGGCTAACATTCCGGGATTCCGTCAGGGTATGGTTCCTATGGGCGTTATCAAGAAGATGTATGGCAAGGGCGTAGTTGCAGAGCAGGCTTATCGCAAGGCTTCAAACGCTGCATTCGAGTATTTGCAGGCAGAGAAGATTGACTATATCGGCGATGTTATCCCGGCAGAGGAGCAGGGCGATTTCGACTTCGACAACAACACAACTCACGAGTTCGTATTCGAGTATGGTGTTGCTCCAAAGTACGATGTAGCACTCACCGCAAAGGATAAGATTACCTACCACAAAATCAAGGTTGACAAGAAGATGCACGCATCGTTCCTCGACAACTACCTCCGCCGCTACGGCTCGTTGAAGGATGTTGATAAGGTGAAGAAGGACGAGGCGTTGAATGTAACTCTCGACAATGGCGATTTGCGTATCGAGGAGGCTTATGTAGGTCTTATCTCGATGTCTGACGAGGAGCGCAAGCCATTTATCGGTAAGAAGGTCGGCTACAAGACCGAGGTTAATGTAAACGAGTTGTACAAGAACCCTAAGCAGCGCGCCTCTATCCTTGGCGTTAAGGAGGAGGAGTTGGAGGGTATCAACCCTAACTTCTCGTTGGAGATCACCAAGATTCGCCAGTTCGCAAACCCTGAGTTGAACGAGGAGTTCTTCAAGATGGCATTCCCAGAGGGCAATGTAACAAACGAGGAGCAGTTGAACGCTTATATTGACGAGCAGATTGCTTCGGAGTTGAAGCGTGAGAGCGACTATATGTTCACCTTCGCAGTTCGTGACTTCTTGATTGAGAAGGCTAACCTCGCAATGCCAACCGAGTTTATGAAGCGTTGGTTGTACACCATCAACGAGGGTAAGTTCACAATGGAGGATATCGAGAAGGACTTCGAGTCGTTCCTCAAGATGTTCACTTGGAACTATATCCAGCGTCAGATAATCGAGGCAGAGAAGATTTCGGTTTCGGCTGACGAGGCAAAGGCTGAGGCAAAGGCTTTGGCTGCTGCACAGTTCGCACAGTACGGTATGCCTAACGCACCTGAGGATATGCTCGAGAACTTCGCAAAGAACATTCTCGACAACAAGGAGCAGAACCAGAAGGTTTACGAGAAGTTGTACGAGCAAAAGGTTGTAGAGTCTGTACGCTCGAAGGTTAAGGTTGCCGAGAAGGGCGTTACTGCCGAGGAGTTTGCAGAGTTGGCAAAATCCCTTTAAGAGATACAACTTTTAGGTGCTGATAACAAAAACTCTGCAAGTTGGCGCAAGACTTGCAGAGTTTTTAATCTTCGTTAAACGAAAAGCGAAAGAACGATATGAACGAATTTGAAAAATTTGCCCACGGACATTGCGGTATTTCATCGCTACGCCTGCACGACTACAAGGCGATTCACTCTGCCTATATCAATCCGATGATTTTGGAGGAGCGTCAGTTGAATGTTACTCAGCTCGATGTGTTCAGCCGACTGATGATGGAGCGCATACTCTTTCTCGGTGCGCCTGTTACTGACGATGTCGCCAACATTATTCAGGCACAGTTGCTCTTCCTCGAATCAACTGATCCGATGAAGGATATCCAGATATATATCAACACCCCGGGTGGTAGTGTATCGGCGGGTTTGGGTATCTATGACACGATGCAACTCGTAAATTGCGATGTTGCAACCATCTGTACTGGTATGGCAGCTTCGATGGGCGCGGTGCTTTTGACTGCAGGTGCTACAGGTAAGCGTTCGGCTCTACCACACTCGCGCGTAATGATTCATCAGCCACTTGGCGGAGCGCAAGGTCAGGCTTCGGATATCGAGATTACGGCTCGCGAGATTGTTCGCACCAAGCGAGAGTTGTACGATATTCTCTCGGAACATTCGGGCAAGAGCGTTGCCGAGATTGAGCGCGATGCAGACCGCGACTATTGGCTCTCGGCAGAGGAGGCAAAGGAGTACGGCTTGATTGATACCATATTATCAAAACACACGAAATAACGATGGCTCAAAAGAGTGGAAATAAGGGCGGACAACGCCGTGAAGATTGTTGTTCGTTTTGTGGTCGCCGCCGCAACGAGGTCGATATAATGTTCCAAGGTGTCGATGGCTCGAACATCTGCGGTGCGTGTATCGAGGTTGGACACAAGTCGCTCACCGAAGCGGGCTTGGCAATAGCCTCGCCAAAGGCGAAACCACAAAAGGCTGAGGTCTCGATGAACGATGTTCCGAAGCCAAAGGAGATAAAGGAGTTTTTAGATAAATATGTTATCGGGCAAGATGAGGCGAAGCGTTCAATTGCCGTAGCGGTCTATAACCACTACAAGCGTTTGTCGGTGGTGCAAGGCGATGAAGATGTCGAGTTAGACAAGTCAAACATTGTACTTGTGGGTCCTACGGGAACGGGTAAGACCTTGATTGCTCGCACTATCGCTCGCTTATTGAAAGTTCCGTTTACGATTGTTGATGCTACGGTGTTGACGCAGGCAGGATATGTCGGCGAAGATGTTGAGAGTATCCTTTCGCGTCTGTTGCAGGCTGCGGACTACGACACAAAGGCTGCGGAGCGCGGTATTGTCTTTATTGATGAGATTGACAAGATTGCTCGTAAGGGCGACAATCCAAGTATCACTCGCGATGTTTCGGGCGAGGGTGTTCAGCAGGCGTTGCTGAAAATTTTGGAGGGAACTATCGTAAATGTTCCGCCGCAGGGTGGTCGTAAGCACCCCGAGCAGGCATTTGTGCAGGTAGATACCAAGAATATCTTGTTTGTCTGCGGAGGCGCATTCGATGGTATCGAGAAGCGCATTGCACAACGCCTGAATACTCGTGCTATGGGTTATGGTCGTGTCGATACCGAGAGTATTGACCGCGATAACCTATTGAAATATGTTCAACCGCAAGATATTCGCTCATTCGGACTTATTCCGGAGTTGGTAGGTCGTATGCCTGTGCTGACACACCTCGAGCCACTCTCGCGCGAGGCGTTGCGAAATATCTTGACCGAGCCTAAGAATGCTATTGTAAGCCAATATAAGGCGATGTTGGCTATGGACGGTGTGGAGTTGGAGTTTGCAGATGAGGCGTTGGACTATATCGTGGATAAGGCGGTAGAGTTCAAACTCGGAGCGCGTGGTTTGCGCTCTATTTGCGAGGCTATAATGAAGGATTTGATGTATGAGGCTCCATCTTCGGAGTTGAAGCATATTGTTGTTACTCGCGACTATGCTGACGAGCGCGTAAGCCGTGCGCCAATGACGAAATTACATAAAGTGGTGTAGAATTGTCTCAAAAAGATTGCAAATAGCAAAAATTTTATTTATATTTGTAGTTGGTTAAGTTAGAAAAGCAAAATAATATAATTATGACTACTGATTCAAAATTGATTAAAGCAGCGGATAATATCCGTATTTTGGCAGCCTCAATGGTCGAGAAGGCAAAGTCGGGACACCCGGGCGGTGCTATGGGTGGTGCAGATTTCGTAAGCGTACTCTTTGCAGAGTTCTTGCGCTACGATCCAGATAATATGCTCTATCCATATCGTGATAGATTTTTCCTCGATCCGGGACATATGTCTCCGATGCTCTATTCGGTGTTGGCGTTGGCCGGTCATTACTCGATGGAGGATTTACAGCAGTTCCGTCAGTGGGGCAGTATAACCCCCGGACACCCGGAGGTCGATTTCTTGCGTGGCGTAGAGAATACTTCGGGACCACTCGGTCAGGGACACGCTATGGGACTTGGTGCGGCAATTGCCGAGCGTTTTATGGTTGCTCGTTTTGGCGAGTGGCAGGCACACAAGACCTATATTTATATATCTGATGGTGCTGTTCAGGAGGAGGTGTCGCAGGGTGTAGGTCGCATCGCCGGTAACCTCGGCTTGTCGAATATCATTATGTACTACGACTCGAACAATGTTCAGCTCTCGACCAAGGTTGAGGAGGTCGATAAGGAGGATATCGCAGCGAAGTATCGTGCTTGGGGTTGGCAGGTATTGGAGGTTGATGGACACAATGTTGCGCAGATTCGCGAGGCTTTGACCACTGCTAATGCTTCGACTGAGGCTCCTACACTCATTATCGGTCATACCATTATGGGTAAGGGTTTGGTAACCGCCGAGGGTGAGTCGTTTGAGGATAAGGTTTCGACTCACGGTCAGCCTGTTTCGGCTGCAGGAGCAAGTTACGAGGCTACAATCAAAAACCTCGGTGGCGATGTTGAAAATCCATTCCAGATTTTCCCTGAGGTTGCCGAATTGTTCGAGGCTCGTGCAAATGAGTTGCGTGCCGAGATGGTTGAACGCAAGGGCGTTGAGACAGAGTGGCGTAAGGCAAATCCAGCATTAGCACTCAAACTCGATGGCTTCCTTTCGGGCAAGTTGCCGGAGATTGACTATCGTTCGATTGGTATTAAGTCAGGCTCGGCTACTCGTGCCGCATCAGCAACTGTATTGGGTGCATACGCCGAGCAGGTAGAGAATATGATTGTTGCTTCGGCCGATTTGAGCAACTCGGACAAGACCGATGGTTTCTTGAAGAAGACTCACGCATTCAAGCGTGGCGACTTCTCGGGTAAGTTCTTCCAAGCGGGTGTTTCGGAGTTTACTATGGCGTGCGTGATGAACGGTATGGCACTGCACGGAGGCGTTATTCCTGCTTGCGGTACATTCTTCGTATTCTCGGACTATATGAAGCCTGTAGTGCGCTTGTCGGCATTGATGGGCTTGCATGTAATTTTCATCTGGACTCACGACTCGTTCCGTGTGGGCGAGGACGGACCAACCCACCAACCAATTGAGCAGGAGGCGCAGATTCGCTTGATGGAGCATCTCCACAATCACAAGGGCGAGCGCTCGATGGTGGTTCTCCGCCCTGCCGATGCAGAGGAGAGTGTTGTAGCGTGGAAGATTGCTCTCGAGGAGCATCGTCCTGTAGGTTTGATTTTCTCTCGTCAGGATATTAAGTCGTTGCCAAGCCATACTAACCGTATTGACGAGGCCATGCAGGCACACAAGGGTGCTTATGTAGTTCTCGACTCGGCAAATCCGGAGGTGGTAATGCTTGCTTCGGGTTCAGAGGTTTCGACCTTGGTGGCAGGTGCAGAGTTGTTGATACAGGAGGGTATCAATGTTCGCGTTGTGAGCGTTCCAAGTGAGGGATTGTTCCGTGACCAGCCAAAGTCTTATCAGGAGAGTGTTTTGCCGTCAGATGTAGTCCGCTACGGTATGACTTCGGGCTTGCCTGTAACACTTCTCGGCTTGGTTGGCTCGTTGGAGAATATCCACGGTCTTGACCACTTCGGACACTCGGCTCCTTACAAGGTCCTCGATGCAGAGTTCGGCTATAATGGCGAAACTGTCTATAACGAGGTTAAGAAGTTGCTCGGCAAGTAGTCGGCTTATTGAGATAAAGAGAACCGATACATAGTAGGGAGATTGTATGAAAAAATTTACAATTCTCGTTATGGTTACTGCATTGATGGGGGCGTTACTCCCCGTCAATGCAGTTTCTCGTAGTAGAGAGAAAAATCGTACAGAGGTATTGATGAGTGGGCGCGGATACTACAAAGATCTATTTATGGACGGTGGTATCTATTTGACCTCCCGCCGTACGCTTCCCGCAACCGACTTTTTGGGTTTGTCGTTGGAGTTCTTCGCATCGAATAAAAACAAGGAACTGACACAGCAAGATACCCTTATTCAGACCAATATATTCTGTGGTAGTAAAGAGGATACAAACGGCTGGTTGCTCTATCCAGATGGTGCGCCACGATATAGAATGATTTATGTCAATGGCGGTAAGGCAGGAAATCACGCTAAGTCGCTGACTGCCGAAGGACAGGAGCAGATGCGCAGATATGTTGCCGCAGGTGGCGGATATGTTGGTACTTGCGCAGGTGCCTATCTCGCTTCGAGTGGTACGCTTCGCAGAAATGGCAAAGTCGGAAATGCCGATGTCTATTATGGTGTGTCGCCTCATTATGTATATGGCACATCTCTCAATAGAAGTCGTACCGATATGTCTGTTGAGCGCAAGAGTCCGCTGTTGCGTTACTTTGACTTCGGTGGCGACAAAGTGATTGCTGCTGTACGCCATAATGGGGGGTGCTACGCCAAAGACGAAGATTTCGGGGCTCTTCATGGTGCTATCGAACCGCTGACTCGATATATCTTTACGGATACCGAAAAGGTGAAGATTGATGGCAAAATCAGTGCGTGGGCATACAAGAAGGATAAACAAACAGGTCGCGTGGTGTCGTGCGGCTCACATCCTGAGGCAGTGAAGGAGGGCGAGCGTTTGGAGTATATGTCGGCAATGATGCTCTATGCCATGGACGGCAACCCTGCACCAAAGATTAAGGGTGTATTGGAGGCCAATGAGGTACGCGAAATGAATAGGCGTACAGAGGATAAAAATCCTGACTTTACTCGTATCGGCGATAAGCAGTATCACCATTTCAAGTTACAAATACCAAAGAGGTGTCAGCGTGCAGTTGTTTCGCTCGAAGGCTACGAAGGCGAGGATAATTTCGACCTTCTTCTCTGCGCCAAGAGGGGCGAGTTGGCATTCAGCGACAATACTACTCAAAAGAGTTCGGACAAAGGTTGTAGCAAGAACTTGATAATCGTAAAGCCCAAAGCAGGTAGGTGGTATGTATCGGTATTATGCAATACAACCGTAATCGCCACAACAGGTAAATTTGGAACGGAATATAGTGGTCGTACCGATGTGTTGAATGGTGTGCCGTACAAAATCTCGGTAAAATACGAGTAGAGAGGTTGGTGGAGTCCGCAAGCACTCTCTGCTCTCGGTTTAATGTTCCATTTTCTTCCTTCGCACCTCGGCATAGTGTGCAAGCAGTCTCTGCCCTCGACTTAATCGCAGCGGTCCATTTTCTCACTACAAGCGAAAACCGAAAAACAAAAGTTTTCCGTTTTCCGTTTTCCGTTTTCCGTTTGTTTGTGTACCTTTGCGCTATGGATATAATGTTTCATACAGATTCGTGCAGTTACCGCCTGCCACAAAAGCGACTTATGCGCCGTTGGTTGCGCGAGGTGGCACAGCAGGAGGGTGGCTACGAGATTGCCGAGATAAACTATGTTTTCTGCTCGGCAGAGCGTCATCGTGCGATGAATATCGAGTTCCTCGGGCACGACTACTTCACTGATATTATAACTTTTGACGATAGCGACCTCAAAGAGGGCTATATCGCAGGCGATATATTTATCGATATCGAAACGGTGAGGGATAATGCCCGCTTGTATGGCGCAACGGCACGACAGGAGATGTTGCGCGTGATAGTTCACGGCGTTTTGCACCTCTGCGGTCAGAAGGACAAAACACCTCGCGCAGAGAAGCAAATGCACAAGAAGGAGGATAAGTATCTCGCGTTGCTCGATAAATTGACAATTGACAATTAGGCTTTTAGCCATTTGTTTTTTAGAGAAAATAGGGAGCGTAGCGATGCTATTCTCCCTATCTTCGTTAAATTCACTATGCTCCCCGTTAATAAATCAGAAATAATATGTAAATGCAGTTCCTATTGCACCAGGATCACTATTTACAAATTTAGATTTATTTGCATAATATTTATAATAGACTTTCCAATCCCAATGCCTTCCCGCAAATCCCATTTGAAACACAACCGTTCTAGATGGAATAGACAGATTTACTATATCATTAAGTTCATCGCTTCTATAAAAATCAGATTCACTAAAATCACTTGACTTATTATAAAATTCTCGATTAGTAGATAACAAGAATCCGTGTTCGTAACCAACACCTAAATAGTAAGCAAAGTAATCATTCTTTACAATATTGCAATTTGCAATAATAGGTATAACCAATTGAGATGCATTGCATTTGTAGTCTCCCCAACCGCTTTTCAAATGATAATCGTAGTAACCTGTGCCATAGTAATCTTCATATAAGTAACTCACCCATTTTTTGTATCCAGTATATTGATACTTTAATCCTATTATCGCATTGAATAATGAATTAAAACGCCCAATGCGCATTGACACTCCCCAACCAGTTGAAAAACTTTTCAAGCCTTCGAAAGAGCCTTCTAAACCAAATGCTACAAAAGGACTCTTTTTGCTATTTTTATTGGTAGAATTATACCCAGAGTTTGAATACGAACTGACATTTTTCGAGTTTGAATATATTTCAAAGTTGATAAACTTAGTAAATTTTTCTAACTCTTTTTGGGTATTATTCATTTCTTTCTGAATTGTATTTATTTCAGACTTTTTGCTTGCTAACGACAACCAAACTTTATCGTACGAGTTATCACTATTATGATATTTTTCGTGCCACCCTTTATAAAATTTATGCTTTTCTATATTATCTAATCGTTCCTGCCAAATATCAATTTTATTTTGACAGCTTGAATCCGATATTACCTGCTTTTTTATTTCGTAAGTATCTACATAAATATCCATAGATGGTTCTTTGAGTAATCTTATAATATCTGCACTTGCAATGCTTACAGATGTTCCATCCATATATGTTATATGGATATCGTCTAATTTTAATCTATCTGCTGAATAGTTGTAGATGATACAGTCCCAACAACCTCCACCTGTTTCTCCATAGGCGACAGGTCCAGTATCTTTGCCAGAGAAGTAGTATCGATTTCGTATCTCACAACTAACAAGATCGTTTACTGCATTATATACACATCCTGACCAATACAAGTATTTGATGGTTTTCTTCGATTTATTAGTATAGTACAAACTATAATCGCAACCGCCAGCACTATTGGGAGAGGCCAACGAGGCTTCGGTTATAGAGATTATACTCGCGGCTTTTTTTGTTGATGCAGGTAGCGTATTATACCACTCTTTATAGGCTTTATCGGCTTTGGCTTGTTCCTGTGCTTTTTTAACAACAACTAGAGAATCTCTTATTGATGGAAGTCGAGTTTTGAGATTTCTATAATAGTTCAAACTGTCTTTACATTCTATTATGTAAGGCGATAAGGTGTTGCTAATAAATTGATAGTTGCTAATATCTAATTGGCTTTTTAGTTGTTGATATTTAGTTTCCAGATAGTTCTTATCTTGCAACATTCTGCTATTTCTCTCTTTAAGAATGGTGTTGTCTTGTACCTCTGAACTATATAATGCCCAAAATTTATCTTTATACTGAACAATATAAGCATTAAAATCCATTTGTTTAGATATATTCGTAAGTCTTACAACTCGCAATTGTTGTGGATTCTTAATCTTTTTTATTTTGGCGGTTTGAGTATATATAATTTCTCTACTATTTGATAGATTGTACTCAGATGGTAATTCGTATAATTTAGCATTTGGAAT
The DNA here is from genome assembly GCA_045543935.1 of Alistipes sp. Taxonomy (GTDB): domain Bacteria; phylum Bacteroidota; class Bacteroidia; order Bacteroidales; family Rikenellaceae; genus Alistipes. The sequence continues at coordinate 56,582 of JAZPYA010000002.1, forward strand.
GGTCGTAATATAAGTGTTATTATCAATTTTATAGTAATTTTCATACTGGGCATAACACGGCACAAAATACAATACCATAATAAAAGCAAGGACTGTAAGTCTAAACTGTTTCATAATATTCAAGTTTGCCTTTCAACTCCCAAAAGGTATTGTTAAAAATAGGAAAGTGTGGAGTCGATTAGTTTATCTGAACGAAGGTTGTGGAATGACCCGAACACAAATAAACAATACCCCACACCCGTATTGGCAGGTATAGGGCAACGAAAGTGCCAATTACACCAATACACGGTGACGAGTGTGTTGCTCCCCTTGTGTTCTGAAAACTTCCACATTTTCGTTCAAGGATAAAAGCTAATACACTTTCATCAAAATATGTCTACAACCTTGCGATTGCAATTACAAATTTAGAAATTTATTTTTGATTGAGCAAAAAATCTCTCGTCTCTCGTCTTTCGTCTCTCGTCTTTTTATTATCTTTGCGCTAAATTATGGCACAGAGTTTCGATGTAATAGTAATTGGTGCTGGGCACGCCGGCTGTGAGGCTGCTTCGGCGGCGGCTCGCAGAGGGTGTCGCACGCTCCTCATAACGATGGATATGACCAAGTTCGCCTCGATGTCGTGCAACCCCGCAATAGGTGGCGTGGCAAAGGGGCAAATCGTGCGAGAAATTGACGCTCTCGGTGGCGAAACAGGTATCGTTACCGACCTGACAACCATACAGTTCCGTATGCTCAACCGTTCAAAAGGCGCCGCTATGTGGAGTCCGCGAGCGCAGTGCGACAAGGCTGCTTTCTCGGCAGAGTGGCGACATCGCCTCGAAAACCTCGAAAACCTCTTTATTTGGCAAGATTCGGTTACGGAGATACTCTTTGACACCGAGGGCGAAAAACCGCGTGCAAAGGGTATTAAAACGCAAATGGGCGTGGAGTTCGAGGCGAAGGCAATAGTCCTCACCGCAGGAACATTCCTCTCGGGCTTAATGCACTGCGGTCGCAACAATGCAGGCGGAGGTCGTGCAGGCGATGCGGCATCGTACGGAGTAACGGAAAGCCTTGTGCGTCAGGGTGTTGAGGTCGGCAGAATGAAAACCGGAACACCGGCTCGTCTTGATGCTCGCACCATCGATTTCTCGATTTTAGAGCAGCAGCCGGGTGATGAAAACCCATCGAAATTCTCATTCTCTGACGAAACCGAGCCTGTTCGTGAGCAACTGCCGTGCTACTTGGTCTACACCTCGCAGGAGGTACACGACACGCTCCGCACGGGGTTTGAGGATTCGCCTCTCTTCAACGGCACAATCAAGGGAATCGGACCTCGCTACTGCCCGAGCATTGAGGATAAGTTGCGCACATTTGCCGACAAGGAGCAGCACCAGCTCTTCCTCGAACCCGAAGGTCGCACGACAAATGAATACTACCTTAACGGCTTCTCATCATCGTTGCCTTACGAGGTGCAACTCTCTGCCCTTCACCAAATTAGGGGCTTGGAGAGGGTTCACGCCTATCGCACGGGCTACGCTATTGAGTACGACTACTTCCCACCAACACAGTTGAAGCACTCGTTGGAGAGCAAACTCATTGATAATCTGTACTTTGCAGGACAAGTAAATGGCACTACGGGTTACGAAGAGGCAGCTGCACAAGGTCTGTTGGCAGGTATCAACGCCTCGCTCCGCTGCGAGGGGGCAGAGCCGATTGTTTTGCAGCGTGACGAGGCGTATATCGGAGTGCTGATTGACGACTTGGTGGTCAAGGGTGTAGATGAGCCATACCGAATGTTCACCTCGCGTGCCGAGTACAGAATTTTGCTCCGACAAGACAATGCCGACCGCCGACTCACTCCGCTTGGTCACAAATTGGGGTTAATTTCGGAGTCACGATACCAAAAATTCAACGAAAAAATTTCGCGCGTAGATTCGCTTATTTCGTACACTCGTCAGCAGAGCGCGAAAATATCGGAAATTCAAAACTATTTAATTTCGCTCGGTTTACCCGAAATTTCGCAAGGCAAAAAGATTTTCGACCTCGCCTTGCGCAATGATTTGACACTCGCAGGACTTGTCGGGGCCCTGCCAAAACTCGCAAAATTTGTTCGCGAGAACGGTATTACCACACAAGATATCGAAGAAGCCGAGATTGAAATTAAGTATTCTGGCTACATAGAACGAGAGCGACAAGTTGCAGAAAAGTTGCATCGCCTTGAAAATATCACCATTCCCGAAGGGTTTGACTACAACTCGATGCAATCGCTAACCATCGAAGCACGCCAAAAACTCAACCGCATTCGCCCGACTACAATCGGTCAGGCATCGCGTATTCCGGGTGTTTCGCCAGCGGACGTGAATGTGCTGTTGGTTAAGTTTGGAAGATAGTTGTTCCACGGGGAACAATCAAACGGAAAACGGAAAAGTGAAAACGGAAAACTAAAAGGATTGTTCCTCGTGGAACAATCCTTTTATATTTAACTGATTATCAAGCGATTATTCAACAATAACGCACCAATTGTGAATATCGGGAACTCTGCCGTATTGCACATCTTGTAGCGACTTGTAGAGGTCTAACAACACCGGTCCAACCTCATCGCCATAGTGAATTTTCTCGCCTGTTTCGGGGTCAAAGACATTGCCGAGAGGGGTAATTATTGCACCTGTACCACAAGCCCCACACTCGTCAAATTCTCGTAATTCTGCAACATCAATAGGTCGCTGTTCAACCTCAAAACCCTTATCCTCAGCGAGTTGCATCAATGAGTCATTAGTGATTGACGGCAAAATCGAGGGTGATTTTGGAGTGATATAGGTGTTGCCCTTAATCGCAATAAAATTTGCTGCGCCGCACTCCTCGATATAACGATGCTCGATAGATTCGGTATAAAGCACTGCGCTATACCCCATTTCGTGCGCCTCCTCGTACGAAAGCATACTCGACGCATAGTTGCCACCAACCTTGACATCGCCCGTGCCGAGTGGCGCAGAACGGTCTTGGTTGCGGTTTACGATAGCATCTATCGGGCGAATACCCTCTTTGAAATATGGTCCTACGGGTGTTGCAAAGACGCAAAATCCCGCTTCGCTCGATGGTCGTACAGTTAAACGTGGGCGCGTACCAAATAATACAGGGCGAATATAGAGGGCGGCTTGCGACTCGTATGGTGGCAAAAATTCGAGATTTCTGCGGACAATATCTACACAAGCCTCCACAAATTCATTGGCAGAAACCATTGGCAGGCAGAGTTTTCGCGCACCCGAAGCCATTCGTGCTGCGTGAGCATAAGGGCGAAAAATTCGCACCTTGCCATCAACACCTCGGAAAGCTTTAATGCCCTCAAACGCTTGCAAACCGTAATTTAGGCACGCAGAACACATATGAACGGGAATATACTCACTTGTTGTATATTCGGGCGCAGACCACTTGCCGTCTTTGTAGTATCGGCGAAGATTCTCTCCGCCGGTCGAATTAAAATCGAAACTCAGTTCGTCCCAATTTTTCTCCATCTCACTATTTTTCAATCTATTACACATTGTTCCACGGGGAACATATCGCCAAAAAGATTGTACTATATCTCTATATATCAGATGGGTATCGTTTTCGATACCCATCTTTCTGTTATATGTTTAGAATTAACCAACCATTGCGCCTGCATTGGTCTTTTCGTTTGGCTGCAACAAGCGCAAAGCACCCGTAGCGTCCTCCGCCATAAGAATCATACCCTGCGAGGTGATGCCCTTAAAGTCGCGCGGAGCGAGGTTTACAAGCACCAAAACCTGCTTGCCAACCAACTCCTCAGGCGAGAAGTGCTCGGCAATACCCGAAACGATTGTGCGCTTGTCGATACCTGTGTCGATGGTCAATTTCAAGAGCTTCTTGGTCTTTGGTAACTTCTCAGCCTCCAAGATGGTCGAAACTCGAATATCCATCTTCTGGAAATCATCAAACGAGCACTCTGCCTTCTGTGGCTCCGCCTTAACCTCGGCAGCTTTATTCTGCTTTGCAATCTCTTCGAGGCGGTCTAACTGCTTCTGTATCACATCATCTTCGATTTTCTCAAAGAGGAGTGATGGCTCGCCAATGTGGTGTCCCGCAGCGAGCAGATCCATAGCCCCGAGTCGCTCCCAACCAAACTTCTCGCACGCCAACATTTTCAAAATTTTGGCTGCCGAGAATGGCATAAACGGCTCTATGGCGATGGCGATATTTGCCGTGATCTGCAATGCTATATTGAGAATTGTCTTGACACGCTCGGCATCGGTCTTAATCAACTTCCAAGGCTCCGAGTCAGCAAGATACTTATTGCCAATACGAGCAAAGTTCATCGCATCCTTCAACGCCTCGCGGAAGCGGTAGTTCTCGATATTCGACTCCAACGAAGCCTTGATTGATGACAACTCTGCGATTGTATCGCGGTCATAATCAGTGAGTTCGCCACACGCAGGCACCTCGCCATCGTAGTACTTCTTGGTAAGCACCAAAGCTCGATTTACAAAGTTTCCGAGTACCGCAACCAGCTCATTATTGTTGCGAGCCTGATAGTCCTTCCAAGTGAAGTCGTTGTCCTTTGTCTCCGGCGCGGTAGCGCAGAGAGCGTAGCGCAAAACATCCTCCTTGCCCGGGAAATCTTCGAGGTACTCGTGCAACCAAACAGCCCAATTCTTCGAGGTCGAAATTTTGTTACCCTCCAAGTTCAAAAACTCATTGCTCGGCACATTCTCAGGCAAGATATACTCGCCGTGAGCCTTCAACATCGAAGGGAAAACAATGCAGTGGAATACGATATTATCCTTGCCGATAAAGTGAACAAGTTTGGTGTCTTCGCTCTTCCAATACTTCTCCCAATCAGGCGTAAGTTCCTTTGTAGCAGATATATAGCCGATTGGAGCATCAAACCACACATACAAAACCTTGCCCTCTGCTCCTTCAACCGGAACAGGGATACCCCAATCGAGGTCACGGCTTACGGCACGAGGCATCAAGCCGCCATCGAGCCAACTCTTGCACTGACCATATACATTCGATTTCCACTCCTTGTGTCCCTCCAAAATCCACTCGCGGAGCATCTGCTCGTACTTGTCGAGTGGCAAGTACCAGTGCTTTGTTTCGCGCTTTATAGGGGTAGCACCCGAGAGTGTCGAGCGTGGATTTACCAACTCGTCAGGCGAGAGAGTTGAGCCACACACCTCGCACTGGTCGCCATAAGCGCCCTCTGCCCCACACTTAGGGCAAGTGCCAACGATATAGCGGTCTGCGAGGAACGATTTAGCCTCCTCATCGTAGAACTGCTCGCTCGTCTGCTCTACAAACTTACCCTCATCGTACAACTTGCGGAAGAACGCCGAGGCGGTCTCTGCGTGTACGGGCGACGAGGTGCGAGAGTAGATATCGAAAGATATGCCGAGTTTCTCGAATGAATCTTTGATGATGGCGTGGTAGCGATCCACAACCTGCTGTGGGGTTATACCCTCCTTCTTTGCCTTGATTGTGATAGGCACTCCGTGCTCGTCGCTACCGCAGACCGAAATCACATCGCGACCACGCAAACGGAGGTAGCGAGTGTAGATATCAGACGGAATATAGACGCCTGCAAGGTGGCCGATATGTACCGGACCATTGGCATACGGCAGTGCCGAAGTGATAAGATATCTCTTAAAATCCTTTGACATAAAACTATGTTTGTTTGTTCTAACTTGCAAAGTTAGTAATAAAACGGAAAACGGAAAGCGGAAAACGGAAAACTTTTTTTGAGTTGAGAGTTGAGAGTTGAGAACTGAGAATTAACTCCTAACTCCTATCTCCTAACTACTCACTAAAAAAAGGCGCGCCCCTCACGCCCCAAAAAAGAAGGCCCGAGCAATGCTCGAGCCTCCCACCAATCAATAAATTAACTTAAAAACAAAACAATGAAAAATTGTTTTTCTTAATCCCAATCGTCGCTTTCTGTTCCGAAGCCCGGAAGCTCGAAACTTGGATACGATGTGCTGACCTCGTAGCCACGCTCGGCTACAACATCAAAAACAACTACCTCTGGAGCAGAATAGCTCAAAATTATATTTTTCTTCATAACCTTCTCAAAAATTTAATCGTTAAACACTCTCTCCATTAGTTTGCTGGCTCTGCATCGATTGCGCTGATATATTTACAGCCATCGTAACCCTCAACGCCTGTCCAATCAGTTCCCATACCGCCATATATATAATTATAGTAGTTGGTAGCCGAAAGCTCAATTTCATTAGGTCGCTCAGCCTCGCCTTCTCCTGTCATTGAAGTGCAGATCTTTCCGCCCACTTTGCAGTTTGATGCTACTACAGTGTCTGCAACGCGTGCCGAGCCGGTAATCATACCAACATTGGTGTATCCGATTGCAGTAATTGTGCAGAAGCAATTTGCGTTTGCAATATTCTGCGTCGTTGAACCATAGATTCCGCCTACAAACACCTTGCTGATATCAGTAAAGGTTCCTGTACATTCAATATCGCCTGTGTTGGTAGCAGATATAGGCGAGTCGGGTTCTATATTCTCTCCTATAATTCCTCCAATATGAGCAGCGCCACTTACTGTACCACTAAATACAATACTTGGCTCATCCTCTTTTCCCAAACGCTTTTTATTCACAAAGGTAGCCTCGGTGAAAACTGCACCAGTAGTATCTGCACGACCATATAATCCTCCCACATAGAGATTTCCGTACGAACCACTTATGGTTATTTTACCCTCGTTTGTAATAGTTCCATATAGCCCGTTGCTTCTAATACGACCTAAAACTCCTCCGACAATTATATCGCCAGTTGTGCTTGCAGAGATATTAATATCACCCCTATTTGTTAAATTTTCCCTTCTACAAGTGCTATCACCAACCTGTACGATACCTCCAATAAGTGCAATTCTTGAAATAGGTTTTTCCGAATTAAATGTAAGAGTTCCTTCGTTAGTACAGTTAACGATTGAATCTACACCTGAACCTGCCTGATTTCCTATACCTGATAAATATACCACGCCCGCTGTTGCATCGCTTATGTCCGCAGAGACTGTGATAGGTCCATAGTTGTTGCAATTTTCGACATTGCCAGACACATTTTTCAGCGTAGGAAACAATCCGGTTGCACCATATTGCGGCGAGCTTGTGCCTTTAAGTGTTCCTGCAAGCTCTATCGAAGCATAATTATTGCAGTTTGTTGCATTTGTAAGAGTTACTCCTAAACCATAAACATGTACGGTAGATACACTTGTTCCATTGAATTTTACAGCGCCCAAACTTGGGTTTTCAGATGAACCGTTCGTACAATTTGACATATCCTTAAACAATGCACCCCCGACACCACCAATATAATGAGTTCCATTTGTAATTGAAGCAGTAGATGTAATAGAACCCAAATTTTGGCAATCACTAATTGAACATGCTGTAGAGCAGCGAGCAATAACGCCACAGGCGACAACATCTAACTCAGTACTCTTATTAACATCAGTTGTACCACTAATAGTTCTGTTAGCTCGATTTACCAATTTCGATTGAGATGATGTCGCATTAGTTTGAGCAGCACCTATAACACCAGCAATACGAGCCGCTTTTGTGTGACCAGTTAGATCTAATGTAATATTACCGCTTACCGAGTTGTTCTCAATAATGATAGCAGTATTAGCTAATACACATGCTAATGCTCCAAAACAATTGTAGCTACTACCTGTACAATAATCTGTTAACTTACCATTGATATTCACATCCTCCAAATGCACACCCTTGATAACACTTGCATAGGTAGTGCCGAACAAAGGAGCAGTTAAACCATTGATGGCGTAGCCATTGCCGTAGAACTCACCTGCGAAGTCTGCGATTGAAGTCCAAGCAGTGTCGTTTGTACCATCAAGAATTGTAATATCGTTGGCCAAAACCACCTTTGTAGCCGAAGCGGCTGCCTTGTTAAACTTTACAAGGTCATCGTAGTTTTTGATAACTGTTACATCATTTGCAAGTGGAACATACTCGATAAACTGCTCAACGCCGCCTTTCTTGAACTCACGCACCTTGCCTGCTTTCAAAGGCTTAGTGTCGTCTGCCTTAACGGTTGCATACATCACGCCACCATCAGTATCGTACAATGTTACATACAACTCATCGTATATGCCAGCAGGAACTGCTACATGGATATAGGTAGCATCACCTTTAAGAGCAACGCCATCGCCAAACGAGTAGTTGATAACGCTCTTTGCGGTTGCGGTTGGGGTAACCACACCCTTTGTGAAATCGAGA
>JAZPYA010000003.1:0-38226 GCA_045543935.1 Alistipes sp.
TTAAGTTGTTACTTTAATTTTGTTTAAGTAGCCCTAATTGGTCTTAATTAGACTACATAGAAGACTACATGAGAAGAGTAGGATCTTCGAAAAATTAAAGTTTAGACGAGTTTTTTACGGATAATCCGTACTTGTCTAACAACTTAACACCTTGTCAATCAATAGTTTTTGGAATACCTATTTATATATTCCGTAAAAAGGGCTACCCAATTCGAGAGGTTGCTTTTAGTTTATTTATTTATTTATTTATTTATTTATTTATCTATCTTTTCATCATTCCCATCATATTGCGAGGAATCTTCATCTTGCCACTTGTGACCATCTTCATCATCTTGCGCATCTCCTCGAACTGCTTAAGCATTCTGTTAACCTCTGCCATCGAAGTTCCAGAGCCTTTCGCAATACGCTCACGGCGGCGAGCATTCAGAATTTCGGGTTTCTCGCGCTCCAACGGAGTCATCGAGCCAATCATCGCCTCGGTACGCTTGAAGACATCATCGCCAATCTCCACATCGCGCAACATCTTGCCCATACCCGGAATCATCGAGGCAACATCTTTGAGGTTGCCCATCTTCTTCACCTGGTCAATCTGCGAAAGGAAGTCGTTGAAGTCGAACTTGTTGGTCATCACCTTCTTGGTCAGGCGGCGAGCCTCCTGCTCATCATACTGCTGCTGCGCACGCTCCACGAGCGAAACAACATCGCCCATACCCAAGATACGGTCTGCCATACGCTCGGGGTGGAAGACCTGCAAAGCGTCCATCTTCTCGCCACTCGAAATAAACTTCAACGGCTTATTTACCACCGAACGAATCGAAATCGCAGCACCGCCACGAGTGTCACCATCGAGCTTGGTCAAAACTACGCCATCGAAATCGAGGCGGTCGTTGAATTCACGAGCTGTATTTACAGCGTCTTGACCTGTCATCGAATCGACCACAAATAGCGTTTCGCAAGGATTTACCGTAGCCTTGATTTTAGTTATCTCCTGCATCATCGCCTCATCAACAGCCAAACGACCTGCAGTATCGACAATAACCACATTGTAGCTCTTCTGGCGAGCATATTTAATAGCATTTTCGGCAATCTCTACAGGGTTTTGGTTGCCCTCCTCGGTATATACCGGCACACCAATCTGCTCGCCCAAAATCTTCAACTGGTCGATGGCGGCAGGACGATAGACATCGCCCGCAACGAGCAATACATGGCGACCTTTCTGATTCTTTAGGAATGATGCAAGTTTTCCCGAGAAGGTGGTCTTACCCGAACCCTGCAAACCTGCAATTAGAATCACTGCAGGGTTGCCCTCGAGCTTGATATCGGTAGCCTCGCCACCCATCAGCGCAGCCAACTCGTCACGCACAATCTTGGTCATCATCTGACCGGGCGATACTGCTGTAAGGACATTCTGACCGAGAGCCTTCTGCTTGACCTCGTCAGTGAACTGCTTGGCAACTTTGTAGTTTACATCGGCATCAATCAGCGCACGGCGAATCTCTTTGAGCGACTCGGCAACATTTATCTCGGTAATGCGACCTTGACCTTTCAGGATTTTGAACGACCGTTCGAGGCGGTCAGTAAGTTTTTCAAACATATATATTTTTGTTTATTCTCTATAATTGCATAATTGCGCTGCGAAGGTACGAAAAATATCTATTTTACGCAAACCTCGCTCCGTTATCCCAATTTTGCCAAGAATTTTTCTCTGTTCACAATAAAGCGGGTGTGCGTTCCTTCGCCGATGATACTGACCTCGTCACGAGCTGCGATATTAAACTTTAATTCACGCCCGTTAATCTCTGTAAGTACAGCAGTTGCGGTGATTATCTCACCTACTTTCGTAGCTTTGGAATGTTCGATATTCAGAGCCGTTCCGACAGTTGTATTTCCCTCCTCCAAATGGGGTGCAACTGCCATCATTGCGGCATTCTCCATCAAGGCGCACATCGCAGGCGTAGCCAAAACCGCCAAGTCGCCCGAGCCGATATACTCTGCCGTAACCTCCGGCGTAACTCGCATTGTTGCGGTAAATGATAATCCTTCCTTCATATTTTTTCTATTTTATGGGGCAAATGTACTCAAAATTTCCGCTAAATCGTTATATTTGCGGAAAGAATTATGAAAAATAGGGTAGCCATACTGCTGTTGTTTATCGCTTTTGTTGTGCCGAGCGTGTCGGCACAAAGGCGAGGTCGTGGCTTTTATCGCCAAGAATGGGCAGTGGAGAATGGCGACTCGATACCTCATATCCATATTCTGCCAATTCGCAAATATGCTCGCAAGCCCGATATGCGCCGTTATCAGCGACTTATACGCCAAGTGAAGAAGTGTTATCCGTTGGCAAAGCAAGCGCGTTTGGAGATGGAACGAATGGAGCGACAACTGCTCGCTGTAAAGGATAAAAAGGAGCAGGAAAAACTCGCAAAGCAGTTGCAAAAACAACTTATCAAGCAATATACGCCCGTGATTCTCAAAATGACAATTTCGGAGGGCAAGGTATTGTTAAAACTTATTGACCGCGAAACAGAACAAACGGCATATCAGATAATTAAAGATTTTCGAGGTGGCTTTGTAGCGGGCTTTTGGCAGATGTTTGCCAAGATGTTCGGCAACAATCTCAAACTCGACTACCAACCCGAAAAGCGTGACAAACTACTTGAACAGATTGTGACCTATTACGAGATGGGGTGGCTGTAAAAATAGTTAGTAGTTAGTAGTTAGGAGTTAGGAGTTGTATATCGCTCAACACAACAAAAGGAGGACTAAATCCTCCTTTTGTTGTGTTGAGCTGCCGGGACTCGAACCCAGAACGACAGAACCAAAATCTGCTGTGTTACCATTACACCACAGCTCAATCCGTTGCTCGTAAGCGGTGGCAAAGGTAATACAAAAAATTAGAATTAAAAATTAAAAATTAAAAAATTGTTAAATTTTGTAGCCAAAGGTCAATAGCTAACGGCTAAAAGCCCATAAGATATGCAAGGTTGAAAAATTGTTAATAAGTGAAATGGTCGCTATACCTCCTATTATTATAGGAAAGTGTAATTTTGTAGGCGTAAAATTGTGAGAACTCACAAAATTGCATAGGAAGACTCAAAACATTATATAAAATGAAAAAAGTAGATGTAATTCTCGGTCTCCAATGGGGTGACGAGGGAAAAGGCAAGGTTGTCGATGTATTGACTCCTAATTATCAGGCTGTTGCTCGTTTTCAGGGCGGTCCAAACGCAGGTCACTCGCTGAAATTCGAGGGCAAAAGTTTTGTTTTGCACACCGTTCCATCGGGTATTTTCCGTGACGGCTCAATCAATATTATCGGTAATGGCGTGGTGATTGACCCCGTAATTCTTGCAGAGGAGATTGCTGATATCGAGAAGATGGGCGTAGATGTAACCGAGCGTATGGTTATCTCGAAGCGTGCTCACCTTATTCTCCCAACCCACCGTATGCTCGATGCTGCAAGCGAGGCTGCAAAGGGCAAGACCAAAATCGGCTCGACCTTGAAGGGTATCGGTCCTACTTATATGGATAAGACAGGCCGTAACGGCTTGCGTGTAGGCGATATTTTGATGCCTGACTTCGAGGAGCGTTACAATCGCTTGAAGGCAAAGCACGAGGAGATGCTCCGCCAATACGCATACTCTTACGACATTACCGCATACGAGCAGGAGTGGTTCAAGGGTATTGATGTTATCCGCAAATTCAATCTTGTGGATAGCGAGCAGATGGTAAATGAGGCACTCAAAAACGACACCGCTGTTTTGGCGGAGGGTGCGCAGGGTTCGTTGCTCGATATCGACTTCGGAACATACCCTTATGTAACATCTTCGAATACTCTCTGCTCGGGCGTATGTAGCGGTTTGGGCGTTGCTCCAACACGCATCGGTAATGTCTATGGTATCTTCAAGGCATACTGCACTCGTGTAGGTAGCGGTCCGTTCCCAACAGAGTTGTTCGATACTACGGGCGAAACTTTGCGCCAGATTGGTAACGAGTTCGGTGCTACAACAGGTCGTCCTCGCCGTTGCGGTTGGTTGGACTTGGTAGCGTTGAAATATACCGTTATGATGAACGGTGTTACCGAGTTGATTATGATGAAAAGCGATGTCTTGAATGAATTTTCAACTATCAAAGTCGCTGTTGGTTACGAGTTAGACGGCAAGCAGTTGGACTACTTCCCTTACGAGTGCACAGACGATATCGTGCCTATCTACAAGGAGTTCAAGGGTTGGAACTGCGATATCTGCAATGTTCGCAACTACGAGGATTTCCCTGTGGAGTTCAAGGAGTATGTAGAGTTTATCGAGAAGGAGACCGGTGTGCCTGTAAAAATTATCTCGGTAGGTCCTGACCGCGCAGAGACTATTGTACGATAAGTAGCTAAAACCTTAAAACATTTCGACAAAATGAAGATTGGAACTCCGCTTACGAAGGTGGCAAAAAAGGCTCTTCTTTGTGGCTCGGGAGAGTTGGGCAAGGAGGTAGCACTCGAATTGCAACGATTTGGTGTTGAAGTCATTGCACTTGACCGCTACGAGAATGCTCCTGCAATGCAGGTAGCACATCGCAGTTATGTACTTTCGATGCTTGATGGAGAGCGTTTGCGCAAGATTATCGAGACGGAGAAGCCCGATATTATCATTCCCGAGGTGGAGGCTATTGCAACGCCTGTGCTTGTAGAACTCGAAAAGGAGGGTTACAAGGTTGCTCCGACCGCAAAGGCTGTATGGCTAACGATGAATCGTGAGGGTATTCGCCGTTTGGCAGCCGAGGAGTGTGGTTTGAAAACTGCAAATTACCGTTTTGCCGATACTCGCGAGGAGTTTGAACAGGCTGTGGCAGAGATTGGTATCCCTTGTGTTGTGAAGCCGATTATGAGTTCGTCAGGACACGGCCAATCGACCATCAAGTGCGAGGCTGATATCGATAAGGCGTGGAAAATTGCACAGGAGGGTGGTCGTGCAGGAGCAGGCCGTGTAATTGTGGAGAGTTTTGTCAATTTCGACTACGAAATTACACTTCTGACAGTGCGACATATTGGCGGTACAACACTGCTTGAGCCTATCGGTCATCATCAAGTTGATGGCGACTATCGCGAGTCGTGGCAACCGCAACCAATGAGCGAAAAAGCGAGAGAGAAAGCACAAGAGGTAGCACGCACAATTACCGATGCGTTAGGCGGTTACGGAATCTTTGGTGTCGAGATGTTTATCAAGGGTGATGAGGTGATTTTTAGCGAAGTTTCGCCTCGTCCGCACGATACCGGAATGGTAACTATGGCATCGCAAGATTTATCCGAATTTGCACTTCACGCTCGCGCTGTACTCGGCTTGCCAATTCCGGCAGTTCGCTTTATTGCACCGAGTGCTTCAAAGGCGATTGTTGTCGAGGGCGACACGGATAAGGTTGAGTTTGAGAATATCGAAAAGGTCCTCGAAGAGGAGGGTGTTCAGATGCGAATTTTCGGAAAGCCCGAAGTTGTAGGACATCGCCGTTTCGGTGTTATTCTGGCTACGGGAGTATCGATTGAAGATGCTTTGGCGAAGGCCGAAAGAGCATACGCAAAACTCGGCGTTAAAATTTTACCACGATAGAACAAAATTTATTGAATTTACTTTGTAAATTGGTGTAAAAACACTATATTTGCACCTAAATAATAGATAGGGTAATGAAGCGATTGACTCTACTTGACATAAAGTGCTGTCCAACAAAGGGCTACGCGGACGTGCAAGCCGCCCCGCAGCCGTTGTTGTCAAATTATCGCTACAACTATTCTATTACTATTTTGACACATTAACTGTTATCGGGCGACCTGTTTGGTCGCCTGTTTTGTGAATATAGGGCTGTAATGAGCGAAAAGAGGTTACTGATAAAGAACGGAACAGTAGTTGCCGAGGGTAAAAGTCGCAAGGCAGATATACTTATTGCTGATGGAAAAATCGAGGCAATAGGGGAGTTGCTTGGGGCTGACAAAACGACCGAAGTATTTGATGCAGAGGGCTGTATTGTGACATACGGCTTGGCAGATGTACATGTTCATCTGCGAGAGCCAGGTTACTCTGTAAAGGAAACTATAACCACGGGGACTCGTGCTGCGGCACACGGCGGAGTAACCACAGTATGCTCAATGCCTAACCTTCTACCTGCCCCTGATGCACCCGAAACTATCGCCGTTCAGCAGAAAATGATTGACGAGCAGGCGGTAATCGAGGTGCGACCATTTGCCACTATCTCCAAAGGTCGAGCAAGACAAGAACTAGCGGAGATTGAGGCATTGCGACCATTGTCAGTGGGCTATTCTGATGATGGAAATGGTATTCAGACCGAGGAGTTGATGCGTGAGGCGATGCAACGAATTGCAGCGGTAGATGGCATTATTGCGGCACATTGCGAAGATGATTCGTTGCTACATGCCGGCTATATCCACGATGGCGAATATGCTCACGCACACGGACACAAAGGTATCTGTTCGGAGAGCGAGTGGGGACCTATCAAACGCGATGTAAAACTCGCCGAGGAGGAGGGTTGTCGTTACCATGTTTGCCATATCTCGACCAAAGAGAGCGTAGAGGTTATCCGTGAGGCAAAGCAACATTGCGACCATATCTCCTGCGAAACAGCACCACACTACCTTATTCTCTGCGACCAAGACCTCAAAGAAGAGGGGCGCTTTAAGATGAACCCACCATTGCGTGGTGCAGAGGATAGGTCTGCCCTTATCGAGGGAATAAAAGATGGTACAATCGAGGTTATTGCCACAGACCATGCACCGCATACTGCTGAGGAGAAAGCAAGAGGTTTGAAGGGTAGTGCGATGGGTATTGTTGGCATCGAGACCTCGTTTGCACTATGCTATACATACCTTGTGCGCAAGGGTGTGATTACAATCGAGAAATTGATTGCGCTAATGTCTGAAAATCCTCGCCGTATTTTCCGCTTGGGCGGAGCAATGAAAGAGGGCGAGAGAGCAGACATCGCAGTTTATGATATCACAAAGCCTTACACGATTGATACAAGCGAGTTCTTATCGATGGGCAAGGCGACACCTTTCGAGGGCGAAGAGGTCTATGGGCGATGTCTGCTAACCCTTTTCAACGGCGAGAAAGTTTGGGAAGATAACAAATAATAACAAAATATAGAACAATGAAACAACCCGACAAAAAATTAGTTTTGGAGAGCGGTCAAGAGTTCTTGGGCTATGGTTTCGGTGCCGATTGTCAGACGGTATGCGAAATCGTATTTAACACCTCTATGGCCGGCTATCAGGAGATTCTTTCAAATCCTGCTTGCACCAATCAGATTGTTGTAATGACCTATCCGACTATCGGCAACTACGGTATTACAGATGAAGATTTCGAGGCAAGAAACCTCACAATCGGAGGTTTGGTAGTTCGTGAGGAGTGTAAAACTCCGAGCAACTTCCGCTACACAAAGACCATTTCGGAGTTGATGGAGGAGAGCGATATTCCGGGTATCAGCGGAGTGGATACACGAATGCTTACCCGCATTATCCGCGACTCGAAGAGCTGTCGTGCAGCAATCGTTTCGGCCGATATGCCGAAAGATGAGGCTTTGGCTCTTATCGCATCGACACCGGAAGAGCGCAACGCAGTGGAGCGCGTAAGTTGTAAGAAGCGTTGGTATTCTCGTACACCTAACCACCGCTTTGATGTGGTTTTGGTGGACTGCGGAGCAAAGTTAAACTTGGTGCGTATGCTCAACAAGCAGGGTTGCAATGTAGTTATCGTTCCGTTTAACACCTCGGCAGAGGAGATTTTAGCATTCAACCCACACGGAATCCTCGTATCGAATGGCCCGGGCGCTCCGGCAGATGTTCCTGTGGTTGTGGAGTTGATAAAATCGTTGCGTGGTAAGTTACCAATCTTCGGCGTTGGACTTGGTCATCAACTCATCGCCTTGGCTTATGGTGCTGAGGTATCGCAGGTCGAGGGAGTGCATCGTGGCGGAGGTCACCCTGTACGCAACTTGGAGAGTGGCAAGATAGAGATCACCGCACAAGGCTCACTCTACTTTGTAGATGAGAAGTCGTTGAGTGCAACTCCGCTTGAGGTTACTCACCGTAGCGTAATTAACAATACCATTGAGGGTATCGAGTGCCAGAGCGAGCGAGTATTCTCGGTGCAGTATAATCCGGAGTCGGCTCCGGGAGCGCAGGATAGCGCATATCTTTTCGATAAATTCATTAAACTGATGGAGGAGAATCACAATGCCTAAGAGAACAGATATAAAGAAGGTTATGGTTATCGGCTCTGGCCCAATCGTTATTGGTCAAGCGGCCGAGTTCGACTATGCAGGAACACAGGCGTGTCTTGCACTTAAGGAGGAGGGTTATGAGGTTATCCTCGTAAACTCAAACCCTGCAACCATTATGACCGACACATTCATTGCAGATAAGGTCTATATGGAGCCTTTGAAGTTGGAGTATGTCGCAAAAATTATCCGCTACGAGCGTCCTGACGCTATCGTTCCGGGCTTGGGAGGTCAGACAGGTCTTAACCTCGCCGTACAACTCGCAAAGAAGGGTATTCTCGAGGAGTGCGGTGTTGAGATTCTCGGAACTTCATTCGAGAGCATCGAGCAGGCAGAGGATAGAGAGTTGTTCAAAGAACTTTGTATCTCGCTCGGCGAGCCGGTATTGCCTTCGGAGGTTGTAAATTCGATTGAGGAGGCTGTCGAGGTTGCCAAGGAGATTGGCTATCCGTTGGTACTCCGTCCTGCATTTACACTCGGTGGAACAGGTGGTGGCTTTGTTGATAACGAAGAGGAGTTGCGCGAGTTGATGCGTAACGCTTTGGCACTCTCGCCGGTACATCAGGTGTTAGTCGAGAAGAGTATCAAGGGCTACAAGGAGATTGAGTACGAGGTAATGCGCGATAAGAACGACACCGCAATTACCATCTGTAATATGGAGAATGTCGATCCTGTAGGTGTGCATACCGGCGATTCTATCGTAGTTGCTCCGTGCCAGACCTTGACTGACAAGGAGACTCAAATGCTCCGCACAAGTGCATTGAAAATCATTCGCGCGTTGAAGATTGAGGGTGGTTGCAATGTGCAGTTTGCATTAGACCCACTCTCATTCAACTACTACATTATCGAGGTAAATCCGCGCGTTTCGCGCTCTTCGGCTTTGGCATCGAAGGCGAGTGGTTTCCCAATTGCTCGCGTAACTGCAAAGGTAGCAGTCGGAATGACTCTCGATGAGATTATGTTGTCGAATGGTCCGGCTTGCTCGGAGCCGGCACTCGACTATATCGTAACAAAAATTGCTCGTTTCCCATTCGACAAGTTCAGCGAGGCATCGAACGAACTCGGAACACAGATGAAGGCTACGGGCGAGGTTATGAGTATCGGTCGTACAATCGAGGAGAGTTTGTTGAAGGCTGTTCGTTCGCTCGAGACAGGCGTTTGCCACATCTATCACAAGAAGTTTGACAATATGGCTACCGCAGATATTCTGCAGTACATAACTCGCGCAACCGATGACCGCATCTATGCTATTGCAGAGTTGTTGCGCCGCGGTGTGGATAGAGTTTTGATTTACGACCGCACCAAGATTGATATGTTCTTCTTGAAGAAGATGGACAACATTGTCAATTTCGAGCGTGTAGTTAAGGCAAATAAGGGTGACCGCGAGGTGTTGCTCGAAGCAAAACGCATTGGTTTTGGTGATAAGTTTATCGGACAGTTGTGGGGTATGACCGAGTCGGAGGTATTCGAGTTGCGTCAGCAGTTGGATATTAAGCCTGTATATAAGACTATCGACACCTGCGCAGGAGAGTATTCGGGCTATGTGCCATACTTCTATTCGACCTACGAGCAGGAGAATGAATCGGTAGTTAGCGACCGCAAGAAGATTGTAGTTCTCGGTTCGGGACCTATCCGTATCGGTCAGGGTGTCGAGTTCGACTATTCGACCGTACATTCGATTTGGGCAATCCGCGAGGCTGGATATGAGGCTATCATCATCAATAATAACCCCGAGACCGTTTCGACCGACTTTACAATCTCGGATAAGTTATATTTCGAGCCTCTTACAGTGGAGAATGTAATGAACATTATCCGTTTGGAGCAACCTGATGGTGTTATTGTAACCCTTGGTGGTCAGACCGCTATCAACCTTGCAAAACCTCTCGCAAAGATGGGTGTAAAGGTTGTAGGAACAGGTATTGAGGCTATCGACAATGCAGAGGACAGAAAGCTCTTCGAGGCTATTATGCGCAAGGTTGGTATTCCACAACCAAAGGCAAAGGCGGTAACCGATATCGAGGAGGGTGTTGCTGCCGCTACCGAAATTGGTTATCCGGTATTGGTGCGCCCAAGTTTCGTGTTGGGAGGTCGTGCAATGCAGATTGTCGGTAACGAGCAGGCTCTCCGACACTACTTGCACAATGCAGTAGAGGTTTCGGAGGATTCGCCTGTATTGGTCGATAAGTACATTATGGGTAAGGAGGCAGAGGTTGATGCTATCTGCGATGCCGAGGGCAATGTATTTATTCCGGGTATTATGGAGCATGTCGAGCATACGGGAGTTCACTCGGGCGACTCGATAAGCGTCTATCCTTCGTTCTCGCTCAGTCAAAAGGTTAAGGATTTGATGATTGACTACACCGTACGACTTGGTCGTGCAATTGGTATAGTTGGTTTGTACAATATCCAGTTTATCGTTGATTCGGAGGATAAGGTATACGTTATCGAGGTAAATCCTCGTTCATCGCGTACAGTGCCATTCCTCTCGAAATCTACAAATGTTCCTATGGCAAAGATTGCTACACGCGTAATGCTCGGCGAGACTTTGCCACAGCAGGGCATAACAGAGGTCTATGGCAAGGAGCGTAAGCGTCACTTCGTGAAGGCTCCTGCGTTCTCGTTTGCAAAGATTAAGGGCGTTGATTCGTACCTATCGCCGGAGATGAAATCTACGGGCGAGGCTATCGGATATGACGATTCGCTCACTCGCGCATTGTATAAGTCGTTGCAGGCTTCGGGAATGACCGTAGTGAACTACGGAACTATCCTCGCAACCATTGCCGATAAGGACAAAGAGGCGGCGTTGCCACTTATTCGCCGTTTCTACAACCTCGGCTTCAATATCGAGGCTACGGCAGGCACAGCATCATTCTTGCGCGAGCATGGCATTCGCACACGCTTGATGAAGAAGATCAGCGAGGGTAGCAACGATATAGCCAAGACCTTGGCAAAAGGACATGTAAGTTATGTTATCAATACAATCGATGTTAATCAGCACAATACTCGCCTTGATGGCTACGAGATTCGTAACGCGGCGGTAGAGAACAATGTGTCGATTATCACTGCGCTCGAGACCGTAAGCGCACTGCTCGATGTATTGGAGGAGATTACACTCGGAGTTTCAACTATCGATGCCGAGTATAAAGCAAAATAGAGCATAAATGATGCAGAGAGTTATATTAACCGTAACAAAGAACGAGGCTCTGACACCTCTCATCTACAAGATGACTCTTGCAGGTGATGTGTCGGGCGTAACTCGTGCCGGACAATTCGTGGAGATTGCACTCGATGGCTTGTATCTCCGCCGACCTATCTCGGTCTGCAACTACGATGAGGGCGAATTGACCATTATATATAAAGTAGTGGGCAAAGGTACCGACTTGATGTCGCAAATGGCAGAGGGTACGCAACTCGATGTGCTTACAGGCTTGGGTAACGGCTTCGACACAGAACACGAATGCAAAAAACCGCTGTTAGTCGGTGGTGGAGTAGGCGTTCCGCCGTTGTATCGCCTTACTCGCGACTTGATTGCACGCGGCAAGGAGGTAACCGTAGTACTCGGTTTTAATACGGAAGCAGAAATCTTCTATGCCGAGGAGTTCGAGGCTTTGGGAGCGAAGGTTATTCTTGCTACGGCTGATGGCTCGGTAGGCGTAAAAGGCTTTGTTACAGATGCTATTCGCGAAAGTGGGGTAGAAGCAGACTACTTCTATTCGTGTGGTCCATTGCCAATGTTAAAGGCTCTGTGTAACTCACTCGAAATCAGCGGTGAAGTGTCGCTCGAGGAGCGTATGGGTTGCGGTTTCGGAATCTGTATGGGTTGTTCGATTCACACAACAAATGGGGCAAAGCGCGTCTGCAAAGATGGTCCCGTATTTAAGAAGGAGGAGGTCGTATGGTAAGAGATTTATCTGTTGAGTTGTGCGGTGTTGCACTCGATAACCCCGTAATTCCTGCAAGCGGAACATTCGGCTTCGGCAAGGAGATGGCAGAGGTGTACGATATTAACATTCTCGGCTCTATTTCGTTCAAGGGAACAACTCGCGATGCACGCTTCGGAAATCCGACACCTCGTATTGCCGAGTGTCCAAGCGGACTTATCAACTCGGTAGGTCTGCAAAATCCGGGTGTTGATGCGGTTATTGCACACGAACTGCCCGAACTCCGCAAGATTTTCCGCAAACCGATAATCGCAAATATCAGCGGTTTCTCGATTGAGGAGTATGTGGAGTGTTGCTCGAAGTTGGATAAGGAGGAGCAAGTGGCAATTTTGGAGGTTAATATCTCTTGCCCGAATGTACATAACGGAGGTATGGCATTTGGCACATCGCCAGAGTCTGCGGCTGCGGTAACTCGTGCAGTTAAGGCGGTTACTACAAAGCCAGTATTTATTAAACTCTCGCCAAATGTAACCGATATTGTCGCTATTGCAAAGGCGTGCGAAGAGGCTGGTGCTGATGGAATTACGCTCATCAACACAATGCTCGGAATGCGTATAGATATCGCTCGCAGAAAACCCGTAATCGCCAATAAGATGGGTGGATTTTCGGGAGCAGCGATATTCCCAATCGCAGTGCGAATGGTATATCAGGTGGCTCACGCCGTAAAAATTCCGGTAATCGGCTGCGGTGGCGTTGCTACGGCAGAGGATGTTGTGGAGATGATGATGGCTGGTGCTACGGGCGTTCAGGTGGGTGCAGAAAATCTGCGTAACCCATACGCCTGCAAAGAGATTATCGAGGAGTTGCCGTATGTAATGGAGCGACTCGGCATCGAAAAATTAACAGATATAATTGGAATAATAGAATAAAGTCAAGTTGAAAGTTAAAAGTTAAAAGTGCAGAGTGAAAGTCCAATTCTTAATTCTCAATTTTTAATTTTTAATTCTTAATTTGGCTGACAAGCAAAATTAAAGAAAGTTATGGCAAAAGATGTAATTATTGCGTGCGATTTCAGCAGCAAGGAGCAGACGCTCTCGTTCTTGGATAAATTTACCGGTCGCAAGCCTTTCGTGAAGATTGGTATGGAGTTGTTCTATGCCGAAGGACCTGCTATTGTGCGTGAGATTAAGGCTCGCGGACACAAAATTTTCCTCGATTTGAAGTTGCACGACATTCCAAATACCGTGCGTAAGGCTATGAGCGTGTTGTCGCGCCTTGATGTCGATATGTGCAATGTTCACGCTGCAGGAACGGTGGATATGATGCGTGCCGGCTTGGAGGGATTGACTCGCGAGGACGGAACTCGCCCGTTGTTGATTGCCGTAACTCAACTCACATCGACCAGCGAGGAGCGTATGCAGAAGGAGTTACTTATCGATGCAACCATCAACGATTGCATTGCAAAGTATGCCGAAAATGCAAAGGAGGCAGGTCTTGATGGAGTAGTCTGCTCGCCACTCGAAGCTTCGCTCGTAAAGGAGCATTGCGGTAAGGAGTTCTTCACAATTACTCCGGGTGTGCGCTTTGCCGATAGCTCGAAAGACGACCAAGTGCGCATTATGACTCCTGCACAGGCTCGCGAGATTGGCTCGGACTACATCGTTGTAGGTCGCCCTATCACCGCTGCCGAAAACCCTGTAGCTGCATACGAGCGTTGCTGCAAAGAGTTCTTAAATGAGTAATAACGAATAAAAATATAAGACTATGGAAAAACAGATTGCAAAGGAGTTACTTTCGATTAACGCAGTATTTTTGCGCCCAGAGCAACCATTCACTTGGGCAAGCGGCATTAAAAGCCCAATCTACTGCGACAATCGCCTTATCTTGACTGCACCACGCGTTCGTGAGCAGGTAGAGGCAGGCTTGGCAGAGCTTGTGAAGAAACACTATCCTGAGTGCGAGGTGTTGATGGGTACTTCGACCGCAGGTATCGCTCACGCTGCTATCGTAGCAACGATTCTCGACTTGCCAATGGGTTATGTTCGTAGTGGTGCAAAGGACCACGGACGCACAAACCGCATCGAGGGTAAGTTGGAGAAGGGACAGAAGGTAGTTGTTGTCGAGGATTTGATTTCGACAGGTGGCTCGTGTATCGAGGTTGTCGATGCTTTGCGCGAAGCTGGAGCTGATGTCTTGGGTATTGTAAGTATCTTCACTTACGGTATGAAGCGTGGCGTAGAGCGCATTGCAGAGGCTAACACCGTAAACTACTCACTCTCAAATCTCGATGCACTCGTAGAGGTGGCTGCCGAGGAGGGATATATCGCTCCTGAGTGGAAAGAGAGAATCTTGACATTCCGCAACAATCCAAGCGACGAGTCGTGGATTAAATAAATTGGAACGCCAATTTATTTAATCCATTAATTGATAATTGACAATGGACAATTGACAATTTTTTGTTTCTATAAATCAATTATCAATAAAATACCTTTAATTATCAATTTTCAATTATCAATTGTCAATTAACTATGAGACATTTAACTGACCCTACGGATTTAACCCGCAAAGAGACCGATGAGATTGTCGCTCTGGCACTCGATATAATAGCAAATCGCGCAAAATATAGCGAGGCTTGCAAAGGCAAAAAGTTGGCTACACTATTCTACGAGCCTTCAACCCGCACCCGCCTGAGTTTTACCTCGGCAATGATGGAGTTGGGCGGTAATGTACTCGGATTTTCCGATGCAAACTCTTCTTCCGTAAGCAAGGGCGAAACCGTAGAGGATACGGTGCGTGTAGTTGGTAATTTTGTGGACATAATCGCTATGCGACACCATATTGAGGGCGCACCACTTGATGCTTCAATGGTGTCACCTGTACCAATTATCAATGCCGGAGATGGCTCACACGCACACCCAACACAAACCCTGACTGACCTTTTGACGATGACGAGAGAGTTAGGACACTTGGATAATCTTACAATCGGCTTCTGCGGTGATTTGCTCTATGGCCGTACCGTTCACTCATTGATTAAAGCGATGTCTCGCTACGAGGGCACAAGGTTTGTGCTTATTGCTCCCGATGAGTTGCGTCTGCCAGACTATATCAAACACGATGTATGCGAGAAGAATGGCATAGAGTATCGTGAGGTATCTTCGTTGGAGGAGGTTATGGGCGAGTTGGATATTCTCTATATGACTCGTGTGCAGAAGGAGCGTTTCGTAGATGAGGAGGAGTACGAGCGAGTAAAGGATTGTTTTGTTCTCGATGCCGAGAAGATGGCTTTGGCAAAGGAGAAGATGGCAGTTCTGCACCCACTCCCTCGTGTCAATGAGATTGCAAAGGAGGTTGATGCTGACCCTCGCGCTGCATATTTCCGTCAGGTAGGAAATGGCAAGTTCGTGCGTATGGCACTGATGTACACGCTGTTGAAGTGGGCAGAGGAGGGTAAAGAACCTCTCCACAATCACGATGCAGTGGAGGTCGAGGGTTTGAGCTGTCCGAACCACAAATGTATCTGCAACAACGAAAGTGTCGATTATAAATTCCACTTGGCGGAGGGTGGGGTATATCGCTGTCTATACTGCGACACCAAGGCTAAATAGGGTAGTCACATAGACAAAGAGAGGGGAGTGTCACGCAAACACTCCCCTCTCTTTGTGTTGTAGCGACTACCACTCGCTCGGATTATAAATATCCTTTGGAGCGTTAGGTACATTCACAAAGAATGTATGACCTGTTTTGCGCTCAATTTCTGCAACTGACATCGTCTGTCGTCCAGCACCGCCCCTATGTTCAAACCAAAAACCTACGCACTGCAATTCGTCTGCCGAGCAGTCGACCACCCACTTGCCACTATCGCCCGCCTTGGTGCGCAGAATAACTTTATAGTAGTGTGTCGGAACGGCACAGGCTTTACCCTTGCCCTTCTTATCGTATGCGTAGTCAAAGCCATCAGCGAAGTGTGCGCCCGTAACAACATAGAGCGTATCGGAGCATATCCACTTTTTTCGTATATCGCCTTCGAGAGTCTCCCAAGTACCGCCATTGAGCGATTGTAACTGCGGAGTCATATTCGTAAAGTAGAATGTTGTCGCATTGTCCTCATTCGAAGCAAGTCTATCAGCCGAAGGGAGTTGATGACCTCGCGAGTGGCTGTACGAAGAGCCATTTTTCGGATAGTAGGCATTTTGCAAATCTGGCTCATATTCATCTGCGATACAACAAGGGTCATATTCCCAATCATCTGTACGCTTACCACTGCCCTCGGTATAGCAAGTGTGCAATGGATATGCCACCCACAAAGCACAATGCTTTGTTCTGTCGAAGCAGAATGAGTAGTTGCGCAGATTGTTGTTTGATGGCAACTTATCGTGATAGCAATACTCCCAAAACGAAACACCTTCAACTTTAGCCGGCATCTCTGCCCAGCCATCAGTGTTAATAGGCGTAGGTCTTGGCTCGTTCACACCATCATCAAATCCTGGTGCTGTGCAGGCTATAATCATACTGCACATAACAACAAATAGTATTTTTACAATCTTCATCGTTTCTCTAACTTTACTACATTTTCAACATGGTGGGTATGTGGGAACATATCAACCGGTTGCACCGCCACTACACGATACATCTTGCTCATCAATGCAAGATCGCGTGCCTGTGTTGCAGGGTTGCAACTAACATAGACAATACGCTCGGGTGCAGCATTCAGGATAACATCGATAACCGGCTCATCAACTCCTGCGCGCGGTGGATCCAATATAATCACATCAGGGCGACCATTTTTCGCGATAAAATCGTTATTTAAGACCTTCTTCATATCGCCCGCATAGAACGATGTATTCTCGATGCCGTTTATCTGCGAATTTATTTTTGCATCCTCAATCGCCTCAGGCACATACTCAATACCGACCACCTTCTTACATCTCTTGGCGCAGAAGTTCGCAATTGTTCCCGTACCAGTGTAGAGGTCGTAGAGAGTATCTCCCTCGCGCAAATCGGCAAATTCGCGCGTAACCTTGTATAACTCATACGCCTGCTTGGAGTTGGTCTGGTAGAACGATTTAGGTCCTACCTTAAACTGCAAACCCTCCATCTCCTCCATAATATGGTCCTTGCCGGCAAAGCAGACAGGGGTCAAATCGCCCGTAGAGTCATTCCACTTCTCATTTACAAAGAAAATAGTGGAGGTAATCTGCGGAAATCGCTCTAATACAGCATTTAACAAGGACTCTATCTTTTCTTGGTCGTACTCGTTAAAGATGACCGACAACATTATATCGCCCGTAGAGGCTGTACGCAAAATCATTCCGCGCATCAAACCCTCGTGCGCACGAGCATTGTGGAACGAGTAACCATTTTCGATACAGTATTGCTTTATGAAGTTGCGAATTTCGTTTGATGGCGAAGCCTGCAAATGGCACTCCTCAATATCAAGTACCTTATCGAACATATTTGGAATATGAAACCCAAGTGCCGGCATAGGCGCGATATCGCCCTGCTCGGCAATCTCCTCGTAGGTAAGCCAACGCCTATCCGCAAAGGTATATTCGATTTTATTGCGATAGTAGAGTTGCTGTTCCGAACCGAGACAAGGGCGCACCTCGGGGATATCGAGTTTGCCGATACGCACCAATTGGTCGCAAACCTGCTGTGTCTTGTAGTCGAGCTGGGTTTGATAGGGTAGATTCTGCCACTTACAACCGCCACATACGCCAAAATGTCTGCATATAGGCTCTACGCGATTTTCAGACTTGTGTACAAAATTTACAACTCGCCCCTCCATAAAACGGCGATGACGCTTTGTTACCTGCACATCGACAACATCGCCTGGAATGGTCATCGGCACAAAAATTACTTGTCCCTCGTGATGTCCCATAGCCTTGCCTTCGGCGGCCAAAGTTGTAATCTCCAACCCCTCGATAAATGGAAGTGGTCCTTTCTTTCTTGCCATATTTGTTATGAATCTATTATAAGTGGCTTGCGAGAATTTGCGCTTTGCCCTCAATTACGACTTCATTAGCAATAGCAGGAACAAGCATTACCTCGCCTGTACGGAGTGTCTCGCTCTCCTCGCCATCGAGCGTAACCTTTGTTTCGCCCTCGATACACATATAGATTGTAAATGAGTCGCGCTTGCAGTAATCCAATTCGACCTTACCATCAACAACCAACATATCGGTTTTGAAGAAGTCGCAATCAACGATATTCACCTCCTCATTTGGTGTTGCGGTGTAGGTACGGCGGCACTCCTCGACACCCGACTCGAAGTCTATGGCATCGACCGCCAATGCCGTGTGCAACTCACGCGAATTACCCTCGCTATCAACTCTGTTCCAATCGAAGATGCGATATGTGATGTCTGAAGTCTGCTGAATTTCAATCACATTTAGACCCTTCGCCAAAGCGTGTACCGTTCCGGCAGGGATAAAGAATACATCGCCCTTCTTGACAGGTACAGCCTGTAAAATATCGGCTACAGTACCCTCGGCAACCGCCTTGATATACTCCTCGCGCGTAATGTTCTTGTTCTTGAAGCCAAGATATATTACCGCACCCTCCTCAGCATCGGCGATATACCACATCTCGGTCTTGCCGAATGAGTCGTGACGCTCGGCTGCCAACTCATCGTTAGGGTGCACTTGCACCGAGAGGGTGTCGTTGCAATCCAAGTTCTTGATTAGCAACGGAAAGTCCAAGCCAAACTGCTCGAATACCTCCTCTCCAACCAACTCGCCCATATAGACCTCGATAATCTCTTGTAAATTGTTCCCTTTGAGGAAGCCGTTTGCAACCTTCGATATCGAGCCTTTTACGCCCGAAATATCCCAGCTCTCGCCATAGACCTTCGACTTATCGACAGAGCGAGAATAGAGACCTTTTTTTATCTCGAGAAGGCGTTTTCCTCCCCAGATATTCTCTTTAAGTTGTGGTGTAAATTTTATTGGATACATACTTATATATTATTTGAATAACTCTTCACATTTAGTTAATACATCGCTCGCATCGGGTGTAAGTGGGAATATATGGCTCGGCTTGAGATAAAAAATCTCCTTATCTGCCTTATAACGCGCCTCACCACCACCCGTAATGTTGAGCATAATGGTCGCTTTACGGTCGATATTTCCCGCTTGCACCTCTTTGATAAGGGTTGCCAACGCCACTGCAGGAGCAGGGTGGATATCTATACCCTCGGTCTGCTGAAATAGACGCGCAGCCTTCTGTGCTTGCAGATTTGTAGCCTGCAACACATCGCCGTTTGTCGCTTTCAAAGCATCGTACAAACCACCGGCAATACTGTATGGCGGTTTTCTGTTTGACAACACCTTCGCATCTATTATGGCAGCATCTCGGCGCGCATTATTATCATCGTATGGCAACATTGCGCGCGAATCGGCACGCCAAGCATCGTACATCGGCACAAACGGAGCATTCTGCGACACCATCAGTCGCATAAGATTTGTACCATAGCGGCCATCTTCGATAAGGCGCATATTTGCCTCCCACGCCGCTATTGCACCCGTACCACTGCCGACTGCTTGGAAATAGTAGTCGGGAATACGACCGATAGTTGTTACTGCCGACAAAACGGTTGTTCCCATACCATCGCGGCGTGCGATATTTTTTGCACCACCCTCAGCGTAGAACATAGGCGATTTCAATGCCAGATTACTCAAATGAATTGCATCGAAGTAGTCGCCACCTTTGGCACACGCAATCAACTTCACACAATCATTTAGCGGAGCATCAAACCACAACGCATCGAGATTGTCGGCAGGCACAGCCAAAAGAAGTTTTATATTATTCTCGGAGCAGACTTTTGCGAATGCTCGTGCAGTATTTCCAGCCGAAGCAACCACCAAAACCTTCTCGTTGTCGGCATCGGTACGGGCACAAACACTATACGCCTCGGTCTCCTTGAACGAACAAGTTGTCATTGTCGCCCCTTTTTCGGGGAAATAGCCGTTGAAGGTGATGTATAGATTTTCCAAGCCAAGAGCCGTAGCCAAGCCCTCACTCTTGTATGTTGCGTGAGTGGCATCACAATGAAGCATGCGCTTCATCGGTAACCAATCGCGGTATTTGTAGAGACCTTTGTCGGAATAGACCTTCAACTGTTTTTTTGCATACTGCGCACGAATAAGCGATGGCTTTTCGCAAGTGGGGCAGTCTAGCGACCAACCATTATCCTCAAACTCCTCGCCCGTTGCCACGCAGAGGAGATTGTATTCGGTAGGGGTAAAACCTTTCATATAGTTTCTGTTATCTACTTTTTGACACTATTTTATCCTCTCAAGGATAAATCACGCAAATATAGTAAAATAATCCGTAAAGATAAAATGGAGGAGCTAAATTGAGTATTTCTGCGGATAAAACAACATTTTTGCGATTAAAACGAAATAAATTTTGCTATAACAAAAATAATTTATACATTTGCACCACCAAAAACGGAGAAATCCTATTTGGAACGATGAATCCGTAGCTCAGCAGGTAGAGCACAACACTTTTAATGTTGGGGTCCCGGGTTCGAGCCCCGGCGGATTCACGAGAAAAAGGAACAGAGAAATCTGTTCCTTTTTCTTTTTCAACGAGTTAGCCATCGGCGGGTTTTAAGGTGAGAATCCAGCCAAATTCCAGCGGTTACGCACTTTGCAATCCGATAAAATCGGGTAAAATCCGATGCAATTCTCCTCGCCCGACAATTCCAATCCCAAACGAAGAGAGAAGTGTGTGACCAACTTTTCAAATTCTCAAAAAAGGTTACGAATTTTGACCAATAAGCCGCATTCTTAAAAAAAAGTGGGGATACGCCCTTCAAACCGCAGCGTCGAGGCCTCACGGAGGCGCACCCCACCAAAATCGGTGCTATCGATAATACGACAGACACTATCGAAACCGCTACAAGCGGCAAGCAGAATGACACAGCTACTCTGCAAAGCACCGATTCAAAATTCAAAAAAACGATATTAGTTATAAATTCTTAAAATACTCCGAAATACTTTTGGTTGCAAACACAACCTTTTGGGCAAATTCAAGATGTTCAAAAAAATCATTATTTGGATGATAGATATATTTGTACAATGTTTCATCTTCAACATGTACTAATGGAAAAGTGTAAATTAGGTGCCTAATTCCCATATATCCAAGTGGAACATGTTTTTCAGCAGATTGCATTGCTTGAACAATCTCACGATGTAGTCTATCATATTGATTACATCGGTGTTCAAAGTATTCACCAAATTCATCCAATGTCATAGGCGTATGAATTACTGCCCTTTTGTAAGTATCCATTACAGCAGATATATACAAATGCTCGAATTGTCTAAAATCATCTATAATAAGTTTGATAAATTGAAGAGCAAACACCCTACATTCAATACATAGTCTATCATATGTATCTTTGTCTGTGTTAGCGCCTTTAAGCAAAATTGAAGACACATCTTCCAATAATCTATTCATATCTATAAATTTGTTTTAATCATTACAAATATACAACAAATAATTGTTTTGTACAATAACCCGGCAGTCTGCATCCGACATCGCAGATCGAGGAGTTGTTTCCTCTTAATGGTTCGAGCAAACCTACCAACGACAACAATCGGTTTGCCTTGCTCGGTATCCGTCCATCTGCCGGTATAATTTCCAAGGCGAATAATACAAACAACCATAGTTGCGAAAGATAGGGGTTGCGACCTATTCTCTGCTACACAAATCAACCCTACACTTACTCGTGAAGATTTGGGAGCTATGTGTTGTTTGCCCAAAGACTATCGCCACTTCTCGACCGCCCCAATTGCGATCAATATTCGATAGCCTTTTATGGGTGTCGAAGGAGGGTGGCCGTATCCTCACACTCGTAAGCGCAGCTGGCAATGCTCTTGACACTTGTCAAAATGGGTCATCGAAGGACAATTGCCACATTCTGCGGTATCAAGCACAGTGTATTGGCAATTGCAGAGGATGTTCGCAGTACTTAACCACATCTATCGTTCACCTCTTTCTGCTCTCGATGACCCCTACATCCCAACAGCGAACCAATCTCGCTGAGGTGAGATGTTTTGTTATGTAGAGAACTCAATTTCTAAAAACGGGTCATCGCAAGTTGGCACTACTGCTCCAATATCAAGTGAAGTAACGGATGCCTATCCGTTATTACGATGACCCTCGACAAGGAATAGCCCCTCCGGATGGGGCGCACTCCTCTGCTAAAAAGAGTTGTCAGCACTGTCGACAATACGATTGACACTGTCGAACACCGTTACGAACGGCAAGCAGAATGACACAGCTACTCTGCAAAGTACCGACTCTCCTTTTTTAATAGAAGTGCAGGTGAAACATTCTATCGTGCCGAGTTACCAGGTACGGTCGCCAATAGTTATTCTCCTGCCCATTGCTAAAAACACCGCCCGACTCTGACTGGCGCTTAGTCGGGAGCCTTTCGGCCTGCCGGACCTTGTTCCTACGCACAGTGTTTCTGACTGCAAAATTATAAGCAGGATCTTCTCTCTCCAAACTTTTTAGCTCTGCAAGCCTTGCAGGAACTGAAAATTTCCGTAACTTTGAGAAAACGATTATCTTTGCAGATATGAAATATATACTCGGATTGAAAGGGTTGCCATTTGAGCCACACCCAAAGCAGATTATTTATGTTGAGAACGAATACGATGAGGTGGTAAATCACTTCATCTTCGACCATCACGACAATATATGCAACTATTTCAAGTTGTTTGGCTATGAGTTTTGCTATCTGCCCCTAATGGCTGAAAATTTCAGCAAAGATACTCATTGGTATTACAATCCCGATGTTGGAGATGTGTTACGCTGTCAATCTGTGGGGAGTTCGTTTCTTTTGAACTATATGGCTCGACCCCAAAATCGCCACAATATACCTCCTTCACTCATCTACTATAAAGAGAATGTCGAGGTTAAACCAGATGAGGATATTGCACTCAGAGGAATTACAATAGGAGATATTCGTTTTCGAGATAGCGAGTTTGCCGATATTTTATCAGATATTATAGAAGACTGTTCCCAAAATTGGGATAGCGAAATCCGTTTCTGCTATGAAACTAAACCCTCTAACGAGAGCTACTCTATTAGCCGAAGTGAGCCGAAAGAGGAGACTTATATATGCTGCTCCATAGACCCCGTACCCCATCTCGAAGAGCAATTCGATGAGGAGACGCAAAATTTGGTAAAAGAGGTTGCCGATAAAATAAAAAAGTTAAAGCAAAAAGGCATTTCGGCTTATGTTTTGGAGTCGTTGTTGCGAAACCCTAATGATAAGTTGAGCCGAATGGTGATAACCGCAGATTATCGAATTATTTTACCTGACTACAACGATATGGAGATTGTGATGACTCCGCTTGTGAAGGCTGTATATATTCTCTTTCTGCGTCACGAAAACGGCATACCATTTAAGCATCTATCGGACTATCACGACGAGTTGCTACAAATCTATACTAATGTGCGTGGTGGGTGGCTTACGAGCGAAATGAAGAAAAGCGTTATTTACGCCACATCACCATTTAACAACTCCATCAACGAAAAGTGCGCCCGCATTCGCGAGGCATTTGTGTCGCAATTCGACGAACACTTGGCAAAGCATTACTTCGTGACGGGCAAGCGGGGCGAGCCGAAAAAGATTGCCCTATCTCGCGACCTTGTCAAGTGGGAGTAGTATAGCCTCTGTGAGTGTCGTGTGAGTGCAAAATGCTAAATATGCACAACTCTTTGATTATCCGCAAACGACACAACCAGATTGAAGCCCCGGCGGATTCACGAGAAAAAGGAACAGAGAAATCTGTTCCTTTTTCTTTTTCAACGAGTTAGCCATCGGCGGATTTTAAGGTGAGAATCCAGCCAAATTCCAGCGGTTACGCACTTTGCAATGCCATAAAATCGGGCGCAATCCGATGCAATTCTCCTTGCCCAACAATTCCAATCCCAAACGAAGAGAGCCAAGCGTGACCAACTTTTGACTTCTGCGAAAAAGGTTATGCTTTTTTGCCAAAACGCTTGCGTGTTCCAAAGTGTGATATTATGTTTGCAGTGTATAAAACGCTTTGCCACAGCGTGTTGCATTATTTTAAGCAAGTTTGCAATACTACGCAAAAAGCAAATGAAACAGACATAACATTAAAAGTTGCACCTATGGATAAAAGTACATTCTCAATTCTATTTATTATGCAGAAGGGCAAGCCAAACGCCGAAGGCAATGCACCCATCTTTGCGCGCATTACAATCAATCACCAAATGACACATCTTGCAACCCGTTACTACCTTCCGGCAGACCGCTGGCTCTCGAAGGAGGGACGCACCGTTGGCCGCACCAAGGAGGAGAAGGAGGTCAATGCCTATCTTGACAACCTGCGAGGCCTTATCTTTGCCAAGTACAACGAGATGTTCCTGGCAGGCGAAGTTGTAACAGCTCGAAAACTCAAATGTCGCCTAATCTCGAAAGACGAGAAGTCGATGACGCTGCTTGAACTCTTTGACGACTATATCAAGGATTATTCAAAACTTGTTGGAGTATCCAAAACGAAAAAGACTTGCGACAGATACATACTCACACGTAGGCGTATTGAGGAGTTTATGCAGTCGGAGTACAAGCGCACAGATATATCGGTAAATGATGTCAATCCGAAGTTCATCGCCGGCTTTGAGATATTCCTGCGTACGCAGTACAAGCTATCGAACAACTATGTAATGAAGATGATTCAACGCTTCCGCTCCATTTATCAGGTAGCGATAGACAACGGCTGAGCGAACAAGAATCCATTTGTTAGCTTTAAGCTCAAATTTGAGCATACCGAGCGAGGCTACCTTACATTGACGGAACTCACAAACTTGATGAATAAACAGCTGACATCGAAGCGTCTTGAACAGATACGAGATATATTCGTGTTCAGTTGTTTTACGGGCCTTGCCTACTGCGATGCTCAGGCTCTAACAGCCGAACATCTCATTGTAGGCCCCAACGGAACCCATTGGCTTCGCACACACCGCAAAAAGACCTCGGCGCCAGTAAATGTACCCCTCTTGGAGATTCCGTTGCAAATTTTGGCAAAATATGAGGGTCGTTGCCCCAATGGTAAGTTGCTTCCGATACCAAGTAATCAAAAGTGCAACGATTACCTTAAAGAGATAGCTGCGATTTGCGGCATCGAGAAACGACTAACCTTCCACCTCGCTCGACACACCTTCGCAACAACGGTGACGCTAACAAACGGAGTACCTATCGAGTCAGTGTCGAAGATGCTCGGTCATCGCAGCCTCAAAACCACACAAATATATGCGAAGATTGTCAACGACAAGCTCGCCGAGGATATGACAAACCTCTCAACCAGACTTCAATACTTAGCAATGTAAACCCTTGGGCTCGACTTCGGTCGGGCCTTTTAGTCACAACATAAAATTGTCATGACATAGTCGTTTCAGATCGTGAGTTTCGATTTGGAACGACTTTTCTTAATTTTAGACCTTTTGCAATATTCCTATTTCATAGATCTTTGCAGTCAGAAAATAATAATTTGTAATAGAAACCCAAATAGTGATTAGATCATATGATTTACAAAGCATTTAAGAGTTATCTTCAATTCCTGCACGACAAGATATATTACAAGAATACCTATACTATAAATAAGGAGAACATTCCCGCAGATGGGACCTCGCTCCTAATCGTATCCAACCATCAAAACAGCCTCAACGATGCCCTTGGAATACTATTCTCAATTCGAGATAGAAAGCCAAACTTTATAACCAGAGGAGATATTTTCACCATATCTCCCATTGCAAGCAAATTCTTTCGTTCGATAGGCTTACTGCCTTCATTTCGCCTAATCACTGAGGGTGTAGAGCAGCTTGGCAAGAATCAAGGCACTTTCAAAATTTCGGAGGAGGCCCTTGTAAATGGAACAACAGTAGTAATGTATCCTGAAGCGGGACATCAAGACAAACATTGGCTCGGAACATTCTCGTTTGGTTATACAAAGTTGGCATTTGAGGCTGCCGAGTTGAGTGGTTTTGAGCGAGAGATATTTATCCTTCCATCGTGCAACCACTACTCCGACTACTTCGGTCTTCGCAACGACTTTATGGTTAAGTTCGGCACGCCAATCTCGATAAAACCATACTACGAGTTGTATAAGACCAAGCCTCGTACTGCGCAACGCGAGGTGAACAAACTCGTGCGTGCGCAGATATCATCGCTAATGCTCAATATTGATGACTTGGAAAACTACGATGCGATTGATTTCTTGCGGATTACATTCGGTGAGGAACATGCTGGTCGAAAGGGCTACGATGCGTCATACCTTCCCGACAGATTGGAGAGCGACAAGCAGATGTATGCTCAACTGAAAGAGGCGCAATGTGAAGATGCAAACCGTGTTGGACAGCTCTATCGTGATGCTTTGGAACTAAGAGCAGATATTCGCATGATGGGTGTTTCGGACAAGCATCTTGCGATTAAAACAGGAGTGTGGGCAACGATTATTAAGGCGTTAGGGCTGCTTCTATTGCTGCCGTTTGGTATAGCATCTATGTGGCCATCGCTCTTTATCTATGGAGCAGGCAAGGGCGCATATTACAAATTCTCGAAAGATAGAATGTTTGAGGGAACATTTATGTATGCTATAAGTGCTTTGTTTACAATACCCATCTGCTCGATTATAAGTTTGGTACTTGTGTGGGTATATGTGAATTGGTGGAGCGCATTGCTCTATGTGCTTCTCACCCCAGCGATACTAATCTTTGCTTGGAACTATGCAAAGTGGGTTAAGAGGTTATGGCAGGATATAAAGAGTGTAGCCAATAAGAAGCAGATGTCAATACTTCGCAATAAGTATAACACGCTACACAACAACCTATTTGAAATTTTGAACAGCTAAATAGAGATAAAAATGAAGAGAGTAGTTATTACGGGTATGGGTATATACTCGTGCCTTGGAACGACAATGGAGCAGGTGCAGGAGGCTCTTTGGCAGGGCAAGTCGGGCATCGTCTTCGATGCCGAGCGTAAGGATATGGGCTTTCGCTCTGCACTCACCGCAAAGCTCGAAATTCCCGAATTGAAGAAGGAGTTGAGCCGTGCTCAACGAATAAATATGCCCGAGCAGGCGAAGTATGCCTACTGCGCAACGGCTGATGCCCTACGCTCGGCGGGTATTGACCAAGATTGGCTCGACAACCATTCGGTGGGTTTGTTATATGGTAATGACAGTTCGGTAGTGCCGACAATTAAAGCAATAGACATCATTCGTGAAAGACGAAATACTACGCTGTGTGGCTCGGGTGCTATTTTTCAGTCGATGAACTCGACCGTAACGATGAACCTCGGTTGCATCTTCAAACTGCGAGGTATCAACCTCACCGTATCGGGTGCTTGTGCCAGCGGTTCTCACGCCATCGGCTTGGCGGCACTACTTATTCAGAATGGGCTTGAAGAGATGGTTGTGTGCGGTGGTGCACAAGAGGCGAATGCTCTCTCGGTGGCATCATTCGATGGCATCTCGGCATTCTCGGTACGAGAAGATAACCCTACGACAGCAAGTCGCCCGTTTGACCGCGACCGTGATGGCTTAGTACCTGGAGGAGGTGCTGCAACACTTATCTTGGAGAGTTACGAATCGGCTGTTAAGCGTGGTGCTCCAATCATTGCCGAAGTGTTAGGGTACGGCTTCTCGGGCAACGGTGATCATATATCTTCGCCTAATGTGGCAGGCCCTACTCGCTCGTTGGAGATGGCTATTCAAAGAGCTGGCATTTCGGTTGATGATATTGGCTATATCAACGCACACGCTACCTCGACACTCGTAGGCGACCGCAACGAGGCGAAGGCGATATATAGCGTGATTGGAGATAGACATATCCCTGTTACCAGCACCAAATCGCAGACGGGACACGAGATGTGGATGGCGGGAGCTAGTGAAGTCATATACTCGTTACTTATGATGAAAGAGGGCTTTGTTGCGCCAAATCTCAACTTTGAAAATCCTGATGAGGATTCGGCAAGGTTGTATATTCCCGATAAGCGCATAGACCACAAATTCGACATATTCCTCTCCAACTCATTTGGATTTGGAGGCACTAATTCAACACTAATAATTAAAAACTTGTAAAACTATGGAAAAAGCAGAACTTATTGAGAAGATTAACGAGGTACTCGCAGAGGAGTTTGAGGTAGATGTAGAGACAATCACTCCCGATGCAAACATCAAGGAGACATTGCAGCTCGATTCGCTTGCACTTGTAGATATGGTAGCACTGCTCGAGACAGAGTTTGGTGTTAAAATCGCAGGTGCCGAGATTGTGAACATCAAGACCTTCGAGGCACTCTACGATTTTGTAGCCGAGCGTTTGGCTTAACGCTATGAAGAAGTTAGTAATGGTGGGGAGTGATGTAGAAAAACTCATTCCCCAGCGTGCCCCTATACGAATGATCGACTTGGCGGCCTTTTGCGAGGAAGATGGTATAACCACAGGACTTGATATTAAGCCAGACAACATCTTTGTTCGTAATGGCGAATTACAATCCGTAGGCGTTGTAGAGCATATCGCACAGTCGGCAGCCGCTTTGGCTGGCTATGATACATTCCGTAATAATACAGCGCCAAAGATTGGTTATATCGGTGAAATACGCAAACTGCAAATAGCATCATTGCCAAAGGTCGGCGACAACATCGCTACGACCATAAAAGTTGAGAGTGTGGTTGGAAGTGTAACACTTATCTCAGCGGCGTGCATTGTGGAGAATAGGACCATTGCAGAGGGGCGAATGAAGATATTTATACGAGAATAAAGAGATGTGATATGTTAAGCGAAGTAATCAAAATCAAGGTCCGCTTCTCGGAGATTGACTCCTTGAAGATTGTATGGCACGGCAACTACCTTCGCTATATGGAGGATGCTCGTGAAGCGTTTTGCAACAAGTTCGGACTTGGATACCGAATGATGTACGAACACGGATATATGGCTCCACTCTACGATATTCGTATGAAGTATAGAGGTGTTGCATCATTAGACGATGAGATATTTGTCAAGATTACTTATCTTGAATCAAAGGGAGCACGCCTTATGTTCGATTATGAGATGACCAACGCTAATACCGGCAAGGTAATATTCTCGGCAGAGACCACCCAACTATTTATGACATTGGATGGAACATTCTCCCCTGCTGCGCCTGATTTCTTTGTCGAGTGGAAACAAAAAATGGATTATGATGCTGATTCCGAACTATTACACTATTGTCGAGTCGGTAAAACTTGGCAATGATGAGTATCGCTTCGTAGTGATATTGGATAAGTCGTGCGATATCTATCAAGGGCACTTCCCCGATGAGCCAATCTCACCGGGAGTATGCAATATAGAGATGATTTTGGAGTGTGCTGGCGAAGCTTTCGGAAGAGAATTATCGCTCAAAAAGATTGAGCGATGCCGTCTTACGAAGATTGTATCGCCCGAGACAACACCTATATTGGATATTTCGATTAAATTGAACTCGACTGAAAGAGGCGTGGAGATGCGTGCTGTGTTGAGTTTCAATAAAGAGGAGTGTCTGACGCTACACGCCATAGTTGAGTAAGATATGGAGCGAGTTTTTATTCCCATATACCGCTTTTTTAGAGATCGCAGGTGGCTGCTATATACGCTACTTGTTGTGAGCGTTGCGCTCTTTGGCTACTACGCCTCAAAGATTACCTATGAGGAGAATATTCTCAAGCTACTGCCCTCAACCGAGAAGTCGGAAGATGGCTCATTAGCATTTGGGAACATACGAGTCAAGGATAAAATCTTTGTGCAACTACGCTCCACTGGTGTAGACCTCTCACCCGAAGAGCTTGGCGCTCATTGCGAGGAGTTCTCCGAACGGCTATTGGAGCGCACCAAGCAGACTGGTGATATAGATAATATCCTCTATCGCATAGATGACGACTTGGCGGTTATGGGGTTGGATTATGCCCTTGGGAATGTAGCATCGCTTGTCGATGAAGAGTGTTACGAAGGGTTCGATTCGCTTACCTATCGCACAGCGATAGCAGAGCGAATGGCAAAGAACAAACAGACTATCCTAAATGACGAGGAGGGCTCATTGACGACTATGGTCTGCCAGGACCCTGCTGCTCTACGCGAGGCGGTGTTACCCCACCTTATGCAGGGCGTAGATGGTGCTGGATTTACGGTCGTTGATAATCATCTATTCAGTCGTGATACAACTGTTGCGATGGCATTTGTTGCACCCAACTTCGAGTCGACAGACTCAAAGACGGGAACTCGACTTATCGGGATGTTGGAGAGTGAGATTGAGGCATTTGAAGCAGAGCATCCCGAAGTCGAAGTCCTCTTTCACGGTGCACCCGTTCAGAGTGTCTATAACTCGCGTCAGATAAAAAAGGACCTATTCACAACTCTCGGTATATCGCTTGCGATAATATGTATTGTGCTGTGGCTCTGTTTCCGCAAATTGCGCTCTATCTTACTGCTACTTGTCCCTATCTGCTATGGTGTATTGATGGCGTTGGCGTCGGTCTTTTGGATTAAGGGAGAAATGTCGCTGATGGTTGTAGGTCTTGGCACTTTGGTTTTGGGCGTGGCTTTGAGTTATAGTCTGCATATTGTTACGCATCACAACTTTGTTACGGACCCCGAACGACTGCTTCGTGACCAATCCACCCCCGTAACACTCGGTTGCCTTACGACAATTGGAGCATTCGTTGGTTTGATGTTTACGAAGAGTGAATTGTTGCAAGATTTCGGTCTTTTTGCCTCGCTTGCAATGGTCGGAACAACACTCTTTTCGTTGATATTTCTGCCTCATATGCTTGACAGTCGTGTTTCAACAAAGAGTCAGCGAGCATTTGCTACAATAAATCGTATAGGTAGTTATCCGCTCGATAGAAAATTGTGGTTAAACCTCGCTATTGTTGTGATATGTGTAGTATGTGCCGCCGTATCGGGACTCATTACCTTTGATAGCAATTTGCGAAATATCGGCTATAACGAGCCGAAGATTGTCGAGTCGCAAAGACTCTATGCCGAGAAGAATAACAACGGTTGCTCATCAATGTACTATGCAGCAACTGCCGACACACTCGATGAGGCAATAGCGTGTAGCGACAAGGTGGCAACAACACTCAGCGACCTCAAAGAGCGTGGCGTTGTGGCGTCATATACCAACCTATCCAGCATTCTTGTTCCCGAGAAAGAACAGCTACGGCGCATAGCCAAATGGGAGGAGTATTGGAGCACGGAGCGTATCGCCTCTTTGCGCCAAGATGTCACAGATGCAGCACTTGCAAACGACCTTGACCCTGTGGTATTTGAGCCATTCTACACAATGTTAGAGACCAAGTATGAACCATCGTCACTATACGAGGCAGGAATTATCCCCGACAATCTAATATCGAACTATGTAGAGAGGTGTGGAGATAACTATTTGGTCTTCTCATCTGCAAAGATGACAGAGCCGAACAAGGCGGAGGTGAACGATGAAATTGCCAAGATAGATGGCGCATTGGTTGTCGATCCGTTCTACTATTCATCGGATATGGTGAGTATGCTCAACGATGATTTCAATACCATATTGGGCATATCATCAATCTTTGTATTTGTGGTGTTGCTCGTCTCGTTCCGCAGTATAGTTAAGGCACTTATTGCCTTTATGCCTATGGCGGTAAGTTGGTATGTCGTAAAGGGTGCTATGGTGTTACTCGGCATCGAATTTAATCTTATAAACATTATCATCACCGCCTTTATCTTTGGTATAGGTGTCGATTACAGTATATTTGTTATGAACGGACTCATCGACTCAATGCGCAATGCCTCATCACCACTACTCGCGTGGCATAAGTCGGCGATAGTGCTATCTGCGTTTGTACTTATAGTGGTTGTCTGTTCGTTGATGACTGCGACACATCCGGCTATCGCATCGATAGGTCTGAGTACGCTGATAGGTATGGGCTCAACGATACTACTGACATACACGTTACAACCAGCGTTATTCAGGTTATGCGTAAAATGGGGTTTAATTAAAAAATGACAAAACAAGAGAGTGTAATTATTATTGGTGGCGGGCTCTCGGGGTTGGAGTGCGGCTACATCTTGGCAAAAAACGGAATGCGTGTTACGGTTGTGGAGGCTGGGCATAATCTCGGTGGGTCAATACAATCGTTTGTGCGCAAAGGAACACGATTCGACACAGGTTTTCACTATGTCGGTGCGCTTGGTGAGGGCGAGAGTCTCAATAGACTCTTTCGCTACTTCGACCTTATGGGATTGCCGTGGGTGAAGCTCGATGAGGAGTGTTTCGACAAGGTTCTTATAGGTGATGAGTGTTTCGATTTTGCGAACGGATACGAAAGATTTGTCGATACACTATGTCAAAGTTTTCCGCGATATAGAGCTGAACTGACAAAATATGTATCGCAACTGAAAACCATAGGCGACCACGCTCTTGATGGACTTATGGGGGCGACAACTTTGTTCTCGCAAGAGGTATTCTCTCGCTCGGCATACAAACATCTAAATTCGATGTTCGACAATCCAAAACTTGTGCAAGTGTTGTCGGGAACATCGCAAAAGGTGGAACTGATGCCCGATACTCTTCCGCTATATCTCTATGGAGTGATGAATGATTCGTTTATCCGAAGTGCGTGGCGACTTAGAGGTGCGGGCTCGCAGATCGCCGACCACCTCAAAGCGAGCATCGAAGCAATGGGCGGAGAGGTGCGCCTTGGAGCCAAAGCAACCGAGATTTATTGCAATGCTGGCAAAGCGGAAGGGGTCGTAATAAATGGAGAGGAGCGTTTGTCGGCAGATTGGGTTATATCGAGTATGCACCCCGCTGCAACATTGGCTCTTATTGCGGAGGAGGCGAACCTGAGGCGTAGTTATCGCAATCGACTCACAGCGCTCGAAAATACGGCTGGAGCATTTACCGTAAATATCCGCTTAAAGGAGGGTGCAATGCCGTATCGCAATCACAATATCTATCTGCATAGAGAGGGCAGCGATGTGTGGTATCCACTTACCCAAAAGGTTGAGCATCTTATGATTCACTTCGCCGTACCGCAAAATGGAGGCAGATATGCCGACTCGATAGACCTGCTTACGCTTATGAATCCACGAGAGTCAGATGCATGGTGCAAACTTCGCAATATGGGCCTACGAGAGGAGTACAACACTCTAAAACAGCAGAAGGCCGAAGAGTGTATAGCCTTTGCTCGCAGAGTCTTACCCGAGATTGAGTCGGCAATAGATGGCGTATATACAAGTTCGCCTGCGACATACGAGCGATGGGTAGGCATACCCAATGGCTCGGCTTACGGCATAAGAAAAGATTTCAACCGCCCTATGCAGACGCTATTATCGCCTAAAACGCCTATTGCAAACCTACTACTTACGGGACAAAATCTCAATCTGCACGGAGTGTTGGGAGTCTCGATAACATCGTTCTACACTTGTGCCGAGATTTTGGGAATGGATAGAATAACAGAAGAGTTAAGAAACTATTAAAAACAAAAGAGTTATGAAACACGCATTAGTAACAGGAGGCAGTCGTGGCATCGGTCGTGCCATCTGCCTGAAACTATCCGAGATGGGATACAATGTTATCATAAATTATGTATCACGCGATGAGGAGGCACTTGCCGTGCAAAATACGATTGCTGAGCGTGGTGGCACGGCAGAGCTACTAAAATTCGATGTTACAGACCGTGAGGCTTGCGCTGCTGCTATTGAGAACTGGCAAAATCAACACCCCGAAGATTATATCGAGGTGGTTATAAATAATGCCGGTATTCGCCGCGACAATCTTTTGGTGTGGATGGAAGCGGAGGATTGGGATAAGGTGTTAGGCATCGGACTTAATGGCTTCTACAATGTAACACATTCGCTACTCCTCGCTATGCTCAAACATCGCAAAGGAAGAATTATCAATATGGCATCACTATCGGGATTAAGGGGTATGCCCGGACAATGCAACTACTCTGCAACCAAAGGTGGACTTATCGCTGCAACACGCTCCTTGGCAGGCGAGGTGGCAAAGAAGGGCATAACTGTAAATGCCATCGCCCCGGGATTTATAAGGACTGATATGACAGATGGACTAAACGA
The DNA here is from genome assembly GCA_045543935.1 of Alistipes sp. GTDB lineage: Bacteria > Bacteroidota > Bacteroidia > Bacteroidales > Rikenellaceae > Alistipes. Next base: position 34,266 of record JAZPYA010000003.1, read on the forward strand.
AGCGGAACTTAAAAAGTTGATTCCTACTGGGCGATTTGGCGAGGCTGAGGAGGTTGCCGAGTTGGTGGCATTCCTCGTTTCAGACAAGGCATCGTATATTACAGGTGAGTGTATATCTATAAATGGAGGGCTTTATGTGTAAGAATATGTTGATAATCCTGATTTTAACTCTGCTATTTGGTAATTTTGGCAAAGCTTCGGCACAGAGTCTTGACGACATTAGCAAAGCTAACGAGAGTACTGTATCTCTCACAGCTGACTTTACACAGACCGTAACAAATGCTGCCCGCAAGAGTTCGGCAACCTCCGAGGGAAAGATCTATCTCGGCGAGGAGCGAGAGTTAGCGATGCTCTACAACGAGCCATCTACCGAAATCTTTATCATTAACGACGATGCACTCTATATGTGCCGAGGTGGTCGCACGGGTCTATACGATACTGCCAAAAATAAACCAATGGGAGAACTATCGCAAACTATTTTAGGTTGCGTAAGAGGAACGCTTACGGAACTTGCCAATGCAACATCTTCCGACATATCGTTCAAAAAGGTTGGCAATGGCATTGAGGTAGTATTAAAATCGAAGGTAAAACGCTCGAAGGGGTATTCCGAAATAACACTTCTGTACGATAGCAAGAGCCTCCGATTGCAGAGAATGCTTATGCGCGAGTACAATGGTAATACCACGCTCTATGAGATAAGCAACCACAATACAACGGAAGCGATACCCTCATCTGTTTTCGACATCGAGAGATACCAAAAGAGGTAGTAGTATGCTTTATAGAACAAAAAATGAAAGGAATAGAGTTCAAAGTAGATAGAAAGAGGGTAAAAGAGGGCGATATTGTGGTTGTAACTTGGAACTGCAATCTGCCTGATTCGGTAACCCTAATAATTGATAATGGTTACAATATCTCTCGTATTCAGCTACCTGATAGTGGAACAAGGTCTGTATTAATACAGCGGTCGAAAGGGAAAACCTCCTTGCGTTTGAGCGTGGTACAAGGTGGAAAAGTTGAGTACAAAGAGGTAGATGTAAAGGTGAAGAACATCTCCTTGACAAACGATAATGGACATAGGACATATCAAGGCGATAGTACTTCGAGTACATCATCGCTTTCGGGGTGGTTTGGACAATTAAAATATAAAATTAGTCTCTTCATCCAGCGTTTTACTTATGGCTGGCGTGTAATGCCAGAAAACAAGAGACGCACCTATAAAATATTATTGGCAGTGTTTATTGTGTTGTGGATAGCTGTGATATTCCAGCGAATAGGTTACAACGCTGGTTATGAGAAAGGTAGACAAGAGTTTCAATCTTCACTTAACATTCAAAGTAGTTAATATTCCTTCGACATTGAAAAACACCAAAAGAGGTAGCCGAATACACTCTCTTAACACTAGATGGCAACAATCTCTTCAAAAGGTTCAATACAGTTGCAAGCCATGCTCACAACTCTCAAAGAACTTACGGGTTGGACAATATGGGCTGGTATAGGATGTATAATAATCTCACTGATATTCCCGTATGACCGACGGAAGAAGATTGCATCAGAGCCTACAGCTGCGCCCTAAAATTCTTGTTCGCGATAGTCGGTAGGTGAGACACCAACTTCTCGCTTGAAATATTTGGCAAAAAATGAGGAGTTGGGAAAGTTTAACTGATCGGATATCTGTTGGATAGTATCAGACGAGCCTTTTAGTCGGCTCTTTGCATAAAGGATTACAGCATCAGAGATAAACTTTGACGCTGTTACGCCGCATACCTCTTTTACCAAAGCATTAAGATATGTTGAGGTAATACATAGCTTATCGGCATAAAAACCGACACTACGCTCTTTGTCATAATGTTTCAGTACAAGTTGTGCATAGTTATGAACTATCTCCTCTTTGCGAGTTAGAACCTTACTTGGCGTAATTGAACGATACCTGTCATATATCGCACTTATCACGCAAAATAGCGCTTCAAGCAGGTTGGTTAATACCGCAATGTAGGCTGTAGAATATGTGGTGACACGATTATAACTCTTAAGAAAGAGTACATAAAATTCACGAATCCACTCCTTTTCGTCATTGTCGAGTTTAATAATAGGCTGTGCCATGATTGTTTCTAGACGGGTGAAAATGTTGCGTATTACCTCACTGTCTTGTGTAAATTTTGGAGAGAATGCTATTATCTCACAACGGAAGTCATCACTTCTGTTTGTAATGTAAATAATACTGCCTGGTAGAATAGTTACAAAAGAGTGACTCGAAACGACATACTTCGATAGGTTTATGTGGAGCGTAGCTTCTCCATTAACGACTATGAGAAAACAACCGAACTCTATGCGGTGAGGATGATTATACCTTTGCAATAGCTCACTGTTTACCTGAGATAGTACCTTTATTATCTCGTTGAGTTGTTTCGATGGTAGTGTATTGTTTACTGTACTGTCCATTGTGATAAAAGTATTTATGTGGCAAATACAACGCTTAACATTAAATTATTGTTATGCTACTTACAATAAAGGCGATAAATAGAAACTTATAAGCGATTTTTAGAGATGAAACAAGGTTATATTTCGCAAATTATTGGGCCGCTGGTGGATGTTCGATTTCCGAGCGCAAGCGTAACGCAGAAATCACCTTCTTAGACAGCTTCTCGATGTATTACCTAATGCTCTTTTGATGTGTAGTAATCTTAAAATATCGTTTGCGGATAACAATGATGTGAATCAACCATATTGCAAAGAGACCTTCGGAGACGATGTGGTATATGGTCGAATATGGTTTTTGCAACTCGATAAAGAGACTCACAATCCACAGAAGCATATCCGCCGAAAATAGTATATCCCAATACTTCTCCTTATCCTCAAACTCCATAACATTATCAACGCCATTGTCTATTCGTACTACGGCAGATGATTTGATAAAAGGGAATAGACTCTGAATAGTAATCTCATACGTTCCTTGCGGTATCTCTATATGCACACAAGGAGTTCTCATCAAACCAACTGCCTGCCCGCCAATAAGTATCTTGTGGGGCAAAAGCGGCATAAAACGCCTCTTCTTTTGTATAATCGTAAGTCGTGCCATAAATTATAATCCCTTGGGTGTTTTGCCCGTATGCTTTTTGAAAAACTGAACGAATGCCGAGGGACTCGAAAAATTAAGTTGCTCAGAAATCTCTTGTACAATCATATTCTGGCATATTAAAGCATACTTTAGTAAAAGTTATTTGCCTACAAATTTACGAAGAATCCTTTAACTTAACTATATCTTTGCGACAGAAATGATGAAACAAAAAGTTGGCTAAATGGTCAAAAAGTATTATCAGCAGAGTGCCGAGGATTTTGTTATCACATTTATTGTAAATATACGGTCTATAGCATATTGGTGACGGTCACTCTCGCCACCATTTTTGCGAATTGGTAGAGACTGTTTAATTCAATTTGATAGTGATATTACTACTCAAAATAAAGACTATCCGATCACACGAAAGTCATCTGCTTCAGGGATTACCGCCAACCCGCCCCAAGTGCCATGAAGCTGACCGATGGCATCTATATCCTCAATCACGCCCTCCTTGCCATCGTAGCGGTTATCCTCGCCTTCGAGGTGGATAATTCTGATGCGCTGTCCTACCTGGTAGGGACTTTCGCGCTGCTGTTTTGTCTGGTGCATATATCTTATTATAAAGGGTAAACATTCGCATCGTTGCTGAGCCAGAAGAGCTCGTTGTTGTCTACTCGGCTGAAGCCGTACATGAGGCTTCCGTAGCGTTCGTAAGCTCCGTAATAGGCGTACACCACGCAGTCGCCTTCCAAGCGGAACTTGTCGCCCTTATTGAGGGTTGATAGGCGTGTTTCGGTGCGCAAGAAGTCTGCCAGGGGACTCTCGTTCTCAATGCGCTTCATTACGATTGTGTTGGCTATGGTGTTGAGCTCAACCTCGTAGATAACTTCATCGCCTCGGTGTGTT
>JAZPYA010000004.1:0-24836 GCA_045543935.1 Alistipes sp.
GTTGATTGTCAAAACGCAACAATCACAGCAACCGAAAACACAACAAACTCAATCACTTACAGCACAAATACCACTCTTTCGACCACAGAAGAGAGAGTTTTTTACATCGTAATCCCTGCAGTTGATGTAGCGACTTGTACGGTCGAACTTATCGACTCAAACAACGATAAGATGACTGCGCGCTGGACAGCTAACGCTGTAAAAGCAGGCAAGGTCTATGAGTTCAAGGCTCTTAACTTCAAAAACGGCATAAGTAGCGGGTTGGAGCCACTCAAAGTGGAACAAGACACGCTTATTATTGCAAGCACAATATACGGATATGTAAAAGATAATATCGGCAAACCGATAGCAAATGTGGCTGTTAGTGATGGCTTTAACATCGTTACAACAGATGAGAAGGGTTTTTATTCGATGGAGGTATCTTCGGATTGTTGGTATGTCTTCATCTCTCTTCCACCCGAATATGAGGTGCCAATCAACGAGTATGGTCAGCCTTGTTTCTACAAGAAGTTTTTTGCAAACACCACTCGATACGACTTTACACTAACTCCGCTTGCAGGTGGCAAAGAGTCAAAGTTTGCCCTCTTTGTCTTGACCGATTTGCATATTTCGACCTCATATCGTCAGACTCGATTCGAGCGCGAGGCTCTGCCTAGCATCCTTAAGCACGCCAGCGAGGTGAAGCAGAGTATTCCGTGCTACGGTGTTGCGTTGGGTGATTTGATAGACAATTCTAATAGCAAGAACACTAGTTCGGAGCGTCTTAATGTTCGCGCACTTCTTGCCAACAATAGGTTTGGATTCCCACTCTTCAATACGATGGGCAATCACGATAACACCTACTACAACGACTCGAATCCAGCGCAGAGTGATGCTACGAGTTCGACCTTCAACCTGAAGGCACAGCGAGACTACGAGGATGTCTTCGGGCCTGTGAACTACTCGTTCAATCGAGGTGATGTGCATATTGTGGTTATGCGAAATATCATCTACTCCACAAATACTACCAGTAACAACTACGAGGTCGGCTTCACCGATGCACAGTGGGAGTGGCTGAAGCAGGACTTGGCGCTTGTACCGAAGGAGAAGATGGTGGTGCTGGGTGCTCATATCAAGATGCACAACGAGAGCAAGAATCATATTGCCGAGGTCACAGCATTGCTGGGCGAGTACAAGGAGGCTCACATCTTTACGGGACATTCGCATATTCAGCGCAACTATCCTACGAGTGGCTCTACCAAAAAGGTTTTCGAGCACAATTTAGGTGCGATATGTGGTGCGGGCTGGTACTGCAAGATGGGCGAGGATGGCACTCCGAATGGTTACAATGTATTTATCGGTGAGGGGGCAACCTTTAGCGATTGGTATCGAATGGCGTATAACAAACAATTGGATAGCCGCTCGCAACAGATGCGCCTCTATCGTGGTGATGCCGTAACGGGTGCTGCGATGCCGAGTGCACCAGGCACTACGGATAACCCCGATGGTGTGAAGGGCTTCTACAAGTTTAACTTTGCAGAGAATGTGTTGTTGGCAAATGTCTATAATGCCGACTCGAAATGGACAATAAAAGTCTATGAGGACGATGTCTATTCTGGCGATATGACACTGCTTCCATCATCGAACTATTCGATGTCTACCCTTATCGGAGATGGCACAGCCCAGAATCCGTTCCGCTTTGCAGCGGATGTGACTACAGGTCAGGATCTCTATACCGCAGGTCTGTTGATGGGTATCCAGAGCCGCTACAAGAATGGTGCACCTCTCGGAAACTGCTGGTCGAACAACTACCATATGTATAAGTATGAGCTGAAGAATAAGGATGCGGCAATAAAGGTTGTAGCCATTGATAGATTCGGCAACGAATATACCGAAACAAAAATTACTGAGGGTACAGACTACTCGCTAACAAGAAGCGATAGCACTCTATAGGATTGTGAATTTATGAGATATATCATTATCGCCATAATATTAGCATTTTCGGCATTGGGTTGCAGCCCAAAGCCGAAAAAAGCGGCTCCCCAAAAGAGTTACCATTTTCGCTATGTGCAACCCCCAATGCAGGCGACCAAAGAGCAACAAGTTGCCTATATGCGCGACCACTTTTGGGATAAATTCGACTTTGCCGATACGCTCTACACCACAAAGGCGGATACCGTGGAGATGCTAAGAGCCTACGCCACATACCTCTCTAACTTTGTTTCGCCCACCGAGCAAGAACCTATACGCAACCTGATGCAGCGTGCTTCGGTATCGAAAAAGATGTTCGACTACTTCGTGATGCTCTCCGAGAAGATTCTGCACGACCCCAACTCGCCACTGCGTAGCGATGAGTTGTATATTGCCGTTTTAGAGGCGCAGATAGCATCACCCCACTACGACAAGTACGAGAAGATGGCGCCCGAATACGACCTGCGTATCGTATCACAAAATCGCATCGGACACAAGGCAAACGACTTCGACTATACCGACCGCAGAGGGCGCACACGCAGTATGTACTCGTTGAAAAACGACTTCATAATCGTCTATATCAACAATCCGGGTTGCGCGATGTGTCGCGATATTACCGAGGCGTTGAAGCAGTCGCAGATAATCTCCGACCTGCAACGCAGGGGGCAGTTGAAAATTCTCGCTATATACCCCGATGAGAATCTCGATGAGTGGCACAAACACCTTGGCGATATGCCTGCGGAGTGGATAAACGGCTATGATAAAGGTTGCCATATCGAGCGCGAAAATCTCTACAATGTAAGTGCAATTCCGGCACTCTACCTACTCGACAAAGAGAGACGAGTACTTGTCAAGGACTCGACAAATGTAGGAGAGATAGAACATATCCTACAAGTTGAGAGTTGAGAGTTGAGAGCTGAGAGCGGAAAACGGAAAACTGAAAACGAAAAGCGAAAAACTAATTCTTAATTCTCAACTCTTAATTCTCAACTTTTAATTTTTAATTCTTAATTTAGCCCCTGGCTATATATAATATAGGTATATTTATCGTTTTTCGATGAATATACTATTTTTTTGCACTATCTTGTAAAATTTTTAGTACCTTTTATTGCATAGTACTGAAAAATGCATTATATTTGCGATAACAAAGAACTAAATAACAGGGATAATGGGCAAGTATTTTTTAACATTTGTGTTGTTACTGACCTCAACAGCACTATCGGCAAAGACCACCCTACTGGGAAAGGTGGTCGATGCGACTTCGCGCAAGGAGGTGGGTTATGCCACAGTCGCACTCCTGCGCGATACCACAATTGTCGCAGCCGTTGCAGCGCGTGCCGATGGCTCGTTTTCGCTCGAAACCGAGCAGACGGGCAAGATAACTTTGGAGGTATCATCTGTGGGCTACAACACCCACAAGCAACAAGTTGAGGCAACAAACAAGCGTATAGATTTAGGCGAGATAGCCCTAACGGAGGGTGTTGCGGTAGATGCGGTAAATATCACCGTTCAGAAGCCAATTGTTACCGCTGATGCCGAGAAATTGACCTACTCGGTGGAGGACGACCCTGAGGCTTCGACAAGTACGCTCGAAGATATTATCCGCAAAGTGCCTCAACTCTCACTCGATGCAAGCGGAAATGTATTGATGAATGGACAGAGCGACTACAAGATACTCGTAAATGGTCATGAGTCCTCTACCATGTCGCGAAACTTCGCCGATATTATCAAGAGTATGCCCGCCTCGTCAATCAAGCGTATCGAGGTCGTAACAAACCCTTCGATGAAGTACGATGCCGAGGGTGTGGGTGGTGTTTTGAATATCATCACCACAAAGGCAAAGTTCGATGGCTACAATGGTCGCGTAAATCTTGCTGCCGGCAATTGGTTCAATCGCAACTGGAACACCAACAACTCGGCACAATTTACGGTGCAGACCAAGAAGTTGTCGCTTTCGACCTCGCTCTACTACTCGCAGGCGTGGGCTAATCGCGATGTAGTGGGATATCAGAGCAACCATTTCGAGAATTTGGTAGATGGCTCAGGTTATCGCTATATGAATGCCGATGGAGACTATGGCTACGGCTACTACTCGCTCTATGGCAATGTAAACGCAAGTTATCAGATTGACTCAGTAAACCTCGTTACCGCCGAGGTTGGCATTTGGGGTGGCAAGCAGAAGAGCGATGTCAGAGCAAAGTACGACTATTTCGACAGCAACAAGGCGTTGCTATATGGCTACAACTCGCCACAGATCAATACGCACGATTGGTTTGGCGTAGATGCTACGGTAAGTTATCAGCACTCCTTCAAGGGCGAGGGGCATACACTGACTGTATCGGATAATATCTCGATTATTCCGCCACAGGAGCAGATGCAGTTGCAACTCTACAATCCGTACGATAACAATATCACCGCATCGAAGATATTGACAGACAAACGGGTGAATATGGTAAATAATGTTGCACAGATTGACTATATCAACCCTATAAACAAGCACCACACCATTGAGGCTGGAGCAAAGCACTCGTACGACAATACACTGACGACTACGCTCCAAACAAATAGCGATGCATCAGATGCTATACTCGGCGAGTCGCAGGGTACTACGCGCCTGACACGAAATGTACTCGGTGTATATGCAGGTTATGCCTACTCGATGGATAAACTTTCGGTGCGTGCAGGCGGTCGCTTGGAGGGGGCGTGGTACGCAACCGACTATCAGAGCGATAAGCGTGAGAAGTGGAACACCTCGCTTGTAAATGTTATTCCGTATATCTCCTTGACCTATCTGCCAAAGACAGGGCACACACTCGCCTTCTCCTACACGGAGCGACTCTCGCGCCCGGGTATCTATGCGATGACGCCATTTGTGCAGGAAGGCTTGGCCGAGCGACAGTATGGAAATCCGAATCTGCGCACCGGTATTACGCACAACCTATCGCTTAAATACTCCTATTCGGACAATAAGTGGAGCGCAACGGGCGAGTTATATTCGCGCCTCTCGAATAACCTTATATCGTCATACTCATTTATTGACGATGAGGGTTTTGTAAACTCCACCTATCGCAACAATGGTCGTATGCGTGGTTATGGCGCAGGGGTATCGCTCTCCTATCGCCCATCATCGAAATTCAACCTCTCGCTCTCGGTGCGTGGCGGTCACTTGGCGTTCAAGTTGCCTGACGAGGGCATCAACAGTAAGGGTTGGACCTTGTCGCACAACCTCAATATGATGATTGCGTTGTGGAAAGGTGCAAGGCTCACGCTTGGAGAGTATCTGTTGCGTATGGAGCCACAGATGGGTAGTGTTGGCACGAATTGGATATTCGGAACGCAGGCTCGCCTTGGGCAGAAGTTGCTGAAAGATAAGTTGGAGATTGCCGTTGCGGTATATAATCCACACGAACGACTATCAACCTTCAAGACGATGTCCGACACTCCGACCTATCGTCAATGGCGTTCGGATAGCACCGTAGGTCGTTGCATACGACTCTCCGTAAGTTACAACTTCGGCAAGCAGGGTTTGTATGTCAAGCGCACAAACGCCAAGTCAGACGATGGTGGAGATAATATAGGTGGAAACTCAAAAGGAGCAGGATTATAAATATAACAATATAATAGAGTATGAAAGAGGCTATCAATGCAAATATCGGGCAACAGGTCTTTACGCTTGACCGCGATGCCTACGACCGACTGACCATCTACCTCAACGATGTGCGCCGCCGCATCGCGAGCGACACCGAAGAGGTGATGAACGATATCGAAATCCGCATCGCCGAGATACTTCGTGAGGAGTTGCCATCTGCGATGATGGTAGTGACACTCGCGATGGTTGAGCGAGCAATTGCCCGCATCGGCGCACCCGAAGATTTTGGAGCAGAAAACAATCAAGGTACAACTAATAATAGAAGTAATATGAATAGTAATGTTTTGCGCCGTTCGCGCACCGACCGTTCAATTGCGGGAGTATGTGGTGGTTTAGCCAAGCACTTTGGCATCGACTCCACGATTTTGCGTATCGTAATGCTCTGCCTGATACTCTTCGGCGGAATGTCGTTGTGGGTATATATTATTATGTGGTTGCTGATTCCGGAGGAGTAAACGGAAAACGGAAAACGGAAAACTAAAAAGCGGAAAACTAAAAAGCGTAAGCGCTCCCTTAATAGCCGTTAATAGCCATTACTAGCCGTTAATTCTGTTGCGCCGTGACAACGCTCGGAGTTCGCAAAACCAAATAACTAACAGCTAAGAACATGGAGAAGGATAATATAAAAGTACAGATGCGCAAGGGCATAATGGAGTATTGTGTGCTTGCGATATTGGCAAATGGCGACTCGTATGCGCCAGCCATTATCACCGAGTTGAAGAGGGCTGAAATGATTGTGGTCGAGGGTACACTCTACCCCCTGCTGACACGATTGAAGAATGCCGGCTACCTGACCTATCGTTGGGAGGAGTCCTTGCAAGGACCACCACGAAAGTACTACACATTGACCGAAGATGGTCGCACTTACCTCGCATCGTTAGACGAGGCGTGGGATACGCTTGTGGAGCAGATTGATAACATCAGAAATAAACGATAAAAACTTTTGAATATGAGACAGAGAATTTTAGCAGTTGCAATATCTGCATTGTTAGTAGTGAGCAGTGCCTCCGCCTTTACTATCAAAGATGGAGAGGGTAACAAAGTGAAAATATCGCCTCTTGGGATTAAGGTTGAGGCAAGTAGTGGAGAAAAGGTCAGCATATCACCTCTGGGGGTTAAAGCCAAAGATGGCGAAGGCGCAAGTGTTAGCGTAAATGTTGCAGGTGTTGATGTTGTCACCGATGGCGAAACAAACACCAAGACTGGCATCGCACTCGCCAACGAGCACAAGATTGTAATGGAGGCTCGCCGTTCAGCAATGGATTTCAACGAGATAGAGGCTTCGAAGGCAATTCGCGTGATTGTCGAGGAGCGCACTACGGGCAATATCATCGTTCGCGCACCGCAATCGGTTATTCCGTATGTATCGCTCAAAGTCAAAGACGGCACACTCTACGCCACCCTACTTTCGGGTACGCCCGTATCGCGCCGTTCTAACCTTTTGGCAGAGGTCTATGTGCCTTACAACGGCAAGATAAACGAGATTACAACATCTGCGGCTGCTCGCGTGATTGTCAAGCCGACAATCTCGTGCAAAGAGTTGGATTTGGAGGCAACTTCCGCCTCGGTGATTGAGGTTACAGCAGCGACAAAGGAGGTGTCGATAGATGCTTCGGGTGCTTCGACCATAAAGGCTGAGTTGGCAACCGATGACCTCGATATCGACCTCTCGGGGGCTTCGGTAGCCACCCTTACAGGACAGGTTACAGATGCCGAGATAGATTTGTCGGGAGCATCAACTCTTCGTGCCGAGAAGATGCGCACTGCAACCCTCGACCTCGAATGTTCGGGAGCATCGAAGGCTTCGGCAATTGGCGTTCAATGCACCGCCCAAGCAAGCGGAGCATCGGCAATAAATGTGGAGTGTCTGCAACTGCTTAATGCCTCGGCATCGGGTGCATCATCAATCATTTATAGTGGTGATTGTCAAGTAAATATAATCTCCAACACTGGAGCAAGTTCAATTCGTAAAAAGTAGGAGGAACAGATATGAACGAGATTAAAAAATGCAGTATTTCGGGTGTTGGTTTCACCTTTGAAAAGGCAGCATACGACCGTCTTAACAACTACCTCGCATCGCTTAAAGAGGCGTACAAGAGCAACCCCGACAGCGAGGAGATTTTGGCAGATATTGAAGCGAGAATTGCCGAGTTGATACTATCGGCACAGAGCGATACACAATGTGTGGTAACACTGCCTATTATCGAGAATATCATCGAGCAACTCGGCTCGCCGGAGGCTATTTCGGGCGAGGAGAGCAAAACTGCAAATAACACCGAGAGCCGTATTCCGCGCCGCCTCTACCGCGACCTCGAAAATGCAAAGTTGGGCGGTGTCTGCGCTGGTTTGGCAAAACATTTCGGCGTTGATGCAGTGTGGATTCGATTGGCTATGGCATCACCACTTATTCTTGTAGTGATTGGCGCACCATTTCTCCATTGGTTATCCACACTCGGTGGCAATCTCTGCGCTGTCTTTTTTATAACCTACCTTATCTTGTGGTTTGCCATTCCAGAGGCAAAGTCGGCTCGTCAGAAACTCGAAGCTGAGGGTAAGCCTATCTCTGCCAGCACCATTGCCAACCGCCAAGGTGCAACGCAGGAGGAGCAGGCGAAGTCGAGTGTCGCATCGGCAGTAACAACCTTTGGTCGCTTTATGGTAATCGTAATGAAAGTACTACTTGGACTATTGCTATTCCCCGTCACCTTTGTTGCATTTTTCCTACTGCTTTCGCTCATTGTTATTACGGCAGGCGTAGGTGACCTGTTTATAGTCGATATAGGCAACTTCGCAGGAGTGATTGATGCTGCAAATGAGGTTGGTATACCATTGATGGCTTTTGCGTTACTGTTACTCTTGGTCCCTGCAATCTATATCGGTTACCTATTTGTTACCCTGCTAATAAACAAAAAGCCTCGTTGGTGGGTGTTTCTCGTAACAATTGTGGCGTGGTTACTTGTCCTTATAGGAACAATCTTTGCAGGTATCAACTATGCCGAAGAGCGTTCGTTTGTTTCGTTCTCTTCGGATAGCGAGGTGGAGCGCATAATGAAAAAAGGAGATGACAAGAACAACCTATCCCGCAAGATTATGGAGGAGCTCAACGAGGAGTTAGATGACGAGGAGAAGGCTCTAATCCAACAACTCTTGAACGATAATACCGCAAAATCTATCGATAAATAGACTCCCATAAGCATTTTTCGATGGAAGACCACCTCGAAGAGGTGGTTTTTTATTTTATTATTACTATCTTTGGAAGTTATTTTCAAAAAATTGCAGATTTATATGGGAGCAATAAAATGTATTGGCGTTCTGACATCGGGTGGCGATGCACCCGGAATGAACGCTGCAATCCGCGCCGTAACGCGCACAGCAATATATAACGGATTGCGCGTCAAAGGCATTATGCGTGGTTACAAAGGCTTGATTACAGGAGAGATAGTAGATTTTACATCTTCGAGCGTAAGCAATATCATACAAAAGGGTGGAACAATCCTCAAAACGGCCCGCTGTCCGGAGTTCCGCGAGTACGAAGGTCGCAAGCAGGCGTACGAGAATATGCGCAAGGCGGAGATTGATGCCTTGGTTGTAATTGGTGGAGATGGCACAATCACTGGTGCGCAGAATTTCGCCAACGAATTTGATGTGCCTATCGTGGCTCTGCCGGGTACTATCGACAACGACCTCTCGGGTACTGATGCGACAATCGGTTACGATACCGCACTCAATACCATTATGGAGGCGGTGGACAAGTTGCGCGACACGGCAACCTCCCACGAACGACTATTCTTTATGGAGGTTATGGGCAACACTGCCGGATATCTCGCCCTCAACGGTGCGCTCGCTTCGGGAGCCGAGGCGGCAATTATCCCCGAAATGGAGACTGAGACCGACCAGCTGAAAAACCTTATCGACAATGGCTTCCGCAAGAGCAAAAATTCGGCTATCGTACTCGTTGCCGAAAATCCTGCAACGGGCGGAGCTATGGGGTTGGCAGAGCGTGTAAAGAGGGAGTTTCCGCAGTATGACGCCCGCGTAACAATTCTCGGACACTTGCAACGAGGTGGCTCGCCTACTGCTGCCGACCGCATTTTGGCTTCGCGCCTTGGTGCTGCGGCCATTTCGGCACTCAAAGATGGACAGCGAAATGTGATGATCGGTATTCGCGATATGGAGATGGTATATGTTCCATTCTCGAAGGCGCTCGGTCGCTCGAAACAGGTTAATAAAGACAATGTTGAACTTGTGAAAATTCTCTCAATATAAACTCTAAACCCAAACAGAAAAGATGAAGAGAGTTATCGGCATTGGAAATGCCCTGACAGATGTATTGGTAAATCTTCGCAACGAAGAGGTCTTGCATAAGCACAATATCGCACGAGGTTCGATGTCGCTTGTAAATAGCGAATTGCAATCGCAAATCTCGAAGGAGGTGGCTGGACTTCCTCACTCACTTTCGCTCGGTGGCTCAGCAGATAATACTATTCGTGCAATGGCGCGCCTTGGCTCGGAGGTTGGTTTTATCGGTAAGGTCGGACACGACAATACGGGCGATAGGTTTGAGCAGGCGCTGCACAACCTCGGCATCGAGGGCAAAATTTTCCGTACCGACAAGCCTTCGGGCAAATGTATTTCGCTTGTTTCACCCGATGGCGAGCGCACAATGCTCACACACCTCGGAGCTGCAGCCGAGATGCACGCCGAGGATATAACTCCTGGACTTTTCGAGGGTTACGACTGCCTATACATAGAGGGCTACTTGGTGCAGGAGCACTCGTTAATCGAAACCGCTATCCGTACCGCCAAGGAGCAAGGCTTGCAGGTGGCTATCGACTTGGCGAGTTTCAATGTTGTGGAGGAGAATCTCGAATTTCTGCGCTCAATCGTGGCAAAATATATCGATATCGTCTTTGCTAACGAAGACGAAGCGCGTGTATTCTCGGGCGAGGCGGAGCCAATCAACGCCTTGCAGTATATCTCGGAGATGTGCGACCTTGTAGTGGTAAAAATCGGTACGAAAGGTGCGCTTATCAAGCACAAGGGCGAGGTTATCCATATCGGCATTATGGCGGCAGCCAAACGTGTAGATACTACGGGAGCAGGCGACTTCTACGCTGCAGGTTTTATGTATGGCTTGTGCGAGGGGTTGTCGTTGCGTCAGTGCGGCACAATCGGAGCAATCACCGCAGGCAAGGTTATCGAGGTCGTAGGTCCAACGCTCGGCGAGGAGGCTTGGAGCGAGATTGAGATATTGGTAAATAGAGTTAAAACCGAAAAATATCTATTCTAAATGAGAAAGATACTACTCTTTATAGCGTTGTGCATTGCGGGTTTTGCATCCGCCGAGGAGCGCAAACTGCTTTCGATGGAGGATGCTATTCTCAATCGCAAACTCGTACCTCAAAATTACGAAATTCGTTTCAACAAGGATAATCCTGCGATATACGAACACGCCAACGGCAAGGAGATTGAGCAGTATGACATTCGCACCGGAAAATTGCTATCAAGCAAACCAATCCTTATCGGTATGCCTAACCCATTTCGCAACAAAGCAAGCGTAAAGGAGAATAATGTTATTTGGCACGATGCCGAAGGTAAAGTTTATAAAGTAACCGACTTTGCCGACAAGAGTATCGTCTGCGGACAATCGGTATCGCGTAACGAGTTCGGCATAAGCGGGGGTCTATTCCACTCGCCCGACAACACACTGGTGGCATTTTATCAAAAAGATGAGTCGCGCGTTACGACCTTTCCGCTGTTGGATATAACATCGCGTACAGGTTCGCTTGTCGAGATTAAATACCCGATGAATGGAATGGCCTCGGAGCGTGTATCTGTAGGAGTTTACAATACGATGACAAAGAAGGTCGTATATTTGAGCGTCACCGACTTTGACGAGGAGCGATACATTACAAACCTATCGTGGTCGCCCGACTCGAAGAGGATATATGTTCAGGTACTAAATAGAGCCCAAAAGGAGATGCATCTCAACGCCTACGATGCTCTTTCGGGCGAGTTTGTTGCAACGATTTTGACCGAGCAGAACGACCGCTGGGTAGAGCCTCAAAACCCTATTCACTTTATCGATAACGACCGATTTATCTACACTACGGACAATCGCCACGGATACAAAAATCTCTACCTGCATACTCTTTCGAAAGGTACAACAAATCGTTTGACTTGCATTGATACCGATGTAGAGTATGTGGCGCACGATGCGCGCAATATCTATTACTACTCTGCCGAGGTTTCGCCTGTAGAGCGACACCTTTTCAGCGTTTCGTTGCGCAATGGTAAGGTGCGCCGACTTACTCGTAGTGAGGGTTGGCACAACTGCACTATTTCGCCCGATGGCAAGTACTTCGTGGATAACTACTCATCGCTCGATGTTCCTCGTGTAGTGGCGGTAGGCTCAACAGATGGCAAGCTATACCGCGAGGTATTTCGTGCCGAAAACCCTGCAAAAGATTACAACTACTCCACTATAGAGTTAGGCTCGGTGAAGTCGGCGTGTGGCAAGTATGACAACCACTACCGCCTTATCAAGCCTTTGGATTTTGACGAAAACAAAAAGTATCCCGTAATTCTCTATGTCTATGGTGGACCTCACTCGCAGATGGTGACTAACTCGTTCCAAGCACAACTGCGCCGTTGGGAGATGTATATGGCACAGCGCGGTTATGTGGTCTTTGTAATGGATAATCGTGGCACACTCAATCAGGGTGCAGAGTACGAGAAGGCTATACATCGCCAATGCGGAAAGGCAGAGATGGAAGACCAAATGGCCGGCTTGCAGTGGCTTTTGTCGCACAAGTGGGCAGACCGAGAGCGCGTGGGCGTTCACGGCTGGTCGTATGGCGGATTTATGACTATCTCGTTGATGACACACTATCCCGAGGTGTTCAAAGTGGGCGTAGCGGGTGGTCCTGTGATTGATTGGAAATGGTATGAAGTGATGTATGGCGAGCGATATATGGAGACCGAAAAGACAAATCCCGAAGGTTTTGTCGCAACATCGCTTATTTCGCAAGCCAAAAATCTCAAAGGTAAATTGCTGATTTGCCAGGGCGCGATAGACGATGTGGTTGTATGGCAACACTCATTGTCGTTTATCGATGCCTGCATCGACAATGGTGTGGCAGTCGATTACTTTCCTTATCCGCGCTCGAAGCACAATGTATATGGCAAGTGGCGTGTTCATCTGATGCAGAAAGTGACAGACTATTTCGAGGATTATCTGCGATAGTGTGCCAAAATGGCAGACTTTTCGCCTTGGCACACTGCTTGATTAAAGAGTAAACAACTTTGAATTTTTAATTTTAACATTAAACTATATAGGTATTATGACAGTAAAACCACTTTCAGACAGAGTACTTGTACTCCCCAATCCTGCCGAAACAACAACGGCAAGCGGATTGATTATTCCGGATGCAGCAAAGGAGAAGCCCGCTGCAGGTAAAGTTGTGGCTGTAGGCCCCGGCACAGCAGAGGTAAAAATGGAGGTCAAAGTTGGCGATGAGGTATTGTACGGCAAATACTCGGGTACAGAGTTGAATATCGATGGCGAGATATACCTTATGATGGCACAACGCGACATCTTGGCGGTAGTTGAGAAATAAATTTCTCAAAATTGACAATTGATAATTGATAATTGACAATTAAAGGTATATTTAATTAAAAGAGGCCAATGGCTAATGGTCAATGGCTAATAGCAAATACGATTATGGCAAAGGATATTAGATACAATGTAGAGGCACGCAACCTTTTGAAAGAGGGTGTTGATGCTTTGGCTGATGCAGTAAAGGTAACACTTGGACCAAAAGGTCGCAATGTGATTATTAGCAAGCAGTTTGGTGCGCCACATGTGACCAAAGATGGCGTTACAGTAGCAAAAGAGGTGGAGTTGGAAGACCCATTTGCAAATATGGGCGCGCAGATGGTCAAGGAGGTTGCTTCTAAGACCAACGATGATGCAGGAGATGGAACAACTACTGCAACAGTATTGGCGCAGGCAATTATCGGTGTAGGTCTTAAGAATGTTACCGCAGGTGCAAACCCAATGGATTTGAAACGCGGTATCGACAAGGCTGTTGCTACTGTTGTGGAGAGCCTTCGCGCACAGTCGCAGGAGGTTGGCTCGGACAACTCGAAGATTGAGCAGGTAGCTACAATCTCGGCAAATAACGACAACGCAATCGGTAAACTTATCGCAGAGGCTATGTCGAAGGTGAACAACGAGGGCGTAATCACCGTAGAGGAGGCAAAGGGAACAGATACCCACGTAGATGTTGTTGAGGGTATGCAGTTCGACCGCGGTTATATCTCGGCATACTTTATCACTAACACCGAGAAGATGCAGACCGAGTTGGAGAAGCCATACATCCTTGTTACCGACAAGAAAATCTCGACAATGAAGGAGCTTATGGGCGTATTGGAGCCTGTAGCACAGAGTGGTCGAGCTTTGTTGATTATCGCCGAGGATGTTGATGGCGAGGCTTTGTCGGCTCTCGTAGTGAATAAGTTGCGTGGCACATTGAAGATTGCAGCTTGTAAGGCTCCGGGCTTCGGCGACCGCCGTAAGGAGTTGTTGGAGGATATCGCAGCTTTGACAGGTGCTACCGTAATCTCGACCGAGAAGGGTATGCGTCTTGAGGATGCAACAATCGAAGCTCTTGGTTGTGCCGAGAAGGTTACAATGAACAAAGAGAACACCACCATCGTAGATGGCTGTGGCGATAAGGAGCGCATCAGACAGCGCGTGGAGCAGATTCGTGCATCAATCGAGATTACAAAGTCCGACTACGACCGCGAGAAGTCGCAGGAGCGATTGGCGAAGTTGGCAGGTGGCGTTGCCGTACTCTATGTTGGTGCAGCTACCGAGGTCGAGATGAAGGAGAAGAAAGACCGCGTAGATGATGCTCTCGCTGCTACTCGCGCAGCAGTTGAAGAGGGTATCGTTCCTGGTGGCGGTGTTGCATATATCCGCGCTATCGAGTCGCTCGAGGGCTTGAAGGGCGACAATGACGACCAGACTACAGGTATCCATATCGTGAAGCGTGCTATCGAGGAGCCACTTCGTCAGATTGTAAACAATGCTGGTGGCGAAGGCTCGGTAGTAGTAAACAAAGTACGAGAGGGTAAGGGTACATTCGGCTACAATGCTCGCGAGGATCGCTACGAGGATATGCTCGAAGCAGGTATTATCGACCCTACCAAGGTGTCGCGTGTGGCACTTGAAAATGCCGCTTCGATTGCCTCGATGTTCCTCACCACAGAGTGTGTCTTGGCAGAGAAAAAACACGAAGTTCCGATGCCACCTATGCCTGCCGGCGGAATGGGCGGTATGATGTAATAAAGAGCGGAGAGTTCAGAGTTGAGAGTGGAGAGTTTTTTAATTCTCCACTTTTTTTGTTTTGAGTAAGGGTGTTAGGGGTGTTAGGGGCATTAGAGGAATTAGGGGGGATCTTCTGCTACCAAAAGAACAAATTTAATTAGACGATTTATAGGCATACAAGAAAGCGAGTCCGCAGCATACTTGGCGTATGTGAGGAACTCGCTTATCGCAGTATAACGACTAAATCGTCAATTAAATTTAGTTCTTTTTGGGTTTTGGGGCCAGAATCATATTCATCTTCTTACCCTCCAACTGTGGCATAACCTCAACCTTTGCTATCTCCTCAAGTGCTTGCGCGAAGCGGAGGAGAAGAATCTCGCCCTGCTCCTTGAAGACAATACTACGACCACGGAAGAAGACATAAGCCTTAACCTTTGCACCCTCCTTGATGAAATTCTCGGCGTGACGGAGTTTGAAGTTGAAGTCATGATCATCAGTCTGCGGACCAAAACGAATCTCCTTGATTACAATCTTGGTCTGCTTCGCCTTAATCTCCTTCTGCTTTTTCTTCTGCTGGTAGAGGAACTTCTGGTAATCGACAATTCGACATACTGGAGGTTGTGCATTAGGAGAGATTTCAACGAGGTCGAGTTCCATCTCGTCTGCAAGTTGCAGAGCCTTCGAGATAGGCACTACGAGATTTGGCTCGACATTGTCGCCTACGATGCGGACAGTGTCGGCTGTAATCTCTTCATTAATTCGATGTGGGTTCTCCTTCTCGGGACGGCGTCCGCGAGGAGCATTGCCCGGACGAGCTCCTGCCGGGCGTGGCGTAAACGGTTTGAATCCTGCCATTAGCTTTCAGCTAAGTTAAAAGTTAAAAATTAAAAGTTAAAAATTTATTTCATTTTGCATTAACCCCTCTTCGAGGGCTTTTCCTCCTTGCGGCTCGGCAAAGTGAGCAAGCTCCCTCTGCGCTCGCTCCGCAGCGTCGGTTCTGCATTTTTATATTGCTTCAATCTCTTTTGCTACGAGGTCTGACATATATTTTGCATACTCTTCGAGTGTCATCGAGCCCTTATCGCCCTCGCCTTGTGCGCGGACAGATACGGTATGCTCGGCAGCCTCCTTCTCGCCAACAATGAGGAGGTAAGGGATACGCTTCAACTCGTTGTCGCGAATCTTACGGCCAATTTTCTCGTTGCGGTCGTCAATCTGCGCACGAACATCGCGCTCGTTCAAGAATGCAACAACCTCCTCGGCATATGCGTTATACTTCTCCGAAATAGGGAGTACAACAGCCTGGTCAGGTGCGAGCCACAACGGGAACTTACCTGCGGTATGCTCCAACAATACTGCCACAAATCGCTCCATCGAGCCAAATGGCGCACGGTGAATCATAATTGGGCGGTGAAGTTTATCGTCAGCACCCTTGTAGGTCAAGTCGAAACGCTCCGGAAGGTTATAGTCAACCTGAATAGTACCCAACTGCCAGCTACGACCGAGAGCATCTTTAACCATAAAGTCGAGTTTAGGTCCATAGAATGCAGCCTCGCCATACTCAACCACAGCGTTCATACCCTTATCCTTACAAGCCTGGATAATTGCAGACTCTGCCTTCTCCCAATTCTCGTCAGAGCCGATATACTTCTCCTTGTTGTTAGGGTCGCGCAACGAAATCTGCGCCGTGTAGTTCTCGAACTTCAAGGTCTTGAAGATGTAGAGAACAATATCCATAACCTTCTCGAACTCCTCCAGCAATTGGTCTGGGCGTACGAAGAGGTGGGCATCGTCTTGGGTAAATGCACGCACGCGAGTCAATCCGTGCAACTCGCCCGACTGCTCGTAGCGACATACTGTACCGAACTCCGCCAAACGAACAGGAAGATCCTTGTACGAGTGTGGCTTGCTACGGTAAATCTCGCAGTGGTGAGGGCAGTTCATCGGTTTGAGCAGGTACTCCTCGCCCTCAATTGGGGTGTGGATAGGCTGGAACGAGTCCTTGCCATACTTTGCATAGTGTCCCGAAGTAACATACAAATCCTTATTTCCAATTGGAGGGGTAATAACAGGCTGATAGCCATACTGCTTCTGAATCTTACGCAAGAAGCGTTCTAGGCGGTCGCGCAACTCGGCACCCTTTGGCAACCAGAGTGGCAAACCTTGACCTACACGCTGCGAGAAGGTAAATAACTCCAACTCCTTGCCCAACTTGCGGTGGTCGCGCTTCTTCGCCTCTTCGAGCAATGCGAGATACTCATCGAGCATCGACTTCTTCGGGAACGAAACGCCATAGATACGGGTAAGCATCTTGTTTTTCTCGTCACCGCGCCAATATGCGCCCGCTACCGAGGTCAATTTTATAGCTTTGATATGACCTGTGTGTGGAATATGCGGACCACGACAGAGGTCAGTGAATGTACCATTTGTGTAGAACGAGATTGTACCGTCCTCCAAGTCCGAAATCAACTCGCACTTGTACTCATCGCCCTTCTCGGTGAAGGTTTTGAGAGCGTCAGCTTTCGACACCTCTGTACGCACCAACTCCTCCTTCTGACGAGCCAACTCGGTCATCTTCGCCTCGATCTTTGCGAGGTCAGACTCCAAAATCGGTGTTGGCGAATCGACATCGTAGTAGAAGCCCTGCTCGATAGCCGGACCGATACCGAACTTGATACCCGGATACAACGCCTGCAAAGCCTCCGCCAAGAGGTGCGAAGAGGTGTGCCAGAAGGCGTGCTTACCCTCTGCATCGTCCCACTTAAAGAATTTGATTGCACAATCCTGTGCCAACGCGTGCGACATATCAACGGTCGCACCATCTACCGAAGCAGCCAGACAGTCCGCAGCTAAACGAGGGCTGATACTCTCTGCAACTTGGTAGGCTGTTACCCCCTGCTCGAACTCACGAATCGAGCCATCGGGAAACGAAACTTTAATCATACTGCTTTTTAAGTTTTATAAATTGTTTATGTTTTGCGCCTTCACAGCTCCACAATCACGAGACGGATTACTGCTCAGTTGCGCGGTATTTCAAAATGCAAAATGCAAAATGCAAAATTATTTTTTTAACTACTCACTGCTCACTGCTCACTGCTCACTGCTGCTTGTAGGTCCTTCATCGACACATCTCTGCCCTTCTCGCGCTCAAAATGTTCGAGAGGATTGCGACTCCAAAACTTGTAGTTCTTGCGACTATTAACAATATCTATCGCATTGTAAATCGCATTGCGCATCGACTGTGCATCTGCCAAATTCTTGCCCGCAATATCGTATGCCGTACCGTGGTCGGGCGAAGTACGAACAATATCCAGGCCTGCCGTAAAATTCACACCATCAGGAGATAACGCCTTGAATGGTGTCAAACCTTGATCGTGATACATTGCGAGTATTGCATCGAACTTCTTGTACTCCTCGCCGTAGAAAAGACCATCGGCCGCGAAAGGTCCAAATGCCAAAACGCCTTGTTTTGCAGCCTCCTGCACTGCAGGGCGGATAATCTGCTCCTCTTCCGAACCAAGCAGACCGCCATCTCCGGCGTGTGGATTGAGCGACAAAACCGCAATGCGAGGCTCGACAACACCAAAGTCCTGCTTCAACACCTGACGCAACGCCACAAGCGAAGCCGTAATCTTCTCTGCCGAAAGCGATTTTGCGACCTTCTCGACCGGAATATGCACCGTCTGCAACGCCACGCACATCAACTCACTGCACATTATCATCATCGGCTCGCCCTCCGCCTTCGAGGCGAAGTACTCAGTGTGTCCCGTAAAGCCGAAGCCGACTTTCTGCATCGACTCTTTGTTGATTGGCGCAGTAACCACCGCCGCCAAATCACCCGCTACAAGGTCGGCGCTCGCCTTCTCGAGTGCATCGAGAGCCTGTTTTGCCGACTCCTCGGTAGCACGACCTGCATCAATACGAGTATCCTTGGCACCACATTCCACCAAGTTGATTTTACCCTTACGAGCCTCGGCTGCCGAGTTGCAGATATGGAACTGCAACGGCTCTACACCCTCCAAACCGCGAGTGTAAAATTCGGCTATATGTTTAGCTCCATAAACCACAGGGGTAAACAACTCTACCATCTGCGGGTGTGACAACGCCTTTATTATCACCTCCCAGCCGATGCCGTTGGTATCGCCTTGCGTAATGCCTATTTTCAATTTATATTCTGACATAAATTACAACTCATCACCGCTTTAAGAGTACAAATATACAAAAAATATAGAAAATAATCATCTGCCTGTAAAAAAATCTGCAAACGAACACTTTAGTTTGTCATATCAAACTCCATCATAATAGGGCGGTGGTCGGAACGATCAAAGGTCTTGAATCCGACTCCTTATTGTCTGTACAACAAACTACAGACAACATTACCAATATGTAAAAGAATCGTTTCATCGTCCCTACTCTTGCTCTTCGGTATCCACCTTTAATTTTTTCGCGGTCTTGACACCGAGTTCACGTATGCCCTCAACTCGCGAGAGAAGATTGCCCTTGCCACTCGACAATTTTTTGTACGCCTCCTCATAGACCACATTCGCCTTGTCGATATGTTTGCCAACCTCCTCCAAGTCTCCCACGAAATTGACAAATTTATCGTATAATTTACCCGTCTCTTCGGCGATTTTCAACGCATTTTTGGTCTGCTTGTCGCGAATCCAAAGTTGATACATCAACTTCAATACCGAGATAAGATGTGTCGGGCTGATAATCACAATATGACGCTGATAAGCACTCTCCCACAGCTCTTTATCGGCATTCAAAGCCGCCAAATATGCCCCCTCATTCGGCACAAACATCATCACGAAATCCGCCGCATTCTGCACATACTTCGGATACTCCTTGCGTGCCAACTCGTCAATATGTTGTTTTACCGAGCGCAGGTGAGCTGCCAATGCCACCGACTGTTCCTCTGCCGAAGCATTCACATAGTCGGTATATGCCGTGAGCGACACCTTCGAGTCGATTACAAGGCTCTTACCCTCGGGCAGATAAAATATCGCATCGGGGCGTAGTTGTCCGCCTGTTTCACCCTTGATTTTCGAGCCATCTTCATTTTCGGTAGCTTGCAGAACATAGTTCACGCCCTCCTCCAAGCCCGACTTTTCGAGCAGTTGTTTGAGAAGCATCTCGCCCCAATCGCCCTGCACCTTCGAGTTGCCCTTGAGGGCTTGAGTCAGCTCCTTCGCCTCGCGACCTATAGTGTTGTTCAAATCTGTCAAATCTTTGACCTGCTCCTTCAGCGATTTAACCTCGCTCATCTCGCCAATATAGCAATCGTTGATAGTCTTGCGCAGACTCTCAAGGTCACTCTTGAACGGAGTGAGAATCTCGCCGAGTTGGTTGCGATTACTCTCGCGCATAACCTTCGACTTCTCATCGAATATCGAGGTTGCAATCTCGCGGAAAATCATCTCCGACTCCGAGCGCAAATTCTTGCGCTCCTCTGCCTGCTGGCGCAACTGCTCATCAAGGCGGGCATTCTCGGCACGCAGTGTTATATTTTGGGTGCGACACTCTGATAGTTCTGTTTTAATCTGCTCTGTTTCAATCTGTTTCTGTTGAAGCATAGTTTCAGCAGCGATGCTACGAGTACGCGCCATAAAGTAACCACACACTGCACCAACAACGACTGCAACCATCGCAACGGCAAGTATAATTATGTAATTCATAAAGTTTCTTCGTCTAATTTTTTACAAAGATACTAAAAAAGACAAAATGAAAAAAAAGTTGCAAAAAAATTGCAACTTTCTCATATATACGCGCAAGAAATCTGCATTCAGAATATTTCCAATTTTTTGTCAGAAGTCGTGAGATGTGGTGCATCGCAAAAGAAAATTGTTTTTAAGCAGATGAGAGCACAGCAAAAACACATTTAATAAAAAGTAGTCCCCTCACTGCACCCAAACACACAGAAGCATTATGAGTGAGGGAATTTTGTACTAAACAAGGAAGCGAGCCCGCAGCATACTTAAGCGTATGTGAGGAGCTCGCTTACCGAAGAGCAGTGCAAAATTCACCGCTCAGAATGTTTCTGCTTAAGCGACTGCGTTAGAGATGAGGAATGTTGCTGCAACAGTCAAGATAGCATACAACTCCGGGAACGCTGCAAGGATAAGGGTCTTACCCATAACATCGTGACCATTACCGATTGCTGCGATACCGTTAGCGCAGACCTTACCCTGATAGATAGCAGCAGCCAAGTTAACGATACCAACGAGCAAACCTGCACCAAATACAGCGGCTGCCTGGAACATCGAAATCTCAGGAGTCAAAAGTCCCTGAACCATAAAGAAACATACGAAGCCATAAAGGCCCTGCGAACCTGGGAGTGCCGAGAGAATCATGTAGCTACCGAAAGCGCCACCATTCTTCTTCATTGCACCTACTGCGGTCTGACCGCAAATTGCTGTACCTACTGCCGAAGCAATACCTGCCAAGCCTACCATCAGTGCTACACCTACATAGGCCAAAATCAAAGCTGAATTCATAATTGTAATGTGTTTTTAATTAGTTATTAAATTGTTTGTTATTTCTCTTTTGTAAGAGGCTCGAATGCTCGTGTTGTCATCTCAAAGCCTGCATTTTTGTAAAACTCCACGAAGGTCAAACGCATAGGGTGAACGAATGACGATATGGTGGACATAAATAGGTTGATGGCGTGTCCGACCAAGAGGATTGCCGTTGCACCCAAAATCTGGAACACCGTACCAACCCCAAATTGCTCGATACCTGCATCAAGACCTGTAAGTCCCATAGCCAACGAGTTGAAAACCTGCGCCAACACACCACCCGACAAGCCGATAGCAAAGAGTCGGATATAGGAGAGTACATCGCTCAACAATCCCGTTATGTTATTATAGGTATCCCACAAGCCCGAAGCAAAGTTCTTCAAGAAGCCATAGAGCAAGATGTACTCGATAGGCTTACGGCTCAAATCATTCAGGAAGAGCATCATAAACAAGCCCACACCCATAGCCACATAGAAGGCAATAGAGGAGGTCGTAAAGCCCGGAATTACCCAATTCTCGTTGAGCAGTTGTAAACCTCCTGCCAAGCAAGCCGACACAAGCACGATAAACCAACCAAGCGTAGCAAAGGTCGATTTAATGCCGAAATGGCTCGCCTTGAAGATAATGTTAAGCAACATACCGAACAGAATCTGGAATACTCCGAGAGCCAATGCCCACGAGAAAAACTCCGCTTGGAAATCGAACAAGGCCGTAGGTATCGACATACCGAACAGTGAGCCGGTAGCCAATCCGAAGAGCGTGGTTGCACCACCGCAAATCATTGTAAGGTACGCCATCTTGCGCATCTTCTCTCCCATCAAGAATCGCATCAAGATACCCAGCAAGAGGATAATAGCACCATATCCCGCATCGTTCAAACATATTGCAAAGAAGAGCATATAGAATGGTGCAAAGAACGGTGTCATATCCAGCGTACCATACTTTGGAAGGGCATACAAGCCACCAATCAGCTCGAACAAGCGAGCAAAGCGGTTGTTCTTCAACTTAACCGGTGTCTCGTCCTCCTCGGTCGGATTCTCCTTGATATAGACAACATTCGGATATTCGTTCAAAACGGCATCAACCTGCTCCGAAGTAGCCTTCTCTGCCCAGCCCTCCATAACGAGCAATAATCCCTCGGCTGCCTTATCTGCCGTAGCCTCAATGCGAACATCCTGCATCTTCGACTTCAAAGCAGCCAACTCCGCCTCAATCTCAGTGCGAGCATCAGCCACAGCACTCAAAACAGCGTTCTGAGCCTTTACGGTAGCCTCGTTCTGCTCGAGCAGAGCCTTCAACTCCGAGTTGTTCATCGTTGGAGCTTTCTGCTCCTGCGCGTCGATTGCTATCTCCTCCGAGCCATTGCCGATAACGACAAAGCGAACGGTCGAGTCGTCCTCGCCTACGACAGCGATATTGAGGTTTGCACCCCACTCCTCGCTGCTCTTCTCGAAGGTTGCGCGTTGAGCCGTGAAGTAGCGCAACACCACTCCACTCTCTGCCAACTTGGCAAGTGTCGAACAGTCGAAGTCGCCCCAAGCAAGCCACTCGTCAAGCGACTTTTGCAGACGAGCATTCTCCGACTTTGCAGCAGCGATAGTCGCTTGTGCCGACTGATAAGCCTCGAAGACTTCGCCCTTCTCAACTTTTGCACCACCTGCGATATAATCCTCGCTATTAGAGAATTGTTCGAGCGCAGCGAGTGCCTTTGTGCGGCTCTCGATAGCGGTAACGAGTTCTCTATCCGCCTCGGTTGGCTCCCAACCGGAAGTGGTGATATCGACCATACCCAACTCACGCAAACGCTCGATAAAGTGTTCGCGCTCTGCCGAGAACAAGACGATATTGTATTTCATCATCTTTACAATCATCTCTCTCCGCCCTCCTTTGCGGCAGCCTGCTGGCGAGTTTTGACGATTTTCTGTGCCGATTTAGAAAGGTTTTCTTCATCCTCCATAAATCGCTTAATCTTTCGTATAGCGTCCTCATACCCTGGTATCTGCACCTTCTCGTAGAGGTTCACCTTTTGAGTAGTCTTTCGGCGTGCATAGTCCAAAAGTGCGGTCTTGCGATTATAGACCTCGAACTCTATGCCCAAGGTTGCAATCTTGCGCAAGAGCTCCACTCCATCGCTGTACCACGCTGGCGAGGAGAACAAATCGAACGGCTTGCTCTCGAACTTCACCTCGTTGAGTACAGGAATACGAACTCCCGCAATCTTCTGTGTTGTTAAATCGACATCTGCAACGCGAACAAGGGTACAATCAAACTCTCCCCACAGAGCCACCATATAGTCGTACTCGGCTATGAGCGCATCTAATCGCTCGCGGTACTCTGCTGCGGAGTCCTTCGCTCGCTTAACCTCGGTGCGCAGTGCCGACTCCTTACTCTTGATGGTAGGGAGTGCCTTCTGACGCATCTTCAGCTGTTTGCCGAGCTCGCCAAGCGAAGTCTTGTTATATTGAAATTTGATTGCCATCGCCTAATTATGCTTTCCAATATTTCTCGATAAGTTCTGCCTTGATTGCAACCTCCTCCTTCGAGAAGTACTTGCTAAAGAGCGACCACGCAGTGTCAAGCATCTCGGTAATCTCGATGTTTACATCGATGGCGAGCAACTTCTCCGAGTAGTCCTTCGCAAAGCGCAAAGCACGCTCATCATAGTCCGACAAATCGAAACCATTCTCCAACTTGGTCTTTGCATTGGCTGCATCGGCATAGAGACGCACGCAGGCGTTCATCACCTGAGGGTGGTCCTCACGAGTCTTCTTTCCGATAACAAGCTGCTTCAAACGCGACAACGAACGGAATGGGTCGATGATAACCTTACCTGTATCGGAGTCGTTACGAAGGAAGAGCTGACCCTCGGTGATATATCCCGTATTATCCGGAATAGCGTGGGTAATATCGCCTCCTGAGAGGGTTGTAACGGCGATAATGGTGATAGAACCTCCATTAGGCAACTGTACCGCCTTCTCGTAAATCTTCGCCAAATCCGAGTAGAGCGAACCAGGCATAGAGTCCTTCGACGGAATCTGGTCCATACGGTTCGATACGATAGCCAAAGCATCGGCATACAGGGTCATATCGGTCAAGAGCACCAACACCTTCTCGCCCTTATCCACAGCGAAGTACTCCGCAGCAGTCAAGGCCATATCAGGTACGAGGAGTCGCTCTACAGGAGGGTTTTCTGTAGTATTCACGAAGGATACGATACGGTCCAAAGCTCCTGCATTCTCGAACACCTGCTTAAAGTAGAGGAAGTCGTCATTTGTAAGACCCATACCTCCAAGAATAATCTTATCGGCCTTTGCGCGGAGTGCCACATTCGCCATAACGGCGTTGTATGGCTGATCCGAATCGGCAAAGAAAGGAATCTTCTGAC
>JAZPYA010000005.1:0-98745 GCA_045543935.1 Alistipes sp.
CGACTTCTCCCACTTCTTGATGCTCAACACAGAGTCGGGAACTGCAATCTTCATATTCTCCTTAACCTTCACCTGACAGCCCAAACGCCAATTATCGCGAATCTGCTTACGGTTGAAGAAGCCTGTTTCGGTAGGAAGCACCTCGCCACCACCCTCCAATACCTGACACTTGCACTGTCCGCAGGCACCCTTACCACCGCAAGCCGATGGAAGGAAGATGTCTGCCGTAGCAAGTGTTGAGAGGAGATTACCACCAGCCTCAACCTCAACGACCTTCTTGCCGTTGTTGATGTCGATAGTTACGCTACCCGACGAGGTCAATTTAGCCTTTGCAAAGAGCAACAGTGCCACCAAAAGGAGTGTTACTGCAAGAAAGGCAACGATTGCAACAATAATTACTTTTACCATCTTTTTATACTCTTATTAAAGGTTTACAACTGAATACCAGAGAATATCATAAATGCGATACCCATAAGGCCTGTGATAATAAATGCGATACCCGGACCCTTCAATGCAGCCGGAATATGCGAGTAGGCAAGACGCTCACGGATAGCAGCCATCATAACGATAGCCAACCACCAACCGAGTCCTGAGCCTAAACCATATACTACCGACTCGCCAACATTGCGAATCTCGCCTGCTCCGACCATCTGCTGCATAAACAACGAGCCACCCATGATGGCGCAGTTTACAGCGATAAGCGGGAGGAAGATACCGAGCTGGTTGTAGAGGGTTGGCGAGAACTTCTCGACAATCATCTCCACCAACTGCACAAATGCAGCGATAACGGCGATAAAGACGATGAACGAGAGGAACGACAAATCTACACCCTCAACCAACGCATTAGGAGCCAAAACATACTCATTCAAGAGGTAGTTCAAAGGCACAGTCATTGTCTGCACGAAAGTTACGGCAAGACCAAGACCGAGAGCTGTCTTAACACTCTTCGATACGGCAATGTAGGAGCACATTCCGAAGAAGAATGCGAAGACCATGTTGTCGATAAAAATCGAACGAATAAATAAATTCAATGTTTCCATAATCTATCCTCCTATTTCTCCTGTAAGTTAGTGTTAATAGTACGGTGAATCCAGATGATGCAACCAACGATAATCAACGCCATCGGTGGGAACAACATCAAACCGCAGTTTGCGTAGCCCAATTCGTAAAGACCGAGCTTCTCGAAGATTGGATAGCCAAACAACGAGCCCGAGCCGAGCAACTCGCGGAAGAATGCCACGATTACGAGAATCAAGCCGTAGCCTGCACCGTTACCGATACCATCGAGGAACGAATCCCAAGGCTTGTTCTGCAATGCAAACGCCTCAACACGGCCCATTACGATACAGTTTGTAATAATCAGACCAACATATACCGACAACTGCTTCGATACATCGTAAACAAATGCCTTCAATACCTGATCTACCAAGATAACCAACGCAGCGATAACAACCAACTGCACGATGATACGAATACGCGAAGGTACGCCCTTACGCAAAAGCGACATCACCAAGTTGGCAAACGCTGTAACTACCATTACCGACAAACCCATAACAATAGCAGGTTTGAGTTGCACGGTAACAGCCAAAGCCGAACAGATTCCGAGAATCTGAACGATGACAGGGTTATTTCCGCTAAGCGGAGCTGTCAAATTTTTCAAACTCTTACTTGCCATTGTTCTCTGTGTTTAATTCGTTAGACACCTGCTCGGCTGCCGCCTTTGTTGCCACGAAATATGGCACATACGACACCAAGCAATCCTTAATCATAGCCGACACACCGTCCGAAGTCTTTGTACCACCGGTGATGGCATCAACCTCGTGAGGATTGTTCTCGTCAGCACCACCCTTCTTCAAGGTGATACCAACCAACTCCTCGCCCTCGAATACGGTCTTACCCGGATACATAGCCTGATGCTTTGCAGTGGTAATCTCCGCACCCAAGCCCGGAGTCTCGCCCGAGTGGTCGAGTACGATACCCTTAACGGTATTCATATCGGGAGCCAAAGCGATATAGCCCCAGATTGGTCCCCAAAGACCTGCACCATACAAAGGCACTACAACACTGCCATCGGTAGCCTTGAAGATTGGGAACTGACCTGCATCACGAGTATCCTTAACGCTCTGCAAAGCCTCGAAAACCTTTGCAACATCGCTCTCTACGACTGCACCATCTGCATTGAGTAACAGAGCCTCTGCAACAACATCGCCATAAGCGGTTGTAGCTGCATCGTAGCCGAGAGCCTTCACAATCTGAGTCTTCTTCTCGTTGAGGATATTCTCGTCCTGACGAGGCTTCAAGCCGAGGGCTGCCAACGACAGCAATACAGCCACGATAACTACCATCACTACCGAGTAGATGATGATATATACATTACTATTTGTATTGAATTTCATAGCCTTACCCTCCTTATTTAACAGTTTTTACACGATTCTTACGGCGGCGGATATTAGCCTCAACCACAAAGTAGTCAACAAGCGGAGCCAACGCATTCATAAAGAGAATCGAGAGCATCATACCCTCAGGATATGCAGGGTTAATCTCACGAATCATAATTGCGATAGCACCTGTCAAGAAGCCTACGATATACTTACCGGTCGAAGTCTGAGCCGAAGTTACAGGGTCTGTTGCCATAAACACAGCACCGAAGGCAAAACCGCCAACGAGCAAGTGCATATAAGGCTCAACACCCTGCGAGCCCATTGCGCCAACGCCACAAAGGTTGAAGAGATATGCCATAGCCAAGCCACCGACAAATACCGACACCATAGTCTTCCAAGAAGCTACGCCCGTGTAGAGCAAGATAGCAGCACCAATCAGGATAGCCAAGGTTGAAGTCTCACCGAACGAGCCAGGGATAAATCCGAGGAACGCATCGAGAGCCGACCACTGCATACCGCCCGTTGTAGCCAACTGCTCCAAAGCGGTAGCACCTGTCTGAGCGTCGGTTGCGCCAAACATCTTCCAAGTCGAGTACCAAACGGTCTCACCCGACATCTGCGGAGTGTAGGCGAAGAATACGAATGCACGAGCCAAAACAGCTGGGTTAAATACATTCATACCCGTACCACCGAAAATCTCCTTACCGAAGACTACGGCAAATGCAGTACCCAAACCTACCATCCAAAGCGGAGTGCTTACAGGCATAACCAAAGGAATTAGGAGTCCCGAAACGAGGAAACCCTCATTAACCTCGTGACCACGCCACTGCGCTACGGTAAATTCGATACCCAAACCAACGATATACGATACGGCAATCATCGGAAGGATACGCACCAAGCCGTAAGCAAATGCCAACCAGCCCTCCAAGCCTACCTGCAAGCCTGTATTGTAGCAGCCGAACAAGAGGCAAGGGATAAGAGCCACAACCACGGTAATCATTGTACGCTTGATATCGTTACAGTCACGAACATGCGCACCGTGCTGAGTTGTGGTGTTAGGAACGAACAAGAAGGTCTCGAAAGCATCGAAAGTCGAGTGCAAGAAACCGAGTTTGCCACCCTTCGAGAAGGTTGGCTTAATCTTATCTACAATATTACGAAGTGCCTTCATTACTCCTCCTCCTTAATCATTGTGTTAATACCATTGCGGAGAATCTGCTGAATCTCAATCTTCGAAGGGCAGACGAACTCGCAGAGTGCCAAGTCCTCCTCCACAACCTCGTAGATACCGAGATTCTCCATCTTATCCAAATCGTTAGCAATACAAGCCTTCACAAGATGCACAGGATAGATATCCATTGGCAAGTACTTCTCGTAGAGGTCGTTCATAACGAAAGCACGCTCACCACCATTAAGATTGGTGTCGAGGTTGTACTTACGACAAGGGAACAGCCAAGAGAAGTATGCACGCGATACCGAGAACTTCTTGAAACGAGGCATTGCCCAACCGAGCAACTCGTAGTTATCACCCTCAGGAATTACGGTAAGTTGGTTAGCATTGACACCGAGGAAGCCCTCCTTGCCAACATTGCGACCCGTCAAGACATTGCCCGAGATAACGCGAGCATGCTCATTCGACAACTTGCCACCGAGGATAGACTCAATCGAAGCACCTGCCACTACGCGGTAGTACTTTGGCTCTGCCACGCACGAACCTGCAACTGCAATTACGCGCGAGAAATCAACCTTACCC
Source organism: Alistipes sp. (assembly GCA_045543935.1). Lineage (GTDB taxonomy): Bacteria > Bacteroidota > Bacteroidia > Bacteroidales > Rikenellaceae > Alistipes. The sequence goes on from JAZPYA010000005.1 coordinate 4,135, forward strand.
GTAAGGAACAAACGACCGAGAATTACGACATCCTGAATGTTCAAGGTCCAAACCTTCTCGCCCTTGTTGATTGGGTCGATATGGTGAATCTGAACGCCCACATTGCCCGCAGGGTGCTTACCCTTGAATGCGTGCAACTCTACGCCCTCAATCTCTGGCTTTTGACCGCAAGCGTTGTACGAGAGATGTACCTTACCATCGGTCAGACGGCGCAATACATCAAATCCCTTCTGCAACGGCTGCTGTTGGTCAGCAAGAGCAAAGTCATAGTCGGTTGCGAGAGGTGCGCTGTCGAATGCCGACACAAAGATAGCCTTTGGTTTGTCGCTCGGTGAAGCGACAACACCGTAAGGACGCTGAACAAACATCGTCCACAAACCCGATTCGAGCAAAAGTTCGATAATCTGCTCACGCGATGCCTTCGAGAGGTCGAGCGCAGAGAAGTGCTTATAAGCAATCTCTTTGTCCGCAGTGACAACAACAGAGAGAATCTTACGCTTCTCGCCACGATTGACAGCAGCAACAGTACCGCTGACAGGCGATGTGAAGAGAATTTCAGGTCGCTTCTTATCGAAGAAGAGTGGCGAGCCTGCCTCTACTGTGTCACCAACCTTAACAAGCATCTTTGGGGTAATGCCCTCGAAATCGAGTGGCGACACAGCGTACTCCGAAGCCAATGGAGCATCGACTATCGTCTTCTGTGCCTCTCCCTGCAAGCGAATATCCAAACCTTTGCAAAGTTTAATGATTTTCGACATGTTTTTTGTGTTTTTGTTAGTGAATAAAATTATTTGTTTCTTGTTTTGGAAAAAATCGTTAATTCCCATAGGGATTAAAAGCCCTAAAAATCGCTCGCGAAGATACAAATTTTTTGCGAGATTATACCCTTTTTGTGTTATTTTTTTCACAATTATTGCAAAAATTCACTAACTTTACACTTGCAATGGTTGTAGATATTCACACGCATAATACACTTACGCATGCGCAAACTATTGATACCGTGGGTATTCACCCTTGGCAGGCACTTGTTGGCGACATCTCTGCCATTGAGGATAGCATCACCACCGCCAATGCTGTCGGAGAGATTGGGTTGGACTTTGCGTGCAGCGTTCCGCGCGAGGAGCAGATGCTCATTTTTCGAGCGCAATTAGCCATTGCCGAGCGTGTGCAAAAACCTGTCGTTCTGCACTGTGTTCGCGCCTTTGAGGAGGTGATGCAGACATTGAAAAATTATCATTTGAAGGCGGTGATTTTTCACGGTTTTATCGGTTCGAAAGAGCAGGCGCAACGCGCTGTGGCTGAGGGATATTACCTATCATTTGGGGAACGCACTTTTCGCTCGCCGAAAACCATCGAAGCAATGCGCTCTACCCCACTCTCCAACCTCTTTGTCGAAACAGACGAGAGCGCAACTCCGATAGAGGATATTTACGAAAAAATTGCCGAGTTGCGAGGTATCTCCGTAGCCGAACTTACCACCGCCACAGAAGAAAATTTCGCTCTAATTTTCAATTCTTAATTCTCAATTCTTAATTCTCAATTTAATTTACTACCTTTGTGTCAAAGGTAGTAAATTTATGTGGTTAGAGAGAAGCAAACTCCTCTTTGGCGAGGAGAAGATGAAGCAACTGCAAGAGGCAAATGTGCTTGTTGTAGGGCTTGGTGGTGTTGGTGCTTACACTGCTGAGATGTTGGTGCGTAGTGGCATAGGAAAGATGACCATTGCCGACTCGGATTGCGTAGGAGAGAGCAACATCAACCGCCAGTTAATAGCCCTCCACTCCACCATTGGTCGCCCCAAGAGCGAGGTTCTGGCAGAGCGTCTGCGCGACATCAACCCCGAGCTCGATTTGAGGGTTGTAAACGACTACATAAAAGACGAGAAGACAGACCTTTTGCTCGACAGCGAACAGTTTGATTATGTGGTAGATGCAATAGATACACTATCGCCAAAGCTCGCATTGATAAAGGGTTGCATTGACCGCGGATATCCCGTTGTAAGTTCGATGGGTGCAGGGGCAAAATTAGACCCTACAAAGGTAGAGATTGCCGACATTTCAAAGACGCATCACTGCCCTTTGGCTCATATGTTGCGTAAGCGTCTGCACAAGATTGGTATTCGCAAAGGCTTTAAGGCGGTATTCTCGGCAGAGCCACCTGTTGAAGGGGCGATGGTATTGTGTGAGGAGCAAAACCACAAATCGCAAGTTGGTACGGTATCGTATATGCCGGCAACTTTCGGCATTGCGTGCGCTTCGGTAGTTGTGAGAAAGCTAACAACAGAGTTAAAAGTTAAAAGTTAAAAGTTAAAAGTTATTTTGGTTATGAAAATAGCATTTTTAGACGAGTATTCGTTGGGCGATATGGATTTGACTCCGATTAAGGAGTTGGGTGAGTATGTAGGATATGACCGCACCTCAAAGGAGCAGGTATTGGAGCATTGCAAAGGTGCAGAGGTTGTGATATGCAACAAGACCGTATTGCGTGCCGAGACACTTCGTGCGCTACCCGACTTGCGCTTTGTTGCCATTGCAGCTACGGGAATGAACAATGTCGATTTGGACACGGCAGCCGAGCTGGGTATCGGAGTAAAGAATGTTGCAGGCTACTCGACATATTCGGTGGCAGAGGCGACCATTAACTTTGCCCTCTCGCTCTTCAAAAACACCAAATATTTCGATGACTACTTCAAAAATGGAGCGTACGCTGCAACAGATGACATTTTTCATTTCGGTCGCCCTGTGCGACAACTGCGTGGCTCGAAATGGGGCATTATCGGAATGGGAGCGATAGGTCGCGAGGTGGCACGACTTGCAACTGCATTTGGTTGTGAGGTAGCCTACACCTCCACTTCGGGCGCAATACGCAAGGAGGAGTATCCGCAGATGGCTCTCGAAGAGTTGCTCGGTTGGGCTGATATTGTATCCATTCACTGCCCTCTTACTCCAACAACAAAGGGCTTGATTGGCGAAAAGGAACTCGCAATGATGAAGCCTACATCGATTATTATAAATGTTGCACGCGGAGGAATAATTGATGAAACGGCACTCGCCAAAGCACTGAACAACAAAGTAATAGCCGGAGCAGGACTCGATGTATTCTCGCGCGAGCCGTTGCACTCGTCACCTCTCTACGATCTCGCGGACAAATACTCGCTTGTTGCTGCGCCACATACAGCGTGGGCTGCCGATGTCGCCCGCAAGGTGCTGATTGAGCGCATCGCAGAGAATATCAAGGAGTACCTCGAAAGCAAATAAAAAATACCGAGCAGATAGCTCGGTATTTTTTTATTATAGACCATTATTTACAACTCATCAGAATAAACTGCCGCAGGAAGGTCGTGCTGATTATATCGTGAAGCCATCGACATACCATAAGCACCAGCCGTTTTGAGAGTCAGCAAATCGCCTCGCTTGGTGATAGGGAGCGATACATTCTCGTCAAAGACATCGGTACTCTCGCAGGCAGTACCTACGATAGTATACTTCTTGCGTTGCTCACTCTCCGAAGTGATATTCTCGATATTGTGATACGAGCCATAAAGCGCAGGACGGATAAGCTCGGTCATACTTGCATCTACAATCACAAGGCGGCGACCTGTTGCAGTGGTCTTATTGAAAAGTACCTTGGTAATCAACTCGCCACACTCGGCAACAATCGAGCGACCAAACTCGAAATGCACTTCACGCTTACCAACCTGCAAGTGCTGTTTAATAATCGCAAAGACCGAAGCAAAGTTAGGAATTGGCTCGTTTTCAGGCATATCGTAATTCACGCCAAGACCTCCACCCACATCTACAAACTCCAACTCAAAGCCGAGTTCGGTAAGATTTTTAACGATTACATTTACCTTGTTACACATATTCTCGAACACGTGCAACTCGCGAATTTGCGAACCGATATGAATGTGCATACCGACAACATCGAGGTTTTTCAACGACTTGATATCCTCCACGCAGTCGAGAATCTCCTCGTACGAGATACCAAACTTAGAGTCCGCCTGACCTGTATCGATGCAGTGGTTGGTTTTTGGGTCGATATCGGGATTTACGCGGAGAGCCACGCTCACCACCTTGCCCATCTCGCCTGCAATATCATTTACAACATGCAACTCCTCGATAGACTCGCAGTTGATAGCGAAGATTCCCTGCTCGATAGCGTAGCGAATCTCCTTATCCTTCTTACCTACACCTGCATAGACAATGGTCTTTGGGTCAAAGCCCGCCTCAATAGCGCACTTCACCTCGTTACCACTTGCGCAGTCGATACCGAGTCCATGCTCACGGATAATCTGCAACAAACGAGGGTCGTAGTTTGCCTTGATAGCATAATGCACCTTGTAGTCGTAGCGGTGCGCTACCGACATCAGACTATCGAGAGTCTGATGCAAGAGATCTACATCATATAGATAGAATGGGGTTTCGTATGTTGCCAACTTTGTGGCAACTTGTCTGCTTAACATATATACCTATTATTATATACTACTTCAAAGTCACGAGCGAGTGTCCGTCCATCTCGGCTGGCTGTGGCACGCCCATCAACGAAAGTACAGTTGGTGCAACATCTGCCAAGATACCGTTCTCGACCTTTGCAACACGGTCCGAAACAACTACGATAGGTACCGGATTCAAAGAGTGAGCTGTATTTGGTGTGCCGTCCTCGTTGATAGCATTGTCAGCGTTTCCGTGGTCGGCAATAACAACCACCTCATAGCCATTTGCCTTTGCCGAAGTCACAACCTTCTCCACGCAAGCATCAACTGCCTTTACTGCCTTCTCGATAGCCTCGTAGATACCAGTATGTCCCACCATATCGCCATTTGCGAAGTTCAAGCAGATAAAGTCGTACTTCTGCTCATCAAGTGCGCCAACCAACTTATCTGCTACCTCGTATGCGCTCATCTCTGGTTGCAAGTCGTAGGTAGCAACCTTTGGCGAAGCGACCAAGATGCGCTCCTCGTTCTCGAACTTCTCCTCACGACCACCGTTGAGGAAGAATGTTACGTGAGCATACTTCTCGGTCTCAGCGATACGCAGCTGCTTCAAGCCGAGCGATGAAACATACTCGCCAATGGTGTTCTGTACATTCTCCTTGTCGAACAAGATGTGCAAACCCTTGAACGAAGCATCGTATGGAGTCATACAGCAGTAGTAGAGTGGCATGGTGTGCATACCCTGCTCCGGCATATCCTGCTGTGTGAGTACTACGGTGATTTCGCGAGCGCGGTCATTACGATAGTTGAAGAAGATAACCATATCGTTAGGCTTGATAGTGCCGATAGCGTTGCCCTCGCTATCAACCGCCACGATAGGCTTGATAAACTCATCGGTTACACCCTCATCATACGACTTCTCAACGGCAGCAACCATATCGGTAGCCTTCTCGCCTACGCCATCAACCAAGCAGTCGTAAGCAATCTTCACACGCTCCCAACGCTTATCGCGGTCCATTGCGTAGTAGCGACCGATAATCGAAGCTATCTTGCCGGTCGATTGTGCCATGTGCGACTCCAACGCCTCAACAAAGCCCTTACCACTCTTTGGGTCGGTATCACGACCGTCCATAAAGCAGTGTACAAATGTATTCTCAATGCCGTAGTGCTTCGAGATATCGCACAACTTGAACAAGTGATCAATCGAAGAGTGAACACCACCATCGGACAACAAGCCCATAAAGTGAACATTCACGCCATTCTTCTTTGCATACTCGAATGCTGCGACAATCTCTTTGTTCTCCAAGATAGAGCCGGTCTTGCAAGCGCGGTTAATCTTCACGAGATCCTGATATACAACACGACCTGCGCCGATATTGAGGTGACCCACCTCCGAGTTACCCATTTGACCATCAGGCAAACCAACATTCTCGCCATCGGTACGCAACTCTGCATGCGGATTAGCCGCAGTCAATGCGTTGATAAATTCAGGGTTTGTCGAATAAATTGCATCGGACTTGGTGTGGTTACCTATTCCCCAACCGTCCAAAATCATCAATAAAACTTTGTTAGCCATATCTGTGTAATTTTTAATTTTGCATTCTGAATTTTGCATTCTGCATTTTATTTGAGCGCAGCGAGAATAAGGCTTTTAGCCTTCTCGATAGCCTCGTTCAAGCCGTCAGGATTCTTACCACCTGCGGTAGCAAAGAACTTCTGACCGCCACCGCCACCCTGGATAGCCTTGGCAGCCTCGCGAACTACTGCGCCTGCATCTACGCCCTTCGCTACAACATCGTCGCCGAGCATAATGGTAAGTGTAGCCTTACCGCCCGCATTCGAGCCTACAATCATCACAAGGTTAGACTTACGAGCGCGCAAATTGTAAGCCAAATTCTTTACAAACTCTGTCTGGCGTGGCATCTCGCGAGCAACAACAAAGTATCCGTCAGTCTCCGGCGTATTTGCCAAGATACTCTCGGTAAGGGTGTTCAACTGCTCCTTCTGCATAGCCTCGACCTCCTTGGCAAGTGCATCGTTATTCTCGACCAATCGCTTAATAGCAGGAACGAGTTGCGAGTTACCGAGCATCTCGCCGAGCGAAATGATCAAATCTTGTGCGGTATAAATCATCGCCTCTGCCTTCTCGCCCGTAACAGCCTCGATACGGCGAACACCAGCCGAAATGGCCGACTCCGATACAATCTTGAACATACCGATATTTCCCGTTGCCGAGGTGTGAGTACCACCGCACAACTCCACCGACTCGCCAAAGCGCACCATACGCACCTTATCGCCATACTTCTCGCCGAAGAGCATCATTGCACCTGCCGCCTGTGCCTCCTCTTGTGTGGCCTCACGATTCTCGTCGAGTGGCGAGTTCAAGCGAATCTTCGCATTTACCTCACGCTCAACGGCACGAATCTCCTCGTCGGTCATCTTCTGGAAGTGCGAGAAGTCGAAACGCAACGCATCGGGCGACACCATCGAGCCCTTCTGCTCTACGTGCGTACCCAACACCTTACGCAATGCAGCGTGAAGAAGGTGGGTTGCCGTATGGTTGTTTGCCGAACATTGGCGTTTCGTAGGATTTACCACTGCGTGGAACTCCGTCTCCAAGTTCTCAGGCAACTGATTTGCGATGTGGATAATCAAGCCGTTCTCCTTCTCGGTAGCGACAATCTCAATCTTCTCGTTTGCAGACTCGATATAGCCCGTATCGCCAACCTGACCTCCCGAATTGCCGTAGAATGGAGTCTTGTTGAAGACCATCTGGTACGAAACTTTATTCTTCGACTGCACCTTGCGCACACGAGCAATGCGGATATCCGCCTCCAAAGTGTCGTAGCCCACGAACTCCTCGCTCTTGGCATCGGCGATAAGTTCCTTCCAATCGTCTATATCCTGCGCTGCGGCGTTGCGCGAACGCTCCTTCTGAGCCTGCAACTCCTTCTCGAACTCCTCCAAATCGACCTCTACGCCCTGCTCCTTTGCGATAAGCTCGGTCAAGTCGATTGGAAATCCGTAGGTATCGTAGAGCAAGAATGCGTTTTTACCCGAAATCTTGCCGTTGCACTCCTTGATAACGCCCTCCAAGAGGTTGATACCCGTTGCAAGGGTACGGAGGAACGATGCCTCCTCCTCTTCGATAACACGCTCAACGAGCGACTGCTGCGCCTTCAACTCAGGATACTGCTCGCCCATCTGTGCAACCAAAGTTGGTACCAAGCGACAGATAAACGGCTCGTTGAAGCCGAGGTAGGTATATCCGTAACGAACGGCACGGCGCAAGATACGGCGGATAACATATCCAGCCTTAACATTCGATGGAAGCTGACCATCTGCAATCGAGAATGCGATAGCGCGAAGGTGGTCGGCAATAACTCGCATTGCCACATCGGTAGCCTCCTCCTTGCCATACTCCTTGCCCGACATCTCTGCCAAAACCTTGATGGTCGATTGGAAAACATCGGTATCGTAGTTCGACTTCACGCCCTGCATAATCATACACAAACGCTCGAAGCCCATACCCGTATCTACGTGCTTTGCAGGCAGTGGCTCCAACGAGCCGTTAGCCTTGCGGTTGAACTGCATAAACACAAGGTTCCAAATCTCGATAACCTGTGGGTGTCCCATATTCACCATCTCGCGACCTGACTTCTCGGCAATCTCCTTTTCGTCACGAAGGTCGAAGTGTATCTCGCTACAAGGACCGCAAGGACCAGTCTCGCCCATCTCCCAGAAGTTGTCGTGCTTGTTACCACGAATAATGTGGTCTTCCGGAAGTCGCTCCTTCCAGATATCGTAAGCCTCCTGGTCGAATGGCACGCCGTCTTCCTCCGAGCCCTCAAATACTGTTGCGTACATACGCTCCTTTGGCAACTTGTAAACCTCAGTCAGGAGTTCCCACGCCCAAGCGATAGCCTCCTTCTTGAAGTAGTCGCCGAATGACCAGTTACCGAGCATCTCAAACATTGTGTGGTGATAGGTATCGTGTCCTACCTCCTCCAAGTCGTTGTGCTTACCCGACACACGCAAACACTTCTGCGAGTCGGCAGCGCGAGGCGACTCACGCTCGGCATTGCCGAGGAATATATCCTTAAACTGATTCATACCCGCATTTGTAAACATCAAAGTCGGGTCATTTTTCACTACCATAGGTGCTGAAGGCACAATCAAATGCTCTTTCTCGGCGAAAAAGTCGAGAAAGGCTTGGCGGATTTGTTTTGAATTCATCATATATAATAATTTTAATCTCAATGCGTTATAATAACGATTTACGCGCACTTGCGCATACGCACGCGACAAATCGGTTGCAAAAGTACAAAATTTACATTAAATTTGCACAATAAAATTTAAGTTTTTCACTTTGAAGGGGCATAATGAGAATACGCAAGAGGTGAAAAATACCTCCAAACGAAGAAACCGATACAACATTTTGCGACAAGTGTTGATTGGTTTTATCGTTATCTCCATACTCAATATGGTGATTTCCTACCTCTTCTACACCCCTAAAATGCACCATATTGCCGCCGAAAACAGAGAACTCGTATTAAAGTACGAGATTTTGCAAGACCGCATCGCCTCGATACAGAGCAAAATAGTGGAGATTCGCCATCGCGACCACCACGTATATCGCCCACTCTTCTCGAGCGACACTCTCGCCCTACAGGGCATATACACCGCTTATCCCGACTCGAAATACGCCTCGCTTGCGGGCGATGAATACTCCGAGTTGATGACCTTGACTTGGCAACAACTCGATGCTATAACCCGCCAGACATACGCCACTTCGCGCTCGTTAGACGACTTGCAGGCACTCGCAAAAGACAAAGAGAAGATGGCTCTTGCCATACCTGCTATATGGCCTATCGACCGCACCCAACTAAAGGCATTCTACGCCTTCGGAGTGCGCAAGAAGCACCCTATCCTCAAGATACGCACAATGCACAAAGGAGTGGATATGTCCACCAACTATGGTGTACCGGTCTATGCCACAGGTGATGGCGTAGTCGAAAAAGTCGATAAGGGCAAACGCCGCCGAGGATATGGACAGCAGATTCTTATTAACCATAAATTTGGTTACAAAACCCGCTACGCCCACCTTCAGAAGATGTTTGTGAAGGTTGGCGAGAAGGTGCAACGCGGACAACTCATAGGCGAGGTTGGATCTACGGGAGGCTCTACAGGACCCCACCTCCACTACGAGGTTATGCACCTCGGACGACACGTAAATCCGGTAAACTACTTTAACCGCAATATGACGAGTGACGAGTATCGTCAGTTGATGGAGAATATGAAGTATAACTCTGACCTCGAGACTTTGGAGGGTACTTCCAACGAAAATAGTTAGTTATGACATCTAAAGAGAGAATTGTCAAAAAGAGCAAGAGTCGCCGCGCACTCCAAGCATTGGCTTGGTTTGGTGGTGCGGTACTCTACTATGCGCTATTCTCGTTGCTGTTCGACACACCTGCCGAGTATGAGTTACGCCACTCTACTGACCGTCTGAAGCAAGAATACAAAACCTTGCTTGCGGAGTACGATTCGTTGGCTGTAGTGGTCGATAATGTCGTGGAGCGCGACCGCAATATCTTCGCCATAATGTTCGACTCGGAGCCATACGACTTCGACTCGGAGTATAACAATAAGCGTGTAGAGTTGCACGAATCGCTACTCGCAAAGAGCAACCACGAAATGTCCGAAACATTGCAATCTTCGCTCGACGATTTGGAGCAGAAAATCGCACAACTCGAAGAGAGTTACAACACTCTCGATGAGCAGTTGCAACAACTCGGCTCGATGCGCAACAATGTGCCTTCTATTCAGCCAGTTACAAATCACGAATTAACACTGCTGACAGCCGCCTACGGAACACTGATGCACCCATTTTACCGCACCTTGCAGGAGCATCAGGGAGTCGATTATGCCATACCCGAAGGCACTCGAATTTTCGCTACGGCAGATGGCATTGTCAAGGAGGTAAAGGGCAAAAACTCCACCTCGGGAGTAACCGTAGTTATCGACCATTGCAACGGCTATACAACTTCGTACAGCCACTTGCAAAGTGTCAAGGTAAAACGAGGTCGCCGAGTACAACGCGGAGATATCATCGCCCTGTCCGGTAACTCGGGTTTATCACTCGCTCCGCACCTACACTACGAGGTACGCCACAACGGCACGCGAGTAAACCCTATACATTACTTTTTTATGGAGCTTACACCCGATGAGTATCAGCGCATTATGCGTATCGCACAGTCGGGTATGCAATCATTCGATTAACCCTTTCAACCAATGCAAATAAGACTTATTCTGCTCGATTTTGACGGCACTCTCGCCTCGACCGAAGAGGCAAATATGCAGGCATATCTTAAGGCTCTGCGAGAGGAAGGCATCACCCTCAATATCGAGGAGTACCGAAGTCGCTATTTCGGTATGCGCTGCCCCGAATTTTTACGCACAATAGGCATCACCAACGAGGCCGATATCGACAGAATACGCCGCCGAAAAATCGAACTCTACCCCACCTTTTTCGACACAGTTCGTCTGAACGAGCCACTGTGGAATTTCGTGCAAGATTTCCGCGCACAAGGAGGCAAGGCGTGGATAGTTTCGACAGGACAGATTGAGAATCTCTCAAATGTAATGCACCACCTCGGCATCGAAGGTATGGTAGATGGAGTTATCTCCTCACGCGATGTTTCCGAGCCAAAACCATCTCCCGAAGCCTTTCTAAAGGCGATGGAGTACGAAGGTGTAACACCTGCCGAAACCCTCATTTTTGAGGACTCCCCCGTAGGAGTGGCAGCAGCCAAAGCCAGCGGAGCAAACTATATCAAGGTGGAATTAAAAATTAAAAATTAAAAATTAAAAATTAAAAATTACATATCAGATACCAAAAATTAAAACACCACTTGTGGTGTTTTTTTGTTATACACAGCAAAAAAAGTTGAAAAATTATTTGGAGAAACGAATTTTTTGCATTTACTTTGTGATATCAAAATAATATCATTTTGAAAAAGCAAAAGCTAATAGCCAATGGCTAATGGCTAAAAGCAAAAAGAACTTTGAACTTTGAACTTTTAATTTTTAATTTTTAATTTTTTACGCTATGGAGTCAAACAAGAACATGGTCTATTCAGGCTGGAAGATGAACGGATTTGCGATGTTGTTCATCGTGTTGTTGTCGTGGGTTGGCGGTCCTGCGCTTGCAATTTATGGAGGCATTAATTGGGCTTCGCCTTACGATGGTATTGCTATTGTAGCAGGTGCTGTAATCCTCTTGTGGGCGATTATTGCATCGTGTGGTTTTATAATGCTCGAGCCTAACGAGGCGCGTGTGTTGCTCTTCTTCGGAAAGTATCGTGGCAACTTTGTGCAGACAGGTTTTTGGTGGGTAAATCCATTTATGTCAAAGAAGTCTATCTCGCTTCGCGCCCGCAACCTCAATGCCGAGCCTATCAAGGTGAACGACAAGCAGGGTAACCCTATCCTTATCGGTTTGGTTTTGGTGTGGAAAATTCGTGAGGAGGAGATCTATAAGGCTGTATTCGACATCGATACCCCAGTTGCTACGGGCGAAGTTACCGTTACGGCAAGCAGCCGAATGAAGGTGCTCGAAAACTTCGTATCGGTGCAGAGCGATGCAGCGTTGCGTCAGGTGGCAGGTATCTACGCATACGATAATAACAACGGAGGGAAAGAGGAACTCACCCTTCGCTCGAATGCTGATGAGATTAACGAGCAACTCGAAAATCGCCTAAACGAGCGTCTTGCAATGGCAGGTATCGAGGTAGTAGAGGCTCGTATCAACTACCTTGCATACGCTCCTGAGATTGCGGCTGTGATGTTGCGCCGTCAGCAGGCAGATGCTATTATCTCGGCACGCGAGAAGATTGTTGAGGGTGCTGTTTCGATGGTTAAGATGGCTATCGACAAGTTGGCAGAGGATGAGGTTGTCGAACTCGATGAGGAGCGCAAGGCAGCAATGGTTAGCAACCTGCTCGTGGTGTTGTGCGGTGATGAGTCGGCACAGCCGGTGGTAAATACGGGTACTCTGCATCATTAGACGAGAGAAATGCAAAATGCAAAATGCAAAATGCAAAATGCAAAATGCAAAATGCAGAATGCAAAATGCAAAATTATTTTTAACTACTCACTAAAAGAGAGCTAATAGCTAAATTCAAAATCGGAGGCGATGAGGCTATTTTTGCGCGTTACGCAGTGGCAGAAAGCGGAGTTTACTCTGCGTAAATGAGCATTTATGGCGCAAGTAAGGTGCAAAAAGAGCCCATCGGAACGATTTTTCCACAAAAACCAAAGAGCTATATGGCAAAAGAGCCTACAAAGAGTTTTGTACTTCGTATTGATGCCGAGATGATGGAGGCAATCGAGAGGTGGGCGGAAGATGAATTCCGCTCCACCAACGGTCAGTTGCAATATATTATCGCCGAGGCTCTGCGCAAAAGCGGAAGAATCAAAAAAAAGAAGAAGAGTGATGGAAGCAACTAACTTTATACAGATACTGCGCAAGATTAACCGAGGGGTATCGTTCAACTTGTGGCGTGTGCGCATCGGAGGATTGGAGATGGTTCTCTTCTTTCTCTTCGCCATCGGAGAGAAGCTCGTTTGCAGATTTATCCCGATGGAGTCCGAAACGGCACATATCGTAAGCGAAACGCTGAGCTGTATCTCGGTACTGATTCTTGGTGAGGCGATTATGCGTTCACTCTACAAACTATTTCCGCGATATCGCTGGGCAACGCTAATGGCAATGATTGGCGGAGCTGTCGGAGGTCTGCTTATTACAATCGTGATGGACTACTTCGACAAGGAGGTTGCTGTGGAGGCCAACGACCTTATCGCTTTGGGAGTATGCGTTGCACTATTCATCGTGGCATATCTCTTCTGGCGACAGAGTGTCAATAAGGTAAAGCGACTGAAGTTCGAACGCGAGATGTCTCACAAAAATCGTATCCGAAGAAGTTGCTAAAATGCAAAATTTCAGACGAGAGTTGAGAGAATGCAGAATGCAGAATGCAGAATGCAAAATTACTTCCCGCGCTCCCTTACTCGCCGTTACTCGCCCTTAATAACCCTTAATCTGGTTTGCGCCGTGACAAGGTTTAGAGTCGTGATAACATTACCAGAAACTAAAAGCCTGTCTAACAAATAAATTAGACAGGCTTTTAGTTTCTCTATTTTTCTACTATTGAGCGTATATTCTGTATCAGCATCGACACCGCCACCGAGTTGAAACCGCCTTCGGGAATAATCACATCAGCATAGCGTTTTGATGGCTCAACAAACTGCTCGTGCATTGGTTTTACCGTAGTGGTATATTGTGTAATCACCGACTCCATAGAGCGACCTCGCTCACGCACATCGCGCAAAATACGGCGCGCCAATCGAACATCTGCATCGGTATCTACATAGACTTTTATATCCATCGCATTGCGCAACTCCTCGTTCTCGAAGATTAAGATACCATCGACAATCACAACTTTCGATGGCTCTACGCGCAAGGTATCCTCTGTGCGATTATGTTCCACAAAAGAGTAGGTCGGACAATCTACTGCCTTCCCCTCCTTCAATGCCTTGATATGCTCAACCAAAAGCCAAGTATCGAAGGCATCGGGGTGATCGTAGTTGAGCTTTGTGCGCTCCTCGTAGGTGAGTTCAGGATGTGCCTTATAGTAGAAGTCGTGGCATATTGTCGCCACATCATCGTTGCGGAATGCCTCCTGCAAACGCTTCACAAGAGTACTCTTACCCGAGCCTGTACCTCCTGCAACACCGATTACTACAACATCTTTCATAGAGTTGAGAGTTTTAAGTTGAGAGTTGAGAGATATGATGAAGAGTTGAAAGTTCTCCACTCTCAACTCTCCACTCTCAACTGTAAATTATGCGTCAATATTAGCGTATGAAGCATTCTCCTCGATAAACTCGCGGCGAGGTGCTACCTCATCGCCCATCAACATCGAGAAGATGCGGTCAGCCTCGGCTGCGTTCTCAATGGTTACTTGGCGCAACAAGCGAGTCTCAGGATTCATTGTGGTATCCCACAACTGATGCTCACTCATCTCTCCAAGACCTTTGTAACGCTGTACCTGTGCGCCCTTGCCAAGCTCCTCGAGATGACCTTCACGCTCCTCCTCGGTCCAGCAATAGAACTCCTTATTGCCCTTGTAAACACGATACAATGGCGGAGTAGCGATATAGACATGTCCATTCTCCACCAACTCCTTCATCTTGCGGAAGAAGAATGTAAGCATAAGTGTCGAGATGTGAGCACCATCGACATCGGCATCGGTCATAATGATAACCTTGTCATAACGCAGCTTCTCGAGGTTCAAAGCCTTCGAATCCTCCTCTGTACCGATTGTTACACCGAGGGCGATAAACATATTCTTAATCTCCTCGTTATCCCACATCTTATGCTCAAGAGCCTTCTCGACATTCAAAATCTTACCACGCAACGGCATAATAGCCTGGAAGTTACGGTCGCGTCCCTGCTTTGCAGTACCACCCGCCGAATCTCCCTCCACGAAGAAGATTTCAGCAATCGAGCGATCACGCGAAGAGCAGTCTGCCAACTTACCCGGAAGACCTGCACCCGAAAGTGGACTCTTGCGCTGTACCGACTCACGCGCCTGACGAGCTGCGTGGCGTGCTGTAGCAGCCAAAATAACCTTCTGCACGATAGCCTTCGCGTCCTTTGGATTCTCCTCCAAATAGTTGGTCAAAGCCTCCGACAATGCGCCATCTACAGCTGCTGAAACCTCATCGTTGCCCAACTTGGTCTTGGTCTGTCCCTCGAACTGTGGCTCTGCAACCTTAACAGAGATAACAGCGGTCAAACCCTCGCGGAAGTCATCGCCACTAATCTCAAACTTCAGCTTCGACAACATACCCGACTCATCGGCATAACGCTTCAAAGTACGAGTCAATGCACGGCGGAAACCTGTGAGGTGAGTACCACCCTCTATTGTGTTGATGTTATTTACATAGGAGTGTACATTCTCCGAGAATGAGTTGTTGTACTGCATCGCAACCTCTACCGGAACACCATTCTTCTCGGTATCGAGGTAAATAATCGAATCGATAATCTTCTCGCCACGAGTCTTGTCGAGATACTGCACAAACTCCTGCAATCCATTCTCCGAGTAGAAACGCTCCGAGCGAGGCTCGCCCTGCTCGTTTTTATCGCGCATATCGGTAATGGTAAGGGCGATACCCTTGTTGAGGAATGCCAACTCACGCAAACGCGCCGAGAGAATCTCGTAGCGATAAGTTGTAGTCAATGTAAAGATTGACGCATCGGGCTTAAAAGTCACGATAGTACCTCTATCCTCGCAATCGCCAATAATCTCAACCTTCGAGGTTGGGTGTCCCTGGCTGTAGGTCTGCTTGTAGATTTTACCGCCACGGTGAACCTCCGCAACAAGGAGCGTAGAGAGCGCATTCACACACGATACACCCACACCGTGGAGACCTCCCGAGACCTTGTAACTGCCCTTGTCGAACTTACCTCCTGCGTGGAGCACCGTAAGAACGACCTCGAGGGCCGACTTGCCCTCCTTCTCGTGGTAGTCGGTAGGGATACCACGGCCATTATCGCGAACGGTGATGGAGTTGTCCTCGTTGATTGTGACATAGATATCGGTACAGTAGCCCGCCAAGGCCTCGTCGATAGAGTTGTCGACAACCTCATAAACGAGGTGGTGCAAACCCTTCTCGCCTACATCTCCGATATACATAGCAGGACGCTTACGCACTGCCTCCAAACCCTCCAAAACTTGGATGTTAGACGCGGAATACTCCTCTTCCTGCCCCTTCTTCAAAATTTCTGTTTCGTTAGCCATATTCTTATCTAAAACCTATTCTCTTTCGCATAGACCTACAAGGTCATTTTTACTCTTTCGGAGTTATACCCCTTTATAAAGCGCGAGCGCGCACGCGCGCGATTAATTGCGCAAATGTAAGCTTTTTTTTTGTAAATTGCAAACTTAAATCGAAGTTTTTGGCGAAATCAGTTCATTAACATCAATCTCCTCTGCTCTTTTTTGCCTAAAAAGAAGCGTTCTTGAGGGATAATTCTCGATTAGTGAGGTGTTATGGGTTGACATAATAACAGCCGTTCCATTGGTCGCAATATCGTGAAATAGACGCACAATGCCACTTGCTGTTACCGGATCCAGATTTATGGTAGGCTCATCAGCCAAGATAACCTCCGGCGAATTGAGCAGTGCGCGCGCTATGATAAGTCGCTGTCGCTCCCCTCCCGAGAGTTCAAAAGGCATTCTATCTTCCTTGCCTTCCAATCCTACAAGTGACAAGACCTCCTCGATGCGATGCTCCATTGCACCTTTGCCACTCCAACCAGTCGCCTGCAGAGCGCAGAGCAGATTGTCGTGAACATTGCGATCCGATAGGAGAATAAGCTCTTGAAAGACCATTCCTACCCTACGGCGCAGATATGGAACTTGACGCTGTTTTAGGCGCGTTAAATCGAATCCTGCGACCTCTCCCATACCCTCCACCAACGACAATTCGCCATAGAGGGTTTTAAGTAGCGAGGATTTTCCGCTACCCACTCGTCCAATAAGATAGACCACCTCGCCTGCACAAACCTCCAAATCTATATTTTCAAGCACCTTTTCGCCAGACTTATCGCGTGTTCGTGGCGTAAGTGTAACATTCGGGTTGTCAGCGTGATATATCCCTGCGCCCTGCAGTTTAACAACTACTTTTTTCTCCATATCATTCATTACAAATTATCTGCGTAAAGATACAAAAAAAAACGGAAAACTTTTGTCGGAGTCAAGAAAAAAAACTAATTTTTAACTCTTAATTTTTAATTTTTAATTCTATTTGCACTATCTTTGTGGCGTAGTTACTACCAACTCACAAAAATCGGGGGTGACCGGTTTTGACAGCAGGTAGAGTTTGTTGGTAAGCACGCCGAGCATTGTGTGGGCGCTCGTAAATCTGCAACACTCAAACTACAAATGGCAATAATAGCTATGCACTCGCTGCTTAATTTTCGAGGAAAATTAGCTTAATTGAAGGACACAAGGCTTGTTCATCAACGAGTATCCCGAAGGGGCGTTCTGCTTCTTAACGGCTCTTCATACGGGGTATCAATCATTAGAAGATAGTGCGATATGTGCCTCGGTTATCGTGCGAAATTTAGAGGCTGGGCTTATGGTTTGGCGGTCGTCTGCCGGGCTATAAGAGAAGGATTAAGTGACGACTAAGCGTGTAGAAAGCCTTCGGGCTCCTTGTTTGGACGCGAGTTCGACTCTCGCCACCTCCACAAACACAAAAAGCGGCATTTTGCCGCTTTTTGTGTTTGTGGAGGTCGGCTCGGTCGGTCAGCTTGTCGCGCCTTGGGCGACTTGTCTGCGTGTGGCTGTTGGTTGCTGTCGCAAATCTTTGTCTTTGTCAGATGATTGCCTTTGAAAATAAATTTTCTGCCATCATCAGCCAAAGCCAACAACCTGCGGTTGCAACAGCCCCACTTCGGTCTCCTCTCGGCTTCTGCCGCCGTTCGACTCTCGGTCGTGGGAATCATCTTGTTAGACAGCTTCTGAGATATCAAAAAACAAAAAGATGTCAATTTCTTGACATCTCCTTGCTTCGCTTGTTTTGTCGGGGTACCAGGATTCGAACCTGGGACCCTCTGGTCCCAAACCAGATGCGCTAACCGGACTGCGCTACACCCCGTTGCTGTATTGCGAGTGCAAAGGTAAAGCAAAAAATTTAATCTGCAAACTTTTTTTGAAAATTTTTTAAGAAATTTACAATTTTGTTGCTGCGCCAACTACCTCCCCAAACCAGCCTTATGTAGCTATTTCGGTGATTTATCGCTACTTGGCATCGTCAGCGCACTGTTGAACAAAATATTCGCGCAAATCGCTCCATTTGTAGTATGGGAAGCAATCTGTCTTGACGGGCAGGCGAACATCGCGTTCACTGTGCAACATCTTAACCAAAATATCCCCCTTCTTATTGCGGTAGAATACAAACTGCACATTCACCGACATCGAAGTTATGCGACTATCGCACCACACTTCAGGCAGTCGCTCAATCTCGGCAAACGATATTCTGCCATCGCACCCCTCGGCATGAAGAATCGCCAGCAGAGGGATAATTGCCGAGTCGTGACCGAAGCGGAGCGTTGCCACCTCGTTGGTGATTTTGCCATTCACAACCTCATCGGCACGCTCTACGATATCGCGCAAGAGCAACTTGCCATCCTTGTTGCGGATATCGCCAAAGTCGAGCGATGGTCCATAAGTGAGATAGCGGCGAATATTGAAGCACTCCCACATCCTGTATCGCTCCTCCTCGGAGAAGATATCGTGAATCTCGGGCAGGGTATCGAAATTCTGCACAATCATCGCCAAGTCGTGCATATTGCCGATAAACTTGTAGGTGCTGCTATTGTTATATGTCTTGCAAATCAACTTCACGGCATAGTCGTAGTCGTTGAACAATCGACGAATAAACGCCTCGTCTTTGGTGTGCTGTTGCTGATAGTCTTGAGCCATCTTGCGAGCCTTGTTGAAGAATGTGTCCATATTCTTCTCAGGACGAGTGATATGGATATCGTGAAAACTTGCATAGCGCGTAATTTCAAGTTTCGGATATATCTCTTTGAGTCGCTCGGTAAATGCAGCCATACTCATTACATTGCGCACATAGGGCGAAGAGAAGCAGGTTATATGGTTGCCATTCTTGCCCGAAAAGACCTGTGGATACGCCTTTACCATACGCTCGGCAATACCTTTTTGCTCGCGTTCTCCGCGCAACGAAAGGTCGCCCGCACGCATATGCGCGTCTTCTGCTATTACACGCACGCGTTGCAGCAAGCTCTCTCCAAGAGCTGTCAGTTTGCCATCGTTATGTGCTTGCTCTAACATTGCGGCAGGAACATCATACTTTGCCTGGTCGGTCTGGTAGCGCGAGCCGTGACGACCATAGTGCGAAATGTAGAATGGTTTATATCCGCGTGGTGCTGGCGCAGAGATATGCTCCGTAACCATATAGGCGGTGTAGATTCCTCCTGCAAGATTTGGATTTGCAGCGATATCTTCGCGCATACTTCTACCCTGCCCACTCGCTGTGGCAATCAACATTAATGATGCAAGAACCGATACAAGAACTCTCATATTTTGTAGCTTTTGAATGTTAGTTTTCTAAATTGTTGCGCAAATATAGCAAGAAATAGATAAAAAAGTGGAAAATTTAGACTGAATAAGAAAAAATTTTGTTATATTTGTACAACACAAAATAATAACCTAATCTAACTTAATTTATACTATGAACGGAAAAGTTAAATGGTTCGACCCGAAAAAGGGATACGGATTTATTATTGCAGAGGACGGTAAAGAGATTTTCGTACACTACACAGGTATCGTAAAGGAGGGCTTCAAGGCTCTGAACGAGGGACAACTCGTAACCTACGAAGTTGGCGAAGGCGATAAGGGTGTGCAGGCGATAAATGTTCAACTCCTTCCGAAAGAGTAAGAAAAGAGGTCAATCGACCTCTTTTTTTGTTGTGGGAACCCCGAGCCTTGTCAAGGCGCAACCTAATCAAGGGATAGTAACGGATAGTAACGGATAGTAAGGGCTAGTAAGGGTGCGCTTTAGCTCTCAACTCTCAGCTCTCAACTCTCAGCTCTTCTATTTCCTATTGCAGACCGAGCAATAGTCACAATATCCGCAAGCAGAGTCATCTTTGCATTGTGAAAAAGGTATATTGCGGTTAAACATCTCGCGCAGGGTATTTGCAACCTCCGCCTCGAACTCCTCGGCACACTCCGAGTATGCCTCGAGGGTACGACCTTTGCGCTCAATCATCTCGACAAAACGAGACGAATAGTCTTTGCGCACCATCGAGCCTACATAGTACAACTCGGGGCGCACATCGCGTTTGTGTTCGTGCGAGAGCATCATCGCATAGAGCAGTGTATTTATGATATTCGACTCGCGCTTGGTCACAATCGGCTCGCCGTGGAAAAGCGCTTCAATGCCATTATAGTTCAACCGTGGCTTGCCCGTTTTATAGTCTATCACGCGCAACATTCCGTTATTGAGCGAGTCAATACGGTCGGCACGGCCTGCCAACTTAACCTCAAACTGCTCATCGCCAACCTCTATAGGCATTACCATCTCGACATCACGCTCGGTTTTCGACACCACAAATTCGTGATTCTTAATATCGTAGTTCAGCAGATTCTGACCGAGGTACTCGCGCACTATATTTCTGATGATTATCAACTCGCCACCAAGTTCAGGCAGTGGCTTATCCTCTGCATTGAAATAGACTTTGGCAATAGCCTTATCAACACACTTCTCGACCTCGCCTCTATCGCGCATCTCTGTAAGGCGCACATTCGGCTCGGCATCGCCTTGAATTTGCGAGTAGAACAAATCGGCAGCCTCGTGAAAGATATTTCCGAAGGTCATATTATCGACTGACTCCTCCAGTTCATCTTCGGGGCGCAGACGCTCGACCACATTGAAATAGAACTTCAGCGGACACTTAATATAGGTAGAGAATGCCGTTGGCGAGAGGGTTTTATCGCGTGTAAATCGCAACAATTTGTCAAAGACCTCATCGCTCTTTTCAATATTGATAGAGTCGCTATCCGACAACGACACCTCAACGCCCACATTCGAGTGGCGAATATCGAAATTCGTTTCGTACTCGAATTGGCGAATATAGCGACTTGGTTCGCCTGTACTCTTATCATCGGTAGCCGAAGAGTATAACATATACAAATTCTCGGCACGCTGTACCAAGCGGTAGAAGTAGTAGGCATATACGCCCTCGTGATGCTCTGCCGTAGGAATTTCAAAGCCATATCGCAGACTATACGGCAGGAACGACTTGTCGGTCGCACGACTACCCGGGAAGTTATTATCGGTCATCGAGAGGATAATCACATTCTTGAAATCGAGGTTTCGCGTCTCGAGAATACCCATAATCTGCAAGCCCTCCAACGGCTCGCCCGTAAATGAAACTCGCTCTGCCTGCAGATGTCGGCGCACCAACGAACGATATACGGTGTCCGGAATATCAATACCGCAACTATCCGCAACATTACGCAACTTGGTAAGCGCATCAGACACAATGGACAAAAACTCCGCACGGAAGGCGCTCTCCTCTCCCCTGCTTGTCATAACGGAGATGGCATCGACCACCTCCAACAGATAGTCGGATTGTTCGCGCCACCCCTTTGCAACGCGGAAAATAGTCTGTAGCAGTGGAGTTTTGGCAATCTTCGAGTATGGCACTTGGAAGAGTCGCGATTTCACAATATCGTTGCGTATCGCAGAGTATTGTGCAGTCGAAGCATCTGCTATATACGGGTGCGTCAACAGTCCATCAACATCCACATAGTAGAATGTTGCCTCACCATCGCCATTGTCGCGAGCATTCTTCTGCAGAGCCAACAATCGCTCCACAAAGGAGTAAGCCAAGGTATTACGCAATGGATAACCCATTGTAACATTGATAGCCGGCTGTTCGACCACCTTGCCATCAATCTCTTTGTGGCTCACCTTAAACTTTTCGGGCAGAGCATAGAGCAACGGCATCAGCAGATTCTCGTCTGTCAGGACTATGGCTGTATCTTTGTCGAGAACTCCGCCATTTTGTGATGCGATACGCTCCAATATATCTACGACACATTGACATTGAGCCACATTTGACGATGTCGACAACACATTTACCGACTTGATATTTCGTAAATTATCGTGCGATATGCCCCCCATCTCGGGAAAGGTCTTTATGTTGGAGCGCACAAACAATCCCGCCTCCTGATACTCATTATCGATATAGTAGTTATCGTAATCCCAATAGAACTCCGTATTACAATTCGCCTGCATATAGCGCAATAGCGCATTTTCGCACTTGGAGAGGGCGTTAAAACCGACAAAGACATATCGCTCATCGCTCGGCAATTCAACCTCTTCACGCTCCAATCGCTCTATCGCATCGCGGTATATCATACCCGTATAACCCAACTCGAGTTCGCGAAGTTTTGCACAGAACTCCTCATATATCGCACCCAGCGAACACCACACCTTCAAAAAGCGATTCTTCGTTACCGAACCTTCGAGAATAGCCTCTTTATCGCCGGTCAAGGTGCGCCAGAAACGATTTATCATCTCGACCTGTTCCGTTGAGAGATAGCTCAAATCCGACTCCAACTCCTTCAAATCGCCGATATTGGCGAAGAGTTGCGAAGCATCGACCATATACTTATCCACCATATCAAAGTCGGAGATAAGCATCTCGCCCCAATGGTAGAATTCGTCAATTGTCTCTTCGTGATAGTTGGAGTAGATGGTATGCAACTCGGCAACAAGGCGCAATTTATCGGCTTTGCGTAACTTTGTCAGGCTGCACATCAACTCATCTATCGAGAGGTACTTCGGTTCCCACAAAGGTCGTACAGCAATCTTCGACAACGCCTCGGCAAGGAACAGCCTTGCGCGCTTCGAGGGCATAACAATAGTCAGCGATGATACCTCATCGCCATACTTCTCATATAGCCGTAGCGCAATCTCCTCGATAAAACTACTCATAACAGATTGTGCGCACTCCTCTCCTAAACAATGCCGAGATTTAGTTTATGTTGATAATATCGCCACCAAAGATTGCGGTATGGTCACGAAGAATTATAGGATTTCCCTTATAGAGCAATTTTGCGCCCGTAGATGTTGTTGCCTCCAATCGCTCCGATACTACCACACGCACCTCTGCCGAGTGCGAAGTATCGACAACGGTCGATACGGTAGAGAGCTTACTGCAATCGACCTTGGCTGTCGATGCTCTCATTGTCATATACTTTGTTTTACCCTCTATTGTCAAACGACTGACACCCGTACACTCAACAGCGATATCGAGCGTCTCGACCTCAATCGAAACCATCGCTCCGCCCGAAACCGAGAGGTCGAAAATATCTTGTTGTATAACATTCTCAAATTCGGCCTTTGCGTGAGCAATCTTCACCTCATTCAGTTTATGGTAATAGATAACCACATCTGTAACCGATGTGCGTTTAGGGTCGCTCTTTTCGCTCACGACAAGCACACCTTTTCTATCCACCTCAAATTTGAACTTCGAGGTTATATTGCCCTTTGTATCGTAGTTTATACGCAACTCATCGACCGTAGGTACTTGCTTGAACACCACATTCATAGGTCCATCAATCTTTACACTATGGAACTGCGTAAGCCAATCGGTTTTCGGTATCGACACCACCTGTTCGGGCTGTGTTGTTGCCAAGGTTGCAGTGCTATTCTGTGCCGATACGGCGCATACTGTCATTGCTAATATCAGTGTTACTAATGTTCGTCTCATAACCTGCCTATATATATAATTTAGGTATGCAAGTTACAACTTTTTTTGATAACAGCCAATTTTTTAATCTTTAATTTGTAACTTTACGAAAAATTTTAGTGAATAGAGATGTCGAAAGTTGAAAAACGAGCTGTAATAGTCCCCGCAAGTGCCGGTTCCGGAAAGACCTACCGCATAGCACACGAATATATCTACGATGTTCTTCGCGACCGCTATGACGAGGAGGGGAAGCCCTATTTCGATCGCACATTCTACAAACGCATACTTGCTGTAACCTTCACGAACAAAGCGACCGAAGAGATGAAATCGCGCATCTTGGAGGAGATTCATCTGCTTGCTTCGGGGGAGGAAAGCGCCCATTTGAGGGCTCTTATGAACGAGACTTCTCTTGACGAGAGGACTCTGCGCAGGCGAGCGCAAATTGTACGCGCACTCATTCTGCACGACTATTCACACTTCACGGTTCTCACAAACGACACATTCTTCCAACGAATACTGCGCGCCTTTGTTCGCGAGTTGGGCATAGATATGAACTTCTCTACCGAGTTGGACACCGCCTCCGTATTATTAAAGAGTGTCGAGGCTCTTATCGAGGATATCACCACAAAGAAGGAGTTGCGAGAGTGGTTGGAGGAGCTTACCGCCGACCGCATCAGCGATGGCGAGCGATGGGATATACGAGGAGCCATAACGGCTCTCACTGGCGAGTTGTTCAAAGAGTCCACACACGAGATAATTGCAAAGGCGACAGACAAGAAGTCGCTCAAACTCGCAATCCATAACTTTTCGTGTAAAGTCGAGAAGGAACAGGATAAGTTCAAGGCGTTGGGAGAGCGCGCTCTCAAAATGATTGCAGAGCGAGGTTATTCGCACGACAACTTCAAAGGAAAATTCACCAAGATATTCGAGAAGGTCGCTTCGTGTACGCTCGACAAAATATCCGATACGAATCTCAGTCATCTGTCGGACTCCACCGTAGAGTGGTTTAACAAGGGTAAAGCTACTCCCGATTTGCTCGCTTTGGCAGATGAGTTACAAGATCTATTCAACGAGATATACAGCTCACATCTCGGGTTGAAAACGCTCGAAAATACACTGCATATCCTCTCGCAGAACTTCCGCGGATTTGCCCTTCTACGCGATTTGCAGGAGAAGGTATCCTATATCTGTCGTGAAGATAATTCGATGTTGCTAGCCGAAACAAAGCACGCTATTGCCGGCTTCATATCGGAGTCGGAAGCCCCTTTCATATATGAGAAGGCGGGCAACTACTTCGACAAGTTTATGATTGACGAGTTTCAGGACACCTCGGTCAAGGAGTGGCACAACTTCTTGCCGCTACTACGCAACGCTATGGCGCAATCGACCGATACCTCGGTACTCATTGTGGGCGATGTCAAGCAATCTATCTATCGTTGGCGCGGAGGAGATTGGCGCATTCTCGGAAAAGAGGCGAAATCCGATTTAGGGGAGTGTCATACCGAGCCTTTGAAGAATAATTGGCGTAGCCTTCCGAATATCGTAGAGTTCAACAACTCTCTCTACAGAGCCATTACCGAGAGCGAAAACAGCCGACTCAACAGCCTGCTCGAAGAGGGCGATAGAGCGAAACGAATATCGGCAGAGTGCCGTGCCGAGTTGTACGATACGCTGAAAGATGCTTACTCCGACCTCGAACAGACACCACGCCGCAAACACTCGAACAACGGATACATCTCTATCGTTGCAGCTGCTGAAGGTGACAACAAGAACAAATCATTGATTGGCAAAAGTGGTATGCCATTATATATCGAGCGCATACAAACGCTGTTGGAGCGTGGCTTTTTACCTCGCGATATCACAATTCTTGTACGCAAAAATCGCGAAGGTATGGAGATTGCCGAGGAGCTTCTCTACCATCGCAGCCAACTGCCCAAAGAGTTGTGGTTCGAGATTACTACCGAAGAGGCTTTGAGTCTCGCCTCTTCGCCTGCCGTGAAGTTGATAATCGCAATTATGCGACTTGCTATCAACCGCAATGATGCCACTTCGTTGATGATGTATAACCATCTGCACAACAACGACTCCTTTGCCACGAAACTCAACGAGGAGGAGAGTGCATTTCTCGATCTGATTCGTATGATGTCCCCCGAGGAGGCATTCGAGCATATAACCATTCGCTATGCCGAGGATTTGAAGGGACAGAGTGCCTATATATTGGCACTGCACGAACACATATTAAACTTCTCGTCCGGCAAGGTTGCCGATATTGCACTCTTCGACAAGTGGTGGCGCGAGAAGGGCGATGGACTATCCATTCACGCAGAGCGCAGTGAGCGATCCATCGAAATTCTCACCATTCACAAAGCAAAAGGTTTGGAGAATAAGGTTGTGATAATTCCAAATTGTTCGTGGTCATTAGAGCCACTTATATCGAGTGGCTATCAATCGAATATCGTATGGTCGCAACCCGCATCTCACAACGAGCTATGCAATATCGGACAATTCCCCGTGTCATTCAACAACGCCGTTAGAGAGTCTCTGTTTGCCGATGGATATTTCCGTGAGATGACCTACACCTGCGTTGATGCCATAAACACATTATATGTTGCTACAACACGAGCAAAGGAACAACTCTACATATTCATACCGAACAAACCACGCACCAGAAACCCAATAGGAGTATTGTTGCGTAGAATCTATGCCGAGGAGATACAACAGGCAGAAGGTGCAGATTACCTTCACTACGAGATTGGCACATTCGATGCACCGGAACCGGAGAAAAATATCAAGGAGAGTAGCCACGTTTCAACGATTAAGGAGCATTGTGCTTCGCCCGTAACACTCAAGTTCCGCACCACTCTGTCGCGCTACTTCGCAGACGATGAGGGGGGATTATCACCTCGTAGCGCAGGTATTCGACTACACCAAGCCTTCGAGAGCGCAACCTCTCGCGAGGATATTTTCGCCAAACTCGAAGAGATGTTATCAAACGGAGTGTTAAACAACGAAGAGGTTACAAATCTGAAAGAGACTATTTCGCAGACACTCGATACGACCGTTGCCGGTAGTTGGTTTGATGGCAGTTGGAAACATCTTCACAACGAGCGCAACATTATTCGCCCTAACGACACATCGAAACGCCCCGACCGTGTTATGACTCGAGGGAGCGAAGCTGTAGTTGTAGATTACAAATTCGGTGAGGAGTCTTCGAGATATAACCGCCAAATCAAGGGCTATATCGCAGAGTTGCGCAAAATGGGTTACACCTCGGTCAAGGGCTATATTTGGTATGTCACGGCAGGAAAAATTATCCAAATAGAGGCATAACGATTGCTTTTTGCCAATTTAATACTATCTTTGTAGGTTGGAATGAAAATTTGGAGCATCATACCGAAGGAGTTTCGCACAAAAGGCGTGGGAGTTTCGCTCACTATTTTTGTGCGCGCACTGCTGAACTTTATGGGTTTGGCCGCACTATTGCCTATTCTCTATCTTATTCTCGATTCGGAGAATA
Source organism: Alistipes sp. (assembly GCA_045543935.1). Classification (GTDB taxonomy): domain Bacteria; phylum Bacteroidota; class Bacteroidia; order Bacteroidales; family Rikenellaceae; genus Alistipes. The sequence goes on from JAZPYA010000005.1 coordinate 31,447, forward strand.
TGCACTCCAACACAACCATTCACGCCATATACACCTCGTTGGGTTTCGATTCGGACTCTCATTTTGTTATTGCTACGGCATTGGCAGTTGTGCTTTTTATCGTAGCGAAGAGTGTGATTAACATTGTTCTCTATCGCGTAGAGCGCGACTATATCTACTCACTCTATCGCCACCTATCGCGCCAACTCTTCATCGGTTATTTCAAACAAGGTCTGCAGTTTGTCAAGCGAGAAAATTCGGCCGTACTATCACGAAATGTAAATGTGGTGTGCTACACCTTCATCACCGGTATTTTGCGTCCTATAGCAACCCTCGCAAGCGAAGTGTTGTTACTGACGATGATATTCCTGTCGATAGCGATTTTCTCCCCACTCGGGGCATTGCTTGCACTTGGAGTATTTATTCCGGTTGCTTGGCTCTACTTTTCGATTATGCGCTATCGTCTCGACCGCTACGGCAATGTCGAGAACGAGGCTCAACGCCGTAAGTACCGCGATGTAATCGAGACTTTCCGAGGTTATGCCGACATCGAGGTAAATAATGCCTTCGACCATCAACTATCGCTGTTTGACCGAGAGTTGAATACCATTGTAAATGTCGGTCGCAAGAGTGCTACGATATCTATGTTGCCACAAAATCTGACCGAGGTTGGCTTGGCGGCAGGTATGGCTTTACTGCTGATACTCGGCACAGGTTTGAACTCCTCGGATATAAAGATTCTCTTCGGAGTATTTGCTGTTGCGGGATTGCGATTGTTGCCTTCGGCAAGGAACATCATGGGGGCATGGAGCGCAATTCGCTACAATCGCTACACGATTGATATTCTAAAGGATTCGGCAAAGAGCAGTTCCGATTCTACGCCTGCTACTTCGACCGAAAAGTTCTCTTTCAAAGAGGGTATCGAACTGCGCAATATCTCGTTCCGCTTCGACAATGGAGCGCAAGATACACTCAACAGCATATCTCTCACTATCCGCAAGGGCGAGAAAATCGGAATAAACGGAGAGTCGGGAGTGGGTAAGACTACCCTACTCAACATTATGCTCGGACTCTACACGCCGACCGAAGGGGAGATTTTGATTGACGGCGCGCCACTTGACAGTAGCTCGTTGCGCAAATGGCAAAACTGCATAGGTTATGTCTCGCAAAGTACATTCCTTGCCGATAGTTCCATAGTTGCAAATATCGCCCTCGGTTGCGATGAGAGCGAGATTGATATGGCACGAATAGAGCGATGTATCGAAGCTGCATCGCTCGCCGAGTTTGTAAAATCATTGCCAAAGGGCGTACATACCCGCATTGGCGAATGTGGCGCACTCCTTTCGGGAGGACAACGACAGCGCATCGGCATTGCTCGCGCACTCTACAAGCAGGCGGATATTCTCTTCTTTGACGAGGCAACCTCATCGCTCGACTCTGCTACGGAACAGAGTATTAACTGCGCCATCGAGCATCTCTCCGAAGCGAACAAAGAACTTACAATCGTGGTTGTAGCGCACCGAGAGAGTTCGTTAGACTACTGTAATCGAATTATAACACTCCAAAAATAGTTTACAAATGGACTACCGCATAGCAGACTTTTTAATTCGTATCGAGGGCAACCACAGCGATATTGTCGCTTGTGGCTTGCAGAGTTTCAAGCCTTTCGAGATTGAAACAGACAACTCTGCAACTCCTGCAATGATTCTGCGAATGGAGAGCGTTATCGATGATGAGCACTATCCGCCAACAAAGATTCTGTACAGCTCTGTATTCGAGCAGAGCTATGCCACCGGAGAGTTATCCCGCTACGCTACGGGTTACAAATTCAAGATGGTACACGAACAAAAGAGCCTCATACTTATCAAGGAAGATGGCTCGAATATCGTGGAGAGCAACCTCGGTTGTTTCGAGAAGTTTGATGCTACACTGGCTCGTTTTGGTCTATGGATAATGTTCGGTATCGTTATCGCACCACTCGGAGGTATTGCCATTCACTCCTCGGTGGTGGTAAAAGAGGGCAAAGCGGTGTTGTGTCTTGGCGAGTCCGGCACAGGCAAAAGCACCCACACGCGACTTTGGCGCGAGAATATCGAGGGGGCGCGACTGCTGAATGACGATAGTCCGATAATTCGTTCTATTGATGGAGAGAGCATTGTCTATGGTTCTCCGTGGAGTGGAAAGACACACTGCTATGTCAATAGGTCTTTTCCCGTGAGAGCATTACTGCGCCTCTCGCAAGCTCCGCACAACAAAATTCGCCGTTTGCCAGCCCTTGCAGCCATAGGTGCGGTATTACCATCGTGTCCTCCTGCTTTTGCATACGATAGCAACCTGCAAGACAACATCTGCAACACCGTATCGAATATCTTGGCTTCGACACCTGTCTATCATTTGGAGTGTCTGCCCGATGCGGCGGCTGCCGAGTTATCCTATTCAACAATCTTCGCAAAGTAGAGAATGAAACCGCAGATTCGCACCATATCCAACCGTGAGTTATTCTCCATAGCGCGCGACACTCTTCTCGAAGGCTCTTCGGTACGCCTATCGGTCAGAGGAGAGAGTATGTTGCCATTCTTTCGTAGCGGTTCGACAATCACGCTCCGACCTATACGCGAGGGGGATATTCGCAAATACAATGTGGTAATGGCTGATAACGGTCACTCCTTTGTCGTGCATCGTATAATCGATGTAAGCGAGGAGTATGTAACACTCTTTGGCGATGGTAATATCATTGGCACAGAGCGAGTTGCGCGCGATAAAATCTACGGCATTGTGGACTGCTCGAAGTTCCATATTTTCTTTGCGAAAATTTGGTTATTTCTCCGTCCTGTACGCCGTTTTCCGCTTGCAATTTTCCGCCGAATAATGTAGTCGGCAACACTAATCCCTTATACGCAACAGAGTTTTAGCCTGCTTGAAATCTCTTTCAGGCACTACCAATCGCGCCCGAATTACACCCGGGTAGAGCGTTGTCATATACTCACTCTCGATTACTGCATCTATGCCAGCACACGCGAGAATGCTTTTCGCCATCTCCGCCTCTATTGCCGAGTTATACTCTGCCACCACAACCAACTCATCGACCTGCATAAAGACACCTCTTCTCTTTTTGTAAAGTTATAACTTTTTTTGATACCATACAACAAAAACCGCGCCCAAATATAGCCATTGACCATTAGCCATTAGCTATTAAATTAAAAATTTCCACAATTGTCAATTATCAATTGTCAATTATCAATTTATTTTCTATCTTTGTAAGCAAAGAAGACAAAATTATGAGTAGTTTCGTACATCTACATACCCACACCCAATACTCTCTCCTCGATGGTCAGGCGAGTGTGAAGAAACTTGTCGATAAGGCCATCAAGGACGGAATGCCGGGTATTGCCATTACCGACCACGGTAATATGTTTGCTATCAAGGAGTTTACAAACTATGTCAACAAGGTAAATGGAACAAAAGCTGGCAGGGAGAAGGATCTCAAAAAACTGCTCGACAAGATGCTCGCGCTCCAAAGCGAACATAATAACCTCGCCTCGCTACTCGCCGAAAAACAGAACGAGGAGTCGGCGCTGAAGGCTCAAATCGAACAGGCAACAAAGGCAAACAAAGATTTCGAACCGAGCGAGGAGCAGACAAAGCAACTCGCAGAACTCGCCTCGCTTATCTCCGACCTGCAAGCGATGGAAAAGGAGTTCGCATTCGATGCGGTGAAGGCACGCGAGATAGTCGTAGAGATGGAGAACACTCCTCCGTTTAAGCCCATTATCGGTTGTGAGGTCTATGTTGCACGCCGTTCACTCGACCAAAAGAACGATAAAATCGACCTCGGAGGTTATCACCTTATACTCTTGGCAAAGAATTTCAAGGGTTACAAGAACCTAATCAAGTTAGTATCAAAAGCGTGGACTGATGGTTTCTATGGTCGCCCCCGTACCGATCGCACCGAACTCGAAAAGTATCACGAAGGACTTATCTGCTGTTCGGCTTGTTTGGGTGGCGAGATACCGCGACTTATCCAAGACGACCGTCTGCAAGAGGCGGAAGAGTCGGTATTGTGGTACAAAAATCTCTTTGGAGATGACTACTATTTAGAGTTGCAGTTACACAAAGCGACTGTGGAGCGAGCCAATCACGAGGCATACCCGATGCAGTTGAAGGTCAATGAGAAGTTGGTGGAGTTCTCGCGCAAGCACAATATCGATTTAGTCTGCACCAACGATGTTCACTTTGTGGAGGAGAGCGATGCCGAGGCACACGACCGTCTTATCTGTTTGAGTACGGGTAAGGACCTCGATGACCCGAAGCGAATGCTCTACTCGAAGCAGGAGTGGATGAAGACCACGCGCGAGATGTCGGAGATTTTCGCTGCATATCCCGAGGCTCTCGAAAATACGGTTGCCGTATGCAATAAAGTGGAGTGTTACTCTATTGACCACGCCCCTATTATGCCTGTATTCCCTATCCCTGCCGAGTTCGGTACAGAGGAGGAGTATCGCGCACGACTCACAGAGCAAGACCTCTTCGATGAGTTCACCCGCAACGAGAATGGCGAGGTGGTGATGGACGAGGAGTCGGCAAAGAAGAAGATTGAGAAACTTGGAGGTTACGACAAGTTGTACCGCATAAAGTTCGAGGCGGACTACCTTGCAAAACTCACGATGGAGGGCGCAGCCAAGCGTTACGGCACGCCACTGTCGGAGGAGGTGGAGGAGCGTCTGCGCTTCGAGCTTTACATTATGAAGACTATGGGTTTCCCGGGCTACTTCCTTATCGTGCAGGACTTTATCCGTGCAGCACGCGAGGAGTTGGGCGTATGGGTAGGTCCGGGTCGTGGCTCGGCGGCAGGCTCGGCTGTGGCATACTGCCTTGGCATCACGCAGATAGACCCTATCAAATACGACCTCCTGTTTGAGCGTTTCTTGAATCCTGACCGTATCTCACTGCCCGATATCGATATCGATTTCGATGATGAAGGTCGTGGTCGCGTTCTCGATTGGGTAACCAAGAAATATGGCAAGGAGAAGGTGGCGCACATCATCACCTACGGTACAATGGCTACCAAGATGGCATTGAAAGATGTTGCGCGAGTGCAGAAGTTGCCTCTTGCCGACTCGAACCATCTGTGCGAACTTATTCCTGACCGTATCACCGACCCGAAGGATAAGGATAAGCAGTTGAAAATCAACCTTACCAACGCCATAAATGCCGTTCCCGAACTGCAACAAGCAGAGAACTCTGACGACCCTATATTGCGTGATACAATAAGGTACGCTCGCCAACTCGAGGGAAATGTTCGAGGTACGGGTGTTCACGCCTGCGGAACGATTATCTGCCGTGACGACATCACCGATTGGGTTCCTGTTTCAACGGCTGACGACAAGGAGACAGGCGAGAAGATTCTCGTAACACAATACGAAGGCTCGGTAATCGAGGATACAGGTCTTATCAAGATGGATTTCCTCGGTTTGAAGAACCTCTCGATTATGAAGGATGCGGTGGAGAATATCCGCCGTACAAAGGGGGTAAATGTTGATATCGATGCTATTCCGATTGACGATAAAAAGACCTACGACCTCTACTGTGCAGGTCATACACTCGGAACATTCCAGTTCGAGTCCGATGGTATGCAGAAGTATCTTCGCGAGTTGAAGCCTACGGTTTTCGAGGATTTGATTGCAATGAATGCCCTCTATCGTCCGGGACCTATGGACTATATTCCGGACTTTATCAACCGTAAGCACGGTCGCGCACCTATCGTCTATGATATTCCGATTATGGAGAAGTATCTCAAAGATACTTACGGAATTACGGTATATCAGGAGCAGGTTATGTTGCTTTCGCGCTTGCTTGCCAACTTCACACGAGGCGAGGCGGACACCCTGCGTAAAGCGATGGGTAAGAAGATTTTGGCAAAACTGATGGAGTTGAAGCCGAAGTTCTTGAAGGGCGGAACAGCAAACGGACACGACAAAAAAATCCTCGAAAAGATTTGGGAGGATTGGGTAAAATTTGCATCGTACGCCTTCAACAAGTCGCACGCAACTTGCTATTCGTGGGTGGCATATCAAACAGCCTACCTCAAAGCCAACTATCCGTCCGAGTATATGGCGGCATTGCTCAGTGCCAACCTCGGCAATATCGAGAAGTTGGAGTTGTATATGAAAGAGTGCAAGCGTATGGGTATCAGCGTACTTTCGCCCGATATTAACGAGTCACAGATGCGTTTCTCGGCAAATGAGAAGGGAGATATTCGTTTCGGTTTGGCAGCAATCAAGGGTGTAGGCGAGGCGGCGGTAAATTCGATTATTGCCGAGCGTGAGAAGAATGGTCCATACAAAAATATCTTCGACTTCTGCGAGCGCGCCAACTACACAGCCGTAAACCGCAAGTGTTTTGAGAATATTGCTATGTCGGGAGGTTTCGACTCGATTATAGACTTCTCGCGAGGTAAGTTCCTTGCCTCTATTGACGATAAAGAGGAGTTTAACTTCGTAGATGCGTTGGTACGCTATGGCTCGCGCATTCAGTCGGAGCGCAACAATGCCCAGCAGAGCCTCTTCGGTGGCGATAGCGGCATTACCGACATTCAGAAGCCTGCCGTGCCTGTGCGTGGTGATGCTGTACAACTCGAACTCCTCAACAAAGAGAAGGAGCTAATCGGAATGTACCTCTCGGCTCACCCACTCGATGAGTACAAACTACTGCTCAACTCACTATGTGGTTGTACGCTTGCCGACCTTGCTGATCTCGAGAAGTATCGTGGCAAGGAGATTGCGGTGGCGGGTATCGTAACCGACACACGCGAATTTTACCTCAAGAATGGTACGCCGGCAGGCTCGATGGTTGTTATGGACTACAACGGCTCGCGCGAATTCCGTTTCTTCCGCAAGGATTACGAGATGTTCCGCACGCGAATGTTCAAGGATTACTTCTTGTTGATTCAGGGGCGTGTGCAAGTGCGACCATACTCCAATCCGGAGGAGTTGGAGTTCAAGGTAACCTCCATTGCACAGTTGTCCGATGTGCGCGATGCGGTGCGAGATATTAAACTCTATCTGCCTACAACCCTGCTCACTCGCGAGTTTATCGATGAGTTGGTCGAGGTGGCAAAGCAGGCGAAGGGTAAGGCTCAACTGAAATTCTCGTTGCAGGATATGGAAGAGGAGGTCTATGTATCGGCATATTCGCGCAAGTATCGCGTTTCGCTAACACAGGAGATTTCAAGATTTATAGAGAAGTATAATCTTAAATACACAATAACAGTAAACCAATAAAAACAAAAAAGTTATGGCATTAAACATTACAAATGAGAACTATGAGGCATTGCTCGCAGACAGCAAGCCGTTGGTAATTGATTTCTGGGCAGAGTGGTGCGGTCCTTGCCGTGCAGTTGCTCCAATCGTTGAGGAGTTGGCAGAGGAGTATGCCGGCCAAGTTAATATCGGCAAGTGCGATGTTGATTCGTGCGATGATATTACCGCTGCATACCGCGTGCGCAATATCCCTACCCTCGTATTTATCAAGGGTGGCGAGATTGTCGATAAGCACGTAGGCGCAATCAACAAGGCTGACCTTAAGGCTAAAATTGACGCATTGCTTTAATAGCTAAAAAACAACAAGAGGGCTGTTCAACTTTGGTAGAACAGCCCTCTTGTTGTGTAGATTTGTCCCTACTCGGCAGAAGATGCCAATGGCGAAGCCTGCGTATAAACTCGTGTCGCCAACTCCTTGTCTAATTGGTACATTCCATACTTGTCGTTCTCGACCGACTCCGATGCGAAAATCATCTCGCGTGCCGACTCCTCCTCTTCAATCTGCTCATCTATAAACCAAACCAACATATTTGACGATGCAAAGTCACGGTCCTCGTGCGCAATGGCCGCGAGGTTGTTAATCAGCCCCGTTACAACCTTCTCGTGCTTCAGTGTGTGGCGGAACATATCCTGTACCGACTCCCACTCGGTCTGCACCTCTGCGATAGGTTTCAACTCAACCTTCGCATCGCGCGAATTGAGATAGTTTGCCAAAATTCGTGCGTGGTCTTGCTCTTCGAGCCACTGAACATAGAACCAATTTGCTACTCCCTTGTAGCCCTTTGCCTCGGCGTCCATAGACATCGAAAGGTAGAGGTAAGCCGACCATAACTCGGCGTTAATCTGCTCGTTAATTGCTGCGTGTAATCTCTCGCTTAACATAATCGTATAGTTTTTAAGGTTATTATCTCTGTTTCCTGCTGCAAATATAATACATCTTTTACTATTTGTCAAATTGATAATTTTTATAGCGGCATAAACAAAGTTGATGTGGATAGAATATTGGTCATAAATAAGTATGGGTATCGAAAACGATACCCATACTTACCATATGTAGAAATAGTCTTTAGTTCAGTCGGAAATTAGAGCCACTACGCGCCTCCATATCGGCTTTGGCGACCATCTCGCTCTGGATCTGCACCATACGCAACATATCGCTGATATCATTTAAGCCACGCAGAGATGTTCCAATCGGCATACGGCACTGCAACTCCAACTCTGCAAGTCGTTCGCGCAACTCCTCCAACCCTTCAGGCAGTGCGATATAGACGCAATCAACCTCGGTATATTCGGCAAAAAAGAGAGCCATAAGAGTCGCTTTCGACACAGAAGGGATATGTCGCACCTCGATATTCTCGCGCTTAACACCGCACAAAGCAAGCCCTTGCAAAGCATCAAACTCACACTTTGCTCCCTCCAAAGTTACTACACCAACCTTTATATCTGAAATTGCAATCATAGCCAAAGACCAAAAGCCAAATTAAAAATTAAAAATTAAAAATTAAAAATTAAAAATTCCTTTAATTGTCAATTTGAAAACTACTCACTACTCACTATCAAAAAGGGCAGCCCAAAGACTACCCTGTAATGATATACCCTAAAATTACCCAATCAGGCATTTTTAGTAGAGAAGCTTCTCGGCATCGCGCGACTCCGAAGAGTTCGGATATTTCTCGGTGATAGTCTTGTAGCAAGCCTTTGCCTCCTCAACCTTACCTGCGGCAGCGAGAGCCAAGCCCTGCTTGTAGAGGTAGAGAGGTGCGGTGTAGTTGTTCTCCGAAGCCTTAACAGCCTTTGCGAAGAACTTTGCAGCCTTCTCATAGTCGCCCTGCTCAACTGCTACATCGCCCTGCAAACCGAGATTCTGTGCATTTATAACCTCTGCAGCAAGACCGCGCACCTTCTTATACTTTGCAAGGTATTTTGCCGCATTCTCCAAATCTCCGAGGTGGAGGTAGCAGATACCTGCACAATGTTTTGCGATGTTACCAGCCTTGGTCGAGCCGTACTGCTCCGCAACAGCGAGGAAGCCTGCACCCTCCTCGTCACCATTGAGTGCGAGGTCATAGTTTGGAGTCTCGCCCGAGAATCGCTCCTGTGCAGTCACGATAAGTTCTGCGGCAGCAACCTCGTTCTTATCCATTACCAAATACTTGTAGGCATAACCACCTGCAACGAGGAGCAAAAGCACAACGAGAGCAATTACAACCTTCTTGCCATTCTCCTCAAAAAACTTTTCGGTTTTGCTGACAGCCTCGGCAACAACAACCTCTTCCTGATTTACATTCTTCTTTGTCATAATTTTATCGTTTTTAATTTATAATTTCGTTCCGCTTGGGCAGAAGTGCCACTAACAACTGACAAAATTACACTTTTTTATGCAATAAACCACTATTTTCTGATATTTTTTTTCATCATACCCATTTTTATCGAAATTATGCTGTAAAATTTTTAGGCACAAAAGAAAGAATTACATTTTTTTATTATATTTGCGGTTATATTATATGTTACCGTAAAAGTTGCAATAATTTAACAATTAAAAATAGTTCAAACAATGAAAAAGATTTTTACACTTTTCGTAGTTGCCGCAATGTTCACCGGCTGTGCTACAACATCGCCATCTATGGCAAAACTCGTTAACACTGCTACCCACACAAAGGTTAATGCCGTTCAGCCGACAGTAGCCGTATTTGCAGACTTGCAGGTCTCTTCAACCAAAATTTCGTACTTCTTCCTGCCAAGTCAGACCGTGCAGAACGGAGGTTTTGACAATATCGTCAACACCGCAGTGCGTGAGGCTCTTATCGCAAATGGCAACGCAGATGTTTTGGTAGGTTTGGAGCAACAGGTTAAGTATGACGGAAATGGCGCTGTTGAGTCGATTACCGTCAGCGGTTATCCTGCAAAGTATGTAAACTTCCGTAGTCCGGGCGATGAGTATCTGCGTGAGTTGGCAAAGGAGTCGTCTAATGGCGGTAAAACACAGAACGCATCGGGAGCGCAAGGACTCGGTGGTTTGTTCGGTGGTCTTAAACTCGGAAAATAGAATAGACAAAAAAATAGATGAAAAAATTTCTCTTCCTTACGCTGTGTTGCGCCCTATCTCTATCGGTCGTAGCACAAGGCACACGCCCTGTACGAGGTATTGTGTTCGATAGTGACGGTATCCCGATGTCGGGTGCCACACTTACAGCCGTAGGCTCTACAGACAGTAAATTATCGGGAGCAGACGGAACATTTGAAATGATGGTTTCGCCCTATACCAAACTTATCGAGGCGAGCAAAGAGGGCTTTATCTCGGCAAGAGCCGAGGTTGATGGCTCGTACCTTGTATTCAAGTTGCAAGTAGATAAGAAGTATGCCGAGAACAAGGCAAAGGCGGAGGAAGAGGCTCGACTCGCTGCTCAAAAGGCTGCCGAGGCGGAGCAGGCTCGCATAGCCGCAGAGAAGGCGGCAGCGGAGAAGGCGGAGCAGGAGCGTCTTGCCGCCGAGGAGAAAAAGCGCATCGAGGAGGAGAAGCGCATTGCTGCCGAAAAAGCAGCCGCCGAGAAGGCAGAGCGTGAACGCCTTGCGGCCGAGGAGAAGAAGCGTATCGAGGAGGAGAAGCGTATTGCTGCCGAAAAAGCAGCTGCAGAAAAGGCAGAGCGAGAGCGCATAGCTGCCGAGGAGAAGAAGCGTATCGAGGAGGAGAAGCGCATTGCTGCCGAGAAGGCCGCTGCCGAGAAGGCAGAGCGTGAGCGTCTTGCTGCCGAGGAGAAGGCTCGCATCGAAGCGGAGAAAAAGCGCATTGCTGATGAGAAGGCTCGCCTTGCCGAGGAGAAACGCTTGGCTCTCGAAAAGGTAAAAGCCGAAGTAAAGGCGATAAAGAGTGGTGACGATGATGCGACAAAGCAGGCACAGTTGGAGCAGGAGCGTCAAAAAGCGTTAGCGCAACAAGCACTCTTGCAAGAGAAGGCTAAAAAAGCCGAGGCTAAGAAGGCTCGCATTGAGGAGTGGAAGCAGGCATCATTGAAGGGCTATCGCTCGATGGTAGAGTTTGCATTTATGATGGATTTCGACTTGATGCCATCGTATAATCTCCACTATATCGGTGGCTATCAAATTAACAACTATCTCTATGTCGGAGCAGGAGCAGGCGTTTGTCTGCACGAATCGGCATTTGGCGACAACTCGGTTGCCGAGTGGTCGAAAGAACCACAAGATAGACCTCTTCCTTTGCAAACTGTAAATGTTCCGGTATTTGCCTACTTCCGTGCAAACTTCATAAATCGCCGTTGCACTCCATACTTTGCTGTGGCTGCGGGGTATAGATTCTCGACCAAGCACTATTTCCAAATGCCTTGGCAGCAACACGACTATTACAGCACCAGCGGATTGCTGATAAATCCGCAACTCGGTGTCAATCTCCGTATGACCAAAAGGGCTGATGTCTATCTTGCTGCGGGCTTCAATATGCAGCAGATGCCTGTGTTTAACGCAGGCGAATCGACAATGTTCGATGCTAAATTCGGCAAGAAGTTCTGTTATGGATTTGATTTGCGACTTGGTTTCACCTTCTAATATTGAATGAGTATGAAGAGATTATATACCTATATATTCATAACTGTTGCGGTAACACTCGCTTGCTTATCGTGTGCGAAGGAGGAATCGGCACTTAATACCAATGGTGAGGCTTTAACCGAACTGCTCGAAGTGCCGGAAGAGGCCGTTGTGGTTGATAGTAGCAAAGGCACACAGAGTGTTACTATTTTAAGTAGATACGCCTTCAAAGCAGAAGAAGATGCTGATTGGTTGGCTTGCTCGGAGTTGGATCACAGAACATTGCAACTCAATTTCGATGAGAATCGTACAACCAATGAGCGAGAGGCAACTATTGTGATTACCATAACAGATGAGTACTTCGGTGTATCGTATAGCAAGACATTTCAGGTTAAGCAGAGAGGTGCGCAGCCTACTGTTTATGCCTATATATTATCAGAATCTTGGTCAGGAGGGTTCGAAAAGGTCAATGAATATAATGTTTGGCAAAGTTCGGGAGAGGAGGTGAAAATGTATGTTGAGTCAAATACAGCATACACCATTTCGAGCGACTGCGATTGGATTACTTGGGGTGAGCCGACCTCCGAATCAAACGAGGATAGAGATGTTATATTGTTGAGTGTTGGATGCAACGAAACAATAAGCGAAGAAAATCGAGTTGGTCATATCTATGTAACGGCAGAAGGTGCAAAATCGACTATTACCATATCTCAGGCGCCATTTTTCCCATATTTGACACTCGACTACGAACTCCAAAATGGGGTACGATTGTCGCCCGATTCATCGACCTCCACGATAACATTTGGTGCAAACACATCGTGGAAGGCGAGTTGTGATGTCGATTGGATTACACTATCGCCCGATAGCGAGATTTTTGACAATCAAGGTGAACACAAGGAGTGTAAGATTAGGTTCTCGGCACAGGCAAATACTCGTGGTGGGGAGCGCAGTGCAACCATAACCATCGAGAGTATAGAGAGTAGTTATCAACTGAAACAGACTGTCGCCATAACTCAGGAGGGTATGTTCGCCGTAACGGGTATTCAATCGCGATATATGTATATGGGAAATTCATATCGCTTTACCCTGAATGCAAAGCGTGATTGGGTGATAACAAGCAATGCCTCTTGGCTCGGTATTGTTGCGTATGGAGGTGCTGCAGGAGTGTCTGATATTTCGTTTGTAATAGAGGACAATAACTCGGCGCAGGAGCGTGAGGCTGTTGTAACTATCTCGGCGACAGATAATAGCGATTTGAAAGCAACCTTTACGATTACACAAGACCATATCAATACGATATACTACTATTCGAGGTACCAGCAAACAAGCGTAGTGGATAAGATATTGTATAATATAGAAGTTGCAGAGCATCTTTTCGATAATGGTATAGGCAGAGTTATATTTAATGGAACGGTTACATCATTAGAGGCAAAAGAGAATTCTTACTCCTCTACTTGTGGTTCGACTACAACAAAAGTTATACTCCCACCAACCATTACAACTATCGGAAAGCGAGCCTTTTACTATAATTATGGTCTTACTCGCATCGACCTGCCAAAGAGTGTCACTTCGATTGCAGAGGAGGCTATAACACAGTGCGGACAAGTAGTAGAGATATATTGCGAAGCCACCAATCCTCCGGCAGGAGCAACAGGAATGTTCAAACTTAATGAAGATTGCAAAATCTATGTTCCTATGGACTCTGTCGATGCGTATAAGAACGCTCCGTATTGGAGTGATTACGCCGAAAGAATAGTTGGATTTTAACCATTAACACCCTAGAGCGAAGATGTATCTCTCACGACTTTCGATACTCAATTTCAAGAACCTCGCGCAAGAGGAGTTGGAGCTCGATAAGGGTTTTAACTGCTTTGTCGGCGACAATGGCACTTGCAAGACCAATATCATCGATGCGGTCTATTACCTCTCGATGTGTAAGTCGGCACTTGCAATGACAGATTTGCAGTGCGTGCGCCATGGCGAGAAGTTCTTTATGCTCGAGGGAGACTACCGCACCGAGAGCGACCGTCACGAGCGAGTTGTATGCTCCTATCAGCGTGGTACATCGAAGGTCGTGAAGCGAAACGACAAGCAGTATGAGCGATTGGCTGACCATATCGGACTTGTGCCGGTGGTTATTGTGTCGCCTGCCGACTCCTCGCTTATCAGCGATGCAGCAGATGAACGCCGCCGCTATATAAATTCGTTTATATCGCAGTTGGATAAAAGCTATTTGGAGGCAGCAATGCGCTACAATACAGCCCTTGCAAATCGAAACAGCTACCTCAAAATGGGCTCTGACGAGGAGATGCTCCGCATCTATGATGCGCAGATGGCTCCCGCAGCCGAGAAGATTCATAAGGCTCGTTTGGAGATTACCGAACTGCTCTATCCGCTTGTTTGCGAGTATTATCGAGCCCTGTCTGACGATCACGAGCAGGTGGAGTTGGAGTATCGTTCGGAGCTAAACAACGCTACACTCGAAGAGTTGTTGCAAGCATCGCGTGAGCGCGATAGGGTTATGGGCTTTACCACCTGCGGAGTACAACGCGATGATTTGCGCTTCTCGATAGGTGGCTATCCCCTCCGTAAATATGGCTCGCAAGGACAGCAAAAATCTTTCCTTATAGCGTTAAAACTCGCCCAATACCGCATTATCGCGCAGGCGTGTGGCGAGAAACCGATATTGTTACTTGACGACTTGTTCGACAAACTCGATGAGAGCCGTGTATCGCGCCTTATCGAATTGGTCAAAGGCGATGAATTTGGGCAGGTCATTATTACCGACTGCAATGGCGAGCGTATGGGAAATATCCTCGGCAAGGCGGATTGCAGTTACAAACTATTCAATGTTACCTACGGTGAAGTAGTCAAGTAGTAATAAACAATGAAACGCACCAAAGCACAACCCATAGGAGCATTGCTCGATTCGTTGTTCAAGAGCCCCGATGTGGCACGCAAGATTGCTGAGGGCTCCCTGCCTCATGTGTGGCGTGAGGTTACGGGCGAGGTGGTTGCCGCTAACACCCGACAGGTGCGATTTGTTCGCGGTACGCTCTATGTTCACATCTCTTCAAGCATCTTGCGTAGCGAGTTGATGATGCAGCGCGAGGCGTTGGTACGCTCGATAAACAAGCAACTTGGTACAGACCTTGTACAGAGCGTTGTAGTTCAATAAGAGCAAGAATTACCCTATTTTTTTAATTTTTTTATTAAAAAGTTTTCTTATCTTTGCAGTGCAAAAAATGCAATGTCGATGCTTTTTACCGATATTATATATGGTCCTGTACGCTCACGCCGATTGGGTGTTTCGCTTGGTGTGAATTTGTTGCCACTTCACTCGAAGTTGTGCAACTTCGACTGTATATACTGCGAGTGTGGCTGGAATGAGGAAAATCGTACCGAAAAGCCTCGATTTAACTCACGCGAAGATGTCCGTACAGCTCTTGAAGCTACCCTCTCAAAAATGGCTACGGAGGAGCAACTGCCCGATGTGATAACTTTTGCCGGCAATGGCGAGCCTACAATCCACCCCGAATTTGAGGGCATTATTGACGACACTATCGCTTTGCGCGACCAATTTGCACCCGAAGCGAAGGTTTCGGTATTGAGTAATGCCACGCAACTGCATCGCGAAGATGTATGTCGCGCACTGCACAGGGTTGATAATCCTATCTTAAAACTCGATTCGGCAATTGATAGTACGGCACACCTTATAAACAAACCGTGTGGCAACTACTCGGTGGCGGAGGTTGTTCAAAATATGGCAAAGTTCGGCAGGGATTTTATTCTACAGACAATGTTCTTGCGAGGAGAGTACAACGGCACACACATTGATAATACCACCGAGCGAGAGTTCTTGGCGTGGGCGGCTGTTGTCGAATCTCTCCGACCGCACAGTGTCATGGTCTATTCGATAGACCGTGCAACTCCGTGCAAAACACTTGAAAAAGTCTCGCGCGAGGAGTTAGAAAAGATTGCCGAAAGGGTGCAAGCCCTTGGCATAGAGTGCTCTGCGGTATAGCCGAAATTGATTTATACCGCAACAAAACAAAAAAGGTATAAAATCAAATTTTCGACAGATGTACAACATAGAACCATATTTGCTTATTCCATTTGTGCTGATGCTACTCTCGATAGCACTGATGCCACTTATTGCACCTCGTTTCTGGGGTAAAAATATCAACAAACTGATTTTCGTATTGGTTATCGCCATTCCTACCGCCATAATACTGCATCGTGCGGGGTTGGGCGAGAATCTCAAACACCAGATGCTCTACGACTACATTCCGTTTATAGCCCTTTTGGCTGCGCTCTATGTCGTTACGGGAGGCATTCACATTCAATACACCACTACCCCACGCCCAACGGTAAATGCAGCGATTATGTTTATCGGCTACGGCTTGGCTTCGATTGTCGGCACTACGGGAGCTTCGATGTTGCTGATACGACCTCTGCTCGAGATAAATCGCGACCGTACATATAAGATTCATACCATCTTATTCTTTATCGCTATGGTGGCGAATTGCGGTGGAGTCCTCACTCCGCTGGGCGATCCACCGTTGTTCCTACTCTACTTGCGAGGAGCCGATTTCACTTGGTTCCAGACCTTGTTCCCTCAGTGGGCTTTCGTAGGTTCGGTATTGTTGGCTATTTATGTTGTGATTGACACCTATATCTGGAAGCGCAAAGAGGTTATCGGTGTGCGCCCACGCTCCGAGAGTGAGAGCGATGAGCCGATACGAATATCCTTCTCGGGTACGGTAAACCTCTTCTACCTCTCGGCAATACTCTTGTCTGTGGCATTTATCAACCCGGGACAAATCCCTGCTATGGGAGCCGAAGATGCTCCGTGGTATATAAAGTTCTTGCGCGAGATTGTGTTGGTGGTAATTTTACTTCTGTCGATGGTTTCAACCCGTAGGCGAGTGCGCCACGAAAATCACTTCTCGTGGGAGCCAATTACCGAGGTGGCGATACTCTTTATCGGCATCTTCGTAACGATGACACCGGCACTGCTGTTTTTGAACGAAAATGCCGCTTCGCTCGGCATCAGCAAGCCTTCGCAGTTCTTCTTCTTTTCGGGAGCGTTGAGTTCGTTCCTCGATAATGCCCCTACCGCAGTGGCTTTCCATACCGTAGCGGCAGGCTTGCCTATGGCTGAGGGCGCAACACTTGTTGCGGGCATTCCTGTTCAGCTTCTTACCGCCATTGCGCTCGGTTCGGTATTGTTTGGAGCGATGACCTATATCGGCAATGGACCGAACTTTATGGTCAAGGCGGTGGCCGAGAATGACGGTGTACGAATGCCATCGTTCTTCGGTTATATCTTCAAATTTTCACTGATAATACTCCTGCCGACCTATATTCTGATGGCGCTGGTATTCTTCTAAAAAGTCGGTCAAATGACCGACTTTTTAGTTGAGAATTGAGAATTGAGAATTATTTTTTTATAATCGGACATATCTCAACTACTCACTACTCTCTACTCACTCCTCACTAATAAAAGAGGTGTTCGATTAGGATTTTGGCGCCGATAAGGACCAAGACGATGCCACCGAGGAGTTCTGCGCCGTGCTTGTAGCGGTTGCCGAAGATATTTCCAAGATATAAGCCAAAGGCAGAAAAGAGAGCCGTAGTAGCTCCGATAGTTGCCACTGCGCTCCAAATATCGACTTTCAGAAATGCCAACGAGATACCGATAGCGAGTGCATCAATACTTGTGGCGATAGCAAGTATAAACATTGTGCGCAGGCGAAAGTCCGCACCCGTAGTGTCTTCCTCATCACCGCCGTGCAAAGTGTCGTAAATCATCTTACCTCCGATAATTGCCAACAACACAAAGGCTATCCAGTGGTCGCAACACTCGACTATCGGGGCGAAGTGAATGCCAAAAAAGTAGCCCACAAGCGGCATCAACGCCTGAAAACCGCCAAACCACAACGCCACCGAGCCGTAGTGTCGTGCGCACGGTCTGTGCAGAGCCAAGCCCTTGGCAATCGAAACGGCAAATGCGTCCATCGAGACGCCTATCGCCAAGAGTATAATATCTGCAAATAGCATCGTTTTTTCGATTTATTCACAGCAAAAGTAGTAAAAAAAGTATTAATCGTCCATATATATTAAAATTTGTTTTTACCTTTGTAAAAACATTTAAACCCAAACAACTCTTTATGAAGAGATTTTTCGCTACTCTACTTCTTGCTTTGCTCACTACCTTAGTCGCAATTGCCAAGCATACTCCTTATCAAAAACCTCCCCAGATATTTGAAGAGCTTGCATCGGTGGTACCTACCCCAACTCCCATCTTCAACAAAGACCACTCGGCGGTGATGTTGATGTACAAGAACAGCCATATTTCAATGGCTGATATGCCTCTCAATGGAGGTATTCTCTTGGCTACAGTACCGGTAGATTCCGAAAGATACTGCCGTACGCGCGATAAGGGAAGCCATACTCTCACTCTCAAACGAGTACCTGATGGCGAGGAGATAAAGGTTCTCAATTTGGCCGAGGGGGCTATTATCCATGCAGCATGGTACCCTACTGGCGACAAGGTGTTGATTTTCAACCGCGAAAAAGATGGCGTTTACCTCTACTCAGCAGCCATGACAGATGGTATAGCAAAGCGTATCAGCGAGCGTCGTATCAACACTTTAGCTCGAAAATTTGTAATATGGGTTAGCGACACCGATTTCATCACGACCTGCGTAGTCGAGGGGCGCGAGCCTCTAACTCTCCACCACCCCACAGGACCCGTTGTTCAAGAGTCGCTCGGCGACAAGATTCGCAAAAAGACCGTTCAGGGCTATTTGAGCAACGAGTTCGACCACGAAGCATTCAAATACTACTTCACATCACAGCTTGTACGCTTCTCGCCCGATGGCGAGAGGGAGATTGGCGAGCCTGCAATCTATCGCACAATCAACCCTTCGCCCGACAAGTCCTACTTAACAATATATCGCATAATGGAGCCATACGCCTACGAAACTAAGTTTGCGGATTTCAAAGCTAAGGTTACAATCGAGGATTTGGAGGGCAATGTCGTAAAGCAAGTTAAGCACAGAGCCGGCCTACATTGGCGGGCAGATAGGCCTGCAACACTCGTCTGGACAGCGAAGGCAAAGAAGGATAACTCCAAATACAAATCTTCGGTTTATCAGCAAGAGGCTCCATTTAACGAGCCGAGTCAGTTGGTTGTGCGCACACCTCAGCCGTGCAAAGGCATATATTGGTGTAACGACTATTTTGCTTTGGTCACTATGGAGGACAAGAAAAAGAATATAACAATCTCTGCATTTAACCCAAGCGACAACGAGGCGGAGATGGTTACACTTGTCAGCTACAATAGAGAGGATTTCTACAACCTTCCAGAAAAGCCAGTAATGGTAACCAATCAATATGGTCACAAAATAGTGTGGACAAACGAGAAGAACAACGAGATTCTCTTCACAAGCCGAGGCAACACCCCTGATGGTATCGAGCCAAAGTTAATCCTTTATAGAGTTGGCAAGGAGGGGCACAAAGTTGTATGGAGGTCAAAGGCTCCATATTTTGAGAATATTGTGGCAACCGTTGATCCAGCTAACCGCATCTTCATCACCTCGCGCGAGTCTTTTGAAGAGCCAAAGAACTACTATTTGAGCAACCTCAAAAAGAGATCACACATTGCCATCACTAACTGCACTGAGCCATACCCTGCTCTCAAAGGCGTAAGGCGCGAATATATCACCTACAAGCGCGAAGATGGTTTGCTACTCAAATCGTTTGTATATCTGCCTGCGGGCTACAACCCTAAGCGCGATGGCAAATTGCCTATTCTTTTGTGGGCATATCCTCGTTCGGCAAAAAATGCAGATGAGGCCACCTCGCGCCCTAAGTACTCGCTATATAGCCACATAAATATTCCAAATGGCGGAGGGTCAATGATTTATTGGCTAACCCAGGGATATTGTGTAATGCCAAATATGGATATGCCTATTATCCCTACCGATGGCAACAAGATGGGTAATGACACCTTCGTAAAACAGTTGATAATGAATGCTGAGGCAGCAATCAATATCTTGGACAAAAAGGGCTACGGAGATCCCAACCGCGTAGGAGTTGGCGGTCACTCGTACGGCTCATTTATGACTGCAAACCTGCTCACACACTCCAAATTATTCCGTGCAGGCATTGCTCGTAGTGGCGTTTTCAATCGTTCGCTCACCCCTTATGGTTTCCAAAACGAGAAGCGTAACTACTGGGGAGCAAACAAAGTATATCGCGATATGTCGCCATTCGAGCATGCCCACAAGCTGAGTGGTGCGCTCCTTTTGGTACACGGAAAAAATGATGAAAATATGGGAACATATCCCATTCAGAGCAGTCGCTATTATCAAGCATTGCGCGGCCACAACAAGTATGTTCGCTATGTAGAATTACCCTTTGACGGACACCATTACAGAATTCGGGAGAATGTATTGCACTACCTCTACGAGGCTAACCTATGGTTAGAAAAGTATGTAAAGAATGCCGAGCCAACCGATGCGCCGCAGGAGAAGGGGAAGAGATAGCGATTAGCCGAGAACTAAAAAAACAGATAGTATCAAATACCCTTTATTTCAGCAGCCAGCTCTTTATATAGACCATATAGGCGTACAACCTTGCCAACATAAGAGATTGTCTCCTCGCTACCCCCAAACTCGCCAGAGCGAACTATATCTTGTTCATAATATTGTGGCTCGGCAAGTAGTGCAAGGTACTTCTGTACTACACTCCACTGGTTAGCATCTTCCGAGTGGTGGCGCGCCAACCGCCTTGCATCGGCAATACGCGAATATCCCGCATTGTAGCAAGCGAGAATGAAATTTAACCGTTCAGCCTTATCGAAAGATTTTGGAAGACGCAACATCTTGTTATTCTCATGCAACAACATAGCAGCTATCTCTGCCGACACCTCCGCATCGAAGAGTTGTTCGCGCTCGTAACCCATACTCTTGGCTGTTGATGGCATAATTTGCATTAGTCCGATAGCACCAGCCTTCGACACTGCATCTAAACGAAACTCTGACTCGGCACGAGCAATAGCCGACAATAACAACCAATCTATACCATACTCCTCGCCTACATCTTGAAATATCTTATCGTAGGGAGAGATTAGGTGTTGTTTCTCCTCGACATTCACCTCCTTGACAGGTTTAATTACCCGTTGCGATAATTGTGTGACAATAATCACAACAGGAGTCGTTGCTACAACAAACAGGAGTGGTACTGCGTATGAGATATAATTCTTAATTCTCAATTCTTAATTCTTAATTTGCAAGGTCGTGGTTAGTCGTAGAATGTCCACGAAATTCCGAACTTAAACATTCCTGGGTTGAGAGGGTAGCGGGCAACCGAGAAATACTCATTATTACCAAAGAGATTGCAGTTCCAATGCTGATACTTCAGCAAGATACGCATACGCTTCCACTTTGCCGAGACAAAGGCATCGAGATATGGATAGTTTCCTATCTCTGTTTCGTTCTGATTGTAGAACACCGACAATGCAGGGTTGTAGCCTTGTGCGTAGTAGCGGGTATTGAAGCGACCATCAATGCCGACCTGCAAACGCAACACATCTCGTTTAACCCAAAATTCATAGTAGTACGAGAGAAATGTCGATACAAGTGGCAACGGCACGACATGTCTATCCGAAGTGAGTTGCACCAAGACACGATGGTTGAGATGCACTCCCTTAATCGAAAAATCTTTCTTCGCATAGATGCTTGTAACGCTCACTGTTCCATCATGTTGCACAGGGCGACAATCTGCGCCATAGTATATCTTATTTCGCAATATGCTCTGCCAGAAGCCCAACTCTATGCCGTGGTCAGGCACTTCAAAAGCGACATTAAATCGAGTTTCGCCCTCTTTCTTAAAATCGTTATTCCATTGATAGTGGTTCGAGTGCCAATTTGTCACCCAATAACTTGGCGAAGTCATCGACTCGGAGAACGAGCCGGAGAGTGTCAGAGGTTTCTTCTTGATAAATGCACTCATCGAGGCGCGCGCCGAAATTTCGTAATCACCACCTCGATAGCCCGAAGGGTATATCTTGAAATTTGCACCCCAATCGGCATATTTGCGAATTTTTCCCTGCACACCCGCGTATGCAAACCACGATGTACGCTTCTCCTTCCGGAGTTTGCCCGAGAGGTAGTCCTGCAACCCGAATTGCGAATAGGTATGAACATCTACGCCCACACCACCATCAATAGTACCCACCGCACCATTTCTATCCCACGGTTGCGCCTGCACGAAGAAGCGATTGGTAATGATGCGCTCGTATGTTGAGTCGCGCGTCTTTTCGGGGTTATAGAACCAATCTTTATAGTAGGTATCGGTATGCGAATTGAAAGTTCCATTGGGATTTCGCGAGTATCGCTCATCTGTATAGGTCGAATACTTGTCGGTATAGACCTTGCTCCACTCGTTATACTCGAATGTGTGTCCTACATATATTGCCGGAAGGTCCGACATCGAGAAGTCGTGTTCGGTCATTCGCACAAACGGAATACCGATGGATTGTTTTATGAAAAAGGCGTTGTTTCGATATATATTCTTTGCCTCTGCACCTGCCAGACGCATCGGCACACCCGAAGGCATCTCGAATACGGTATCTGTAATTGCCCAATCGCCAACTACACCGCCACTCTCTTGTTGTTCGATTTTGTTGTGGGTATATCCGGCGAATACCGAGTAACGGCGACCTGTATGAGCCACCGTACCAGCAAAATTCTTGTTCTTCACACGCGAAACATCGTACTTGCTGCGTGAGCCACGAGAACGGAAATTCAACGACACCGAGGTAGAAGGGTTGATATTCTGTGATGCCATAATCTCGAAATGCTCCTCGCGATATCGCTTCTGTCCCGACTCGAGGTAGGTCATCCAGATATACGGGTGCTTCATATTGTAGAATGGTACATTCTCCGTATTGTAGGTGTAGGCATCGTATGGTTGCGAGAAGGTAAATTCGCGCGACTTTGTACGCTCAAAATAGTTCACTTCGGTAGAAGCCTGACCAAGACCACCCACCGAGTTATTACCGAGTCGTTTGTGGTAATGCGGATAGTCCAAACGCCACACATTCAGCGTAGTATCTATCGGCTCAACTTGTAAGGTATTGTAGTCGCGGTCGATATGCCACTTAAAATTTCGCAACGAGCGAATCGAATCGCTGAAGAAGTAGGACTCCAACGGCTTGCGCGGTCTTTTCTTCTTGGTCGTATCGGCTTGGTCGCCCTCTACGGGGTTGCCATTGGCATCTACTTGCTGACCATCGCCACCCTGCTGTCCTGTGTCGTATGGATTTTGACCATAGCCCCCCATTCCATTCTGCCCCAAGCCCTGCTGACCTTGGCGCTGAGCGCGCATCAGAGAACTCGCATCGAGCTGTGCGTAGCCGACAGCACTGACCGCAGTCACAAAGACCACTGTCAGCACTACTTGCCGTATTCTCGCCCAACTCAACGCCATTCGCTATCTTTTTTGAAATATCCAACGGATTGTCGAAACTACAATATATAGAACGATAATCAGCGGAATTGCGTATAATCGGAGCAGACAAATCAACAAGCACGATGTGATGAGGAAGGCGTAACGAATCTTGTTATCGGTACTACCCAACCCCCACTCGTGGAATTTGAGCGAGAACATTCTGATTGGCGAGATCAACATTGCCGCCACCAAAACCGAGACGAAAGCGAGCCACTCCAACTCGATTGTCAATCCGTATCGCTCGCACAGAGCTGCTACCGAGAGCAACAATATCGCCGATGCAGGCGTTGGCAGCCCCTCGAACTCCTCCTTTTGGGTGGTATCGATATTGAACTTCGCAAGTCGCAAAGCTGACAACAACGCCACCGCCAATGGCAAGTAGCATATCACCTCGCACCAGCGGTCGTTCAGTCCGAACGCCGAAGGCATCTGACCGCACAATACCGACATCGCAATTGCGGGAGCTACGCCGAATGACACCATATCTGCCAAAGAGTCGAGTTGCACACCCACTTCGGAGTATTGTTTGAGCAGTCGAGCCGAAAAGCCATCTAAAAAATCGCACACGGCAGATATCATCACAAACAGAAATGCCAATTGTAAATCGTTGTAAGCCAGCGCACAAACAATCGACACGATACCGCACAACAAGTTACACAATGTAATGCAGTTGGGTACTGTAAATAGTCTAATTTTCATTTTCGACACAATTTATCACGCAAAGATAGAAAAAAGAGTTGATAGTTAAAAGTTGGAAGTTGAGAATTTTACTATTTTTTAGATATTTTTACACAACTTGAATCTTTATCACTTTTTCATAGGTATTTATACCCAAATTGAACATTTTTCTTGCTATATAGAATAAATTGGTTATATTTGTAGCCGAAACATATATACATAAGTATGAAAAAAGAACTTAAACCAAGAGATCACAACCTCCTATTAAAGGCGTTTCGTATCTATTTGCAGTTTGTAAATTCAGGACTATATTTTCGCAAAGAGCATCTTGTGGGCGTAGAGAAGGTTCCGGTAGATGGCACTCCACTCGTTATCGTATCGAACCACCAAAACTGTCTGAACGACCCTCTTTCGGTTGCGATGAACTTGACCGACAGACGAATAAACTTCATCGCTCGTGCAAATGTATTCAAGAATCCGATTGCAGGTCGCTTCCTGCGCAAGTTAGGACTTCTTCCGGCGTATCGAATGTCGTACGATGGCTACGCTTCGGTAGCAAAGAATCGCGCCACTTTCGATGCTGCAGGTCAGGCGTTGTGTGATGGCGAGAGCGTAATGCTCTTCCCAGAGGCAGGACACCAAGATAAGCGTTGGCTCGGAACATTCAAGATTGCATACCTCAAAATTGCATTTGACGCAGCCGAGAAATTCGAGTTCAAGCGCGATGTAAAGATATTGCCTTCGTGCAACCACTACGCAAACTACTTCCACGCGCGTACCGATATGTTGATTCGTTTCGGCGACCCTATCTCGTTGATGCCGTACTACGAAAAGTATCAGGAGAACCCTCGTGCTACGATGTTGGAGATTAACGAGATTGTACGCGAGAAGATTAAGGAGTTGATGTTGCATGTCGATGACTTGGAACACTACGACCAAATCGACTTCCTCCGCGAGACGGGCTATGGTCGCAAATATGCTATGGAGCATGGTTTCAATTTCAGATACCTCCCTTCACGACTGCTCTCCGACCAAAAATTGGTATCATCACTCCAAGAGGCTTACAACGAGCACCCCGAGGAGATGGAGCAAGTCTATAAGGACACGGCAGAGTTGTCTGACGGCTTGAAGAAGTTGGGTATCCGCGACTGGCTCTTTATCCGTGACCCTAAGTGGCCAGCCGCTGCATTGCGAGGATTGGGACTTATCCTTCTGCTCCCTCTGTTCCTTGTATCTATTATCCCGACAGGACTCTTGTTCCTTATCCCGAAATTCTTCCTCAAAGCGTGGATTAAGGACGAGATGTTCTACTCTTCATTCTATGTAGGAGTGAGTGTATTCATATCGGTACCAATCTGCTTTGTTCTGCCAATCGTACTCTTGTGGGTATTTGCAAACTTCTGGTGGGCGTTGGGCTATATGGTTGCCTTCCCATTTATGTTCGTTTTGGCTTGGAACTATATGCGTCTATTCCTAAGATTCAAGGGAACCTGCATCTTCGTAAAGCGCAGTAACCGCCCTATCATCAACAAGTTGCGTGACTTGCGCAAGAGCATTTATAACAGATTAGACAATCTGTTAAAATAATTGACAATTGATAATTGACAATTGATAAATAAAGGTATAATTTTTTAATAAATGCGCAGAATTGGCGTAATATCCGACACGCACGGCACCTTCGATGAGGTGCTGTGCGATTTTTTACGCGATGTCGATGAGATTTGGCATGCCGGAGATATAGGCTCTATCGAATTGGCAGACAAAATTGCCAAATTCAAACCTCTGCGAGCCGTATATGGCAATATCGATGGTGGCGACACTCGCTATGCCTATCAACCTTTCGCCCACTTCCGCGTAGAAGATGTAGATGTGCTGATAACCCATATCGGAGGCTATCCGCGCCACTACTCGCCACAGGCGTTACAGAAGATTCAGGCGTGCCGACCAAAGATTTTTGTTTCGGGACATTCGCATATCTTGCGCGTAGAGTACGACAAGGTCTACGACCTTCTACATCTCAATCCGGGTGCAGCGGGGTGTTATGGCTTCCACAAAGTCCGCACCGCCCTCCGTTTCACGATTGACGGCAGCGACATAAAAGATATGGAGCTTGGTGAATGGCCAAGAACTGGACACAAATAGATGGAAAGTTAAAAGTGCAGAGTTAAAAGTTCAAGCGCACCCTTAATTGCCGTTACTAGCCCTTATTGTCCTTTAATTAGTTTACGCCGTGATAAGGGCAGGAGTTCAGAAAACGAAAAACTATTTAGAGCAGCTCGATGCGGTTCAAGATTGGCGAAAAGTCTGTCCAAGTATTAGCAAACTCATCGTACGATAGCTCGGTATGCCCATCTTCGGGTACATCGGATATAACCTTAACAGCCACAAGAGGCATATTGTCGCACATCTCGCAAGCGATAGCGATAGCACCTATCTCCATATCGAAAATCGCCTTTTCAACACCAAAACGAGCCTTAATCTCCGCTACAGACTTTGCATTCACGAATGAGTCGCCCGTAAAGACCGTAACATCGTCTGTACCAAGCAACTTTCGAGCATCGCTAACCTCAGGAATAAACCCTTCGGGAATATCGGCATCGTGATACTGTACACGGTTTGGTACAACCACCTCACCCTGCTTAAAGCCGAGTGTTCCTGCGGCGTAGCCAATCACAGCCACAAGGTCATAAGGCTTCTCTGCCTGCAACAGATAGCGCGTAATTGTAGCGGCCGCAGCCGCCTTACCGATACCGCTGAATGCTACAGTATAGTTATTTTTGAGTGTTTCGCCCTTGCGCTCAATAGCAAGGCGTATATTTTTGTTTTCGCGCTCGGTAGGAGCAACAATTAAAATATTTTTCATATTTTAAAATTGACAATTGGCAGTTGATAATTGACAATTATTTTATATTATTCTTTATTTTTTCGGCATCTGAGGCTATCTGTTTGCGCAACTCCTCGACCGAAGAGAACTTCTTTTCGTCACGGATTTTTTCGTATAATTCAACTCGCAACTTCAAGCCATAGAGCAACCCCTGAAAACCAAATAGATGTGTTTCGAGCAGGCGTTTTGTTCCATCGACCGAGGGGCGCACGCCCACATTTGTCATTGCCACGTACTCCTCGCCCTCAACAAAAACCTTCGAGCAATAGACACCATTCTCGATATCGAGCGTATCGTCAATGGCGATATTGGCAGTCGGAAAGCCCAATCTGCGTCCCAACCGATTACCACCTATAACAACTCCCTCAATAACCTGCATAGTGTTAAATCTCCTTCGTTAATTTGCGCACCAACGACACCTCCGAGAAGAACTCCTTGGCAAAGACACGCAGAACAGTATATGACGGCACAGCAACGAGCAAGCCGACAATACCGCCTACCGAGCCTGCCATCAAAATCACGATAAATATCTCGAGTGGGTGTGCCGACACCTTCGATGAGTAGATTGTTGGTTGTAGCACAAAATCATCGATACCCTTCACTACACAGATTGTCGAAAGTATCACTGCAAGTGTATAGGCAATGGTACAACCCTCGATAGGCGACACTATACCTATAAATATAGATACCAATACGCCGAATGCAGGACCTGCATACGGAATAACATTGAGCATACCCATAATAACGGCAATAAAGCAAGCATCTTCGACCTTCATTCCGAAGAGTAGCAACACCACCGCGATAATGCTCGCAATGATAAGGCTCTCGGTGAGCAAACCTGTAAAGTAGCGCGAGAGCAGTAGTGACACCTTATCTATGGCGCGATTCACATTCTCTGAGTACCTCTCCGGAAATACCGCCGACACCATCGCAGAGAATAATCCGTCCTCTTTAAGGAAGAAAAATGTAATAAACGAGACCGAAAAGACCACAATCACAGCCGACATTCCCATATTTATAATCGATGATACAACCGAATTTACGGTGTCATAATTAAGGAACTGTCGAAGAGTCGAAACAATAATTTCCGATATGGAGAAGTGGGTTTCAGGCAGTACGAAAATTGTCGAAATATAGTTCTGCAACCTCTCCAATGGCTCTTCTATACCCTCCAAAGCCGAGCGTAAATCGAGCGAAGAGAGTTCGTAAACCTTGCCCGCCACCAATGGCACAATCAACGACAGCAAGCCTCCGATAACCAACCATAACAGTATCAAAGTAATAGTTGCCGCCAACCATCGAGGCAATGAGAAACGCTTTATCCTGATTTTGCAGAGCAATCGCACCAAAGGTCGTCCAACAATAGCAAATACAGCCGACACAAGGATATAGACAACGACCTCACGGAAGTACCACAACACAGCACCTACGGCAACGGCAACCGCCAATCCCATAAGCCATCGCAGAAAGGTTTGTACAGTCAAATTATTATTTACGCTATTTCCCATTAAGTTTTGTTTTTTCAGTTTTCCGAACTCTGAGCCTCATCAAGGCGCAAGTTTTCTGGGGACTACTAGGGGCGGGCGTTCCGCCCTTACTAGGGGCGCACCTTCGGTGCTTACTGGGGTGCGCTTTAAGTTTTTCAACTCCTATCTCCTCACTCCTATCTCCTCACTCCTATCTCCTATCTCCTCACTGCTCCAATGTTTCCTCCTCGGGAGTTTCGAGCGACTCCTCTTCTACTCCACCGATACGGGCAATCGGAGTCTGCGTACCGACAACCTTATCGCCAATCTCGACAAGCAACTTGGCATCTTTCGGTAGTAATATATCAATGCGCGAGCCAAACTTGATAAATCCAAAGATGCTATTTTGCTCCACATGCTCGCCAACCTTCACATACGACACGATACGGCGTGCCACAGCACCTGCGATTTGGCGGAACAACACCTCCACGCCATCTTTGGTCTCGACAACGGTAGTGGTGCGCTCATTATCGGTCGAAGATTTCGGGTGCCAAGCCACGAGAAACTTGCCCGGGTGGTACTTAAAGTACTTTACGATACCGCCAACAGGAGACCAATTTATATGCACATTAGTTACCGACATAAAAATCGACACCTGCATCTTCTCCTCGCCATCGAAGTACTCGCCATCTTTCACAATTTCAGTAACGACCACTCGACCATCACAAGGCGAAAATACCAAATCATCATCGTGAATACGCACACGGCGTGGGTCGCGGAAGAACGAGATAATAAAGAACCAAAACACCAACAACAACACCGAAAGTGTAATGATAAGCCAAGTCAGGTCGTTAGCCTTCAGCATATAGAATATAAGCAACCATACTGCCAACAGCACGATTCCCGACACGGTAATAATTTTGAAACCCTCTCTACTAATCTTCATTTTAAGGCTGTTTTTATCTGTTTACGAAAATGATACTATCATAAGGTAGAAGAATGCGAATGGCACTGCCAAGAACAACGCATCGAAACGATCGAGGAAACCTCCGTGTCCGGGCATCATTGCACCCGAATCCTTAACACCGACCTCGCGCTTCATCAACGACTCGACCAAGTCGCCGGCAACACCTGCCAAGGCTGTTACCAATCCAAGTCCTCCCCACACAAGGAGATTGCCACCAAATAAGTGTCCGAACAACACTGATGCTCCCACCGCGCCAATCAAGCCACCAAAGAAACCTTCCCACGACTTTTTGGGCGAGATGCGCTCACAAAGACGATGTTTTCCGAGTGTTACGCCGACAAGATAGGCAAAGACATCATTCACCCAGATTATGCCGATAAATGCCAACATCGCCAAACCCGACCACTTGCCGACAAGCAACTGCGGAATAAACAGCACCATCGCCATCGGCAGAGCGATATAGATAATGCCCATAAATGTTGTTGCGATATTTGCAATCGGTGTCGGACTCTTGCGCCACAACTCACAAACAAAGGCTGTCGGCACAATCAGCATCATATAGAGCAATGCTCCCAACACGATGCGTCCTGTCAAATCGGTTGCGGGAGTACCCCACTGCAAAAATACCGCAAATGCCAATCCGAAAATTGCCAACGAGGTAGCGATGCCGACACTGCACATCGGCTCTGCATTCGCCTTACGGCACAAGCGGTAGAACTCCACGAGTCCGCCCAACATAATAACTGCGAACAATGCTCCTGCGCTCCACTTCGACCAGAGCAACGCTCCCACAACAACGAGCAGCAACACCACGCCACTAACGGTTCGCACAACCAAATCTTTAAGTTTCTTATTATCCATTTTTAGGTTATTAGTTTTTTATAGTAAAGTCTTTCCTCCGAAAAATTTGTATAACAAGAGCTATTTTGAAGCTGCTCGCAGTTCGTAAAAGCGGAGTTTACTTGACGTAAATGAGCATTTTACGGACAAGGCAGATGCCAAAAGAGCCTTGTTAGGCAGATTTTTCTCGTTTGCCGAAGATTCTTTCTACATCTTCAGTAAACACAACCTCTCGCTCCAAGAGCAACTCTGCCAACTCCACCAAGCCGTCACGATGCTCGTCAATAACCTTCTCCGCCATTGCTCGAGCCTTCGCAATCAGAGCGCGCACCTCATCGTCAATCTGCTGTGCTGTGCGCTCCGAGTAAGGTTTTGTAAATGCCATATCGCTCTGACCTGTCGAGTCGTAGTAACTCATCGAACCCACCTCCTCGCTCATTCCGTAGTATGCCACCATTGCATAGCACATCTTCGTAACGCGCTCCAAGTCGTTCAGCGCACCCGTAGAGAGGTGTCCGAAGAACTTCTCCTCGGCGATACGACCAGCCAACAACGAAGCGATCTCCTCCATCATCTGCTCACGAGTTGTAATTTGTCGCTCCTCAGGCAAATACCACGCAGCACCCAGCGCCTTACCTCGCGGAATTATCGTAACCTTAACAAGCGGATTGGCGTGTGGCAGTATCCACGATACCGTAGCGTGACCAGCTTCGTGGTAAGCAATAGTCTTCTTCTCCTCGGGAGATATAACCTTATTTTTACGCTCCAAGCCTCCGATAATTCTATCTACCGCAGCCAAGAAATCCTCTTTACCAACGAACTCCTTGTTGTGTCGTGCCGCAATCAGAGCCGCTTCGTTGCAGACATTTGCGATATCGGCTCCCGAAAATCCCGGAGTCTGCTTCGCAAGAAAATCTCTATCCAAATCCTTGTCCAACTTCAACTTACGAAGATGAACATCGAAAATCTCTCTACGCTCGTTCAATTCAGGCAGGCCGACCTCAATCTGACGGTCAAAACGACCTGCTCGCATCAACGCCTTATCCAAAATATCGGCACGGTTTGTTGCCGCCAAGATAATCACACCGGCATTGGTCTGGAAGCCGTCCATCTCGGTAAGCAACTGATTGAGTGTATTTTCGCGCTCGTCATTGCCCGAGAATCCTGCATTCTTACCTCTTGCACGACCTATTGCGTCAATCTCGTCTATAAAGACGATGCACGGAGCTTTCTTCTTCGCTTGGTCGAACAAATCACGCACGCGCGAAGCACCCACGCCCACAAACATCTCCACGAAGTCCGAGCCCGAAATCGAGAGGAATGGAACATTTGCCTCACCTGCAACGGCCTTTGCCAACAGAGTCTTTCCCGTTCCCGGAGGACCTACCAACAATGCTCCCTTCGGAATTTTTGCACCGAGTTCGCGATATTTAGGGGCATTTTTCAGAAAATCGACAATCTCCATAATCTCGACCTTTGCCTCCTCCAAGCCTGCAACATCCTTGAATGTCACGCGCTTGTTGGGATCTTCCTTGTCAAACTCTTGTGCCCGGGCCTTGCCGACATTCATAATACCGCCCTGCGGGCCACCGCCACGCGACATACTACGCATAATCAGCGCCCAGATACCAATCATCACAACCCAAGGCAACAACCCCATAAGCCACGAGTCGTACCAAGGTTTTTCGTTCTCGAAAGTAAGCACAACATCGTTGCCCGTCTGCTCTTCCGCCTTCTCTAAATCGGCTTTGAACGAATCTACCGAGCCGATATTGAAGTAGA
This sequence comes from Alistipes sp., assembly GCA_045543935.1. GTDB lineage: Bacteria > Bacteroidota > Bacteroidia > Bacteroidales > Rikenellaceae > Alistipes. The sequence continues at coordinate 63,424 of JAZPYA010000005.1, forward strand.
ATTGATGATCACTCTTCGGGATATTCCTGTAGCGCAAATCACGCTCTTTGTAGGCATCTGCCTTACCCTCTTTCAGTACCACTCGCGCCTCATCGCGATTGACAACCACAATCTTCTCGACATCGCCATCTGCGACCATCTGCTCCACCGCAGCCCAATCGGACTTAACGGGGGCACTCTCCTCATTATTAAAAATCCAATATCCGATAATAACGAGTGTTATTGCGCTCCACAACCACATAATGTTGGGGCGCGGCATATTGATATTTCTCTTGTTTTTTGCCATAAAAAGTTAAAAATTACACATTATTCCACCCTACAAACGATTTTAGGGGCGGAAAAGTATATTCAAAAAGGTAGATTTACTCTTCACTTTCGTACTTTACGCACGGAGCATCAGCCCACAACTCCTCCAAGCGGTAGTAGTCGCGCAAGTCGCTTTGGAAGATGTGCACAATGACATCGACATAGTCGAGAGCCACCCACAGACCGGTCTGCTTACCCTCAACGCGCCAAGGATTTTCGTGCAGTTCTTCGTAGACCTTCTCCTCGATGCCGTCAGCGATAGCCGCCACCTGTGCCGTAGAGTCGGCGTTGCAGACTACAAAGTGCGAGCAAATCGCACCGTCAAAGCCCGACAAATCGAGTGATACAATATTCTTACCTTTCTTATCCTGAATACCTGCAACAATGGTTTCAATAAGTTTTTCCATAGCCATCTTTAAGCAAAATATATTTAATCGAGCAAATATAGCAAAAAAAACGGAAAACGGAAAGCGGAAAACGGAAAACTTTTAGTTTTGAACTTTTTCAAAGAAAAAGGAGCTATCAGAAATACTCTAATAGCCCCTAATTACCTCTAACGCCCCTAACGCCCCTAACAACTCTATTTGTATTCGGAAATCGTTGTGCGCAACGCATCGACAATCGACTTTTTCACATACGAACGGCGTGTTACGAGTGCAATTTTACGCGATGAAGCACCCTTGAAAAGCGTCTTGACCTGTCGTTTTCGCTCCTCGGGAACGAAGTCGAGTGCCATCTTCGGAATGATGGTCATCAGCGATGTATTATCGACAATTCGCATCAGCGTATCGAGCTGTCCCGACTCGAAAGTATAGCGCGATGGAAGGGCATTTTTCGCCTGACAAAGTTCGATTACCTGGTCACGCATACAGTTACCTGACGAGAGCAGAACCAGCTCCGACATTTTGATATCCTCGAAACGAACATTCGACTTGTTATACAACGAGTTACGAGGCGACACATAGGCATAAAATTTATCGTCAAAGAGTTCGTATTCGATAAAGTTATCGCCACATGTTCCACCCGCCACCAGGGCAACATCAATATAGTCGCGATTGAGCGCCTCGATAACATCGGCAGTCTTCATTTCGCGCACCTCGATTTCGACCTTCGGATAACGCAGTACAAACTCCGGTACAAACTTGTGCAAGAGGTATGGCGCAATGGTCGGAATAACACCCAAACGAATCTTTCCCGAAATCTCACCTTTTATCTGCTGAACAACCTCTTTGATAGTATGAAATTCGCGCAAAGTATTGCGCACCTGCTCCAACACCACCTCGCCTGCCTCGGTCGGTACAACGGGCTTTTTCGAACGGTCAAGCAACATCACACCTAACTCCTCCTCCAACGCCTTAATCTGCATTGAGAGAGAGGGTTGCGTCACAAAACAATGCTCCGAAGCGATAGAAAAACTACCAAAATTAGCAACCGCCAAAAGATACTCCAACTGAATGATTGTCATAGGTTTCTGCTTATTGATTAGTGCAAAGGTATAAAAATAATTGATAAAAATACAACTTTCAGTGCACCTTTTTTAGAAAACTTTTAATTTTTAATTTTTAACTTTTAACTTATTTTTTCTATCTTTGTGCGATTGTGCGTGTGTGCGCGCAAAAACGGAGAAAATTATAAACTACATTTATGGGAAAAATTATACTTACAGGAGATAGACCAACAGGTCGCTTACACCTTGGACACTTTGTCGGCTCGTTGCGCCGCCGTGTGGAGTTGCAGAACTCGGGCGAGTTCGAGCGAATTTTTATTATGATTGCCGATGCGCAGGCTTTGACCGACAACTTCGACAACCCTGAAAAGGTGCGTCAGAACATTATCGAGGTGGCTCTCGACTACCTCTCGTGCGGTCTTGACCCCGAGAAATCGACAATCTTCATTCAGTCGCAGGTGGCAGAGCTGACCGAGTTGGCATTCTACTATATGAACCTCGTTACCGTACAGCGTTTACAACGCAACCCGACCGTAAAGACCGAGATTCAGTTGCGTGGCTTCTCGGAGAACACCGCCGAGGGCGATACAACACAGAAGCAGGGTATTCCTGTCGGCTTCTTTACCTACCCTATCTCGCAGGCTTCGGATATAACCGCTTTCCGCGCCACGACCGTTCCTGCGGGTGCTGACCAAGAGCCAATGATTGAGCAGGCACGCGAGATTGTACACAAATTCAACTCAACATACGGCGAGACACTTGTTGAGCCGGAGATTCTCCTTCCCGAGAATTGCGTCTGTATGCGTCTGCCGGGAACTGACGGCAAGGCGAAGATGTCGAAGTCGCTCGGCAACTGCATCTACCTCTCGGATTCTCCGAAGGAGGTTAAGCAGAAGGTGATGTCTATGTACACAGACCCTGACCACCTCCGCATTGAGGACCCCGGCAAGGTTGAGGGCAACTGCGTATTCACATACTTAGATGCCTTCTGCTGCGATATCCATTTCGAAAAGTACCTGCCTGATTACAAAAACCTTGACGAGATGAAGGAGCATTATCGCCGTGGTGGTTTGGGCGATGTAAAGTGCAAGAAGTTGCTGATTGCCGTATTGGAGGAGATTTTGGAGCCTATTCGCGCTCGCCGTAAGGAGTGGGAGCAGAAGATTGAGGAGGTCTATGCAATTCTCGAAAAGGGTACTGCCGAGGCTCGCGCTACCGCCGCCGCAACTCTCCACGATGTCCGCGATGCGATGAAAATCAACTACTTTGAAGATAAGGAACTAATTGCAGAACAGGCAAAGCGATTCAGAGAATCTTCAAATTGAGGATTGAGGATTGAGAATTGAGAATTATTTTTTTACACTTTCAATTTTGCTGCTAATTAGAAAACTTATACTCTCATGGGAAATTTCTCTTTCTAGATTATGATTATATTGATGACAGCATTGCCCATGTTTTGTCAAGAAAATCATCGAATGGTTGAAAAAATAGAGATGTAATGAAAAGCGACAATTTAATTGAAGATAAGAGTTTTGATTTCGCAGTTCGCATAGTCAATCTATATAAGCATTTGCAAGACGAGCATCGTGAGAATGTTATGTCGAAACAGGTGTTACGATGTGGTACAAGTATCGGAGCAAATATTAAGGAGGCTATGCACGCTCAGTCTCGCAAAGATTTTACCTCTAAAATGAATATCGCTCTCAAAGAGTCATACGAGACAGAATATTGGTTACGCTTATTGAATCGCACCAAGTATATTACGGATTCCGAATTCAGCAGTATATTTGCCGAAAATCAAAGTATTACAAACATTTTAGCAAAAATAGTAATAACAAGTAAAAATACACAAGAGGAGTAGAAATGTGATTGTAGAATAATTCTCAATCCTCAATTCTCAATTCTCAATTAATTATGATTGAGCGTTCCAACTACATAAGCAAGGCCAACCGAGAGAAGATATATCGTTGGTTTCTCGACATCACAAAGCGATTGACCGAGCGACAGATGTTGCTCATTCTCGCTATTGTGGTGGGTGCTTTGGCGGGCGTAGCGACCTATCTGTTCGAGTTGCTGTTGCACCTCATAAAGAGTGGACTGGTAAATTGGTTTGATGTCGATACTTACCACTTCCTCTACCTGCTCTACCCTGTTATCGGTATCGTTTTAGCGACACTTTTCGTACGATATATCGTCAGGGATAATATCTCGGAGGGAGTTACGCGAGTACTCTACGCAATGTCGCGCCGAGGTTCCCATATCGCAGGGCACAACTGCTGGACTTCGATGGTGGGCGGTGCTGTAACAATCGGCTTCGGAGGTTCGGTAGGTCCGGAGGCTCCTATCGTTTTGACAGGTGCTGCTCTCGGCTCAAATGTCGGCAAGTTGGCAAAACTGAACTACAAAAACATCACGCTGTTGCTCTGTTGTGGTGCGGGTGCTGCTGTTGCGGCAATTTTCAAAGCTCCGATTACGGGCGTAGTCTTTGTGCTGGAGATTTTGATGCTCGATATCACATCTGCATCGGTTATTCCATTGCTTGTATCTTCGGTTACGGCAACCACAATAGCCCTTGTATTGCGCGGCTTCGACCCTATAATCTCGGTAACACTGACCGAGACCGATCTCTTCCAAATCAAGCATATTCCGCTATTTATCCTGCTCGGAGCGTTGTGTGGCGGAATTTCGTACTACTTCACCACCGCCAATGCAAAGGTCGGAGAGTTGGTACGCTCAATCAAAAATCAGTATGCGCGTTGGGCGATAGCAGGTTTGGTACTCGGAATTTTAATTTTCGTATTTCCGCCACTATATGGCGAAGGATATGAGGCTTTTACCTCGCTGATGCGAGGCGATAAATATACAATTTTCGAGAACTCGCTCTTCTATCCATTCCGCGAAATGGATTGGGTAATACTTATCTACATCATCGCTATCATCTTCTTCAAGGTTATCGCTATGGCGACCACCAATGCCGCAGGAGGTGTTGGAGGAACATTTGCGCCATCGCTTTTCGTGGGCGCATTTACCGGTGCAGGTGTGGCGTTAATATGCAATATGCTCGGTTGGGAGGTTTCGATTGCCGCATTTACTTTGGTAGGTATGGCAGGAGTGATGGCAGGAGTAATGAAGGCGCCACTGACCTCAATCTTCCTTATTGCCGAATTGTCGAATGGCTACGGATTGTTTATTCCGCTGATGATTGTGGCGTGTATAGCCTTTGCGGTAGGTCACTATTTAGACCCCGACTCAATTTACACCAAGAATTTGCGCCAAAAGGGAGAGTTGCTCACCCACGACAAAGACCAATCGGTGTTGGTTTTCCTCAACCTTGACGAGTTGATGGAGACCGATTTTGTGCGTATCAAGGAGCATTTCACTTTGGGCGATATTGTCGATATTATCTCCACCTCAAAGCGAAATATCTTCCCCGTTATCGACAACTTTGGTCATCTGCTCGGCATTGTTCAGCTCGATGATTTGCGAGAGGATATGTTCAAACCATCGAAGCGTGGAAATTCAATCACACACTACATGATACAGCCACCTGACAAGATTCTCGAACACGAATTGATACAAGAGGTTTTGCCTCGTTTCGAGCAGAATAAAACTTGGATGTTGCCGGTGGTAGATAAGGATAATCACTATCGCGGATTTATCTCGAAATCGCGTATTTTGAACGCTTACCGCGAACAATTGGTAAATATAACACAGTAGCAGTATGCCACAAATCACCATATACACAGATGGCTCTTCACTCGGCAATCCGGGTGCAGGAGGTTATGGTGTAGTACTGATTAGCGGACCTCACCGCAAGGAGCTATCGCAAGGTTTTCGCCTTACGACTAACAACCGTATGGAGCTGATGGCAGTGTGCGTGGCACTCGAAGCGTTGAAGTTCGATGGCTCGGAGGTTACAATATACTCTGATTCTAAGTATGTGGTCGATGCTGTATCGCAAGGTTGGGTGTTCGGTTGGGAGAAGAAGATGTTTTCGGGCAAGAAAAATCCCGACCTTTGGATACGCTTTTTGCGCGTATATCGCCGTCATCGCGTGCGTTTTGTGTGGGTTAAGGGACACGCCGAAACGGTCGAGAACAATCGTTGCGACCAGCTCGCTGTAGCCGCAGCCAACAGCACAAATCTCATTGAAGATACGGGGTATCAACCGGAATAACACCATCTTTTGTGAATTGTTGACAATAGTTATGGAAAAATCTATATCGAAGGCTGACAAACTCAAGAGAGTTGTCCGTATCATATCAAAGATACTTATTTCTATTCTGCTTATTGTTATTGCTATAGTTACGGTAAGCAGTGTAAGTCCTATTTACAACTTCCGAGAGGCTCATCAATTCGAGGGAGAGGATATATTCAACCCATACAAGAATTTCGACTCAACAAGTGGTTGGAAAAGAGCAAATTTCCACACCCACACTCGCGTAGAGGGCATTTTGAACGAGTGTAACTATTGGCCTGACGAGGCATTGAAAGCCTACGAGCAATTCGGGTACGACATTGTCACTTTTTCAAATCACAACGAACTAACCATCAACCCCAAAGGTGCAGAGTATCAGGCGAATGCCTACGAACACGGATACAACCTCTTCAAATTTCACAAACTGATATTCGGCGCGGAGAGAGTAATAGGTTTCGACCATCTTCTGCCGATTTTGGCATCGCAGAAGCAGTTTCAGATAGATTTGCTGTCGAAAGGTGCAGACCTTATTCAACTCAACCACCCACTGCGAACTCCAACCCTTTTCAAATATCAGTTGGAGCGCTTGTCGGGGTACAAACTCATCGAACTCGACAGCGGAAAATCGACCGAGAATGAGTATTGGGACTGGGCTTTGAGTGCAGGACGATATAGTTTCGGAGTGGCAAACGATGACCTTCACTACCCCAATATATCCTACCGAATAGCGAGAAGATGCAACTTTCTACTCACTGCATCTGCACGATACGAGGATATTTTGACAACCCTCAACGAAGGATGTTTCTACTCGATGAGAGTACCCGACTACGGCAGTGGCGATTGGGATATCAAACGAGAGATGAATAGCAAGCTACCCTATATCAAAGATATCCGACTTGATGAGGGAATGATATCCATTCGACTTTCCGAGCCTGCAAGCCTTATCAAAATTACGGGACAAGACCACAAAACCCTTGCCGAGGAGAGCAACTGCGACAGCATCGCCTATGAGATGAAAGCTACCGACCCTTACGCTCGAGCAACCATCTATTTTGCAGACGGAGAGGTGATATACACCAACCCTTTTGCGCGATACAACGCATCGTTGCAGGAGAGTCCATTCAGCGATGAAGCACCACAAATCAATATACTTTTGACCATTTTGTTCAACTTGCTGTTGCTGGGTATATGTTTGGCCGATGGCTATGCGTTCTATATATATGTAATAAAGAGAAGATGATAAAGGATTTCAAAAATATATTTGCAAACGCAAAGATGCGGTGTGGTGATTTTTTCAACCGCAAGAGGGGAATGGCGTATGTATGCTCGCTATTGAGCGCATACACTCTGTTCGCTTTTCACTACCCGTTTTTCAGCTATGTTGCAGAGAATGTAACCCCTAATTTCGGAGGTATATGGTTGGTGTGCAGTCTATTTTTAGTAATGCTTGCACTCAACTATTTGGTGTACTACCTTCTACTCTACTTGTGCAGGGTTGTGGGCAAATATATTATCGTCTTGTCAATCGTATGCAATGCGTTATGCCTCTACTTTGTCAACACCTACAACGTGTTGATTGACCGAAGTATGATGGGAAATCTCTTCAATACCCAATACTCAGAGGCATCGAGTTTTTTCGCTTGGGGAATGTTTTGGTATGCCCTACTGCTCGGCATCATACCAAGCCTTTTACTATGCCGTAAAAAAATCAATTATGGCACTGCAAAGGCGTTTTTCAAAAATATACTTATCTCCTTGGTCATCATTATCGGGGTGGTGGGTAGCAACTACAAAAATACCTTTTGGATTGACCGACACGCTCCTATTATCGGAAGTAAGCTTATGCCGTGGTCATACACGATAAACTCCTTCCGTTACTTCAGCCACAAAAAACGAACAAATCAGAAGGAGATTCGCCTGCCCGATGCCGACTCTATCTCGAAGAGCAAAGATATTTGCGTGCTAATCATTGGCGAGTCGGCACGCAGTAAGAACTTCTCGTTGTACGGCTATGAACGAAATACCAACCCATTGATGAGTGCCGATGGCGTAACAGCCATAAAGGCGCAGGCTTCGCACACTAACACTTTGGGCGCGGTGCGAGCAATTCTGCAACACCAACCGAGCAGAGAGCTATATGAAATTCTCCCGAACTACCTCGCTCGAAACGGTGTTGATGTGGTATGGCGTAGCAGTAATTGGGGAACTCCGCCCATTAATGTCGAGAAGTATTTTACAAAGAGTGAGTTGAAAAAACTCTACCCCGAGGCTGACAGCAGATATGATGGTATTCTGTTTCACGGTTTGAAAGAGCAGATTTTGGCAAGCGAGAGCGACAAAATTTTCATCGGCATTCACACCTACACAAGCCATGGTCCCGAGTACTACAGCAATACTCCCGACTCATTTAAGAGTTTTATGCCCGAGTGTCGCACCGTGGAGATGGCAAATGCCAACCATAATGAACTCATAAACGCCTACGACAACACTATCCTCTACACCGACTACCTTGTTCATTCGGCTATAGAGATGTTGAAGGAGTTTTCGGATAGACGCTCGTGTGTAATTTTTATCTCCGACCACGGCGAGTCGCTTGGTGAAGATGGTCTATATATGCACGGCGTACCGATGAATGTTGCTCCTGCTGTACAGTTGAATATTCCATTCATCGTTTGGACATCGGATAATTCTGACACAAAAGTCAAGGAGTTGGACTCCGCAGGACATTACCATATATATCATAGTGTATTGAAATTCTTGGGTATCGGAACATCGTTCTACGATGAAACAAAAAACATCTTTGAATGAAAACGCTCTTTATAATAAACCCCATATCAGGCAAAGGAAAGAAGAGAAAAATAGCCAAGGTACTCCAAGCCAAAGGGTATAAAATTCTCTTTACGGAGTATGCCGGTCACGCCGAAAAACTCGCTCGCGAGGCGACCGAAGATATTGTCGTAGCTGTTGGTGGCGATGGCACAGTCAATGAGGTTGCACGAGGGTTGATAGGCTCGAACAAGGCTCTCGGCATCATTCCTTGTGGCAGTGGCGATGGCTTGGCGAGATGTTTAGGGTTGTCGCACAACATCAATAAAGCAATCAAGACAATCGAGCAGGGCGCACAGAGAGTGATGGATACGGCAGAGATTAATGGTCGTCCATTCTTTTCGGTCTGCGGAGTGGGATTCGATGCAGTGGTAAGTGAGCGATTTGCCAAAAGCGGAAAGCGAGGAGTTGCAAACTATATTAAGCTGGGCTTAAACACTTGGCACAATTACTCGCCCGAACACTATACAATAACAATTGATGGCGAGGAGCATAAGACCGACTCACTCTTAATCACCATTGGCAACTCAAACCAATGGGGAAACAATGCAAAAATTACCCCACTTGCAAGTTGCTTTGATGGTCTGCTCGAAGTTACTATCGTAGAGAAATTCAGCTTTTGGGAGCTTCCGTTGATAGCATTCCGATTGATGACAGGCTCACTGCACAAGAGCCGTAAGATAGCGAACTATCGTGGAAAAGAGATATGTATCAACCGCGCCACCGAGGGCGTTGCCCATGCCGATGGCGATTGGTTTATCGACTCGAAAGAGTTGAATATCAAGATTCTACCTGCAACACTGAAAGTTATCGTAGCAAGATAAAAGAGGGTTCAGCCCCTCTTTTTTTTTGCTATTAGCCATTGGCTTTTTTAGTTTTGCGAACTCCGAGTGTGGTCAAGGCGCAACGAAAATAAGGGTTATTAAAGGCTAGTAAGGGCTAGTAAGGGTGCGCTGAGGCTTAAACTTTAATCACCCTTAACTACCCTTAATCACCCTTAATAACCTTTATCAAACTTGCGCCATTTTTATGGCATTGAATGGCCTTCGGGATAGTACAAGTAGTACAGCCCGAAGGTCTTTACTTTTTCACGACCTCGCAATACACAAAAAATCAGAGGTGATTGAGGGAATTTCTTGCCAAACAAGAAGCCCGATGCGCAGCATACTAAGGCGTATGTGAGCAATCGGGCTATCGATGTTTTGGTGAGAAATTCACCAATCAGAATGATTTTTTACTCCGAAAGGATTTCGAGCAACTTAATCGCTGCATCAGGAATCTTGGTACCAGGACCGAAGATAGCTGCTGCACCATCTTTGTAGAGCTGATCGTAATCCTGTGCAGGGATAACACCACCCACTACTACGATGATATCCTCACGACCAAGCTTTGCAAGCTCCTCGATAATTTGAGGAACGAGGGTGAGGTGTCCTGCTGCGAGTGACGATACGCCAACAGCGTGAACATCGTTCTCCACAGCCTGCTTTGCAGCCTCGGCAGGGGTCTGGAACAGAGGTCCCATATCCACATCGAAGCCGATATCGGCATAACCTGTTGCTACAACCTTAGCACCACGGTCGTGACCGTCCTGACCAAGTTTTGCAATCATAATACGAGGCTGACGGCCCTCCTTCTTTGCGAAGTCTGCGCACATCTGCTTTGCCTTCTCAAAATTCTCATCCTTCTTCATAGCCGAACTATAAACTCCTGAAATTGAACGAATAACTGCCGAGTAGCGACCTACCTCAACCTCGCAAGCATACGAGATTTCACCGAGAGTAGCGCGTACCTTTGCAGCCTCAACTGCGAGTTCGAGCAAGTTGCCCTTACCTGTCTTCACACACTCGGTAATAGCTGCCAAAGCCTTATCTACGGCTGCCTGGTCACGGTTAGCCTTCAACTCGTTAAGGCGCTTAATCTGGCTCTCGCGAACTGCGGTATTATCCACTGCGAGGATATCGATTGGAGCCTCCTTTGCAAGGCGGTACTCGTTCAAACCGATAATCTTCTGCTCACCCGAATCGATACGAGCCTGGGTACGAGCTGCTGCCTCCTCGATACGCATCTTAGGCACACCGGTCTCGATAGCCTTTGCCATACCGCCGAGAGACTCAACCTCCTCAATCAAAGCCCAAGCCTTGTGTGCAATCTCGTTGGTGAGGCTCTCAACATAGTACGAACCAGCCCAAGGGTCTACTGTACGGCATACGTTGGTCTCCTCCTGGATATAAATCTGGGTGTTACGAGCAATACGAGCCGAGAAGTCGGTTGGGAGGGCGATAGCCTCGTCAAGCGCATTGGTGTGGAGCGACTGAGTGTGACCGAGTGCTGCACCCATAGCCTCGATAGCTGTACGACCAACATTGTTGAATGGATCCTGCTCTGTGAGCGACCAACCCGAAGTCTGCGAGTGGGTACGCAATGCGAGCGACTTAGGATTCTTTGGCTCGAACTGCTTAACAATCTTCGCCCACAACATACGCGCTGCACGCATCTTGGCAATCTCCATAAAGTGGTTCATACCGATAGCCCAGAAGAACGACAAGCGTGGTGCGAAGGCGTCAATCGACATACCGGCGTTGATACCTGCACGCAAGTACTCCAAACCGTCTGCCAAGGTGTAAGCCAACTCGATGTCAGCAGTAGCACCTGCCTCCTGCATGTGGTAACCCGAAATCGAAATCGAGTTGAACTTAGGCATATTCTTCGAAGTGTACTCGAAGATATCAGCGATAATCTTCATCGAGAACTTTGGAGGATAGATATAGGTATTACGCACCATAAACTCCTTCAAAATATCGTTCTGGATAGTACCTGCCAACTGGTCGAGTGTGCAACCCTGCTCCAAACCTGTAACGATGTAGAATGCAAGAACAGGAAGCACAGCACCGTTCATAGTCATCGACACCGACATCTTGTCGAGTGGAATACCGTTGAACAACACCTTCATATCCTCGACCGAGCAGATAGATACACCTGCCTTACCAACATCGCCCACTACGCGTGGGTGGTCAGCATCGTAACCACGGTGAGTAGCCAAGTCAAACGCAACCGAAAGTCCCTTCTGACCTGCTGCGAGGTTACGGCGATAGAATGCGTTAGACTCCTCGGCAGTCGAGAAACCTGCATACTGACGAATAGTCCAAGGACGCATTACATACATAGTAGAGTAAGGACCACGCAAGAATGGTGCAAGACCTGCTGCATAGTTCAGGTGCTCCATACCCTCCAAATCTGCCGCAGTATAGTTATCCTTTACGGGTATCTGCTCGGCAGTCAACCAAGGCTCTTTTGCCTCGGCGTTGCAAGCAGCTGCGCCGCCTGCATATTTCAAATCTGCAAATTTTGCTCTCATAGTTTGTTCCTCCTTCGATTAGATACCCATCTGTGCCAAGTAGCCCTTCAATGTTTCGAGGACATTGCTCTTGACGCTGATAAAGTTGTTAATACCCTTTGACTGCAACTCCTCGGTACAAGCAGGTGCGCCGGCAACTACAAGGATAGCCTTGCCACCGAGCAACTCCTTAACCTTTGGAGCTACCTCTGCGTAGTCATCGTCCGAAGCGCAAACGACTACGATATCAGCCTTCGATGCGAGTGCTGCCTCAACACCCTCCTCAACCGACTTGAAGAAGTTATTGTCAATTACGCGGATACCTGCGCAAGCGAAGAAGTTACAAGCAAACTGCGCACGAGCGCGAGCCCAAGCAAGGCTACCGCAAGTGAGCATAAATGCCTTTGGCTCCTTACCGCTACGGTCAACGCCCAAACGCATCGACTCGAATGCCATAGCACCACGATATGGGGTGATTACATTCTCATTCTCAACACGAGTTACAGCCTCTGCCGAAACAGCTGCGTCAGCAACCTCGGTGAAGTTAGGATATTGGTTTGCACCGAGCAAAATCTGACGGCGAGTAGCCACAGCCTTATCCTTTGCAGCAGCCGAAGCCTTAACGCGCTCTACGATAAAGCCTGCCTTGAGAGCCTCCTCATAGCCACCCTTCTCCTCAACCTCGAGGAAGAGTTTCCAAGCCTCGTTAGCGATGCTGTTGGTCAAGTTCTCGATGTAGTACGAGCCACCTGCAGGGTCAACAACCTGATCGAAGTGCGACTCGTGCTTCAAGAGGAGCGACTCGTTACGGGCGATACGGTACGAGAACTCCGAAGGCTCTGCGTACGAGTGGTCGAACGGAAGAACCTCCAACGAGTGAACACCTGCGATAGCACCCGACATTGCCTCGGTGGTACCACGCAACATATTTACATAAGGGTCGTAAGCGGTCTGATTCCAAGCCGAAGTGCGAGCGTGAGCGTACAACTTGCAAGAGCATTTGCACGAAGGCTCATACTTCGCAACGATGTTAGCCCACAAAAGACGAGCAGCGCGGAACTTAGCCATCTCCATAAAGTAGTTCGAAGTAACGGCGAACGAGAAGCGAATCTTGCGAGCCACCTCATCAACGGTGCAACCCTCCTCCATCAACCACACGAGGTAGTCGTGAGCAGCAGCTAAGGAGAATGCCAACTCCTCAACAATGGTCGAACCAGCGTCAGAGAAGTAGTGTCCCGATACGGTAATTACGCGAACTTTCTTGTACTCCTGAGTAGCCTTAACGAGCGAAACCAAAGCCTCGCAGTCGCAGCAAGCACCCTTAACGGTCATACCCTTAACGAGTGGATCCAAGGCGATATTAAGACGAAGGTCAGCCTTTGCCACGCCCTCCTTCTCTGCCTTTGCCAAAATCAACTCGCCAGCCTTTGCAGCGAACTTACCGCAAACTGTTACATCAACAGCAGGGAGAACGATACCAGCCAAGAGAGCGTCAATGCTCTCTGCGGTAGGCTCAACCTCAGCCTCGCAGAAGCAGAAACCGAGCGAATCAACACCCGACTCCAACATTGCAAGAGCAGTAGCGTTAGCCTCCTTAGGGCAAGCCACTTTGATAGTTTGGTGAGTAAGCCAAGTATTGTCAGTGCTTACGCCACGCAAATAAGGGAACTCACCGGCACCTGTGCCAAGTGTTTCAAGACCTTCGAGGTTCTCGGCGCGATAGTATGGGCGAAGGTTGAAACCCTCGTTTGTACGCCATACCAACTTACGCTCGTAGTCGGCACCTTTGAGGTCGGCAGTTATCGCAGCCTCCCACGCCTCGGTCGAAACCGGTGGGAACTCGGCGAATAACTTTTCACGATTGTTTGTTGCCATAATTTTAATTTAGTTTAGGGTAAAAAATATAATTTTTTATAGTAAAAATCCTGTGTCTGCTCTAAAATTGTGTAAAGATAGTAATAATTTTGGGAAATTCAATTAAAAATTGAGAATTAAAAATTGAGAATTAAGAATTATTCTCTCCGAAGTCTTCAATATCTACAATCTGCGCCAATAAATTATCTTATCGTTTTTCGATAATTGCAACTCATACAATTTACAACCAGCCGCTTTCCTGTTATCGTTTTTCGATAATTCAGATAATTTTTTAAGCCCTAAAATGCAAGTTTTCCACTTTCCGTTTTCCGTTTTCCGTTTTTTTTCTCTATCTTTGCAACAACAAGCAAAACAGAAAAGTTATGTCGTTACTACGATTCAAAATGTTCGAGAAGGCACTCGACCACAAGCCGGTCGAGGTAAAAGCCCCTTCGCGCAATCCGTCAGACTATTTCGGTGTGATGGTATTCGGTCGCCAGCAGATGCGCAAGTACCTCAACAAGCAGATTTACACCGCACTGCTCGACACCATCGAGAACAACACTCCACTATCGGCAGATATTGCAGATGCTGTGGCAGCAGGTATGCGTCAGTGGGCTCTCGAAAATGGCGCAGACCACTATTGCCATTGGTTTCAGCCCCTCACGGGTGGAACAGCCGAGAAACACGACTCCTTTGCCGAGCCTGATGGTACGGGCGGTATGCTCGAGGAGTTTTCGGGTAAGGTGCTTGTTCAGCAGGAGCCTGACGCATCATCTTTCCCGAGTGGCGGTATCCGCAACACCTTCGAGGCACGCGGTTACTCGGCGTGGGACCCTACATCGCCTGCATTTATCGTAGATACAACTCTCTGTATTCCTACCGTATTTATATCATATACGGGCGAGGCTCTCGACTACAAAACACCTCTGCTCCGTTCAATTACAGCTGTATCGAATGCTGCAACCGAAGTTTGTCGCTACTTCGACCGCAGTGTTGAACATGTAAAGGTCTTCCTCGGTTGGGAACAGGAGTACTTCTTGGTTGATGATGCTCTTTGGTCGGCACGCCCCGACTTGGTACAGACAGGTCGTACCCTTATGGGACACGAATCGGCAAAGAATCAGCAGTTGGACGACCACTACTTTGGTGCTATTCCGCAACGCGTACTCGCCTTTATGAAGGATTTGGAGTATGA
The DNA here is from genome assembly GCA_045543935.1 of Alistipes sp. Taxonomy (GTDB): domain Bacteria; phylum Bacteroidota; class Bacteroidia; order Bacteroidales; family Rikenellaceae; genus Alistipes. Next base: position 78,587 of record JAZPYA010000005.1, read on the forward strand.
GTCGCTGAAACTAGGCATTCCACTCAAAACACGCCATAACGAGGTTGCACCAAACCAATTCGAGTTGGCTCCAATATACGAGGAGGCGAATCTCGCAAACGACCACAACCAATTGTTGATGACCGTAATGGGCAAGGTTGCAACCCGTCACCACTTCCGCGTACTTCTGCACGAAAAACCGTTCAAAGGCATCAACGGCTCGGGTAAGCACAACAACTGGTCGCTCGGAACAAACACGGGAGTAAATCTCCTCAAGCCGGGACGCACAACCTTCGAGAACTTGCAGTTTATGACCTTCCTTGTGAATGTTATTGCTGCGGTACATCGCCACAATGGATTATTGAAGGCTTCGGTGATGAGTGCATCAAACGAACATCGTTTGGGTGCAGGCGAGGCTCCTCCGACAATTATCTCGACCTTCCTCGGTACGCAGATTTCGGAGGTACTCGACAAGATTGAGCAGTCGCTCGACAACGAGGATATCCGCTTCGATTCGAAAAATGTATTTCGCATGGGTGGCTTGACGCAAATCCCATCGTTACTTTTGGATAACACCGACCGCAACCGCACCTCGCCATTTGCCTTCACGGGAAATCGTTTTGAGTTCCGTGCGGTGGGCTCTTCGGACAACTGCGCCGATGCGATGATTGTCCTCAACACCGCTGTTGCCGAGGCTCTTATCGACTTCCGCAAAAGGGTTGATGCACGAATCGCTAAGGGTGAGAAGAAGGACAAGGCGATATATGAACGACTGCGCGAGTTGATTCGCGAGTGCAAGGCTATTCGCTTCGATGGCAACGGCTACTCGGAGGAGTGGCGCGAGGAGGCAATGCGCAGAGGTTTGGATTGCGAAACATCTGCACCACTTGTACTCGACCGCTATCTCGACACCCAAACCATTGACCTATTTGGCAAGATGGGGGTATATAGCGAGAAGGAGTTGGAGGCGCGTACCGAGATTAAGTGGGAGCAGTATGTCAAGAAGATACAGATTGAGGCGCGCGTATTGGGCGAGTTGGCGATGAATCATATCGTACCTATCGCATCGCGCTATGAGGATATCTTGTTGGACAAGGTGTGGAAGATGCGCCAGATAGGTATGACCTCGAAGAGCGATGACGAGTTGATACATCTGATACAAAGGCGCACTGCCCTAATCCAGAAGTTGGTATCGGATATGATTGAGGCGCGCAAGAGGGCGAATGTAATCGAAAACACTCGCGAGAAGGCGATAACCTACCACGACACCGTAGCCATCTATTTCGACAAAATCCGCACCGAAATCGACAAACTCGAGGAGGTTGTCGATGACCAGATTTGGACACTACCGAAATATCGAGAGATACTATTTGTGAAGTAATTTCACAAATAGTAATATAAAATGCGGTGAGAAATATCACCGCATTTTATATTACTTCCTAAATTCTAAAATATCTCCGGGTTGGCAATCAAGCACATCACAGATAGCATCGAGTGTCGATAGTCGCACAGCTCGTGCTTTGCCGGTTTTTAGGATTGAAAGATTAACAATCGAAATATCTACACGCTCGGACAACTCTGAAAGCGTCATCTTGCGCTTGGCAAGCATCATATCGAGATTTATTATAATAGCCATACTACTCTACTTCTATACGGTCATCACCTCATCTTCATTCATTACAATAGCCACCTTATAGAGTTGCGCCACAATTATGAGCAACAATGGCACAACCAATGTTTCAGCATTCACATAAAACTTACCGTGGAGGGCGATTAACGCATTATCTGCATAGAGTTCGCTTATTGCATACTGCTTGAATGTATAGAAATTATCATTGGCAAGCAGATAGAGAAACGATATCGGAGCAAGTGCATATATAATATGTAGGTTACTCTTTGTAAAGAGAACTCCTGTACGAGAGCCCCTCAGGGTAACAAGAGCAAAGTAAAGCAGCATCACCACCATAGTCATAAGCAGTAGAGTGCGAAGATAAAACATAGCCTTCCACGCCTTGAATCCCCAATGATTTGGCATCACAAAGTCCTCTGCCTCCGAATATAAAAGTACCTCAGTAGGCTTTGCCAAGATTTGTGGCTCGGTGTCGCTACCCTCAACAACAACGATAGGCTCGGTAACCCTACCATCATTGTGCAGGGAGTTACCCGTATCCATAATTCCAATTGCATTTTTGTAGTTATCGCCCGCATCTCTCATTCCTCCGAGAATTTGCACCGCAGTATGCACAATTACCAATGCACCCAACAAACTCGTTACCACAAATGAAATGGTAAGCAACAATTTACTTTTCTTGTTCAGTTTCATAGTTTTTAACGATTAAGATTAAACTTTTAATGTTTCTCGTTGCAAATATAGAGCAAAGATTTTAATTCTGCAATCTTTTTCGATAAAAATTTAATGATTTTCATTAAAAAATAAAATAGGACAAAAAAAGCCGAGGAAAATTCCCCAGCTTAAATAAAAAGATAGTTAAAGACTAATAACGGCCAATAAGGGCTAGTAAGGGCTAGTAAAGATTTTTATCGTTTAGCATTACGGGCTATTTTTCTTTGGTATGTAAGTTTCTCACGAAAGCCACCTTCATTCACAAATCGTTCACTAATTCTCTGTATATACCGATATAGTAGGTAGTCGCACTGATTCAATAAAATAATAGCCAAATTAGCAACTGTTTCAGCATTACGAGTCTTAATAAGTTCTCGCCAAAAAAACGACTCGTTATGTTCTTTACCTAACTGTTGTGCTTTAATAAACTCTTTTGAATCAGACTCCCACTGTCTCAAATCACGAACACGCAAATAATCTTCGTAGTCACATAACAACTCTTTAAGACTATTCTTTGCAACACCCATCAATTTTAGTTCCGTCTCTTTTGAGGTTGCTCCTGCACCATACCCCTCTACAATATTTTGTTTTCCTGAACGGGCTGATTGCACCATTTGGTCGATGGTTCTGTCTCCTTTATCTAAAAATCTGTGCGCAAAGAAGAAGGTAATATCATAGATAGACTCTGCCTTCTGATACGAAAGCAGAGCCTTGTAGTTATTCTTATTTGGTACAATATTCGGCATCATCAAAATTTCATTACTAGCCCTTATTTGCCGTTACTAGCCTTTACTTGCCGTTATAATTTTACACCAAGCCTGAAAATCCCATAAATGCCATAGCAAGGATAGAGGCCGTAATCAAAGCGATAGGTACACCCTGGAACGCCTTTGGAGCCTCCTCGAACTCGATGCGCTCACGCAAGCCCGCAAAGATTACGAGTGCCAACGCAAAGCCGAGTGCTGTCGAAACATTATATACCAAGCCCTGCAACAACGAAAACTCCTTCTGAATCATCAAGATTGCCACACCAAGCACTGCGCAGTTGGTAGTAATAAGTGGCAGGAAGATACCGAGTGCCTGATAGAGCGATGGCGACACCTTCTTCAAGACAATCTCGACCATCTGCACCAACGCAGCAATAACCAGAATAAAGACAATCGTCTGCATATACTCGATGCCGAGTGGCACAAGGATATATGTTTGAAGCAACCAAGTAACCACAGCCGACAATGCCATAACGAAGGTTACGGCTGCACCCATACCCATTGAGGTCTCAACCTTTGACGACACGCCGAGGAACGGGCAGATGCCGAGGAACTGTGCAAGTACGACATTATTTACGAATATCGAACCGATGATAATTGCAAAATATGTTGTCTCCATAGCCTATTTCTTTAAGAATTTGTTGAACAATACCATCAAGAATCCCAGCACCAAGAACGCTCCGGGAGCCAAGACAAATACCAAAGGCATATAGTCGGCACAACCGAGGTCAAAGCCGAAGATTGCACCGCTACCCAACACCTCGCGCACAGCACCTATTACGGTAAGCGACAAGGTAAAGCCCAAGCCGATACCCACGCCATCGAGAGCCGAGTCGAGTGCGCCATTCTTCGATGCGAAAGCCTCAGCACGACCGAGGATAATGCAGTTTACCACAATCAGCGGAATAAATACACCGAGCGATGCATACAACGAAGGAACAAACGCCTCCATCAACATCTGAATCACGGTCACGAACGATGCAATCACAACGATAAACGCAGGGATACGCACCTTATCGGGAATAAGATTCTTAATGAGCGAAATCACGATATTCGACATAATCAATACCGCCATAGTTGCCACACCCATACCAAAACCATTCTCTGCCGAGGTGGTTGTTCCGAGTGTAGGACACATACCGAGAACCAACACAAAAGTTGGATTCTCCTTAATCACGCCACGCCAAGTAAGGAGCAGCTTATCCTTCAAGAACATTGTTACTTTGTTTGCCATAGTTACTCCTCCTTCTTTGTTTGTGTTGCACCTGTGGTTGCCTGAACATCACTCTGCCAGCCCGCTACAACCTTAAATACCGCGTACGCGCGCGCAACAGCCTCGGCGTATGCACGCGAAGAGATTGTGGCAGCAGTCAAAGCATCGACATCACCACCATCTTTCTTTACGGTAAGTGTGATTTTCGGTGCCTCCTTGCCCTGAATACTTGCCAAGAGAGGGTTGCCCTCCTCAGTCATCTTTGCGCCCAAACCGGGAGTTTCTGCCTGCTCCAAGACATTAACATTTAAGATAGTACCCTTTGTATCGAAGCCGACCATCAAGCGTACCAAGCCACTAAAACCATTTTTGGTCTGCGACTCAATAGCGTAGCCTACAACCTCGCCACCCTTTGTCGCCTTATGTGCGATAATGAGCAACTCGTCTGCCGTATGCTCGCTCTTCTCGGTAGCATCAAACTCTGGCAGTACCTGCGCCAAAGCCGCCTTAACAGCCGCCTCTTTCGCTGCTGCAATAGGTCCCTCGGTAATCATATTTACCACGCCAACGCAAGCAGCCGAGATAAAGGTGATGCAGAAGAGCACCAAGACCATATTTTTCAATGAACTTTTCATCTCCTGCCCTCCTACTTTTTAGAGCCGAAACGGCGTGGTTTAACATACTTATTGATAAGAGGTACAACGCTATTCATAATAAGGATAGCGAACGACATACCCTCTGGATATGCACCCCACAGACGGATAGTCATAGTCAAAGCACCGATGCCGATACCATAGATAACCATACCCCACGGAGTCATAGGCGAGGTAACATAGTCGGTAGCCATAAAGACTGCACCCAGCACCGCACCACCTGCGATAAGGTGGAACAGAGCGAAGTTCGACACGAGGTGTGGGTTTTCGAACGAGAATGCACCATAGATAGCAGCAAATACCGCCATAGTGCCGAGAATTGCCACCGGAATATGCCAAGTGATAACTCGGCGCACCAAGAGGTATGCAAAGCCGAGCAACAACGCCAAAGTTGCAACCTCGCCGAATGAGCCCGCCATATTTCCCGTAAACATTCCGAGAGCGTCATACTCTGCGAAGTTCAACAAGCCAGCCTTGGCTGCTGCGAGTGGTGTAGCACCCGAATAGGCATCGGCAAAGCCCTCGGTCGAAGGCATTGCAAACGATGTCATCTGCACAGGATAAGCAATCAAAAGGAATACACGCGCTACGATAGCAGGGTTGAATGGGTTTTTGCCAAGACCGCCGAAAGGCATCTTCGCTACACCGATAGCAACGAGTGCGCCCACAGCCACAATCCACAATGGAATGTTAGCAGGCATATTCATCGCCAACAACAAACCCGTAACCACTGCCGAGAGGTTTGTTACGGTCTGCTTGCCACGCACCAAGAATTTCTGAATCAACGCTTCAAAAAGCACACAGCAGCCAATCGAAACCGCTGTGATTGCCAACACGCCCCAGCCATAGACATAGACCGACACCGCCAACGCTGGCAATAGAGCAATAATTACATCGCTCATAAGCCTTGTTGTCGAAAGTGGTCCGTGAACATGCGGAGCCGAGGCTACAATAGTTCTGTTTGCCATATCTTTTTCTCCTTTATTTCTTTGCGTTACGAGCGCGGATAATACCCATTACGGTCTGCTTGCCGAGGCGTACATAGTCGAGCAATGCGATGTTTGCAGGACATGTGAATTGGCAGCAACCACACTCAATACAACTTGTAATATCACTCTTCTCCATCGCATCCCAAGCCTTCTTCTTCGACTGCTTTGCGAGCAGATAAGGCTCCAAGCCCATAGGGCAAGCCTCGATACACTTTGCGCACTTGATACAAGCCGAAGGCTCGCCACGAAGAGCCTCCTTTCCGCTGATAACGGTGATACCCGAACAACCCTTCATCACGGGCGACTGCAAATTCGACATCGGGCGTCCCATCATAGGACCTCCATTCAAAACGCGGTTATCGCCCTCAGGCAGACCGCCACACTTCTCGATAAGTGCCGAAACCGGTGTTCCGAAGCGAGTAAGCAAGTTCTTGGTATCCTTAATGCTCTTGCCCGTAACGGTTACTACGCGCTGAACGAGTGGCTTATTCTTCTGTACCGCCTCATAGACTGCCACCGCAGTCGATGCGTTGCATACAACTGCACCAACATCGATAGGAAGTGCAGGTGGAGCAGGAACTTCACGACCTGTAACGGCTGCAATAAGTTGCTTCTCGCCACCCTGCGGATACATAGTCTTCAACGCCTTAACCTCAATGCCGTTATAACCCTTCGCCAACTCTTTGAGGTGCTTGATAGCATCAGGTTTATTGTTCTCAACGCCAATCACAGCCTTCTCAACCGACACCGCCTTCATCAAAATCGAAGTACCTACGAGCAACTCCTCGCCACGCTCCAACATTGTGCGGTAGTCCGAGGTGAGGTAAGGCTCACACTCAACACCGTTGATAATCAGAATCTCAGCCTTCTTGCCCTCAGGGATAGAGAGTTTTACATGGGTTGGGAATGTTGCACCTCCCATACCTACGATACCTGCCTCCTTGATACGGGCGATAATCTCGGCAGAAGAGAGGTTGCACTCCTTGACGAGGTCGGTCGAGAGGTCGATACCCTCAGCCCACTCATCGCCCTCGCGCTTGATGGTAACCATCATCTGGCGCAAGCCCTGACCATTCGGTTGCAAATCAACCGCAGTTACTGTACCCGAAATCGGAGCGTGGATATTTGCCGACATAAAGCCCGTAGCTTCGGCAATTTTATCGCCCACTTTCACCGTGTCGCCCTTCTTGACAAGAGCCGTAGCAGGTGCTCCGATATGCTGTGCAAGCGGAATAGTCACGACATCGGGCAACTCCATCACCTCGATTGCCTTCGACTTACTCCACTTCTTATTGTCTGACGGATGAACTCCGCCAATTGGAAAAGTTTTCATTATACTTTTAATTGATAATTGACAATTGACAATTGATAATTAATGGTAAAAACGATTTATCGTTTTTGCTCTTTATCAAATTAGTTTTCCGTTAATCCTGCTTCGCAGGCTTTTCTTCCTCGCGGCTCGGCAAAGTGAGCAAGCTCCCTCTGCTCTCGCTCCGCAGCGTCAGTTTTCCGTTTTTGGAGGGAGTGGTGCAAGACCTACCATCTTAATAGCCCCCGTAGGACACTCGGCTACGCACTTGCGACACAAACGGCACTTTGTAGAGTCGATAAATGCAACATTGTTCTCGATTGTGATAGCACCAAACTCGCAAACTTTCAAGCACTTGCTACAACCGATACAACCCGCCTTACAAGCCTTCATCGTTACAGGACCTTTGTCCTTCGACACGCACGACACATAAATCGCACGATTCTTAGGCCACTTCTTGCGCAACTCGATAATACCCTTCGGACACGCCGCTACGCAAGCACCACAAGCGGTACACTTGTCGGCATCGACCTCTGCCAAGCCCGTTTCGGGGTTGATGTGAATAGCATCGAAGGCACACGCCTCAACGCAATCGCCATAGCCCAAACAGCCGTAAGCACAGTCGGTTTCACCCTTATAGACACTCGAAGCGATAGCGCACGACTTTGTACCTGCATAGGTCGAGGTACGAGGACGCTTCTCGCAAGTACCACCGCAACGCACAGTTGCTACTTGAGGCTCTTTAACGGGTGCAGTCTTACCCAAGTAGTCGGCAATAGCCTTCATGCAGTCGCCACCGCCAACCGAACAGTACAACGAGGATATATCCTCCTGCTCAACCAATGCAGTAGCCAAGCCTCGACAACCGGGGAAACCGCAACCGCCACAATTTGCGCCCGGCAACATCTTCTCGACATCGTCAATGCGAGGGTCCTCCTCAACCTTAAACTTCTGCGATACGAAGTAGAGGACAATGGCCGCTACCAAACCAATGGCGCAGAGTGGAACGATTGTGTAAAATAATGACATCATCTCTTTTACCTTTATATTTTATTAATTGTAAATACTATTTTCTTTGAAATTCGTTTGTGGAATAGTCCCAAAACGCAATAATATACCGCCGTTACACCAAGTGAAATTATTGCAGCCACTCCATCTGCTACACCAACCGCAACCGCCAGAGCCAACGCTATAACCAGCACTAACAACGGTACAACATAGCACAACACTACCGCCATTACGCCGGCACTCTGGCGAGCCATAACATTTACAACCTCGCCAACGGAATATTGCTCTGCATTATCGGTATAGACAACTATTTCACGCGTTGTACCCTGCCCCATGGCGCACGCCTTGCGAGATGCACACGAGCCACAAGCCTCATTGACCTCGATAGCCACACGAACAACGCCCTCCCCAATCGAGAGGACTCTACCCTTGTGTTCTATTTGTTCTGCTTGTTTCACGAGTGGCGCAAACTAATCTCCGTACTTATTGATAAGTGGCATAAGTCTTTCGTGACCAAAGGCACACGCTGACAGACGCAAAACAGGAGGGAACTGATAGCGTTTCTTCTCGTTTTGCATAACCATCGAGTGAATCTTCTCGACAACCTCAGCATCAAAGCCCGCATTTATAATCTCCTCGCGGTGCTGTCCCTGCTCAATCATTCGCATCAATATAGCATCAACCACATCGTAAGGTGGCAACTCATCGCTATCCTTCTGTCCTACGCGCAACTCGCTCGAAGGCTCCTTCTCCAAAATACTCTCTGGAATGATATCGCCCTTGGTTTTGTTGATATATCGCGCCAAGTCGAACATCTCGGTCTTGTACAAATCACCCGTAACACTGAATGCTCCTGCAGTATCGCCATAGAGAGTACAGAAGCCGAGCGCATTCTCACTCTTATTTGAGGAGTTCAGCACCACATAGTCGGTCTTATTCTGCACCGCCATCAGCATTATCGTACGCAAACGCGCCTGTATATTCTCCTCCGTAGAGTCAAACTCGCGACCACCAATAGCCGGTTTCAAGGTATTGACAATCGATGTATAAGCCTCCGAAATAGGCAAAACACTATACTCTATGCCAACACTCTCTGCCAATGCCGTAGCATCTGTAACAGAGTGGTCTGACGAGAACTGCGAAGGCATCAACAGAGCCTTTACATTCTCCTTGCCGAGAGCCTCAACGGCAATGCAAGTCACAACCGCCGAGTCAATACCGCCTGACAGTCCAACACACGCCTTCGTATAGCCACTCTTGTAGAAATAGTCGCGCAAGCCAAGAACTGCTGCTCTATAGAGGTAGCCCGTACGCTCGTGGCGATACAACTCCTGCGGAATCTCGCAAGGTCTATTATCCGCCATAGTGTCATACACCGCAAAATCCTCCTCGAAGCTCTTGAGTAATAGCATCACCTCGCCCCTGCTATTCACAACGCACGATGTGCCATCATAGACAATCTCGCCCGAGCCTCCGACATGGTTTATCATAACGATACTCTTTGACTGGACAAATGCCATATTGTGCATAGTTTCGTAGCGATACGACATCAAGCCCTTACCGTAACGGCGAGCATTGATACTGAATATCATATCGACATCGCCATCGATATCCTTGAGCTGACTAAAATCATCTCCCACAACGATTGCAACCTTCTCGCCTGCAATGCGCACCACCTTCACGCCTTCGCCACTACTCAAAAATCCCATCTCACGGCGCGCCGTAATGTTCGCCTTGGTAATAAAGCGTTTCACTCTGCCGTTCTCGATAACTACCGCTGCACTCTGCGTACCATTCTGCATAAGTACAGGCGTTCCGACAACTGCCGTGATACCATTACAATAAGAGGCTATCTCATCGAGAGCCTCGTCACAAAGTTCTATAAATGTTGATTTACGAAGAAGGTCGAATGCAGGCGTACCACTCAATGCCTGTTCGGCAAAGAGAACAACGTCTGCCCCCTCCTGCTTTGCACGCTCCACAGCGATAATCATTTTTGCCGTATTGCCGGCTATATCGCCAATCGTGTAATTAAGTTGTGCAAGGGCTATTTTCATACTAAAAATCGGATTTTGCTTATATTTTGCGCAAAGATAGTGATTTTTAATTAAAAATTAAAAGTTAAAAATTAAAAATTTTCTTCCGCCCCGATTTTTGTCATTTTCAATGTCCGATATTCGCGCCGAAACACTCATTATTTCATCTTTGCCAATAGTCGGAACGACCACGGCTCCATATCGCCCCAAGTGTGTTCGTAGAGCCTCTCCTCCTCGCCCGTCAAAACATCGACATACTCGCCAGCATAGATGCCCGTATGGAAATCGGAGAATACTTTGTAGGGCGAGAGATTTGCAATATAGACCACCCTACTACGCTCATCTTCGCGAACAAAGGTCATCAGACAATCGGGCGCATTGTTGTCAATTTCGATAAACGAGCCACCCAAATCTGCCGAGCGAAGGGCCGAGAACGAGTGCTTCATTTCGCACAGTCGGCGATAGAGTTCAGTTGTCTGATTCGGCTCAAACGCCGGCATCGCATCTTTATCGAAGAAGGCAAACGAGTGGTCGTAGCCGATCTCCTGTCCCGTATATATCAAAGGCAAAGCCTTTGGCAATACAAAAGTGAGTGCAGTCATCGCTTTCAAAGAGTCACCAAAACGACTCTGTTCGCTACCACTCCACGAATTTTCATCGTGATTAGAAGTGAACGAGAGGTGCATCGATGAGTGTGGATAGTCGTTGAGCAACGAGTATATCTTGTTTCGCAACTCCCAAACGCGGGATTTACCTTGCGCAACATCAACCATTGTGTGATGCAACTCCCAACCATAACAGGCATCGAAAGCATTATTAAAGAACTCTTTGCCCTCCGCTTCGGCAAGCATAAAAATATCCTTTTTTACGCATTGCAACTCCTTTCGCACCTGTTGCCAAAACTCCAGCGGAACAAGCATTGCCATATCGCAACGAAAGCCATCAATGGCGTGTTCGCGCACCCAGAATTTCATCGCCTCAATTTGCCCTTGCCAGACCGCTTTTTCCTCATAGTTCAATTTGGCAGTATCGCTCCAATCCCAAGGCACTTTTGCAACTCCTTGTTCATCACGCTCATACCAACTTATCGGTTTATCCTTCAACCACTTCGCATCGCGAGCCGTATGATTTGCAACCCAATCGAGAATAACCTTCATACCCAGACGATGAGCCTCCTTGACAAAGGCATCAAAATCGGTCATTGTTCCAAATTCGGGATTCACATCACAGTAGTCGGAAATAGAGTAATAAGAGCCTAATGAGCCTTTACGCTCCACCACCCCTATCGGATATATCGGCATCAACCATACAACATCTACGCCCAACTTTCTCAAATGTCGTAAATATCGCATCGCCATCTTGAATGTTCCCTCCTTCGTAAGTTGGCGAACATTCATCTCATAAACCACCGAATCGTAACTCCAAAGCGTACGTTGCATACCTGACTCTTCTCTTGTTAGTACTCTATTTGAGCCTCCAAAAATAGAAAAAACAATCGAAACAAACAAATTTTGAAAGGAGATGGGACTATAGTTGCTTTTTTCAATAATAAGTATTATCTTTGCGCGTGTTTTTATTTTTATGCACAAACTGATTTTTGATATTTTTAAGAAATTATTATACTGCAATGAAAACTTTTATCAAAACTTTAGCAATTGCGATGCTCGCTGTTGTCTTGGTGGGTTGTAACGCCACGAAGCGTATTGTTTACGACTTCAACAAAGACGCAACCGTAAAGAGCATTCTTAGCGATGGACGAATTCGCATCAAGCCACTCGACCGATTGACTGTTGTTGTTTCGAGCCAGAATCCTGAGTTGGCGGCTCCATTCAATGCTCCGACCTCCTACAACTCGTTGTCCCCTAATCCACTCGGTGCTTCCACTGCAAATGGACTAAACTCCATACAAGTTCGCACCGTAGATGAGGAGGGTATGCTCGAGTTCCCGATTATCGGCAAAATCAAGTGTGCCGGAAAGACCCGTACAGAACTCGCCAACGAAATCGGAAAGAAGATTATTGATGGCGGATATATCAGCGATGCCCTTGTCAATATCCAATTTGCAGATATGAAGTTCTTTGTACTCGGCGAAGTGACTCGTCCCGGACAGTACGATATCACCCGCGACAAGATTACCGTTTTGGAGGCACTTGCAATGGCGGGCGATATGACAATCTTCGGTAATCGTGCAAATGTTGCCGTTATCCGCAGAGTAGATGATAAGAACTACGAGGTACACGAACTCAACTTCCTCGAAGGTGGTCAGATGTCCTCGCCTGCATTCTTCCTGCAACAAGGCGATGTTGTCTATGTTCAGCCAAACCGCTACAAAGCTGCGACTTCGGAGATTAACCAGAACAGAACATTCTGGCTCTCGATTGTCAGCACGCTTATCACTGCAACATCGTTGGTGCTCACAATTGTTAACTTTGCTCAAAGACAATAAGCTATGATGGAGAATAATTTGAATAACAACCAGCAATTATCGCAAAGCGAAGAGACGCTTTTTCAGCGCACTGTATCACTTACCACACTTTTGGAGAGATCTCTCAAAAAGTGGTACTGGTTTGTAATTTCCGTATTTGTATTCCTCTGTGTCGGAGTGTTCTATCTGCTTTCGACCTCTCCGGTGTATCACCGCGAGGCTACTGTATTAATCAAAGATGCACGCCGTGGAGGTGCAGCAAGTGAGCTGGCAGCATTTGCTGATATTGCAGGAATCTCGACACGCCGAAGCGTTGATAACGAGCTTTATGTATTGCAGGCTCGCCGTTTGATGGTAGAGGTGGTAGAGCGATTGGATTTGACAAGAAGTTACAAAACAAAGTCGGGACTCCGCACCGTAGTTCTCTACAAGAACTCTCCAATCGAGGTTACTTATATCGATGATTTGGGTGGCAAAGGTTGCTCATTCACAGCCCTGCTCAATAAGGATGGTGTTGATATATATGAATTTGCGTGCAGTCGCATTCAGAAGTCGGACATCAAAGCCGACAAGAAGTTTGTGACATCGGGCAAATTTGGCGAGGTAATCGACTTGCCGATAGGTCAAATCGTTGTAAAACCGACACTCTACTTCACGGCAGACAATGTAGGTAAGGAGATTTTCGTATCGAAATCGACCAAAGAGGCCGTAGCAACACTCTACCGCAACAAGATACAGATGTCGGTACCAAGCAAGATGTCATCGATAATCAACCTCTCGCTCAACGATGTTGTTCCACAGCGAGCAGACGATATTTTGAACACTCTGCTCGATGTATATAATGACGATGCTGTGACCGACAAGCAGGTTGTAGCCGAAGCTACTGCAGCATTTATCACAGAGCGTTTGCAGATTATTGGCGAGGAGTTGCACGCAATTGATGGCGATATCAAGCAATTCAAGGATAAGAACAATATCGTAGATATCTCAACTGAGGCAAAGCGCCGCACCGAAGGTGTTATGCGCTACGAGCAGGAGATTGCCGTAACAAACAATCAGATTGCGATGTCGAAGTTTATCTGCGACTACCTTAATGACAACACCAAGGATGTAAATCTCATTCCTGCTACAACATTTGATGGTAGTTCAGCTATCGCATCGCAGATTGCCGACTACAACAATTTAGTTCTTCACCGTCTTAAGTTGGGCAAGGATAGCGAAAACAACCCACTTGTACTGCAGTTGAGCAACAATATCAACTCTACCAAGAATGCTATTTTGGCCTCTTTGGCTTCTCATATCAAGGCTCTCGAGATCAAACTCGCGAACTTGGAGAACGAGGAGAGAAAGATGAACAGTATGATTGGTGCTGTACCAAAGCAGGAGCAGGAGTTCCTCTCGATTGCTCGTCAGCAGAAAATCAAAGAGGAGCTGTATCTCTACCTCTTGACAAAGAGCGAGGAGAATGCCATATCGTTGGCTATTACCGAGCGCCCGGGTCGTATTGTAGATTACGCTTTCGGTGTTAGCAAACCTGTATCTCCAAATAAATCGTTGATACTGCTTGCAATGATAGTATTGGGCTTGGGATTGCCATTCGGTATCATCTATATCCTTATTCTATCCAACAACAAAGTTCAAGGCAAGCACGATATTGTCAAGTATTGTACAGTGCCTTATCTAGGCGATATTCCATTGTACGAGGGCCACCTCAACCGTTCTATTGCAGTACGCGAGAGTGGTCGAGATAAAGTGTCGGAGGCATTCAAAATTTTGCGTACCAATATGGGCTTTATGTCGGGTGGTAAAAAACAACAGGTTATTCTCGCCACATCGTCTAATGCTCACGCAGGTAAGACTTTCGTATCGATGAACCTCGGTATGACACTCGCCTTCTCGGGTAACAAGGTGTTGATGATTGACCTCGACCTGCGCCGCCGTACTTTGTCGAAGCATATGGGACAGCGCAGTAACCCGAATGGTGCTACCAAGTATTTGAGTTCTAACGACACCAACATCAACGATATCATTTCGAAGAGTGGCTTGCACGAGAATTTCGACTTTATCTACGCCGGATTGCAACCGCCAAACCCTGCTGAGTTGTTGATGTCAAAGCGCTTAGACGACCTCATCGCAGAGTGCCGCAAGCTCTACGACTACATCATTATCGACAGCGTTCCGGCTCTTATCATTGCCGATGCGATGATTACCAGCCGTGTGGCAGATTTGAGCATCTATGTTGTTCGCGAGGGATTGTTGGAGCGTCAGCAGTTGCCTGACATCAACGCATTGCACGCCGAGAAGAAGTTGAACAATATGTGTATTGTTCTCAATGGAGCAAGCGAGACCCGTCAGTCGTACGGATATAGCTATCGTTATCAGTACACTTCAGGCTCCGACAAAAACAATCACGGTTGGCGCAAGATTTTCAAATCATTAGGATTGCTGAAATAAGATTATCTAAACACAAAAAGCCCATACCAGGATGTCTTATACAGGATTATATATCGCTATCGATTTTGATGGCACTTGCGTAACTCACGAATACCCCTATTTGGGACAGGATGTGGGTGCCGTACCGGTATTGAAGGAGTTGGTTGAGCAAGGACATCACCTGATTCTCTACACTATGCGCAGTGGCAAACTCGAAAAAGAGGCCATCGCGTGGTTTAAGGCACACGATATTCCGCTATATGCTGTGAACACAAACCCGACACAGAAAAAGTGGACTAAATCGCCAAAGGTACACGCCGATGTCTATATTGACGATGGCGCACTTGGTGTACCACTTGTTCGCTCGATGACCACCTCTCGCCCCTATGTTGATTGGGTAAAGGTACGCGAGTGGCTCGTACAAGAGGGATTCTTGTAGAACGGAAAGCGGAAAACGGAAAACGGAAAACTAAAAAAGCTAATGGCTAAAAGCTAATAGCCCAAATAGAAGAATGGCAATTTATGCCATTCTTCTATTTTATTTCTGCCATTTTGGCAGATAGTACGATATGGCACAAGGTTTGAACAACACCACTCTCGAAAGCAAACAATAACAAACAATATATAACATAGGTATGAAAAACGGAAAAATTGGGGTAACGACTGAAAATATCTTCCCCGTAATCAAAAAGTTCTTGTACTCCGACCACGAGATTTTCTTGCGCGAATTGGTATCGAATGCAGTAGATGCAACACAAAAGTTGCGCACCCTCGCCTCGACAGGCGTATTCGCAGGCGAAACGGGAGAGTTGGCGGTGCATATTGCCGTAGATAGCGATAAGCGCACCCTCACCGTAACCGACAACGGTATCGGTATGTCGGCCGAGGAGGTGGACCGCTACATCAACCAAATAGCATTCTCGGGAGCTGAGGAGTTCCTCGCAAAGTATCAAAATCAGGCAATTATCGGTCACTTCGGTTTGGGATTCTATTCGGCATTTATGGTGTCGGACAAGGTCGAGATATTCACCCAATCCTACGACAACGAGAAGCCTTCGGTACATTGGTCGTGCGATGGCTCGCCTGAGTACTCGATGGAGGAGCTTTCGGAAAAGCGTGAGCGTGGCACAAGCATCGTCTTACACCTCTCCGAGGAGTGTGCCGAGTATGCCGACGAGAGCAAAGTTAGCGAACTGCTCAACAAGTATTGCCGTTTCTTGCCAGTACCGATTATCTTCGGTAAGGTCAAGGAGTGGAAAGATGGCAAATATGTAGATACCGAGAAGGATAACCAGATTAACGACACCGAGCCACTTTGGACTCGCAAGCCTGCGGATATTACCGAGGAGCAGTATAAGGCGTTCTATCAGGCGTTGTACCCTATGAGCGAGGAGCCGTTGTTCTCGATTCACTTGAACATCGACTATCCGTTCCACTTGACAGGCATCTTGTACTTCCCACGCATTCACAACAACTTTGAGATTCAGAAGAACAAAATTCAGTTGTATTGCAATCAAGTATTCGTAACCGACGAGGTGCAGGGCATTGTTCCTGAGTATCTGACACTCTTGCACGGTGTTATCGACTCGCCGGATATTCCGTTGAATGTATCGCGTTCGTATCTGCAGAGCGACAGCAATGTGAAGAAGATTTCGGGCTACATCACCCGCAAGGTTGCCGAGCGATTGAATGAGTTGTTTACCTCGATGCGCGAGGAGTACGAGCAGAAGTGGGACGACCTGAAAATTTTTATCCAATACGGCATCTTGACAGATGAGAAGTTTGCAGAGAAGGCTTCGGGCTGTATGCTTTGGAAAAATACCGAAGGAAAATACTTCACCGCAGAGGAGTACACCGCAGCCATAAAGGATTTGCAGACCGACAAAGATGACAAACTTATAATTCTCTACACCGATGATATTGTAGGCAAGCACTCGTTCCTCCAATCGGCAAAGGCGAAGGGTTACGATGTATTGGAGATGAATGGTCAGTTGGATAGTCACTACATCAATTGGTACGAGCAGAAGAACGAGAACACTCGTTTCGTGCGTGTGGATAGCGATATTATCGACCACCTTATCCGTAAGAAGGAGGAGCAAAAAATCTCATTGAGCGAGGCACAGCAGGAGATTATGCGCCCTGTATTCGAGAGTCAGTTGCCAACAGATGACGATATCCGCTACAACATCTCATTCGAGGCGATGTCGGCAGATGATGCCCCTATCGTGATTACGCAGAACGAGTTTATGCGCCGTATGAAGGATATGGCGAAGATGTCGGGCGGACAGATGAGTCAGTTCTACGGTCAGATGCCTGACAACTTCACTATTGCTGTGAATGGCAACCACCCTATCGTTATTGATATTCTCGCATCGGTAGAGAAGGCTTATGGTGATAAGCTCAAGAGCATAACCAAGAAGATTGATGCGGCAGTTGCCGAGGAGAATCGCTTTGAGGAGATGACAAAGGATAAAAAGGAGGAGGATTTCACCCAAGAGGAGAAGGATATGCGCGAGGAGTTATCCAAGAAAGTTGTAACACTCCGCGATGAGCGCAACATCCGCCTCAAAGAGATTGGAAAGGAGAACGCCTTGGTGCGACAGATAATCGATTTGGCACTCCTCTCGAACGGAATGTTGAAGGGTAAAAACCTTTCGGACTTTATCCAACGTTCAATCTCGCTAATTGGCGCGAAGGAGTAGGCGAAAAGTTACACTTGTGGCGCACTCTTTGCGATAGTGAGGGTGTATATAACCTTAAAAGTATTACACTATGCA
This sequence comes from Alistipes sp., assembly GCA_045543935.1. Taxonomy (GTDB): domain Bacteria; phylum Bacteroidota; class Bacteroidia; order Bacteroidales; family Rikenellaceae; genus Alistipes. The sequence continues at coordinate 96,520 of JAZPYA010000005.1, forward strand.
ACAATCTATCACTATTCACTCAAAGAGTGACGGAGGTTTTAAGCTCTGTAAGCAACACGACCTCAACAAGTTAAATCCAAAGGAGTTACTACTCTACTCCACCGCTTTGTGCGCAGGTTTGACACTGCAATCAATACTCGAGAAGGAGCGCGTAAAGGTGCTTAACATCGAGATTAAGATGGCGGGAGAGCTGGACACCGAGAAGGTCGAGGGGCGAAGTCAATTCCAATCGTTCAACATCGCCTACAACATCGAATGCAAGCATATTGACGAGCAATCGAAGGTGTCGCACGCCGTACAACTCGCAACCGACAAGTACTGCGGAGGGTTGGCAATGTTGCGAAAAATCGCCCCCGTATCGCACTCGATATCAATAGTCAGTGTTGAAGTGGAAGCATAAAATTAGGGCTGAAAGATTTGAACTTTCAGCCCTAATTTTATTTAGCAAAGTATTTATAGAATAAAGGTATGGTTTGTAATCCCTTGTCGAATTGGTCGAGTCCGTAGCTCTCGTTTGGCGAGTGGATAGCGTCCTCCGAAAGACCAAAGCCGATAAGTATCGACTTGATACCTAAGATACGCTCAAAGCCGCTTACGATAGGGATTGAGCCACCCGAATAGAACGGTAACGGCTTGCGACCGAACGCCTCCTCAACCGCCTTTTCGGCAGCCTTATACGCCTCCATATCGGTAGGCGACACATAAGGCGCACCACCGTGCAGGAATTTCACATTCACCTTTACGCTCTTTGGTGCTATGTTGCGGAAATGCTCCTCGAACAGGCGACCAATCTCCTCGAAGTCTTGGTCAGGCACAAGGCGCATCGAGATTTTGGCGTAGGCTCGCGACGGAATAACGGTCTTGGTTCCCTCCTCGGTGTAACCACCCCAAATACCATTCACATCAAGCGATGGGCGGATACCCGTACGTTCAATCGTGGTGAAGCCCTCCTCGCCCTCAATATCGTCAATATCAAGAGCCTTTTTGTATGCGTCAAGCGAGAATGGGGCTTCATTGAAAGCCTTGCGCTCCGCCTCACTCAACTCACGCACCTTGTCGTAGAAGTGGGGTATGGTGATATGTCCCTTATCATCAACTAACGATGCTACAAGACGTGTTAATACATTTGCAGGGTTTGCCACCGCGCCACCAAAAAGACCTGAATGTAGATCTTTGTTTGGACCGATGACCTCCACCTCCATATAGGTAAGACCGCGCAAACCGCAGGTTATAGATGGGGTATCAAGTCCAATCATAGATGTATCCGAAACGAGAATAATATCGGCCTTCAACTTCTCCTTGTTCTCCTCGCACAAGCCGTAGAGTGATGGCGAGCCAATCTCCTCCTCGCCTTCAAGCATAAACTTTACGTTGCAAGGCAGGGAGTCGGTTGCGCACATAGCCTCAAATGCCTTAATGTGCATAAACGATTGTCCCTTGTCATCATCTGCACCACGTCCGTAGATGCGGTTGTTTATGATGGCAGGCTCGAAAGGCTCGGTGTGCCACTCCTCGCGAGGGTCCACAGGCATAACGTCGTAGTGTCCATAGACCAAGACGGTCTTTGCCTCCGGTGAGATAATCTTCTCGGCATAGACTACGGGGTTGCCGGCGGTAGGCATTACCTCTACGCTGTCGGCACCCGCATCGGCGAGAGCCTTGGCGAGATGCTCGGCGCAACGTATCATATCCTCCTTGTGCGAAGATTGCGCACTGATTGAAGGAATACGCAACACTTCAAACAATTCGTTTAGGAATCGTTCTTTATTTTCATTTATGTATGCGTGAACCTTTTGCATAAATAGTTTTCGGTTTTAATTACAATCCGCAAATCTCCTTAATCTCGGCGATAAAACGCTGTGCTACCTCATCAGCCTCCGCCTCCGATTTAGCCTCGGTGTAGATGCGGATAATAGGCTCGGTATTTGACTTGCGAAGATGTACCCACGACTCGGCAAAGTCGATTTTTACTCCGTCTATATCGTTCACATTTTCAGCAGAATAACGGCTCTTTATCTCAAGCAGAAGTTTATCTACATCGATGGCAGGAGTAAGCTCAATTTTATTCTTCGAAGCGAAGTAAGAAGGATAGCTGTTTCGAAGTTCGCTTACGGTGCATCCCTTAGCTACCTGATGACTCAGGAAGAGAGCTACGCCTACCAACGCATCACGGCCATAATGCAACTCGGGATAGATGACTCCGCCATTGCCCTCACCACCTATAAC
>JAZPYA010000006.1:0-97590 GCA_045543935.1 Alistipes sp.
ACCCCCGTGGAGTAATTGAGTAGAATGTTTAACAATTAAATTTTTGAGAAGATTATGAAGAAAAATATAATTTTGAGCTATTCTGCTCCAGAGGTAGTTGTTTTTGATGTTGTAGCCGAGCGTGGCTACGAGGTCAGCACAACCGAGCCGAATTTCGGTCTCCCGGGCTTCGGAACAGAAACGGACGATTGGGATTAAGAAAAACAGTTTTTCATTGTTTGGTTTTTTAAGTTAATTAATTGGTTGGTGGGAGGCCCGAGCAATGCTCGGCCCTTCTTTTTGGGGCGTTTGGCATAAGGGTTATTAAGGGCAAGTAACGGCTAGTAACGGCTAGTAAGGGGGGCGCCTTTTTTTAGTGAGTAGTTAGGAGATAGGAGTTAGGAGTTAATTCTCAGTTTTCAGCTCTCAGCTCTCAACTCTCAACTCTCAACTCAAAAAAAGTTTTCCGTTTTCCGTTTTCCGTTTTCCGCTTTCAACTCTCAACTCTCCACTCTCAACTCCCTAATTAGAGGTTTTTTCGCAGATCTCTCAAAAACCTAATAGCGGCCACACCAAACGAGAAAATCTCACTCAGAGTAGTGGTGGCATCGTAGACGATGTTTAATCGTTCGCGATAGTCGCGCAAGGTGTCGCGCAGGGATACCTTATATACCACCAAAGCCACAAAAAGCATCAATACACCAACTATCACGCACGGCCATACTATCGAGCCAAACCACTCAGCAAGCCACACTACAAGCGCCATAGTAAGCAACAGCATAGATGCCAATATGGCTGTTGCTACGACTACAAGAGCAACAAAGAGCGAACGATTTGTCTGCATACGCCACCACCATACAAAAACTACCTCTTCTCGCACTCGCAACCCGCCGGCATTGCCTCCTTGTACGCTGCTCGCCACTTATCAATCTCTTCATTCAGAAAATCGCGTACAAAGCCACGCATCTCCTGACCACTCTTTGGCGCAAGAGCCAACGCTACGGCTGAGCCCAAAACCATTCCGCCCAGCACCGAAAAGATACATAATGTTGTGTTTTTCATAGGTCAAAGTTTTTTGTTGTTAATACTTTTATTACTTCAACCTCCAAAAACGCAAATCGCAAGCCAAAAAGCTCACATTTGCACAAAAAAAGTGTCCGTCTGCAAACGGACACTTACTGTATCGATTAGAGTCTCTCTACTGCTTCTTCAATACGAAATCGGCACGCGCCGCTGCCATTCCGCGTATAACACGGCAACGATAACCCTGCTCCGGAGTTGCGTACTCGGCAGGGGCGGTGAGTTCAACAAAACGAGCCTTCGCCATATCGCACTTCAAAGCAAATTCGCCATTGACATCGCTCTTTACGCTCTGCTCGCCAACGCTGACAACCACATCCGGCACAGGCATACCCTCCGTATCAACAACTCGACCAAAGATATTCTCGCCACTCGCAAGAGGTTTTACCTCTTTTGCCAACTCGTATTGTAGCGTCTCATCGACCTTGAAACAATCATTGGTTGCTCCGAATATACCTCCTACGCGAGAATTAGCACCCGAAGCCTTGCCGTAATTCAAATTGCCTTGAAGAGAGACATTAATAACCTTGCCGTCCTTCTTTGAACCCGCAGCAAAACCGATTACACCTCCGGTCGCAGCGTACTTGGAGGTAGAGCCATTCGAGATTGTGCCAAAGTTTGCACAATCACTAACAACCATATCGCGTTTATAATCCTTGCGAGCAACAATACAAGATACAATGCCTCCAACATAGTTTGCTCGCACACTCTTTCTGGCCGATATCTCGCCATAGTTGTAGCAGTTGGAGACGAAAACACTATGAGAAGTTCGCGATAAGATGCCTGCGCTGTGAGAACTCAATGTTACATTGGTAGTGACCTTGCCACGATTGATGCAATCCGTAATTTTTGAGCTTGCATTCATAAAACAGCAAATTCCCGAAGCCATAGCATCGAGCGCTCCCGATACCGAAATTACGCCATAGTTGTCGCAACCCACGATGCCATTTAATGCCCACGCGGTGATACCTGCTACGCGAGCCACCGGACTTATACCCTTTGCCTCAAATGGAGTCCCTACCGCCACAATATTTCCGCGATTTACGCAATCCTTGGTCCAACCCTTTGAGGACTCGCCGATAATACCTCCGATCTGCGATGATGGCAAATCACCCATATATGTCACATTTCCGCTATTTTCGCATCGCCCAACTGTACATTTAGGAGTGGATTTTCCAACATTTGAACCAACTATACCACCCATATGGAGATACAATCCCTTGTTATGTTTGGTGTGACCAAATGATGCCGATACGGTAGCCGTATTCTTACAATCTGCCACGATATGAAAATTGCGCGCTACGATAGCTCCGATATATACACTCTTAATTGTCTCCTCGCCTATAAACTCGATAACACCATGATTTGCACAATTTCGTATCGAGCCATTGTTGATATGGGCAATGTAGGCAACATGGACATTTGCTTCGTTCAGAACCGATCGAATCGACATCGAACACGATGCGTCGATAACGAGGTTTCTGACCAATGCCGAAGACTCCAACCTCTCGAAGAGTGGTGTGGTAGCACTCCAATTGTACAGCTTGTGTCCACAGCCATCGAAAACGCCGTTAAACGACTTTATCGAAGGGAACTTCTTGCCCTTCTTCATATCGATATCCGCCTTGAGACAAACCACTCCCTTGCTATTCTTCCAAGCGGAGATGTCCGCCTCCTTGTTTACAGCCTTGGCAAATGCAAGTAGTTCCTTATAGTTCGAGATTCCCTCCGCATAGGCAAAGAATACGAACAATGAAAAAATCAAAGATAGAGATAGTTTTTTCATAGGTTATAAGTATTTAGTTTTTGTGTTTTATACAAAATTAGCAATTATTTTTCATAAAACAAAGGGGAAGCCGACATATTTATTGGCGATAAGCTTTATCGAGGGAGTTAAATCAATAGTTATCTCCTTTACTTTAAGTCGTTTAGTGCGTGGTAACTTAGATAGATAGTAGATTACATCTTTTTGCAATATCACCCCACCGGAATTTGCAAGTGAGCCGCTAAAAGTAGGTTTAAGACTCCGATTTTTGGGCGAATTTTTGGGTGAAGGCAAAAATAGAAACGATGTAAGTCGCTGATTGTCAGTTGCTTACATCGTCTTCTTTGTAGTGGATAGGGGATTCGAACCCCTATGTCCTGCGTGAGAGGCAGGTATCCTAGCCCTTAGATGAATCCACCATTGCTGTATTGCGAGTGCAAAGGTAGCGCATTTTTTTTAATCTGCAAATTTTTCTGCAAAAAATCTGCAATTTTCTCTATTTTTTCTAAAAATTACGATATTTTTCGCAGGTAGCGAAGGTGACGCACAACCTGCATACCATACAAAATCGCCGCAGTAGAGAGTCCGACTATATAGCCGACAATCAAGCCCGTAGCGCCCATTCCGAGTTGGAACGCCACGAAATATCCCACCGGTATATTCAGCACAATGTAGGCAATAAACGATATTATGGCGATACTTCGTACCTGTTGCAACCCTCGTAAAATACCCACCAATATACACTGCAAGGCATCGGACAATTGAAATGTTCCGTAGAGGATAAGCATCTGCGAGGCAAGCGCAATGACCTCCTCATTTTTGGTGAAGAGCATAGGCATAATATGTCGTAGCGACACAAAGGTCGCAATCACGCAGACGCCCCACACTACCGCCATCGATAGCGAGGAGCGCACCACATCGCATATCTCGTTGATATCCCTGCGACCGAAGGCGTGCGATACGCAGATTGTCGTAGCCGAGCCGAGCGACAAGACCATCAGGAAAGTGCAGTTGCCGTAGGTATTGCCAATCTGGTTTGCCGATATTGCCTCGGTGCCAAACCAGCCCATCATAATTCCCGTGACGATAAATGCCAACGCCTCCAACACCATCTGCCCCGATATTGGGAGTCCCATTTTGAGCAGATGCACCGAATTTTTCCAATGCTTCGCCTTGCGTGAGAATAGCGATAGATACTCTCTGTAACGCTTTGCATAGATAAAGTATCCGCCGAGCAGTATCGGGTTGAGAATACGGGAGATAAGGGTTGCCAAACCTGCTCCATATGCTCCCATAGGCTCGAAACCGCACTTACCAAAGATAAAGACATAGTTCAGCACTATGTTTATGATGTTGGTAATGATGGCAACAATCATTGCCGATTTGGTATTGCCTACGCCCTCCAAAAACTGCTTGAACGAGCCGTAGAACATCGCAAATGGCAGGCAGTACGCCATCAGTCGGTAGTATGGCAGAGCCATATCGACCACCTCAACAGGTTGCCCCAAGTGGTAGAGTAGAGGCTCGGTCGCAATCTGCAACACCATACACGCCACACCAAAAATTGGGTAGAAAAGGAGTGTTGTTTCGAGGTAGTGAGCCATCTTCTGCTTGTGCCCCTGCACGAACAACTCTCCGATTATTGGAGTAAGACCAATCGAGAGTCCCATACACAAGAAGGTAAATACCCACGCAATGGTAGAGCCGAATGCCACGGCAGCCAGCGGTATGGCATCTTCGCCACCATACATTCCCACCATGGCACTATCCGCCACCTGCACCGCAATATAGCCCAACTGAGCCAATACTACGGGCAGTGCAAGGCGCAAAATTTCGCCCACTTTGGATAGATATTTCGCTCTAAATGCCATAATCGGTCGCAAAGATACCAATAAATTGAGAATTAAAAATTAAGAATTAAAAATTAAAAATTATTTTCTCTCTCAACTCTCAGTTCTCAGTTCTCAGTTCTCAGTTCTCCGTTTTCCGTTCTCAACTCTATCCTGCCATTGCGCTTTTTAGCCTAATCGTAATCTTGCTCTTTGTTGCTCCGACCACAATCTCGGCATTTGGCGCAATCTCGCCTGCGACAATCATCGTGGCAATTGGCTCCTCGACCTCGCTGACAACCGTGCGGCGAATAGCCCTCGCTCCGTAGCGTGGCGAAAAACCCTTTTGAGCCAACTCGCGCAGTGCCGTAGGTGTTAATCGCAAGTGATAGCCAAGTTTTAAGAGTCGCTGGCGCAACACCTCAATCTCCAAGCGGGCAATCTGCTCGGCATCACGCTCGGATAGCGGAGCGAAGAGTATCACCTCGTCAATACGGTTCAGAAATTCGGGCGCAAATGTTCGCTCGGCAGCACGGCGATACTCCGCCTCGGCTGTGGTGGGGAGTTGGCGCGATGGGGTTCCAAAACCGATACTATTGCCACGCTCCGCCACCTCGCGCGAGCCGATATTCGAGGTCATAATGACTATTGTATTTCGGAAATCGACCGTGTGCCCCGAGCCATCAGTCAGTCGCCCCTCATCGAAGAGTTGCAGCAGAGTGTTGAAGATGGACGGGTGAGCCTTCTCAATCTCATCGAGCAATACCACCGAGTAGGGCTTGCGGCGTACCGCTTCGGTAAGTTGTCCACCCTCGCCATAACCCACATACCCGGGAGGCGAGCCGATAAGGCGTGCTACATTGTGCGCCTCGCCAAACTCCGACATATCGAGTCGGATAAGGGCATCGCGTGAGCCAAAGAGGTGGCGAGCCAACTCCTTCGCCATAAGCGTCTTGCCCACTCCCGTAGGTCCTGCCACGAGAAATACTCCGAGAGGTCTGCGTTCATCGTGCAACCCCGAATGGGCGCGACAAATATGGCGCGAAATACGGCGTAGAGCCTCCTCCTGTCCAATAATGCGAGAGGTTAGATGTTGCTCCAAACCTTGCAGATGGAGAGCCGTTGAGGTTGTCAACTGCTCAGCAGGTATCCCCGTTGCGACTGTCAAACACTTCGCTACTTCTGCCTTGCCAATCTCGACAAATGCCCCTTCACTGTTGAGATGAGCCGTAGCACCGACCTCATCTAAAAGATCTATCGCCTTGTCGGGGAAGTGGCGGTCGGTGATATATCTCCCCGACAACTCCACACACGCACGCAGAGCCTCCTCGGTGTAGCGTACGGAGTGGTGTCGCTCATAGAGAGGCGCTATATTTCGCAGAATATCAAGTGTTTCACTCTCGGTAGTCGGCTCAATCATAACTCGCTGGAAACGGCGTTCGAGTGCCGAATCGCGCTCGATATTTTCACGATATTCGTCAGGAGTAGTTGCTCCTATGGTCTGAATCTCGCCACGCGCAAGAGCCGGCTTCAAGATATTTGCCGTATCGAGTGAGCCTTGTGTTGCGCCAGCACCAACGATAGTGTGTATCTCGTCAATAAAGAGAATCGTATCGCCCCGACTGCGCAACTCATCAAGCACCTGTTCGAGTCGCTCCTCAAACTCTCCGCGATATTTTGTGCCTGCAACGAGTGATGCGATATCGAGCGCAAAGATGCGTTTGCTGGCTATGGTGTGCGGAACATCTCCTGCGACAATGCGCAGTGCCAACCCCTCTACAATGGCACTTTTGCCCACACCCGCCTCGCCAACGAGTACAGGATTATTCTTTTTGCGGCGAGCGAGAATTTGAACTACACGCTCCGTTTCGCGCTTGCGACCTACCACCGAGTCTATTTTCCCTTGTCGTGCCTGCTCGGTCAAATCTGTGCCAAATCGCTCCAAAACAGAGTTTTCAATCTTCTCTGTTATTGTCAATGTAGATTCTGCTGTATTGTTGTTGCTACTCTCGTTTTCCGTTTTCCGTTCCCCGTTTTCCGCTTGCATGGAGAATACCTCTGCCGTAATGTTGTATAGTCCGAAAATTCGCGATGATAGGGTAGTAGTGTCTTCCAAAATATCTATTACAGCGTGTATGGTCGATACTCTACCTGCCTCGGCAAAACGCTCGGCAAGGTGTGTCGAATAGTCCTTGAAAAACTCATCGGGCGGAGTCGTATCACGCCCCATACGATAGGCTACGCGTTCCAATCGCAACCTCAACTGAAAGAGTTGCCAATCTTGCAACAACTCCTTAAATATATTGTAAGCCATTGATCCCTCTGCCGAGAGGATTTGCAACATCAAACAATCTTTGAGAGAGCATCGTGTATCAACCTGTGCGGTGTTGAATACCACCTGCGCCATTGCGCTCTCCAAACTCTTAGAAATACCAATTTTCATCTTCATTATATCCTTTTTCGGCGATATAACGAGAGTGGAAATAATTTTATTATGTTAAAAAGAAATACTCCCCACGGAGCAGATGTTCCATCGGGAGTATAGATTATTTAGTGGTGGTATTGCTACTTCTCCGCCTTCAATTTTTTTGCTACTGCGGATAGCATATCGTCTGTCATTAATGAGATATCCCACTGCGGTTTCCAGCCCCACTCCTCACGAGCGCACGAGTCGTCGAGTTGGTTAGGCCAGCTATTGGCAATAGCCTCCTTCACAGGGTCTATGTCGTAACTCATCTCAAAGTCGGGCATACGTTTGCGAATCTCGGCAGCGAGAATGTCGGGTGTAAAGCTCATCGAGGCAACATTGAATGAGTTGCGATGCTTCAACTTCGATGGGTCTGCCTCCATCAGCTCCACGATAGAGCGCAATGCATCGGGCATATATATCATATCCATATATACATCGCGCGGTACGGCGCAAGTGTAGCGACCATTGCGGATAGCTTCGTAGTAAATCTCTACAGCGTAGTCGGTAGTACCACCACCCGGCAAGGTTTTATTCGAGATAATGCCCGGAAAACGAATTGAACGGGTGTCGATACCATACTTTTGGTGGTAGTAGTTCGACAACAACTCGCCCGTAACCTTGCAGATACCGTAGATTGTTGTCGGCTGCATAATGGTATCTTGTGGAGTCATATCTTTTGGCGATGTAGGTCCAAAAGCACCGATAGACGATGGCGTGAATACTGCGCAGTTATGCTGTCGTGCCACCTCCAACGAGTTGAACAGCGCGTTCATATTTATATTCCACGCCATTTGAGGGTTGCGCTCGCCCACGGCAGAGAGCAACGCCACGAGGTTGAAGATGGTGTCTATGTTGTGGCGTGCTACGGCAGATGCCATATTAGTAGGGTTTAGAGCATCGAGTACCTCGAAAGGGCCCTCCTCTGCTAAACCTTTACACTCGCGGACATCGGTTGCCACCACATTGTCATTGCCATAGATAGAACGCAGGTAAGGCACGAGTTCCGAGCCGATTTGACCACCTGCACCAACGATAAGAATTTTTTTCATTCTGTTAGGTAGAATTTTATTTGCTACGACAAAGGTAGTAAAAAAACGGAAAACGGAAAACTTTTGAATTGAGAATTAACTCCTAACTCCTATCTCCTAACTACTCACTAAAAAAAGGCGCGCCCCTTACTAGCTGTTACTTGCCGTTACTTGCCCTTAATAACCCTTATGCCAAAAGCCAAAAAAAAGGCTCGCAGAAATCTGCGAGCCTTTCGGTTTGTTATTCCCAGTCGTCTGTCTCTGTTCCGAAGCCCGGAAGCTCGAAACTTGGATACGATGTGCTGACCTCGTAGCCACGCTCGGCTACAACATCAAAAATCTCAACCTCTGGAGCAGAATAGCTCAACATTATATTCTTTTTCATAATCTTCTCAAAAATTTAATCGTTAAACATTCACTCCACTACTCTTCCGGCATTGTTATAGCCTCGAGTGAGCTGTCGAAAATATTGCCATCGTGTTGTATAGCGCCTGTCCAATCAGTTCCTGCACCGCTACCATATATATACTTATGATAGTTGGTTGCATCAAGTATCTGCAGATTGTAGCGCTCAGCCTCGCCTTCTCCTGATTTTGAAGCGCAGATTGTTCCGTTTACGCGGCAATCTTTTACCTTAGGATTGTTGGCATCGCGAGCAGTACCGATAATCATACCGATGTTAACATGGCCAATAGCCTCGATTTCGCACGCACTCTTCACGCCGATAATCTTTGGATTGTGGCTGGTAGCCTCAGCAAGGCTTCCGATTACGCCACCGATATAGATTCCTCCTGCGGCATTAGCGCCCTCCTCGACGATGATTGGGCCACGGCTGTAGATGTTGTCACCGGTGATGTTGCGCACAGCAGTGTTGCAACCACCGAACAAACCTCCAACATAAGCACATTTTCCGCTAGTGGTTACTTTTGCAGTTTTACCCATTATGATAACACCCTCGTTAATAATATCGCCCGATAACTCAGCGAAACTATTCAAACGGCCAACGATACCGCCCAAGTAGAGACCGGTAGCAGTTGTTCCATACACTGCCACATTGCCATAGTTGTAGAGGTTGTGGTATGTGAAAGGTCCTGTGATATTTGTAATACCTCCGATATAGAGCATAGCTTCAGAGGTAGCTTCCGCTTTATAGGTAATATTACCATAATTATAGCAGTCGTAGAGGTTTAATCCACCGGTAGAGCATGCTATTCCTCCCATAAACATATTACTTGTTTTGGTAGATGTAGTCGCCTCGAGATCGCCATAGTTGTAGCACTCCTTGACGGTTGCAGAATTACAAAGAGAAGTTATACCAGCAAGTATGATGTTGGCCTTAGAAGACTGTGTACCACTAATATCTATTTTTCCATAGTTCTTGCAATTAGTTATCTTACCATTTTCTGCCTTGGTTACAATGCCACTGAAGTAGCCTTGTGTGTATAGCGATTTTACATTTATGTTACCATACTTATTGAGCTCGTCTTTTTTGTCAGAGCCATTGGTACAGTTTATAACATTTTTGCAATTGTGCGACATACCTGCATAATATAGCAGGCCAGTTATACTGTTTGTTTCGATCTCTATATTTCCGAGGCTTTGGCAATCCTTAAGTGAGCCATCTGTATAAGCAACGCAACCTGCAGCATAGAGAGACTTTGAAAGTGTGCCAGAGACATTTATATTTACCTTGTTGACAAGACCAGAGAATGTGTGAGTAGAGAGCGAACAACCAATAAGACCGCCAACATAGCTGAGGATAGTAGATGTCTCATTAATAGTTATCGTTCCACTTGCCGAACAATTCTCGATAATTGCATTCGGGTCGTCCAACAAGCAGACCAATGCACCCATTACAGCAAAGTTATCCGAACCATCTACTTTATGGGTTGTATTCTTGTAGTATCCTATATTAACATCCTCCAAATGTAAATCGTAGATGCTCGCATAAGTAGTGCCGAACAATGGAGCTGTCAAGCCTTTAATCGTGTGACCACCACCATCGATAAATTCAATGGTAGAAGTGTTACCTCCATAACCTTCGATTGGTGTCCAAGGTTCGGTCTCGCCTGTCAAATCGATATCGGCTGTAAACTTAACAGGGATTTTCAATGTTGCAGCCTGAGCTCTAAACTCCTTTAATTTATCAACACTATCAATTTCGAATGGAGCCACTGCACTTACAGGAACAGCATCAATGCTCGAAATATAGCTACAACGGTCGTAGTTAGTAACGCCCAATGTAGCCCAATCAGGTGTTGCTGCGTGCATATAGTTGAAGTAGTTGGTTGCATCTATTGTAAGAGCCTTATCCATACCCTTCTTCCAAATGCTACCTCCCAACTTACACTTTCGGGTATTACCGGATGCAGCCTCCGAACGGATAACTCCCAAGATCATACCGACATTTTCACTCTCTTTAGCTTCGATATTACAGAATGAACGCGATTGACCAAGAAAGTAACTGCTACCTTCGCTCAAGAGGCCAAAGATTCCGCCAACACATACACTTACACCCTCTTTTTCGGCTGTTGTACAGGTGATGTCTCCGGTGTTGTAGGTTATAAAAACACCGCCACTCCAGGAATTTGCTCCACCTGCCCAACCTCCGATGCCGACAGATTTATATTCTCCATCTGTATATGTGGTAGTGATCGAACAATTGATATTACCCTTATTCTCTATATTACCAGATCCTGATACATATGTTCCAGTGAATGAAGCTGCACATCCGCCAATACGAGTCGCACCTGCTTCAATTGAACCACCGATATTTAATGCTCCGTAGTTGGTACAATTGCCTTGCATTGTTACCGTTTTTCCGCTTTTATCTCCAGCGAGAGTAGAAGTAAATCCTCCAACATATAGATTTTTTCCCTCGCCTGTAATTTTTCCAGAGAACGAGATGTCTCCATAGTTGTTACATCTGTCCAAAGTGGTTGCATACTCCTTCTTACTTAAGGATCCGGCAAGACCTCCTAAATTCAATGCATCATTGTTGTTGAAATCGCTGTCAAATTCGATGTCACCATAGTTGTGACAGTTGGTTATAGTTAATGCTCCTTTTTCATTTGTTCCTATCAAGCCACCAACTGTACAATAACTTGTTCCTTTTCCGCTGATGGAGATTTTTCCGTGGTTTGTCACATTAGTTAATGTTACTGTCCCTGAAGGATTACGGAAGATACCTGCACAAACCAATACAGCATGATTGGATTTAACGGTGAGATTACCGTAGTTGTGGCAGTTCTCCAACTTCGTGTGACCTTGCTCCCCAATACCTGCAATAAGGACATTGACACATTTTGCATTCTCGGTTACTGTAACTGCACCGGCAGATCCATCGCTACCTGCAATACCATTTACGCAGTTTATCAGACCACCCCTTGCAACGTAGGTAAGTCCGTAAATGTAGATAGACGTATTTATAGTTGCATCGAAAGTTACCGATCCTATATGGGTTACATTCTCCATCGAACCTTGGGATACGCCGACTATACCACCAACGTGTGGTGATACACCAAATTCGCCGGTCAAGATTACATCTACATCGGCTGTGATATTGTTGAATGCAGCTTTGTCTGTATCTTTGACCTTTCTTACTTCGGAGTAGTTGTAGCCAACAACGCCACCATACTGCAAACAACCAGCAACAGTTGCTGTTATGCTCGTGTTACCTTCAATTACCATTCTTCCCTGAGTAGAGCAGTTCGAGATAACAGCTGCTGTATTATTGATAACACAAGCCAAAGGACCAACATTAGCGCCACTTGATGTGATATCAACATCAACAAGGTGCAAGTTCTGAATTGCAACGGCATCTGTTGTGCCGAACAATGGAGCCGACAAACCGGTGATTTTGTGGTTGAGACCATCGAAAGTGCCGGTGTAGCCCTCGATTGGAGTCCACTCCTTACCTGTAAGGTCGATATTAGCAACAACCGTTGCAGTTGGATAGGTATTCGCAAAGTCTGCCTCCGATACGCGACTTGCAAAGTTGCGCAACGATGCCTCATCGTAGATCAAGAATGTGTCACTCACTGCATTCGGAACATAGACGATAGGGGTGCTGAACTCGCGAACATTACCCGCCTTGATGCTCTTGTCTCCATTCTCATTGTTGAATGAGCTGAATGATGCAGTATAGCGACTATTTTCGGTGTAGAGCGTAACGCTAACTGTACCATACTCGCCCGCAGGAACAGATACATAAACGGGAGTAGGCTCTGAAGTAACTGTCAAGCCCTCCTCGCCAAACGATACGGTTACGGTGTTGATTGCGTCTGCGTGAGCAGTCAAATCACCTGTAGCGCAATCCACATCGAAGTTACCGGCGATAGAGCCGTGATTAACCTCTACGACCATCGACTTGAGAGTGGTGCTCTCTACGCCCTCGCCACACTGTACCAAGAAGCGCAAAACGCCTGCAAGGTGGTTCAATGTAGTGGAAGCACTCTCGTTAGCCACATAGCCATACATCGGCACTGCACCCTCGGCAAACGAGTTTGCATTGTGCGCCTGAACAGATGGGAATGTTACCACTTGGCAACCCTCTGCCTGCGCTTTTACACCCTCCGCAGGAGCAGGATAGACGATGTTGTAAGGATAGTTGAGGAGCGTGCCAGTGAACTTGAAAGTCGCCTTTGCCTGACCGTGATACTCCTCTCCCAATGCATCTGAAGCTTCGCCATCTACAGCAATCTTGTCGCCCTCGCTCCAATACATTAGATACTTACCCTCGGCATCTGGCACGCCCGTGATGTGGGTACGCGAATCCTCCAACGAGATGCCGATTGTTGTTGATTGACCTTCGCCGAGATTTACTCCGAGGTCCTCAGTTGTGTCTGTTACGCAAGAGAATGCCAGCACTCCCGCCACAACTGCCATGAAAATTTTTGCTAAAGTTTTCATCGTAGTTTTTTTGTTGTTTTTAATTAAGTGAATTGTTATAATTTTTTTTGTAAAAAATTGTTTTCCGTTTTTCGTTTTCCGCTTTCCGTTTTCCCACCCTGGTCAAGGCGCAGCCATTTTAGGGGCGTTAGAGGCGTTAGGGGCGTTAGAGGCGTTAGGGGCGTTAGGGGTTATTAGTGTTTTATCTCTCAACTCTCAACTCTCAGTTCTCAACTCTCAACTCAAAAGTTTTCCGTTTTCAGTTTTCCGTTTTCCGCTTTCCGTTCTCCGTTCTCCCACCCTGGTCAAGGCGCAGCCATTCTGGGGGTTACTGGGGGCGGGCGTTCCGCCCTTACTGGGGGCGCTCCCGTTGGTCGCTTACTGGGGTGCGCCTTTTTTTTAGTGAGTAGTTAGGAGATAGGAGTTAGGAGTTAATTCTCAATTCTCAATTCTCAATTCTCAACTCATTACCCATTACTTCAAATAACCTTTGTAAGTCGCTGTTATTCAACACCTTAAACCCCAAAATCCCCCCCCCGAAAAATTCGGGGGAGGGATTTTTATCTCCAATACCACTATTCGTGGCTCATACGAGTGCAAAGGTATAAAAAAAATTTTTAGATATCGCAAAAAATGAAAAATTTTTACTCTATTCCATAATATGGAAAATGGAAATTTTTCGGAATTATATAGTTTAGTGTTGTAAAACATAAAGGAACAGACCCCTCTGGCTTTCAGCCACCTCCCCTAACTTAGGGGAGGAAATAGAAGCACAACAATTTGTCCCCCTAAATTAGGGGGACGAGCGAAGCGGAGGGGGTCTGTAAAAAACAACACTAAACTATATAATTCCATTATTTTGAGAAATTTTCTGTTTTCCATTTGCATTTTGCATTTTTTATCGTACCTTTGCACCGCTAAATAGCACAAAACACTTAATAATTAAAGTATTATGAACAATTACGAAACCGTTTTCATTGTCACTCCAGTGTTGTCTGAGGCTCAGGTAGCAGAGGTTGCTGACAAATTCCAGGGAATCATTACCGAGAACGGCGGTCAGATTGTGAATGTTGAGAACTGGGGCTTGAAGAAGCTTGCATACTCTATTCAGAAGAAGACAACCGGTTTCTATTTCTTGGTAGAGTTCACCGGCGAGGGCTCGTTGATCAACACCCTCGAAACACAGTATCGTCGCGATGAGCGAATAATTCGTTTCTTAACTTTCAAGCAGGACAAGTACGCAGTAGAGTACTCTGAGAAGCGTCGTGCCAAGCTTGCTAACAAAAACAAGGAGGAGTAAACTATGGCAGAGATGAATCAGGGAGGCGAGTTGCGTTTCCTCAACCCAGTGTCGGTTGATGTTAAGAAGAAGAAGTATTGCCGCTTCAAGAAGCTCGGCATTAAGTATGTAGATTACAAGGATGGCGAATTTTTGAAGAAGTTCCTCAACGAGCAGGGTAAGATTCTCCCTCGCCGTTTGACCGGTACTTCGCAGAAGTTCCAGAAGAAGGTGGCTCAGGCTGTTAAGCGTGCGCGTCACCTCGCAATTTTGCCATTCGTAACCGATTGTATGAAATAAAGGAGGGCGAGACTATGGAGATTATTTTGATTAAGGATGTAGAGAACCTCGGATACGCTAACGACATCGTTACCGTTAAGCCGGGCTATGCGAACAACTACCTCATTCCACAGGGCTTCGCAAAGGCTGCTACTGCTTCTGCAAAGAAGGTATTGGCAGAGAACCTCAAGCAGCGTGCGCACAAGGACGCTAAAATTTTGGCTGACGCTCAGGCACTCGCTGAGAAGATTGCAAATCTTCCACTTTCGTTTGCTGTTAAGGCAGAGGAGGGACGCATCTTCGGTACTATCACTTCGGCTGACATCGCTGCTGCTCTCGCAGAGAAGGGCGTAGAGGTTGAGAAGAAGAACATTACCGTTGAGGCTATCAACACTGTAGGTGAGTACAAGGCTACCGTTAAGCTCCACCGCGAGGTTAAGGGTGAGATTACTCTCTCGGTTGTTGCAGAGTAGTGATTTTTTAACAACTCGATAATGATAGGACAGACTTTTTGAGGTTTGTCCTATTTTTTTGTTGCCATTGTCGGCATCTTTTTGCTGAAAAAAGATAGTCGAGTTTCGCAATTTCGCAACTTTTTGCTATCTTTGTTCTATGGCAAAGTATGATGAGATATTTACGATAACCTCCGAGGCGGAGTTTGAGGCGGTGGCTCTGTCGCTGTTCCGCCATCAGGCAGAGCATTGCGCGCCCTACAGCGAGTATATCCGACTGTTGGGTGTAGAGCCCTCTGCGGTGCAACGCATAGGGGATATTCCGATGTTGCCAATTGAATTATTCAAGTCGCACAAGGTTTATTGCGGAGTGGGCGAGCCACAGATGATTTTTACTTCGAGCGCCACTACTGGTATAGTGCAGTCGCGCCACTATGTCGCCGACCTCGCTCTCTATGAACGAGCCTTTTCGGAGGCATTTCGCTACTTCTATGGTGAGCCGAAGGAGTGTAGTATCTACGCGCTGTTGCCATCGTACCTCGAGCGCGAAGGTTCATCGTTGGTCTATATGGCGGAGCGATTGATTGCCGAGTGTGGAGGTGGAGGTTTTTACTTGAATGACTACGAGAAGTTGTTGCGCGATATGTCGCGTGATGATAACCCGAAAATTCTGCTCGGTGTAACATATGCACTGCTAGACTTGGCTGAGAACTACGCTCCGCGCCTTGATAATACGGTTGTTATGGAGACGGGCGGAATGAAGGGCAGACGTAAGGAGTTGCCAAAGTCGGAACTGCACAAGATACTCTGCTCGGCATTTGGGGTGGAGCGTATCCACTCGGAGTATGGTATGGCAGAGTTATTGTCGCAGGCGTACTCCTTTGGCGAGGGATTGTTCCGCACGCCAAAGTGGATGAAGGTGTTGGTGCGCGATGTAAATAATCCGTTTGCGCGACTTGGTGCAGGCAGACGCGGAGGTTTGGATATTATCGATTTGGCAAATCGCGATTCGTGCGCCTTTATTGCTACGCAGGATATGGGTATATGCTATGCAGATGGCTCGTTCCGCATCGAAGGTCGCATCTCGCAGAGCGATATCAGAGGTTGTAATTTGTTGGTACAATAGAGTATGAAGTACGCTAAAGAGGATTTACAAAGGCTTCATAAAGAGCTATATCGCACGCTGGCGGAGGTAATCCGAGTCTGCGAGGTGTGTTGCATTCCATATTTTATTCAGGGTGGCTCGGCTATAGGTGCGCTATATAATAAGGGTATAGTGCCGTGGGACGATGATATAGATGTGGGTATGACACGCGAAAACTATGAGCGATTCTTGCGCGAAGCACCTGCATACCTCTCGCCCGATTACTTCTTGGAGTGGTTTGGCACGGAGAAGAATACTCCTTTCTACTTTGCAAAGGTTAAGCGCAACAACACCCTCTTTGTAGAGGAGATTTGGCGACACTTGGATATTCATCACGGCATTTTTGTCGATATTTTCCCGTATGACCGCATTCCCGATAATCCATTGTTGGAGCGACTGCATCGCTTTTCGGCAAAGTTCTGGATAAACTGCTTTATGGGTAAAGAGGTGTGGCTGTGGCGACATTGTGGCAAGTGCGCGATTGACGAGCCATTGCCAAAGTCGTGGTTGGGTTGTGTGGCAATTCGTGCGGTGGTTTCGCTGATGTCGCGCAAAGCGATTTACGAAAAGATGAATAGAGTGCTTGGGCGATACAATCGTTGCAACACGAAGTTTGTAAATATCGTGCGTATGCCGAAAGATCAAATCGCACGTGCCGATATTGAGAACACGGTCGATATGGAGTTTGGCGGTATGATGGTCAAAGCACCGCGCAATGTCGAGACTTATCTGCGTCACCACTATCCTAATTTGCGAGCCGTATTGCCCGAGGAGGAGCAGATAAACCACGCTCCATACAGACTCTCATTCGATACAACAACAGAACAATGAAACTACTCTCTATAATAGTACCTGCCTTCAATATGGAGGCCTACCTCGCACAGTGTGTCGAGTCGATTTTGCGCACACCATCGTTGGCAGCGGTGGAGGTTATCATCGTGAATGATGGTAGCAAGGATAGAACTCTGCGCATAGCGCAACAATATGCCGAGCGTTATGCCGATACGGTGCGAGTGATAGACAAGCCGAATGGCAACTATGGCTCTACGATAAATGCGGCGTTGCCGTTGGCGCGGGGTAAGTATGTCAAGATTCTCGATGCTGACGATAGATTTGAGGGTGCGCGCGTAGCGGATATGTTGGCGTTTTTGCGCAAGACAGATGCCGATATGATTGTCACTCCGTTTATTGAGGTAGGAGGGCGCAAGGAGCGTAGGGTGGATTACAATATATATGCTAAAAAGCCATACGAGTATGGCAAGGTCTATAGTGCCGATAAGATATTTTCAGATGGCGTAATACGATACTTTATGATGCACGGTGTATGCTATCGTACCGAGATGTTGCACAAAATGGCGTACAGACAGAGCGAGGGGGTATCTTATACCGATCAGGAGTGGGTTTTCTATCCGCTATTCAGAGTTGCGACAATCGCCTTTGCCGATATTCCACTTTATCGCTACAATACCTCGCGCGAGGGGCAGACTATGGACTCGAAGGTGCAGATGCGCAGCCTTGCCCAACTTGTTGCCGTTACGGAGGCTATGGCGCGATATTTTATCTCGGGAGCGCGCACATTACGCTCAACTCCGCGCCTTAATTTCTTGCGAAATATCGTTGCCGACAGGGTGAAAATCGTCTATCGCAAATATCTGCTTGTGATGGATAAACAGAGTTTTGCGGCTTCGGACTTCGAGATGGTCGATGTTCGTTTGATGCAACTTGTCTCGCAGTGTCGAATTGAGAACTTCACAGTGCCAGTAAATAATCTGCTGAATGTCGATTTGCTGAAATTATGGCGGAAGCGAGGTCGTCAGTATTCGCCTATGGTGCGTAGATCGCTATTTATGCTCGATAGATGTATGGCGTGGATTCATAGTGCAATTTTCAGATAGTAAGGCGGTTGATTATCAGAATATCTTCTATCCGGCACATCCCGAATGGGTTAAAACCTTCAAACTCCGTAGAGTTCATCTCAATGCGTGGGTTGTGAATGACGAGGAGAAGATGGATTGGTTTCTTAAGCACAAATTTGACTATATAACCACCGACTATCCTGCAAAATTGTTGCGTAAAGTCGCTACTCCAGCTCGATTGCGACAAAGAACTGCGGACAGTGGAAATATGGTTGCGGAAGTTCAATCGGTTTCCACGAAATGAAGTGGGGCTTCGAGAGGTTATCACCACATTTGTAGAGGTTGCACCTCAACTTCAGTCCATTCCAACTCTCGATATTGTGGTGAAACATAGTGGCGGTTGGTAGCCCCAATGTCAGCGACCAACGATTGTTGCCTACACGCTCCACGAATGGCTCTGTGCCAAGTGTTGTGATGCGCTCAACCTGTGAAAGAATGGTGCTATTCGCGCGTTCGGCCTGCTCTCCGTTGGGGTGATATCCAATCAGCATACGACCTATGCAGGTACATTCGATATTGTAGTACGCCTTATCGTCTAAAGCGAAGAAAAATTCACAGCACGAATCTGAGCAAACTTTGCCATTATCCTCCGCTACGCAAGCGGCGGTGTATTGCTCTGCCACATCAAAATGCACATACAACTTCTCGCCCGTGTGGAACATCTTGAAGGTCACATCGGGGGTGTATGGGTACTCATTTTGCCAATTACAACAAGTAATCTTCTCGGGTGCTATGCCCTCGAAAACCTCCTCGAGGGTACGTCCTGCCAAATCTATCTTTGAAACTTTCATATTAAGCGCGGTATTTAGCAGTTTCTATTTTATTGTGAGAATGTCTGATTTGAGATTTGTGTTGTTCGTAAATGCAAATTTAGAGAGAAAAAGTGATTTTTCAAAAAAATATCTGCAATATAACCGCCAAAATATCGTTGTAGTATCGTGGCAAACGGTTATTTGACATCAATTCTCGGTTCGTGCGAGAAAAAGAACATTATGCGGGTGAAAAAACTTTGAAAACTTTTTTGGTATTTTGAGTTTTATTATTATCTTTGCACCGTTGTAAAGTGCATTTTATGTCGAAACGAGAAAAAGTTATCAAGCGAGCGGCGGAGATGATTGCCGAATTGGGCGTTAAATCGTTGCGTGTCGATGATTTGGCAAGCGATTTGGGAATTTCGAAGCGTACTCTGTATGAGATGTTTGTTGATAAGGAAGAGTTGCTCTACCATAGTATTAAATATCTTTTGCGGAGTGAGGCTAACGAGATTCAATCCGTGGTTTCTGTCGAGCAGTCGGGCATTCCGGCATTGTTTGAGATATTCGATGTAATGATGGCTCGCTCGGCAGTGCGTAAGCGTGTTACGGAGAACTTGGCGAAGTTCTATCCCGAACTCTACGAGCGAATTATGACAGAAAATCGCGACTACGGTTTGGCCATACTGCGTGAGAAGTTGAATAGCTTGGTTAAGGAGGGCTTAATTTCGGAGATGGTAAATATTGATCTTTCGATAACGATGTTCTACTATACCTCGATGGGATTGATGCGCCGACACGGACGATTGGTGTTGCCGAATGGGGTTACCGAGTTGGAGGCGTTCCGCTATACAATAATGAACTTCTTCCGAGGTCTTGCCACCGTAAAGGGTGTGGAGCAGATAGATGCGTATCTTGCAGATAAGACGAGAGAAATGTAAAATCAATATAATTTTTAATTTTTAACTTTTAATTTTTAACTAATAAGTAAGGTAAGATGAAAAAACTTGGTTTATTTTTGGGTTTTATTACCTTGACGCTGACCTCGGTAGCGCAGAGTACCGAGCAGACGGCTTTGACCTTGACCTTGGAGCAGGCGCTCGAAATCGCTTTGAGCGAGAATCCTACAATTAAGGTCGCAGAGCAGGAGATTGAGATTAAACGCTACGCAAAGCAGGAGGCGTATGCTTCGCTCTATCCGCGCTTCGATGCTACAGCGCAGTATCAGCGTGTGTTGGAGAAGCAGACGATGAGCATGGATTTTGGAGGAGCGACACAAACCATTAAGGTTGGTAGCGACAACTCGTTCAATGGAGGTGTTACCGGCTCGATGCCTGTAGTGAATGCTCAACTTTGGGAGAGCCTCAAAGTGTCGGTGGCTGATGTTGTGTTGGCTGTTGAGAAGGCGCGCTCCTCGCAGATTGATATGATTGAGCAGGTGTCGCAGGCGTACTTCTCGGTATTGTTGGCAAAGGAGTCGTTGGTGGTATATCAGCGTGTCTATGACAACGCCGTAGAGAACAACAAGAATATCAAGAAGCGTTATGAAGTCGGTTCGGTTTCGGAGTATGACTTTATCTCCTCGAATGTGATGGTGCAGAA
The DNA here is from genome assembly GCA_045543935.1 of Alistipes sp. Lineage (GTDB taxonomy): Bacteria > Bacteroidota > Bacteroidia > Bacteroidales > Rikenellaceae > Alistipes. The sequence continues at coordinate 20,466 of JAZPYA010000006.1, forward strand.
TGCTATTCCGAATGTTATCGAGGCGCAGAACAGCGTTGTTTTGACCTTGTGGCAGTTGAAGGCGTTGCTCGGTATTGATTTGAAGAAGAATATCGATGTAGCAGGCTCGTTGGCTGACTATGAGGCGCAGATGAACTATGCCCACACTCTCGACCAGCTCGACCTCTCGAACAATACTACTCTTAAGCAGTTAGATATTCAGGAGGGAATGCTCGAGAGCGCATTGAAAATTACAAAGTTTGCGAATATCCCGACCTTGTCTATCAATGCGGCATATCTCTATACTGCACTCGGAAATGATGGTAAATTCTTCCAAGCGAAGGCGTGGAATCCATATTCGTATGCAGGTGTGCAGTTGAATATCCCGATTTTTGCGGGTAATCAGCGCCGTGCCGCAACGCGTCAGGCAAAATTAAACCTCTCGAACTTGCAGTTGCAGCGTGAGAATGCCGAGCGTCAGTTGCAGGTGGCAGTGGTAAACAGCCTGAACAATATGCAGACCAATGTTAAGAAGTTCTCGGCTGCGGCAGCAACCGTAGGTCAGGCACAGCGAGGCTACGACATTGCGGTTAAGCGTTACGAGGTAGGTCGTGGTACGCTGGTAGATGTCGATAACTCGCAGTTGCAACTCACGCAGGCGGAGTTAGGTCGCAATAGTGCGATTTACAACTTCCTGATTGCGAAGATTTCGCTCGACAAGATTTTGGGCAACCACGAGGTTAAGAGCAATCACGACTACATCGACCGTTACGAGAAGATGTACGAAAAACGATACGAAAACAAATAATAAAAACAGATATAACTATGAAGAAGATTTTTTTGAGTTCGATGTTTGTAGTGGCAGCCGTAGCGATGGTATCGTGCGGCTCGAAGCAGGCTGCAAAGCAGAGTGTAGAGCAGGAGGTTGTTGAACTTCCTAAGATTGAGGCACAGACCGTAGCGAGCCGTATGGTATCGCAGGAGGCTACATTTACAGGTACAGTAGAGGCGCAGGTGGTGAACAATATCGCACCGCAGCAGCCGTTGCGTATCAAGGAGATTCGTTTCGATGTGGGCGACCACGTAAAGAAGGGCGACCTTTTGGTAAAACTCGACAACTCGTCACTCGTTCAGGCAAAAGCACAGTTGGACAATGCAAAGAAGGAGTACGAGCGTACAAACGAGTTGTATGAGTTTGGTGGTGCTTCAAAGTCGGAGTGGGACGCACGCCGCTTGCAGTATGAGGTGGCACAGACCGCTTACAACAACCTTGTTGAGAATACTACACTTATCTCGCCTATCTCGGGTGTTGTAACTGCCCGTAACTACGATAAGGGCGATATGTATGCAGGACAGCCTGTATTGGTTATCGAGCAGATTAAGCCTGTGAAGATTATGATTAATGTGTCGGAACCATTCTTCGGCAAGATTAAGAAGGGTATGCCTGTATATATCACTCTCGATGCTTATGGTGACGAGGTGTTTAAGGGCAAGGTTGCGCGTGTATATCCGACTATCAATCAGGCAACTCACACCTTCCAGATTGAGATTTCGATTCCTAATAGCAACGAGCGTGTCCGTCCCGGAATGTTTGCGCGCGTAACTCTTCCTTATGGCAAGAAGAATAATGTAGTTATTCCTGACCGTGCCGTACAGAAGTTGATGGGTTCGGGCGACCGCTATGTATTTGTATATAACCCTGCGGACAGCACCGTGCGTTACTCGAAGGTTGAGCTTGGTCGCCGTCTTGACACCGAGTTCGAGGTATATTCAGGTGTGAAGAGTGGTGAAATGGTTGTTACAATGGGACATATGGGTATCACCAACGGCTCGAAGGTGGAATTGGTTAAATAGTTAAAGAGGTTTTTAAGATGAATATCTATAAATCAGCAGTCAATAATCCGATAACGACAATTTTGATATTTGTCGCTATCTCGATATTGGGTATATTCTCGCTGGCGAAACTACCTATCGATATGTTTCCCCACATCGAGACTACCAATATCATGGTCATTACCGCCTATCCGGGTGCGAGTGCAATCGATATTGAGGAGAATGTAACCCGCCCATTGGAAAATACACTCAACAGTGTTGAGGATTTGAAACATATCCATTCGCAATCGAAGGAGAATATCTCTATCGTGGTACTCGAATTTGAGTACGGTATCGATTCGGATGTTGCTACGGCGAATATCCGCGACAAACTCGATGTTGCGACCAATATCCTCCCTGATGATGTCGATAAGCCGATTATCTTCAAGTTCTCGACCGAGGAGATGCCTATTATGCTTATGGCAATCAAGGCTAACGAGTCGTGGAGCGGATTGTATAAGATTATCGATGAGCGCGTTACAACACCGTTGGCTCGTGTAAATGGCGTAGGCTCGGTGTCGGTAACGGGTATTCCTGAGCGACAGATTCAAATCTATTGCGACCCTTACAAGTTGGAGGCATACGGATTGACAATCGAGCAGATTGCGCAGATTGTAGGTCAGGAGAATATCTCGATGCCGGGCGGACAGATGGATGTGGGCTCGAATACCTACTCGTTGCGTGTGGATCAAGAGTTTAATGGTGCAGATGAGATGCTCGACATTGTTGTCGGCACTCGCAATGGTGCAAATATCTACTTGCGTGATGTTGCAACCGTAACCGATACCCAACAGGAGCGTGCGCAGGAGTCCTTCAACAATGGTACTCGAAGCGGTATGATGATTGTGCAGAAGCAGACCGATGCTAACGCCGTTCAAATATCGAAGAAGGTGCATGCAAAACTCGAAGAGTTGCGTAAGGACCTCCCGTCAGATGTTACCGTGGAACCATATATCGATATGTCGGACAACATTATGGATACGGCATCTTCGTTGGCAGATACCATCTTGACAACCTTTATCGTAGTTATGGCGGTAGTTATGATGATGCTCGGTCGTTGGCGTGCGATGTTTATTATCGTGCTTACGATTCCAATTTCGATGCTTTCGTCACTGATTTACCTCTTGGCAACCGATTCGACACTCAACATTATCACCATGTCGGCTATCTCGATTTCGATTGGTATGGTCGTGGATAATGCGATTGTGGTGTTGGAGAATATCACAAAACATGTCGATAGAGGTGCGCGTGTTAAGCAGGCGGCTATCTTCGCTACGAAGGAGGTGGGTGTGTCGATTATCGCTTCGACCTTGACTACTTTGGCGGTATTCCTCCCTCTCACGATGATTGAGGGTATGGCAGGTGTGCTGTTCAAGCCAATGGGTTGGATGGTAACAATCACCCTGACCGTTTCGATGGCTGCTGCATTGACCTTTACCCCTGTACTCTGCTCGAAGATTATGAAGCAGAATCCGAAGAAGTCGCGTATGCAGAAGTATGTTGATGCGGCGATGGGTTGGTTAGAGAATATCTACGGCAAGGCGTTGAATTGGTGTGTAAATCACCGCAAGACCTTCCTCTTTGGTGCATTGGCACTATTTGTTGCAGTTATCGTAGGACTTGGTCCGATGATTAAGACCGAGTTCTTCCCAACACAGGATAATGGTCGTATCGCAGTGAAGATTAAGTTGCCAATCGGTACTCGTCAGGAGATTACTCGCGACCTCGCTTTGCGTATCGACGAGCAGTTCCGCAAGGACTATCCAGAGATTATCGCTATCGGTATGAGCGAGGGTACGGCAGATACCGACAACACCTTTGCTTCGATGCAGGAGAATGGTACTCACTATATCTCGATGAATATCCGCCTCTTGAAAAAGACCGAGCGTGAGCGTTCGCTGACCGAGATTTGCGACCTTATGCGTAAGGATTTGGACAAGTATGCCGAGATTCGTACTTACGAGGTTATCGAGTCGGGACAGAAGGGTGGTGCCGGAGGTCAGCAGTCGGTTGATATCGAACTCTATGGCTACGACCTCGATGTTACCGACCGTGTGGCTGCCGAGATTAAGGAGAAGATGCTCGGCGTTGAGGGTTGTACCGAGGTTACCATCTCGCGTGATGAATATACTCCGGAGTATCAGGTTGTATTCGATCGCGATAAGTTGGCTCGTAATGGCTTGAATGTCGCTACGGCAGCAACCTTCCTCCGCAACCGTGTAAATGGTGCTGTGGCATCGTACTATCGCGAAGATGGCGAGGAGTATGATATCTTGGTGCGCTACGATAAGCCGTTCCGTGAGTCTATCGAGGATTTGGAGAATGTAACACTCTACAACTCTATGGGACAGGCTGTGAAAGTTCGTGATGTAGGTCATGTTATCGAGGCTAATACACCTCCTACGATTCAGCGTAAGGACCGTTCTCGTTATGTAAAGATTTCGGGTGCTATCGGTCACGGCTACGCTATGTCCGAGATTATCGAGGGTACAGTTGCCGAGTTGAATAAGATGGAGTTGCCGGCAGGTATCACTTGGGAGTTGGGTGGTTCGTACGAGGACCAGCAGGATACATTTAGCGACTTGTTGATGTTGTTGGCATTGATGGTGATTTTGGTCTTCGTGATTATGGCTTCGCAGTTTGAGTCATTGACCTATCCATTTGTAATTATGTTCTCGTTGCCATTTGCATTGGTGGGTGTAATCCTCGGCTTGTGGCTCTCGGATACAGCAATGGGCGTTATGGGCTTGCTCGGTATCTTGATGTTGGTGGGTATCGTGGTAAATAACGGTATCGTGCTTGTCGACTACACTCGCTTGCTCGTAGGTCGTGGATATTCGATTCTTGATGCAGCTGTTGCAGCAGGCCGTTCGCGTATGCGACCAATTTTGATGACCACCCTCACCACCGTACTCGGTATGGTACCTATGGCAGTAGGTACGGGTGTAGGTGCCGAGATGTGGAACTCGCTCGGTATGACCGTAGCGTGGGGATTGTCGTTCTCGACACTCGTAACACTCTTCCTTATTCCTGTGTTGTTTGCGATGTTTGCTCTCAATGGCGAGAAACGCAGAGCAAAGAAGGCGGCAAAGGAGACAGCAATGTTGAATGCGTAAATCTAATTGATAATTGACAATTGACGAATTGACAATTAAAGGTTTTATAATATTGAATGCGCAAAACTAAAAGGTAAATTTAATGGAACGAGGCATAGCCGAGTGACAAGCCTCCCTTTGCAAAGGGAGGTTTGGAGGGATTTTAGAGATGAAATAATTTCATAATTCCTACACTATTCGGAGAGTTTGCAAAGTTCCAGTGAATAACCAATAATAACGAAAAGTTTAAATGTTGTGAAATTATGAAAGCACTATTTATAGCTTGTGACCAAGCGTTGTATGACGAGGTACAGCAGAAGATGGCGGAACTCGGAGTTCGTGGTTACACCTCTTGGGAGGAGGTGCAGGGTTGCGGAACCGAGACGGGTGAGCCTCACCTCGGCGACTATGTATGGCCGATTTTGAACTCGGCGATACTCTCGATTACTGACGATGAGCGTTGTTGGAAGTTGCTCGATGCGTTGCGTGCGCTCGATGCAGCCAACCCACAACTCGGAGTCAGAGCATTCTGGTGGGAGGTTGGTGGTACATTGTAACCGCCAACCCCTATCCCAAGGAGAGATGAAGAAGAAACGATAGAGAGTGCAATAAGAACCTAAAAAGCACTTTTAGTTATGACAAAGCAGAGTCTATTTCCATATTATGCCGAGACTTTACGCAGTGTGCGTGGGGTGGAGGTGCTTGATGTCGATGGTGCAGCGATGTTGCACTTCGATAATGTCGAGGAGAGTCAGGCGCAGGAGTTGAAATATCCGTGCCGTATAGATGCTATTATTATGGCTGTATGTGTGCGTGGCGAGGTGTCGTTCTCGGCACATATGAACGACTGTACGCTCAAAGCCAACCAATTCTTTATCTCCTCTGCATCGGTCTTTCAGTTCCACTCGTTGACCGATAGCGAGTTCTATATGTTGGCATTCAATTCGGAGTTTCTGTCGAATATGAATGTCGATATGCGTTCCATTGCCCATATCGTGTCGCAGTTGCGCAAGAATGCCCGCATTGCGACTCTCAACGATAAGAGTATGGATGGTGTATCTCGCTTCTTTGATACCCTGCTTGCCGAACACTCGCTTAAAGATAGTTCCGAATATATGGAATTATCTCTGCGACACCTTTTCTGCGCAATGATATATCGTATCTGCGATGCGGTGTTGGGTGATGCTATGGAGTTGCCGATGGTTGGTGTCAAGGAGCGCAGTTCGGAGTATTTCGAGAGGCTTATGTCGCTTTTGTCCGAGTACTACCGCGAGCAACGAAATGTGGAGTTCTACGCCGAGAAGATGCACCTCTCCTCAAAACATCTCTCGCGTGTAATCCGCAACTACACCGGTAAGTCCGTGCATCAGTGGATTGATGAGTTTGTGGCTCTCGAAATAAAGAACCTGCTGAAATACTCCAATATGAGTATTCAGCAGATATCCTACTCGCTCAACTTCCCCAACCCATCGTTTATGGGGCAGTATTTCAAACGAATTACGGGTATGACACCGGGCGAGTACAAGCGCAGTTAAAGCAATTTTAAGCGTCATTTGCTTCGTTATACTTCGATAAGCCACCTGCTCACATACGATTTAGTATGCTGCGCGGTGGCTTTCTCGTATGCCTTGCAACTACTCACTTAAAACTACTTTACCTGCGCTTGTAGTTAGTGAGTAGTGAGTAGTGAGGAGATAGGAGTTAATTCTCAATTCTCAATTCTCAATTCTCAATCACCCCTAACGCTCCTTTCTATTATAGAAAATCGCCTGTTCGTTGAAAAAATTTTTTTATAAAATTTGTAAAATCTATATTTGCCCCCGATTTTTAGTATTGTATTTATACAATTGCAGGTTTTTTTAGGCTAATTTTACAAACAGATAAAAATTATGATTTTTAACGCAAACGAAAGAGAGTACATCAAGCCATCGTTGATGGTTTTGGATGTAGCCTGCGAGGCGGGATACCACGCTTCGAGCGGAGAGTTGACATTCGATGATGGTGTCGATGATGGTTGGTCTAATCTTTAATTAACAAATGCTAAAAGGAGGAAAAATTATGAAAAAGTTATTTATTTCGATTTTGGCTCTCGCGGCATTTGCTGCTTGTCAGAGCGATTTTAACGATGTGAATTTGGACGCACCGCAGGGTGGTAACGCGAATGTTGGTGGCTCGCACACTCTCTATGCCGAGGTTGGTGTAGGTGAGGAGGATACCAAGGCTACCTATGGCGAAGGCTTGAAAGCTACTTGGGAGGAGAACGACCAGATTGCACTCTTGCAGGAGCACGCAAACTACGGCGCAACTTTCAGCGTGGTAAACAGGTTGAACATTAAGGACGGCTGGGGAACAAGCAAGGCGTTGTTCAATGGCGATATCTCGGTAGATGCTACCGAGCCTCGTGTATATCACATTGCTTACCCTGCTTCGGCAGTGTCGTTCTCGACTTCGATGTCGATGACTCCGGCGAATGTTTCATACGAGGACAGCTACACTCTTCCAGGTTACGATGATGTTACTGCAACAGGTGCTGGACAGTGTACATATACTTCAACAATGAACATTACCGTTCCTACTACCCAGAGCGGTAAGTGGGAGCCATATATGTACGCATCTACTTCGGAGGCTGTAAGCTCAAACGCTATTGGCGCAAAGACTCTTACAACTTTGACAGGTGCTATCGCAATTCGCGCTTTCGAGCCTGATGGCGTAACACCAAAGCAGTTGAAGCAGATTACAATTACTTCGAGCGATGCAGCTATCGCAGGCGCATTCTCGGGTACTGCAACGAGTGTTGGTTTGACAAGTGTAGTCTCTGGAGCGTCGACAGGAGATAAGAGTAATGTTTTTAATGACCCTGAAGAGATTAAGGGTTGGGCGTTGGATAATCTTGTTGAGGTTCTAAAGGGTCTGAAGCCTACCTCTACTTCGGTTACCAAGGCTATGTCGCTTTCGTTCAATGGTAGCAGTAACAAAATTACAGCAACAAACCTCGATCTTATCGCAAGCGAGGCAGATGGCAAATATACATACCACTTGAATGTTGCACCATTCGAAGGTCAAGACCTCACAATTGAGTTGATGGATGCAAAAGGTTTGACAATGAAGTGTAATGTTAGTGCAAAATCTCTCAGCGCAGGACACCGCGTGGGTTATAATATCAAGTGGGTAATGGAAGAGGCTTCGCTCACCGGCGAGTATATCAAAACTTGGTACGAAAATCCTACCGATTCATTCAAGTTTGCCGATAATACTATTCATATTGGAAAACTTGAAATTGTAGGTAATATCGAGCCTGAAAATGTAATAGAGATGGGTGTGATGGTAAATAACACTCTCTATGGAATGGTAGAAAAGACACTGTCGTGTCCTGCTTTTGATATAAAGTTGTCGAGCGGAGATTACAATGTGTATGCTTACGCCAAGGTTAATCTCAATGGCGAGGAGAAGATTCTCAAAGCATACGAGGATAATTATACTGTAACCTCAATTCCAACTCTCACCAACTACTCGGTAGTTAGCTCTTACTCGAAGAATGGTGATGTTGTTAAGGATAATGGAATTGATGGTCGCACGTTGACGGTTACAGGAAAGCTCTCTGATGACTATTTCGCAAACAATGGTTTGGTTAAGTATAGCAAGGTTTATAATGGTACTGCTGAACTTGGCGATTTGACCAATGGCTCGTGGAGTGAGACAAATGCTACTTTGGGACAATATAGCTGTTATGTTAAAATTGAACTCAAAAATGGATATGTAGTTGAGTCGAATAAATATACAACGCATGTAACGGGTATACCTTATCGATTTGATTTCAACTCGGTGCGTAACGATGATAACAATTGGTTGGGTTGGACCAAGAATAATGCAAAAAAGACTATTCCTTCTTCGTTTATGGCTGGAGGATTTAAGAAGACCTGCTTAAACAACAGCTTTATCGTATCACCAAAGTTCGAAATCCCAAGTGAAGTAACCGTTGATACATCTACGGATTTAACTTGTCAGTTCTATGCTGGTTATTCGTCCTCAAAAGCTACATTTACTATTGGAGCAACCAATGCAACAAATTCAAAGTCAACATCAGGCTCTGGACAGCAAGTAAAATATAATGTTAACACTGATGAAAAACTCAGTTTGCAAAATGCTCACACCTTGAACTATACGACATCAGTGAGCAGTGCTACTCCATATTTGTATGTATCGGGAGATAAAGAGTTCTGTGTAGTATTCTATGTTGATGTAAGATACAAATTGCAATAATCGCAGTTTCTTTAACAAGACCGCCCTGCCTCGAAAAAGGCAGGGCGGTCTTTGTCGTAGTGTATTAACTTTTAGTAATTTACAGTAATCGACTTCAAGAACAAGCCAGAGTTCTTTCCTGCCACACTAGAATTATTATCTCCTGTTGCGTGCAAGCAAATATGCGAATTTGCAGGAGTTAGAGTTACGCTTCCGTTTTTGGTCGAGAACTTATTATCACCATAACCATTGTTTGTAATATACTCCGAGTAGAACACAGATGTCTTAACATCTCCACCCGATGATGCCGACACATAAAAAGTCTCATTAAAGTTTTTAGTCCAGTTATTTGGAGTATAGCCATAAAGAGGTATTGATACAGCCAACGTCAAATTCTCTGGCATATGGAACTTCGGAGAGATTGCGTAAGCCTCCTTCGTCTTCAAAATAAAGGCTTTATCCTGAAAAGCCTGATTACTGCAAGCCCAATTTGTCGGATTTGCCGAATCGAATGTTATCGAATACGGTATACCCGTTACGTGAGTAGTGTATTTTGCTGATTCTAAGACAATTCCATTCTTGAGTTCAATTTTAACATAACAGCTATATTGTGTATATCAAGAAGTTAGAATATGCAACAAATCGAACATTAGACGCGTAAAATAGAATAATTATGCGGTGGAGTGGGCTAAACTCCGAGCCTTGTCACGGCGCTAACCTTTATAGGGGTTATGGGGAGGGTATAGGGTGTGCTTTAACTTTTAACTCTAAACTTTTAACTCTAAACTTTTAACTCTAAACTTTTAACTCTAAACTTTTAACTCTAAACTTTTAACTTTTAACTTTTAATTTTTAATTTTTAACTTTTAACTTTTAACTAAAAGTTGCTATCTTTGTACGAAATTTTGGATTATTGTGCATATATGGAAGAGCTGAATATAATAGAGGCGATTATCCTCGGTTTGGTGCAGGGTTTGACCGAGTTTTTGCCGGTGTCGAGTAGCGGACATCTCCAACTCGCAAAGGAGCTGATGGGGGTGGAGTTGCCCGAAAACCTCACTTTCGATGTGACGCTTCACGCCGCTACGGTGTTGAGTACAATCGTGGTGTTGTGGCACGAGATATGGCGAATACTCAAAGGTACATTCGTATTTTCGGGCAAAATCACCGAGGAGCAGTCCTATCTTCTGAAACTTATTATCTCGATGATTCCAATCGGCATTGTCGGCTTCTGCTTCAAAGATTATATCGACAAGATATCGGATAATATCCTCTTGGTTGGTGTGATGTTGCTCTGCACTTCGGCATTGCTCACTTTCGCTTATAAGGCAAAACAGCGCAAGAAGGAGACAATCTCCTATCGTGACGCTTTTATTATAGGTCTTGCGCAGGCGTGCGCGACCTTGCCCGGACTCTCGCGCTCGGGTACAACTATCGCTACGGGTTTGTTGCTCGGCAATAAGAAGGAGTCGGTGGCGCAGTTCTCGTTCTTGATGGTGCTTGCTCCGATTCTCGGCGAGGCGTTGCTCGAAATCGTGAAGGGAGAGTTTGGCGGTGGAGTAGCGCTATTGCCACTTGTTGCAGGTTTTGTTACGGCATTTGTAACGGGCGCGTTGGCTTGTAAATTTATGCTCGAAATCGTGAAGCGCGGAAAACTTATCTGGTTTGCTATCTACTGCGGTGTAGTGGGAGTGGTAACAATTGCAACACAACTTCTCTAATATGGAATTGAAAGATATAAACCTCAAGGAGGAGGGCTATATTGCCGTTATCGATAAGCCACTCGAATGGACATCGTCAGATGTTGTGCGAAAGATAAAGTTCCGTCTTAATAAGATGGGTTACCGCAAGATAAAGGTCGGACACGCAGGTACGCTCGATCCGTTGGCTACGGGAATTTTGTTGGTCTGCATAGGCAAGGCGACCAAGCAGGTCGATGCACTGCAGGCGGAGCGTAAGGAGTATGTTGCGGAGTTGATGCTCGGAGCGACAACACCAAGTTACGATATGGAGCACCCTGTGGATAAGACCTATCCGACCGACCATATCACTCGTGAGAAGGTTGAGGAGGCGTTGCTCTCGCTTACGGGAGAGCGCCTGCAAGCACCGCCAATCTACTCGGCAAAAAAAGTCGAGGGTTTGCGTGCTTACGAATTGGCGCGAGCAGGCGAGCAGGTCGAACTGCGCAAGGCGTTGATAAATATCTACTCTATAACGCTCGAGGAGTACGATATGCCGAAGGTGCGTATTCGTGTGGAGTGTAGCAAGGGTACATATATTCGTTCGTTGGCTCAAGAGATTGGCGAGGCTCTCGAGAGTGGAGCATATTTGACCTCGTTGCGCCGTACCCGTAATGGGCGTTTTGCGGAACAAGATGCAGAGTCATTGGAGGATTTCTTGAAAAAACTGCCATTAGACGAAACAAAAGAGTAGTTTTTTCGTAGTATTTATGATTGTTGTTTGTTTTTTTGCGAACAGCGACAATCTAATACGAAAATTATATTTTGCAAAATATGAAACTATCACACTATGATTTCGATTTCAATCCAGATTTGATTGCCAAATATCCGGAGATAAATCGTGATGAGGCTCGATTGCTGGTGGTACACCGCGAAACAGGCGAGGTCGAGCATAAACTATTCAAAGACATTATTGAGTACTTCGATGAAGGCGATATCTTCGTAATGAACGATACGAAGGTCTTTCCTGCCCGTCTTTATGGCAACAAGGAGAAGACCGGCGCCGAAATCGAGGTTTTTTTGTTGCGCGAACTGAATCGCGAGTTGAAGTTGTGGGATGTATTGGTAGATCCTGCGCGTAAAATTCGTATCGGCAATAAGTTATACTTCGGCGAGGACGATATTCTCGGTGCCGAGGTTATTGACAACACCACTTCGCGTGGTCGTACTTTGCGCTTCCTCTACGATGGTCCATACGAGGAGTTCAAAGAGACGCTCTATCGCTTGGGTGAGACTCCACTGCCATCGTGGGTACGCGAGAAGGTTGAGCCGGAAGATGCCGAGAACTATCAGACAATCTTTGCGGATAAGGAGGGTGCAGTAGTTGCGCCTACGGCAGGTATGCACTTCTCGAAGCACTTGTTGAAGCGAATGGAGATTTTCGGTATCGAGAGGGCATTTATTACGCTTCACGCAGGCTTGGGCAACTTCCGTACAGTCGATGTAGAGGATTTGTCGAAGCACAAGGTCGATTCGGAGCAGTTCTTTGTTACTCCAGAGAGTGCAGAGGCTATCAATGGTGCAAAACGAGCAGACCATAAGGTTGTAGCGATTGGAACAACCGTTATGCGTACTCTCGAAACGGTTGTCTCAACCCACGGAATGGTTACCCCACAGCAGGGTTGGACAAATCAGTTTATCTTTGCTCCGTATGATTTCACGGTGGCAGATGCGATGGTATCAAATCTTCATATGCCGGGTTCTACGCAGTTGATGATGGTTGCGGCATTCGGTGGTTACAATACTGTTATGAATGCCTACAAAATTGCTGTTGAAGAGGGTTATCGTTTCGGTACATACGGCGATGCAATGTTGATACTCTAACAAAATAATTACAACCTTTGAATAATAAAAAAGAGAATAATTATGGCTAACAACAAGATATTGTACATCTGTCAGCAGATAATGCCTTACCTTGCCGAGAATGAGGAGTCGCGTCTATGCCGACAACTCTCGCAGGCGATGCAGGAGCATGGTAACGAAATACGAACATTTATGCCTCGATATGGCTGTGTCAATGAGCGCCGCAATCAATTGCACGAGGTGATTCGTCTGTCGGGAATGAATCTCATTATCAACGATGACGATCATCAGTTGATAATCAAGGTTTCGTCAATCCCTTCGGCTCGTATTCAGATATATTTTATCGATAACGATGATTTCTTCTCGCGTAAGGCGGTCTTGACCAACGATGAGGGCAAGGAGTTCGAGGATAACGATGCGAGAATGTTATTCTTTGCGCGTGGCGTTTTGGAGACTGTAAAGAAGTTGCAGTGGAAGCCGAGCGTGGTACATTGCCACGGCTGGTTTTCGGCAATTGCTCCGTTGTATCTGCGCAATATGTTTGCTGATGATCCTATTCTGAGTGGTTCTAAAATTGTGGTATCGCTCTACGAGGACAAGTTTTCGACACCACTCAACGAGGGTATTGTTGAGAAGTTGAAGAATGAGGGCGTAGGGGAGGCTGAACTCGCAAAATTGGGTACTCCTTCATACGAAAATCTGATGCGTTTCGTTATAGATAATGCCGATGGTGTTGTAGCAGGTTCGGCAAATGCCGACAGCGAATTGTTGGAGTATGCTCGCAAGCAGGGCAAGGCAATTCTTGAGTACCAATCACCAGAGGAGGAAGATTTTTACGATAACTACGACCGCTTCTATGAGGGACTTTTTTAACAGATTTTGTAGAACCATATCGTTTGTGTTCGTTGTTGTAGCGATGCTCGCATTTGAGGGTTGCTCGATGGTTACGGACAATACGCTCGGCTCGGATATTATGCCCGAGGGGCAGGTGATGGTTATGCGCCATCTGAAATTTCAGGGAAATAAAATTATCCGCTTCAATGCCACTACGGGCGAGAATGAGGTCATAGACGCTTCGCTCGATGGTAAAAATTTCCTCGAGACACGCCTCTATCGTACCGATTCGCTTATATCCTCGAATTTGAATAACGGATATATGGGTATGCGCCGTAGCGATATCTTTGGCTTGCGTACAGCGGGATTTGCTTCGACAATGCTCTATATGAACGCTATAGACGAGGAGAAGGGCTTTGGATATCTCCCTATTTTCGATACGATGAAGATGGTGATGACCATCAGTAACTACGGTGGCGACACCCTTGTTCCTATTCGATACAAGGTTTACGAGTTGCTCAAGCCATTGGCAAAGAGCCTCTTCTCCGAAACAGATTCGGTTGCCTATATTAACTGCGATTTGAGCGAGGTCTATGATGAGTCGAGACCTATCTTCGAGTTCACTTTCCCTAATAGCGAACTTGGCGAAGGACCTGCAACCATTATGGTCCCGATGGAGCCTACGCCATACTCTTGGGATTTTGCGCGCCGTTTGATGCTTATCCCCGACAACTATGCAGACGCAGGTAGCGATTGGGACGGTTATGGTCGTAGTGGTATAGAGTGCTATACTGACGATAAGCAGTGGGTGGATAAGTTTCACGGTGTATATATTAAGCCCGAGAGCGCACCGAGCGACAAGGAAGGCGCAATTTACGAGTTAGACCTCACGGCTTCGGGTATGATGTTGCAGGGTAGAAGTCGCAATCCGAAAGATCCTTCGATGATTCAGGATACGGTGGGAATGTACTACTACTTCAAGGATAGCGACTCCGACTATAATCGCTCTGTAAATAGGGTTGAAAGAGACTATTCGCAGAGTTTGTCGGGTGGAGATGCTCTTTTGAACGATGTGGTTATGGATTACACCGTACCACGCGAAAATCGTTCGTTGGTATCGACCTGCTATGTCGAGGGTATGGGTGGTCCATCTACCGAGATATACTTCACGGACGATATGCTCGATGAGTTGTTGTCGTTGGAGCAGTCGGCAAGCGAGGAGAGTATGAAAGTGGGTATTAATCAGTGCCTGCTGACGATATATGTGAAGGGGGCTTCTTACGATTGGGAAACCACACAAAACAATGCGACGATTTTGACGCCATTGCTGGATAATTCGTTTGTTCGTTTGGGTGGCTATACTAACTATAATACATTGTCGCCTGTGTTTGACTACGACTATGTTTATGAGAACAATAATGATAGTGAGTCGCTCTATGGTGGTTATCTCGACCGTAGTCGTGGTTGCTATGTGATGAACATTACGGCACACCTTCAGCGACTTTTCAACTACGCTAAGAGCGTGCGTCAGGAGGATGGAAACTACCTGTTTGATGAAAATGCACAAGGATATGTAGGACGATCGATATATATTGGAACAGAGGTTGTTGCGCCTTACTCATTCTCGGAGACTACGCTGCAGGGAATGGAAGATGATATGGGTGCGATACTGGCTCCGATACAGATTGATTTGACCTATACATTGATAAAATAGTTTACATACACGGGTGCGACCTGAAGAAGGGGCGCACTCGGTGTGGTGTTGAAAGAGATATAAAAAAGAGAGATGCAAGAGAATTTAGTAATTGTAGAGTCTCCGGCGAAGGCGAAGACCATCGAAAAGTTTTTGGGCAAAGAGTTTGCCGTAAAATCGAGTTTCGGTCATATCCGCGACCTTCCGAAGAAGGAACTCAGCATTGATATAAAAAACGGATTTGTGCCTACCTACGAAATTCCGCAAGAGAAGACAAAACTTGTTTCGGATTTGTCGAAAGCGGCAGCAACAGCCAAGACTGTTTGGTTGGCAAGTGATGAGGACCGCGAGGGAGAGGCTATTGCTTGGCACTTGACGGAGGTCCTTGGGTTGAATGTAGAGAATACGAAGCGTATTGTCTTTCACGAGATTACCAAGAATGCGATTTTGAACGCTATCGAGAATCCGCGCAAGGTTGATATGAACCTTGTTAATGCACAGCAGGCCCGCCGTGTGTTGGATCGTATTGTAGGTTTCGAGTTGTCGCCAATTTTGTGGAAGAAGGTGCGCCCTGCTTTGTCGGCAGGTCGTGTGCAGAGCGTTGCAGTGCGATTGATTGTGGAGCGCGAGCGCGAGATTATCAACTTCAAGGTCACCTCTTCGTATCGTGTTGTAGCGCAGTTCTATCCGGAGGGTGACGCCAACAATACTCTCTTCAAGGCGGAGTACTCACAGCGTTTTGCTACAAAGGAGGAGGCTTTGGCGATGTTGGAGCGTTGCAAGACCGCAACTTTCACTGTTGAGGGTAGTGAGATGAAACCATCGAAGCGCTATCCTGCACCTCCATTCACAACCTCTACACTCCAACAGGAGGCTGGTCGTAAATTCTCGATGTCGGTGTCGCAGACTATGTCTGTTGCACAGAAGCTATACGAGCGAGGCTTGATTACCTATATGCGTACCGACTCTGTAAATCTCTCGGACTTGGCGTTGAATTCGTGCAAGAAGGAGATTTGCGAGATGTTTGGCGAGAAGTACTCTTCGCGCAGAAACTACACCACAAGCAGTAAGGGCGCGCAGGAGGCACACGAGGCTATTCGACCTACCTATATAAACAACCATACAATTGAGGGTACTGCTGCCGAGAAGCGACTTTATGAGTTGATTTGGAAGCGTACAGTAGCATCGCAGATGGTTGCTGCCGATATCAATCGTACCACGATTACAATCAATATGTCGGGCAGTGCCGAGAAGTTTGTCGCTACGGGCGAGGTTGTAACCTTTGATGGATTTTTGCACCTCTACTCCGAGTCGCACGATGAGGAGCCTGCCGAGCAGAGCGATACGGCTATCTTGCCGGTGTTGGCAGATGGTACACAGCTTACAGCGCACACCATAACCGCTACGGAGCGTCACACTGTTCCACCTATGCGATTTAGTGAGCCGTTGCTCGTGAAACGATTGGAGGAGTTGGGTATTGGTCGTCCTTCGACCTATGCACCGACAATCTCGACCATTATCACTCGCGGATATGTCGAGAAGAGCAACAAACCGGCACAGAAGCGTCAATATACGCAACTCACGCTCAAGGGTGCGAATATCACCGAGAAGATGGCAAACGAGAACTATGGAGCAGAGAAGAATCGTCTTGCTCCTACTGATATAGGAATGGTTGTAAACGACTACTTGGAGCAGAACTTCGGTATCGTTATGGACTACAACTTTACCGCCAAGGTGGAGAAGGAATTTGACCGCATTGCCGATGGCGAGCAGGGGTGGAACACGATGATAGGTGAGTTCTATGGCTCGTTCCACTCGCTTGTGGATAAGGCTATAACCACGCAAGTCGAGAAGAACTCGCAGGTGCGTATTCTCGGTGTAGAGCCTCAAACAGGTCATATTGTCAAGGCGCGTATCGGACGCTTTGGTCCTATGGTCGAGATTGATGGAGCCGATGGCGAGAAACCGCGTTTTGCATCGCTCAAGAAGGGACAACTTATCGAGGCGATAACTCTCGAAGAGGCGTTGGAACTCTTTGCTCTGCCACGCACACTCGGCAAGTACGAAGATGAGGATGTTGTGGTAGGTATAGGTAAGTTTGGTGCTTATGTTCGCTATGGAAAGAACTTTGCATCGTTGGCAAAGAGCGATGATCCATATACTATCACCTATGAGCGTGCAGTGGAACTTATCGAGTCGCAGAAAAAGTCGGTTTCCGCAGCTGCAACTCCAATAAAGACCTTTGTCGAGGATAGCGAGATGTCGGTCAAGAATGGTCGCTATGGCGCATATATCGCCTACAAAGGCAAGAACTACCGTATTCCTCGTGGCAAGAGAGCCGAATTGCTCTCTTATGAGGAGTGCTTGAACATTGTAAATACAACAAAAAAATAGAGGGGGAGAAAAAATGAAGAGATTTATCACTGCGTTTGTATTGTGCGTTGCCCTTGTTGCATCGGCATCGGCACAAGAGAAGAAGGGCTACCAGTTCACCGATGGTAAGTTGGTTAAGACCACTTCAGTAAAAAATCAGTTCCGTAGCGGAACTTGTTGGTGCTACTCGGCATTGTCGTTCTTGGAGAACGAGATTATGCGTGCCGGAGGCGAGGAGATGGATTTGTCGGAGATGTGGATTGTGCGCAATATCTACTTCGAGAAGGCTGTAAAGTATGTTCGTCTGCACGGACACCTCAATATGGCTGTCGGTGGAGCGTTCCACGATGTAACAAAGGGTATCGAGAAATATGGTATTGTTCCACAGGAGATTTACGAAGGTTTCAACTATGGCACCGATAAGCCTGTTTTTGGCGAGATTGATGCCGTTCTGAAGGCGTATGTTGAGGCTGTGGTGCAGAACAAGAACAGGAAACTCACTACCGCTTGGAAAGATGGCTTGAACGCAATTCTCGATGTTTATTTTGGCAAGATGCCTGAGAAATTTACTTGGAAGGGTAAGGAGTATACTCCACACTCGTTTGCCGAGTCGTTGCCAATCAAGATGTCAGACTATGTGTTTGTAACATCATATACTCACCACCCATTCTACGAGCAGTATATCGTTGAGGTGCCAGACAACTGGATGTGGGAGAAAGCCTACAATGTGCCTCTCGACGAGTTGATGCAGATTGTAGATAACGCCCTTGCCAACAACTACTCGGTGGGTTGGGCTGCCGATGTTTCGGAGAAGGGTTTCCACCGTACAAAGGCTATCGGTATCATTCCGGAGGATAATATCGAGAGTATGTCGGGTACAGAGGCAGAGCGTTGGGGCAGACTCTCGGCGCAGGAGCGTGCCAAGGAGTTGTACTCTTTCGAGAAGCCTGTAAAGGAGAAGAAAATTACGCAGGAGATGCGTCAGGAGGCTTTCGATAACTACGAGAACACTGACGACCACGGTATGGTTATTATTGGTACTGCAACCGACCAAGAGGGTAACCCATTCTACAAGGTTAAGAACTCTTGGGATATTCGCCCACCATACGATGGTTACTACTACTTCTCCCGTCCGTATGTGGAGTACAAGACTATGGAGATTATGGTAAATAAGAACGCTGTACCAAAGTCTGTACGAAAGAAGTTGAATTTTTAATTCCGAATCTTTTTAACCTTTGGCAAAAAGTTAATAGTTGAATACTAAAATCAAAAATGTGTTATATGAAAAAGAGTATTATATCACTTTTTGTATTGTTGGCGTTGCTCTCAATCTCTTTCGAGTCGATGGCTTGGGGTGGTTTTGGACACCGTTCTATTGCGGAACTTGCGGAGCGAAACCTCACGCCTGAGGCAAAGGCTAATATCGAGAAATATACCCACGGCACACCTCTTGCCGACTATTCAACTTGGATGGATGCAATCCGTAAAGATGATGAGCATCATCGCATTGCTACTCGCGGTTGGCACGCCTCGATTGTGAATACAGAGTGCAAGACCTCGCAGGAGATTCGTGACAAGTATCGCAAGGGGCGCGACTCTGTTACGGGATTGTTGGAGTTGGAGGAGTTGCTGAAGGATCGTGAGAAATTGGACGACTCGGTGGTAATGTTTGCTATAAAGTGCATTGTACATATGGTGGCTGATATGCACTGTCCAGCACATGTTCGTTTTACCGACAACGAGAATCAGGGTAAGTTTCCAATCAAGTTCTATGGCAAGAATACAACTTTGCACAAAGTGTGGGATACAAGTGTATTGACCCGCTATCACAAGGGGTGGTCATATCAGCAGTATGCCGATAAGCTCGATACCTTCAATGCGCGTCAGAAGAAACGCGCTACAGCAGGCTGGGTAGAGGAATGGCTCGAAGATGCAGCACGCTCGGTGCGCCCTGCGACCGATTGGGTTAGCAAGGGTGATTCTCTCGGCGAGGAATTTCAGTCACAGGGCTATCCACTTGCCGAGGAGTTGGTGCGTAAGTCGGGTTATCGCTTGGCAAAGGTACTGAATACGCTATTTAAGTAGTGCAAAAAAACAATTTGTTGCTCAAAAAGTTTGCAGAGTAAAAAAAAAGTTGTACTTTTGCCCTGCTTTTAGCACGAAATGCTGTTGTAGCTCAGTGGTAGAGCACTTCCTTGGTAAGGAAGAGGTCACGAGTTCAAGCCTCGTCAACAGCTCTGAGAAATCAAAACAAGCAACGAGAATGCCACCCGATAGGGTGGCATTCTCGTTGCCTCTTTAACTCTCAGAGCGCCAAGAGGCAAGGCGAAACGGCACGGAGCTTGCGGAGTGGAGTGAGCCAAGTCTCGTCAAGATGCAATAACAGGCAACAGTGTTGCGTATTCTCGTTGCTTGTTTTATATCCATAGCGCCAAGAGGCAAGGCGAAACGGCACGGAGCTTGCGGAGTGGAGTGAGCCAAGCCTCGTCAATAGCTCAAAATGAGGAACTTTACGAGTTCCTCATTTTTTATTTCTATTTCTCTGTACCAAATAGCTACTTGGCAGTTGATGACACCGAAACAAGTAGTGGCTGCCGAATACCACTCTGGATGTTTGGATTTTTGTATTAGAGTGTCTTAGATTTTATTAAGTAATAAGCCCTTGCAATACAACAAACAAGCCTGCCTAACTTTTTTACTTGTTAGACAGGCTCTTTTTAGGGGGGCACAAGGTTGCACAAAATAAAAGGCAATTGCCTTTTATTTTGCGTAACTTACGGCGCGGGTTTCGCGGATTACGGTAATCTTTACCTGTCCCGGGTAGGTCATCTCGTCCTGAATCTTCTTTGCGATATCGTGCGATAGGCTCTCGCTCTCGGCATCAGAGAGCTTGTCTGCACCCACGATTACGCGCAACTCACGACCTGCCTGAATAGCGTAGGTCTTAACAACACCCGGATAAGAGAGTGCAATGCCCTCCATCTCCTTCAGGCGCTTGATGTACGACTCGATAACCTCACGGCGTGCGCCAGGGCGAGCGCCCGAGATAGCATCGCACACCTGAATAATAGGTGCAATAAGCGAGGTCATCTCTACCTCATCGTGGTGAGCGCCGATAGCGTTGCAAACATCAGCCTTCTCCTTGTACTTTTCGGCTAGGTTCATACCAATAATTGCGTGTGGCAACTCTGGCTCATCATCAGGTACCTTACCGATATCGTGCAACAATCCGGCACGGCGTGCAGTCTTTGGATTCAAGCCCAACTCTGCCGCCATAATACCTGCCAAGTTTGCAGTTTCGCGTGCGTGTTGCAAGAGGTTCTGACCGTATGACGAACGATACTTCATCTTACCGATAAGGCGGATAAGTTCAGGGTGTAAGCCGTGAATACCGAGGTCGATGGCGGTACGCTTTCCAACCTCTACAATCTCCTCCTCAATCTGCTTCTTAACCTTGGCTACCACCTCCTCGATTCGTGCAGGGTGGATACGGCCATCGGTTACGAGCTGGTGCAGTGCCAAACGTGCAATCTCTCGGCGTACAGGGTCAAAGCAGCTCAAAATAATTGCTTCAGGAGTATCATCAACAATAATCTCCACTCCCGTAGCGGCCTCGAGGGCGCGGATATTGCGACCTTCTCGACCGATGATACGACCTTTGACCTCGTCAGATTCGATGTTGAATACCGTTACGGCATTCTCGATTGCGGTCTCGGTTGCTACTCGCTGAATCGAAGCCACGATAATACGCTTTGCCTCCTTTGTGGCGGTGAGCTTTGCCTCCTCAACGGTCTCGTTGATATAGGCCTGAGCCTCGCTCTTCGCCTCCTCGCGCATATTCTCGATAAGGATACTCTTTGCCTCCTCCGAGCTGATACCCGAAATCTGCTCCAAACGAGCATTCTGCTCGCTCATAAGCTGTGCCAATTGCGACTTGCGCTCCTCGAGCGACTGAATTTGGCTCTCCATCTTCTCCTTCAGGCGGTCGTTATCTGCAATTTTGCGATCGAGGTCGCGCTGTTGATTTTGCAGATTGTTCTCCAACTGCTTTGCGCGTTGCTCGCTCTGGTTGAGCTTCTGATTGCGCTCGTTCACATGGCGGTCATGTTCGCTCTTGAGTTGCATAAAACGCTCCTTTGCCTGAATCTCTTTCTCCTTTTTCAGCATCTCGCCGTCATGCTCTGCCTTGTCGATGATAGCCTTGGCACGGAGTTTCACTCCGTAATATGCTGCGCCACCTCCAACAACAGCCGAGATAACTGCCACGATAGCGATAATAATCATTTCCATAGTTTTCTTTCGTCTATTGTGTTAAAGTTAATACTAAATAAAAAAGTTCGTATAAATAAAAAACGCATAGAAAGAATCCTTTATTCTTGACGAAGCTGTGGAATCGTCATTTGTGAGGCTCCCCAACTTATCGCAATCTTCCACCGGTACCGAAGTACTCACCCGTGAGGGCTACAAGGCCTGATTTTGAGTAACGGAGTACACCCCAATATAAAAAGTGTTCAGTTTCGCAATGTAAGGACTTTTCTATGCGGGATATTTCCTTTGTCTATAGAGAACCATTGTCGCCTTTTGTCGGGGCAACACCGATTATAAACTACTTCTCGAGATGTTTGGAAAGGCGCTCTGCCAACTCCGAAAGAGCCTTCAAATCGCCTTCTTCCACATCATTCTTGCGCTCTATGCGGATATTTGAAATCATCAAATCTACCGCTACAATTGCCAAGTAGTCTTGTATTCCAAAACCATCTACACGCGACTGTTGTGCCGTAGCCAGACGATTGTTTATTTCGCGAGCCGCCAGACGATAAACCTCTTCGTTTCGAGCATCAATGGTCATCTCGTAAGGCTTACCGGCAATATCCAATTTTATATGCAACTGTCGCTCGCTCATAACTCTACAAAAAGCAATCTATATCTATATTCGATTTGAAACCATCTCTATACAGTTGTCAACCTCCCGCAATAAACGATTGACTTGTGAACGCGCGGCGGCCTTGTTCGACACGCTTCCTGCTATAGCGGCGTGTAGCGATGCCTTATCGGCTACGGTCTTTGCCTCACGAAGTTGCTCCTGCAAGGTGCGAATCTTCTCACTCTGCTCGCCACTCTTCTCTCGCAACATAGCAACCTCCTCCATTGCACTCTCGTGCAATTTCATAAGTCGCTCCACATCAGCGGTCAAAGTCGCTATAATCTCCTTGCTTGTCATCTTCTCGCTTGGTTCAAATCAATATACAGCACAAATATACAAATTTTATTTCTAATTTCAAAATATAGACAATCGAAATGCTGAATTATTTTCCGCGCACCCCATAAAGCGACCAACGGGAGCACCCCTATAACCCCTATAGCCCCCATAACCCCAGAAATGTTGTGCCGTGATAACCTTCGGAGTTTCCACCACCTCTAAAATAGATATTTTTGCAAAAAAATGTAGAAAAAAATTTGGAAATACCCCCCCCCTATGATTATATTTGCAAAAAAGTTTTTGACACACAACTATTTCCGCGTCTTTTAATGAGCAAGGCGTGGCACAAGTATTTACATTAAATAAACAGATGCCTATGAAGAGATTTTTGCTATTATTATCGATGGCAAGTGCGCTCTTTTTCTCTTGTGAAAGGGCTAATGATGATAGTCCGATTGCAACCGAGACAAAGAGCCGTCTTACTGCATTTACCGAGATGCCATCGCGTACTACCTTGGGTAGCGATTACTCGGTATTGTGGAGTCAGAACGACCAGATTGCCGTGCTTGGAACGATGAACGATGGCACTGATGGTGACATCGCTCTCTACACACTTGTCGAGGGTGCGGGAAGTAATAAGGGGGTGTTCGAGGGCGAGTTGCCTGCAACATTCGACCTCTACTCAGCACTCTATCCTCTCAATATGTACGAGAGGGCGACGATGAGTGGTCAATTTCTGCTGCTGTTACCTACGGAGAATGCGATATTTACCGAGCAAGGCTTTGTAGATGGTGCAAATCCGATGTATGGGTGTGGCACAAAGGATAGTGGATTGAAGTTCCAAAATCTGTGCGGAATAGTAGAGTTTCAGATTAAGGGTAAAGGTACTATATCGTCAATAGTTATTGAGTCGGCAAATCAACCACTTTCGGGCTATTTCTTGGTGCAGGGTGGAGAGCCTATACTCTATGGTGTGAATGGATATGAACAATACACATCTATCTCGGCTACGGTATCGCCAGCTATTGAACTCTCCGAGAGTACAGCTCGTTCGCTCTATGCTATTTTGCCCCCTGCAACATACTCTAACTTGACAATCTCGACAATCGACACTGATGGTAACACAACTACTCGCACAGCTTCAAACGATATTGTTGTCGCTCGTTCGCACATAGTTCGTGTTTCGGAGTTCACACATACGACTGACAACGGTGGTGATGGTGGTGATGGTGGCGATGATGACGGTAATAGCAATGTTGAAGATCCACAAGAGAAACCTGATATTGATTGGTAGCTATGAGAAGAAGTTTTATTTTAGCACTTGCGACAATCGTATTTGTTGGGTGCGTTAAGGATATGACCAACGATGTGGCAGTTGGGTTGGGAGGTAAGAGATACTATGCCACGATAGCCCCGATCGAGAGCCGTGTGCAACTCAATTCACAGAAGCAGACGGTATGGAATGCGGGCGATGAGATTGTGATTTTTACCCCTGATAACACGATACAAATTGCATCATTTGATGGCAAAACGGGCGATAGGGATGGCAGCTTTACGACAACCAAGTCCTACACTTTGTCGAATGATGCAGGATTGACAGCATCGTACGCCGTATATGCGAGCAATGCAACAGCCTTGCAACTGATGGGTTGGGCCAATGGAATGATTGCCCCTATGGTGAGGATACCAGCTACTCAGAACTACTTGGAGAATAGTTACGCCTCGAATGTGAATGTTATGATTGGTACAACCACCGACAATACCAACTTTACCTTCAAGAATGTGTTGGGCTATCTCCGTTTGGGCATTACAGGCGACAAGGAGGTGCGAGCTATTCACATAGAGAGCAATGGAGGCGAGGCTCTTTCGGGCGATATAGTGTTGAGATTAGATGATATAGGCTACTTTATATATTATCAAAATGTCGCTTCACGCATAACCCTCGATTGTAGCCAGGGAGTACAACTCTCGGATACGCCTACATACTTCTATATTGCGACAGCACCTATTAATCTCTCGCAAGGATTTACCGTAGTTATCGATTTTGCAGATGGTACACAATTCTCGCAATCGACCGACACTGCTATTAACATTGAGCGCAACTACATTCACCCGATGAGTACGCTCAAAACTAATTATAGCGATGAGGAGTTCAAGAGGGTATTAGTATATCATACAGCCAAGAGCTTTGTAACACCTTTAGTAGAGGCGATGAATGGCTCGATTGATTGGGGCGATGGCACAGTGTCGATGTTGAAGGAGTTTACCTCTTACGACTATTTCGACAGCGCCACTTCTCATACTATTACCATCAAGGTTTTAGAGCCTGAGAGTGTGATAATTCCAAGTATGAAGGGTGTGACGAAACTCGATTTTTCTAACTTTTAATCAACGCTACGACCTATGAAGAAGATTTTTACTATCATACCTTTGCTCCTTCTCTCTATGGCGCTTTCGGCGGCCCCAATAGGCGAGAAACGTGCACGAGAGATTGCAATATCGTTTTTTGCAGAGGGTGCAACTCGCACTGTAACACCTGTCGTAGAGTTGGCTTGGGCGGGAGATGATTTGACTCCTACAGCAGGACGATTCTCAACTTCGACTACAAATGTCAATGAGTCATTACTCTATATCTACAACCGCACCGATGCAAAGGGGCATATCGTCATTGCGGGCGATGATGTATTACGCCCAATTATCGCGTTTTCGCGTGATAATACTTTGGATATCAATAACCTGCCAGATGGAGTACGCTTTATGCTCAAATCGTGGAGCAAGCAGATTGCTGCGGCGCGTGCTGGCAAATACACACCGACTCGTGTGGCGGGAGAGGGTGTTGGAGATGTTGTTTTGGACTACAAAACAGCAGAGTGGAACCAAGGCACTCCGTTCAATAATTTTGCCCCTGTCTATGATGGACAGAACTCTGTTACGGGTTGTGTGGCAACGGCTCTTTCGATTATTTGTCACCACAACAAGTGGCCTGACAAGGGTGTGGGTACAACAGATGCCTACTCTTACGAAGATGATTATGGCACTGAACGACATATTAGTGCGTTACAACTCGGTCACACCTACGACTACGCCAATATGCGCAGTGACAACTACACTAATGGATATACATCGGCGGAGGCAGATGCGGTGGCAACTCTGATGCGCGATATCGGCTATGGCGTGCAGATGATGTATCACTATGTTGGCTCGGGAGCATTTGATGATAGCGCCTTGGTGGGAATGATGAAGCACTTTAAGTACTCGAAAGCGGCAAAGATGCAGTATGGCGTAAGTTTTACGGACAGCGAGTGGGTCGATAAGTTGATAAACAATATCAAGAATAATGGTCCTACCTACTTGTCGGGTGTCGATTATGGTCGCAATGATGTCCATGTAGGTCACGCTTTTGTACTTGATGGCTATACTACGGGCGGATATATTCATATCAACTATGGTTGGGGTGGCTCAGGAAATGCCTATTATCTTATTCCGAGCATCGACTATATGCACAACCAAACTGCATTTTTCGATATGGTGCCAGACAGGGATTCAACCTCGCAATATAGCGATAATCTCACCTATGTAGAGATATCCTCTAACAATAAGATAACCTATGCCGGAATTACCGTAGCATCGCCAATAGTAGTGAATACACCTTGTACAATAAGGGTTGGTGCTATCTATAATGGTCACATCGCCCAATTCAATGGTTATATTCGTTTAGTTCATTGCGATAAGTTGGGCAATGTAAAGAGTGTGCTTGATGCGGAGCAAGCACTTAAACTTGATAGTGGTTACTACACATACGATGAGATATCGGTTACTCCAACTCAGCCATTTGCCGATGGAGATAAAATTGTCCTACAGAGTCGTAGCGCCAATAGTCAAGAGTGGAAAAATGTATTGCGCCAGAGCGAGAATTGTTCACAATCGATAATCCTGCAAGCATCTGCGGAGTATATCGCCGAGCAACTATCTGCTGGTGTGCGTTATGAAACTAATCGTGCAAATATAACCATTAAGAATCTTCTCTTCTTGTTCCCTGATAAGATGGAGTGTAAGAGCGTAACATACACCATAACCAATGCTGCGGGTACGCAGGTGGCAACGGGAACGCTCACTACTCTTGCAGATGTTGAGATGCGAGTTCCTGATGTTATTGCGCCAGGAGAATATACCGTAAACTTGCAGCTTGGAGGAAATTCATACTCGTTTGAATTGGTGCTGTAACGAATGAAAGATAATAGAAAAGAGAAAAAACTATTCATAATAATATAAAGAGGTATGAAAAAATTTAGATTATTGACTGCTATTGCAGTTGTTGCGATGTTTATGACATCGTGTGAGATGTTTGGCGAAGATGGCTTTGGCGCTGACGACAAGAAGGCACGCTTTATAGCCTTCACCGAAAAACAAACCCGTACTACTATGGGCAGCAACTACTCGGTACTTTGGAGCGAAGGCGACCAAATTGTCATGTTGGGTATCGATGCCTCACAGCGACTTTATGACGGCGGTGTCTTTACACTTGCAGAGGGTGCAGGACAGAGCGTTGGTGTATTCGAGGGAACACTCGAAACAGAGTACCCTAACTACTATGCCCTCTACCCTGCTCAATCATTCGAGCAATTTACCCTTGAAGGCGACATCCTGTTCAACGCAAGTCCTAATGCTGTCTTCGCCGAGAAGAACTTTGTGGATACTGCCAACCCGATGTTTGCGACCGGAACCAAAGAGAGCGGATTGCAATTTAGGAACATCTTCGGTATCCTCGAACTGCAACTCAAAGGTTCGGGCAATATCACCGATATCCGTGTCGATGTTGGTGCCGAGGACAGCTTCATTGCAGGCTCTTTCCTCGTATCTCCATCGTTGGAGGTCTTTCCTTACGAATCACTCTCAAAGACAATTCTCGCAACACTCGAACAGCCTATCACACTCTCGCAGACCGAGGCTCGCTCAATCTATGCCATTCTGCCTCCTGCCGAGTATAAGCAGTTGAGAATAACTACAACCGACGATTCCGGCAATGTTACAACCCGCGTCGCAAAGAATCCTATCAAGATCGAGCGCGCAGTTATCACCCCTGTATCGGAGTTCGAACACCAGACAGTCGAGGCCCCTCATGCAACCGTAACCTATCTCGATGAGATTAGTGACTTCTACTATGCTAGATTCAGAGTCGGACTCAATAATATAGCAACAGGCGCTTACCTTGCAATAGTGGATGATAGCAAATATCAAGAGTATTTGAGCCAGGGTCTCACAGACAAGCAGATTGCTGAGCAGCATGCATCATCGAATATAACCGTATCCAACGATTACAATGTGCAGGTATATAGCAAAATGGGTTCTACAATACATCTCATCGTTCTCCCTTACGGAGAAGGCGACTCGCTCGGAGAGGTTGCGAAGTGCTCATTCGTTGCGAAGAGCGTACCTGTCGATAGTTCGTATAGCGTAAATATCGCAGGCGAGCCAACCATCACAACCAATGGCATCAGTGTTAAGTTCAACGCTGTACCGGCAGAGGGCGTATTCCGTGCCCAAATATGGGAGAGTGCAGATTATGCAACATTGCCAGCTTTCTATGCGGATATATTCTCTGCGACAAGAAACGCATGGACAACTCTGCAATATACAGGAGGAGAGATAGATCTTGTTCGTGACAACCTCGCCCCTAACACGGAGTACACATTGGTTTATCGTG
Source organism: Alistipes sp. (assembly GCA_045543935.1). Classification (GTDB taxonomy): domain Bacteria; phylum Bacteroidota; class Bacteroidia; order Bacteroidales; family Rikenellaceae; genus Alistipes. Next base: position 48,997 of record JAZPYA010000006.1, read on the forward strand.
TAGCAAACGGCATCGAGAATGGTGTATTCGATGGCAACTTCACAGCCTACTCCGATTACAAGATTTACACCTTCAAGACAGACTCCTACGACAAGTCAAATGCCTCGGTATCACTCTCGATGAGTGAAGTTAAGGATTGGAGTGCTACGGTAGCTATCTCGTTGCAGAATGCCTCTAAATTCAAGATGTTCCTAACACAAGAGTCGCTTGGCGAGAATCCTGAACACCTGATCGACCAAAACGGAGCCGAGTTTGAGCCGAGCGTATCGAGCCATGTACTCACCAACCTTACCGAGAACACGAAGTACTATCTCTACGCTGTGGCATACGACGCAAATGGTATCTATGGAACATATTCATCAGTCGAGTTTACAACAACCGCATTGCTGGCTGAGCCTAATGCCGAATACTCAAAGTTCCTCGGCACATACACCTTCTCTTCGCAAAATGGTGTGTTCGACAATAACCCACGCACAGTAACCATTTCGCAGGACATAGAGGGTAAGACATTCCGTGTTAAAGGTTTGGTTCATCCTAACGCTTGCGCCTCATACGGAATTGCAGATGACACCATCGTTGCCAAGTTCCTTGACAATATGATTTACATCGGAACCGTATTGGAGGCTACTGTTTCCGGTCAAACATTCAGCCATATCTACACCGGAGCGTTCAATGGAGCACAGCTCTATTCTAACTCTTCTCTGACGAGTGCATATAACAACGGCGTGCTGACATTCTCTCATCCTCTGGATAGTGCATCTACCGGATTTATCTTCTACTTGTCGGACAATGGCGGATACAACGGTGGATATGTTGATTATTACACCAACCTCGTCCTCACCAAGGAGGGCGCAGGTGGTGGTAGCAGCGACGGCAATAGCACCGAGAGCTTTATTCGTAATGAAGAGGTAGATGCAGGTTGGAATTAGTGATAACCAACAATAACGCAAGAAAACGGAACAGCCTTTTGTGGTTGTTCCGTTTTTCTTGTTGGTTAATGTAAAAAAAATGGAATGTATCTATTGATATAAAAATCTCTTTATCGAGTGCTTTGGAGTGTGAGCAAATCCCTCGCGTACAATCTCAATCTTCGTGATTTGACTATATGCCGGAAGTAACTCGTTTGCCTCCAAACGCGTTTGCTCCAACGCGGTAGTGATAGTCGCCTCATCGAGCGCCAAATCATCGGCAGTAAGGGCAACCAACGCAACCAAATGCTTGTTGCGCTCCACAATTAACGACTCGGCTACATGGGGCAGATTGTTAAGTACTGCCTCGACCTCTTCAGGGTAGATATTCTGTCCGTTTGCGGTGAGAATCATACACTTGCTACGCCCCTTAATAAATACATTACCCTGCTTGTCGATAATGCCGAGGTCGCCCGTGCGGAGGAAACCATCTGCGGTAAATGCCGCCTGTGTAGCCTCCTTATTCTTGTAGTAGCCAATCATCACATTTGAACCTTTAGCCTGAATCTCGCCAACCTTCTTGTGTGGGTCTGTCGAATCGACACGCAACTCCAAACCGTCAACCGCACGACCACACGAGCCTGCCTTGAACGACTGCCAAGGGGAATACGAGAGGAGTGGCGCGCACTCGGTCATACCGTAACCTACGGTGTAAGGCAACTTTACCTTGCGCATAACCTTCTCTATTGATGGGTTGAGCGCAGCTCCACCAAGCACAATTGAGCGCAGATTTCCACCAAAAGTCGTAAGTAACTGCTTACGCACCTTACCGTAAATCAATCGGTCGATACCAGGGGTATGAGTCAATACACGCATTGCAGGCTTTTGGAGAATAGGCATAATCTTGCCCTTAAAAATCTTCTCGATAACAAGTGGTACAGTGATTAAAAGATATGGCTTGACCTCTGCCAATGCCTGCATCAGCAGGGTAGGAGTTGGGGTTTTGCCGAGGAAATAGACGTGACCTCCACCGCAAATTGGATAGATAAACTCGAAAGCCATACCATACATATGCGCCAATGGCAACATCGAGATAATTTTATCTCCCTCCTCGACTGCGATATTATTGAGTGCAAAGTCGATGTTGGTGGAGATATTGCGCGAGGTAAGCATCACTCCCTTTGGTTGCGAAGTTGTACCCGAAGTGTAGTTTATAATGGCAAGGTCATCGAGTTCGAGTGAGCCATAATTTACCACTTCGTGCTTCATCTGCTCGGGATATATGGCAGGAATTTTCGCTAATGCAGTCGCAATATCCTCACGCTTGCTCTCATCGCGCAGATATAGTATTGAATAATCCTCCAAGTTAATTACGATGCGTATGTCGGGCAATTTTTCGACCTCCATCTCCTCCCAAGTCTTTGGCTCGGTAAATAACACTACGCTATCGGAGTGGGCGGTAAGATTTGTTATTGCCTCGGTCGTGAAGTCGCAGAGAATAGGCACGGCTACCGCGCGATAGGTCGTGGTGGCGAGAAACGCCATTGCCCAACGCGAACTATTTTTTGCGGCGAGAGCCACTTTGTCGCCAGACTTTACATCGAGAATACGATATATGGTGTGTAAGCGGGCTATTTCGGTTGCGAAATTTGCGAATGTGAAAGTCTCTCCATTGTAGTCGGACAACGCCTCGGTGTTCCACTTGGCAATCATCGACTCTTGCAGACGGTCAAGATAATGTCTCATTTTCTGTTTGAATTTTTATTTCGATGTTGCAAATATGGTGTAGAATATCCGAACCGAAAAATTTATGGTATGATGAACCTATTTTAGGGGCGAAATCCCTATAGGGGATAAAATCAATAAATAAGTGGCGAAATTTTTATTTTCGCCACTTACCCCTAATCCTTATCTACCAGCCACTCTCTTACATTGTCTGCATAAGTTCGCGATATAGGCACATCAGGCAGACCTTCTATACCAAGCTCGATGAATACTCCTTCTTTGTCGCGATGTAACACTTTCGCGTGGTCGAGGTTAATCATATAGGAGCGATGACATCGAACAATACGACTACCGTTGAGATGCTCGGCTACGCGACCGAGGGTGTTTCGCACCATCGTCTTTTTGGTCTTGTCGCCATTGAGATAATAGACACATACATAGTTGTCTGCAGACTCTATCAATACGAGATTTTCACGGCGCACCGACAATCGCATCTCGCCCTTCTCGTCAAGAATCTGCACATAAGCCTTCTGTAGCACCGTTTCATCTCGCTCAATCTGCTTGCGCAGCTCCTTTAATTCGCGCATATTCTCCTGCCAAATGAAATAGATGTAGCACAACGCATACGGAATAAAGACTATCAGGAAGGTCTTAACAAACGAATTTCGGAATATCTCGGTTATGGTCTTTGTCGTGTCGGTCAGCAATGTAGCGAGAGTAAGTGCCGTAACCATCGCCAACAACTCGCCAAATATCCAGACGATATAACCGATATAAGTCATCGTGTATCGTTTGGTGTAGAATCCCATAATTGCCCTACTTCCCGCCGCGATAACCATACCGCCAAGCACCATTGTCAGGGCGATAAGTTGCACACGAGCCTCACGCGAGATATCAAACGCCTGCAAAAAACTATCGTCAATACGGTCAAAATCGAGTGGGCGATAGAGATTGATAAATATCAAGGCAAAGAATGGCACAAACAGCACCATAAAGATCTGATTTGCCCTGCTGTATATAAATTTCGGAATAGGCTTAAGCATATCCAATTGTCTCTATTTGAAGAACTTGTATTGGAAAATCAGCATATAGACCACCGCTACCGAGATATACGAATCAGCGAGGTTGAATACCGGACCGAAGAAGTAGCCACGCGAGTCGAAGAGGAACGATAGCCACTCGGGGTGGTTGCTCCATTGGAAGAGTGGGAAGTAGAACATATCGACCACTCGTCCCATCATAAATGGGGCGTACGAGCCACCAAACTCTGCTACTTGCGAAGGTGTCGAGGCGGAGAAAATCAAGCCATAGAATGCGCTATCGAGTATGTTTCCGAGCGCACCTGCAATGATGAGAGCTAGTCCGACAATAATGCCTGTCGGAGCTTTTTGTTTAACAAGCGTGTAGGTGTAGTAGCACAATCCTCCAACCAGCAGAATACGGAAGATCGAAAGCAGGAGTTTTCCCCAATCGAAACTACCGCCCGAAGTTATCTGCATACCGAATGCTGCGCCGTTATTCTCCACAAAGAGGAGTTGGAACCAATTGGGAATGACAACCAATGCCTCGCCCAAATGGAAGTTGGTTTTCACCCAGAATTTCAGTGCCTGGTCTGCCACGAGCAGTATCAATATAAGGATAGAGATGTGCTTGATTTTCATAGTTGTCGTATTTATTTTGTGCAAATATACAAAAAAAATAGAAATTATACGAGATAACTATGGTACTGGGTCGTAACCCGAGCCTCCCCATGGGTGGCAACGGGCAATGCGCTTGGTGGCAAGCCAACCTCCTTTGATAATGCCATATTTGCGAATTGCCTCGATGGCGTATTGAGAGCAGGTCGGAGTGTAGCGACACGCTGGTGGAGTGAGGGGTGAAATGCAACGCTGATAGAAGCGTATCAGCCCGATGAAAGGTAGCGCAATAATTGCCCTGCACCTACTTGCAAATTTTTTCCAAAATTCGTTTTGTGGCATTTTCGATGGTGTTGTAGTCAAGCATCTCCTTCGAGGAGTAGATAAGGGCGACCTGAATATGGCGTGGCTCATCGCTTGTGAGCAATATCGCCTTGTTCAAACGGTACGCTTCGCGCATACGGCGGCGTATCTTATTGCGCTTGTTAGCGCGTTTGAGGAATTTTTTAGGCGTAGAAAATAGAATCTCTGCACTCATTGCATCGGCTCCTTCGGCATAGACCATATATCGCAGTGGATAGACAAAACCCCCTCGTCCTTCGGTAAAAAGACGCCGAATTGCCCCGAACGAGTGCAATTTTTCCGACTTGGGGAGCCTATTGTCCATACCGATAAATCGACTATTTTTTAGAGCGACTCTTTTTGGCGAGTCGGCTCTGCTGTGAGCGTAAAAACTCCTCCTTGCCTTCATCGCTTACGAAGGCTACATCCTCAACAGACTTTCCCTTGCGGACGTTTTGGATATACAAATCGACAGCCTTTGCCAACGAAGGTGCAACGGGTGTCGGAGCATTCGCCTTGACGTGAATACCGTTCTCTACAGCGAGTTTCAGCGTACCCTCGCCAAAAGTGGCTATTGCAGGCATCTCCTCGGCAGGCATCTTCTCGCAGATGCTCTTAACGTCCCACGGCGAGTAGAGCAGTACGAGGTCGTACTCCTTAATCTTCTCGGCGGAGATGTCGGTTGCAACCGTGCGAGCCAAAATGATAGGCGTATGATTGATATTCAATCGCTTGAGTGCCTCTGGAATTTCGGGCTTGTGTGGTTCGCTCAGCGAGAGCAACATCTTCTCCTCCTTGTGCTTTACAATCAACTCGATAAGCCCCTGGAACGAACCATCGGCAAACGATATTTTACGCTTGCGGTAGATGATGTATTTCTGCAGATAGAGTGCGATACTTTCAGTCGAGCAGATATACTTCATACTCTCGGGTACGGTGATGCGGGCATCTTCGCAGATGTGGAAGAAGCTGTCGATGGTTGTACGCGAAGTGAAGATTACGGCCGTATGTTCGAGAATATTTATTCGCTGACTGCGGAACTCCTTTGGGGTTACACCTATAACCTTGATGAGAGGATTGTAGTCAATCTCCACATCAAGGCGCTTTGAGAGTTCAAAGAATGGCGACTTCTCGATAATGGTCGGAGCCGGCTGTGCAACAAGAATTTTGCTTATTGTATTATTATTCATATATCCTATGTTTCGTGCTATCCGCGCGCTATCGGAGCAAGTAATAGCGATAGCGGGAAGATTTCCAGGGCGCAAAGATACAAAATCCAATGGAAAATTGAAAATCTTTGTGAATGAAAGAGCGAAAAAGTCTCTTTTATGAACAAAACAATCGATATAGAACAGATTGCAAATGAGGCGTAAAGGGCTATGCGAGAGGTTAGACCTTCGGTCAAAAGTGCCAAAATCAACATCGGGGCAATCAGTACGATTGTGGTGCTGAAATTTAGCAGTTTAAGATGCCATATTGTATTACAGAATTTGCTTTGCTCGCTCGCAACCCCCAAAATGTAGAGCATTGTACGCTCGATAAGTATTACTATTGTGATGGCTACGAATGTAGCGCAACCAATACCCCATACCGACAGATATGGTAGCGGTACAAGAAGATGTTTAACCTCCTCAAGAACAGATAATCGCATCATCAGCAGGGAGAGTAGTACCACTCCGACAATACTTGTCAGAATCTTGATATTATTTATCTCTGATGAATAGATATGTATGTCGGAGTTGTTTGCTCTCTTGTCGATAGCAGATATTATCAAGTATCTAAAAACATTGAAATACCTTACCAATATATATATAAAGAGAATGGCAACTATGGCTGTCGCAACTTGGTAGAATGAGCCGAGCAAAGCAATATCCGACAATACCGCCTCTTCACTTTGCTCTGCAAAGTGACTCATCGAGCCAAATAGCTCCTTGGCAGATATGGTATTGTGAGTCTCCATTTTCCTATTATGCTTTTTTCAGAGTAACACGGAATCGAGTTCCCTTGCCAATCTCCGATTCGACAACAGCGATACGACCATTGTGATACTCCTCCACAATGCGGCGCGAGAGCGATAGACCAAGTCCCCAACCTCGTGTTTTGGTGGTAAATCCCGGCTCGAAAATGCGCTTCCACTTCGATTTAGGAATACCTTTGCCTGTATCCGACACCTCAACCCAAGCATACTTCTTGTCGGAGCCGATGGTTACATCTATCTCTCCGTGTCCTTGTAGGGCATCGAGGGCATTTTTCATCAAGTTCTCTACTACCCACTCGAACAGTGCCACATTTATCTTCGCCTTCACGGTGTCGGTAGCAAGACCATTATAGTCGAGTGTGACATTGCGCGGAATACGCTTGCGAAAGTACATTACCGAGTTGCCTACAACCTCATTCAGCGACTCGACCGTAAGAGGTGTCTCCGAACCGATTTTCGAGAAACGATCGACAATTTTCATCAGATGCGTCAAATCCTTCTGCATCTCGTCAACTGCCATCTGATCTACGGGTTGTTCGCGCAGATACTCTATCCAACCGAGCAACGAGGAGGTTGGCGTACCGAGTTGGTGCGCGGTCTCCTTTGCAAGTCCTACCCATACACGGCTCTGCTCGCTCTGCTTCATCGAGCGAAAAGCTACAAATACCACCAAAACAAATACGACTATAATCAATATCTGTATGTATGGAAAGATATAGAGAAGTTGCAGCGTGAAGGAGTGTCCATAGAATATGATGTGGTTATGAGCATCTGTCCACCAAAATCTCACTACAATAGGGGTGTTGTCCTTCGCCATCTTGTCCAATACATGGTGCAGACGCTCGGGCGATTCGATAACCTCGTGAGGAATGAGGTGGTGCGAGATAACTCGCAAATTCTCATCTGTTATGATAAATGGGATATTGTTGCGGTTGTTGATAATGTTTGTAACCAGCGGATCGTTGATGTAGTCGCCCATCGCATCGCGATTAACACGCTCCATAGCCGCTGCCCACAACTCCACATCGTGCTTCTCCTTGTGGTGCAGAGCCTCTGCCATTCGGTTTGTGAGTAGGAGAGAGATGGCGATAAATATCGTGGCGAGTATCAAAACTATGGCTCGCCCATTCTCTAAAACCTTATTTTTTAACCGCAGGAACATAGTGCGTTGGTTACTTTCGTGGCGTATTCTGCTCGGTAACGATGCGATTGTACTCCGCCTTGTCGGAGAGGAGTTTTACCGCCTCTTGTATCTCCTTATCTCCCTTCAACGAGTTGGAAATTACACCTTCGGCATAGGCGTAGCGCAGAACGATATTCTGGTTTATCTGCTCGGTTATCTCCTTGCGGAATGTTTCGAGGTTGTTTCGCTTATCATCTTTCAGCCCATTATCGATAGCATCAAGAGATTCGGTGAGCGATGTGTTTCTCTCCTTGGCAAGCGACTTGCGCAACTTCTCGAGGGCAGTGCGCGACTCCGACTTGTATGGGATATCGCGCTTCATCGCCATAGCGACAAAGTCGTCATAATCTTTGTCGGTAATGGAGAATGTTTTAACATCGATGCTCTTTGTGCCGTTGCGTTTGATATAATCATCGCCAAAATCCTCGATAATGCCCATCAAGTAGAGTGTCACGGCAAAAGCACTCACATATTGTGGCTCTATACGCTTGTCTGGCATAACGCCACCACCATCATAGACCTTGCGACCACGCGCAGTTTTGAACTCCTTTATAAGTGAGTCGGCAACCTGCACGGCGCGACCATCGGTGGAGTAATTAACCGCCTGAATGCAACGCCCCGAAGGGATATAGTATTTTGCAACTGTGATTTTTGCGTATGAGTTGTAGCCGAGTGGGGTAGTGCTTTGCACCAAACCCTTTCCGAAGCTACGCTGTCCAAGCAATACACCTCTGTCCAAATCCTGTATCGCTCCAGCAACAATTTCGGCTGCAGAAGCACTATTACCATTGATAAGTACTGCCAATGGCGTATTTGGTAGGAGAGGCTCGTACATTGTATAGAACTTCTTACTCTGCTCCTTGTTTCTGCCTCGCGTCTCGACAACCATAGTACCCTTCGGTACAAAGAGCGACAGAACCTCTATCGCTGATTGTAAAACACCGCCACCATTGTTGCGGTAGTCGAGAATAAGCGACTTTAACTCGCCTTCGCGTTGCAGGCGAAGAATTGCGGCGCGCATATCATCGTAGCACCTGTCGGTGAAGTCGGCGTGGCGTATATATCCAATACCTTCTGCTACATATCCTGCGTAGGTAATGCTCGGAATGGCGATACGCTGACGGCGAATGTTTAACTCCTCGCGCGCACCCGTAAGCAGTCGCTCGACTGTAACTTTGACGGTCGTATTCGGCTTGCCACGAAGACGCTTGCTGATATCTTCGACCTTCGCTCCGCGCATATCTTCGCCATCTATCGCTACGATTTTATCGCCAATCTTCAATCCGTTTTCATCGGCAGGCGACCCCTTGTAAGGCTCGGCAACGATGACATAATCACCCTTCTTGCGAATTAGTGCACCAATACCTCCGTAACGACCTGTAGTCATCGCCTCAAAGTCGGGCATATCCTTCTCGGGGATAAAGTCGGTGTAGGGGTCCAACTTCGAGGTTATACCCACCGCACCATTCTCCATCATCTCATCGGCATTTACCTCATCGACATACTGCGTGGAGATAGCGTGCATAAGATTGACCATAATCTCCATATTACGCCCCAATCCGAAGTCGTTGCGTGTGGCGAAGAGTGTTGTGGTGCAAATTGCCACAACCACTACTGCCAAAAGGGTATATTTTACAAATTTATTTTTCATCTATCTCTTAACTCCTATCTTCTAACTCCTCGCTTTTGTTAAATCTCGCCCGTCTCTCTGCGGTGTTTGTTTGTTATAAATCGCTCGGCATCGAAGGCAAAACGCACTGAAAGACTGCGCAAACCATCAACCTCAATTTGAGTGTCCTTTTGGCGAACAACAACCTCATCTTCGTAGAGTTTTACCAATCGGCGCAAACCCTTGGCACGATAGACCAATTCGGTTTCATTGCCCCTTACCAACTCCAAACCAGATACCTCGGCAGCCATTGTAAACTCCTCGCGGTCGGCTATGATATTGCCCTCGAAGGCTCTTTTAGCAAAGCCGAAATACGGGTAGGTGGCAGCCAATACAATTGTCGCAACAACCATTCCCCAACCTCGCCAAGTGGCGAAGAGCAACTCCCAACGCTGTGCGAAGGTAATAGGGGCATGCTCCGAGTAGTGCATCAAAGCCATCAACGCTACATACAAAACGCACAAGGCGATAAAATATTTTACACTGCGAATCAGATACTTCTTCATATAATTTTTAATTTTTAATTCTCAATTTTTAATTTATTGAAAGTATTGCTTCTGCAATACTTTCCATCAGCCATTTCGGCGTTGAGGTAGCACCGCAAATACCTACGCTATCAACCCCCTCAAACCACTCCTTTTGTAGTTCACTTGCCTCCTCTATATTATAGGAACGCTCATTCTCCTGACGACATATATTGTATAGTACCTTGCCATTGCTCGACTTGCGTCCGCAGACAAAAATTATGACATCGTGCTGTCGAGCAAATTCGCGCAGATGATTTTCACGCGAGGATACTCGGCGACAAATCGTATCATCAACAATAAGCATATCCGCCCGCGCAACTCTCTTGCGCATAATATCCGCCAAGTGGTTGAATTTTTCGACACTCTGCGTGGTCTGTGAGAGGAAATATATCGGACGAGAGAAGTCTATCACTTGTAAATCATCTTCGCACTCGACAACAACTGCCTTTTCATCAACCTGTCCCGTCAAACCAACTACCTCGGCGTGTCCGCGCTTGCCCAAGATAACCACCGTACCACCTGTTGCCTGCATCTTTTCGTATGCTGACTTAACCTTGCGTTGTAGAGCCGCCACCACAGGGCAAGTAGCATCTATAATCTCGATGCCGTACTCTTTGGCGATAGCGTATGTGCGAGGTGGCTCGCCGTGCGCACGAATCAACATTCGTTTGCCTGCAATTGAGGGTATCTCCTCTCGTGAAATGGTACGCAGGCCCAAAGCCTCAAGCCTCTGCACCTCTACGCGGTTATGGACAATATCGCCAAGCGAGGCTATTGCACCACTCTGCAACGCCTTCTCCGCCTCGTTGATTGCCCTCACAACCCCAAAGCAAAACCCCGACTCATTGTCAATCTCAACACGCATACAAACGGAAAACTGAAAACTGAAAGCGGAAAACTAATTTTGCATTTTGCATTTTGCATTTTGCATTTCCGCCTGCACTCTTGCAAACTCCTTATCAAACCACTCCATCTGCTCGGGGATAGTCATATAGCTATTATCAAGGACAATGGCATCGTCAGCCTTTTGTAGTGGCGAAATGGCGCGCGTCATATCTGCCTTGTCGCGCGAAACCACATTCTCCAAAATCTCGTCAAATGATACCTTGTCGCCCTTGGCTGTAAGTTCGGCATATCGGCGCTCGGCACGCACCTTCGGGTCTGCCGTCATAAAAATCTTCAACTCGGCATCGGGAAATACCACCGTGCCGATATCGCGTCCGTCCATCACTACACCGCGTTTGCGCCCCATCTCTTGTTGCATCGCTACAAGCTTTTGGCGCACCTCGGCAATGGCACTTACGGGACTTACACAGTTCGACACCTCGATGGTGCGTATTTTACCCTCTACCAAGTCGCCATTGACATAAATATCGCTTGCTCCGCGTTGTGGATTGAAGCGGAAGGTTATGGATATTTCATCAAGCAACTTTACTACCTCGTCTTCATTGACAATGCCTGAACGGATTGCGCCATGCTCGAGGGCATAGAGTGTCACGGCGCGATACATTGCGCCTGTGTCGATAAAGATATAGCCGAGTCGTTGAGCGATGCTCTTTGCAAATGTACTCTTGCCACACGAGGAGAAACCATCGAGGGCGATAATGATTTTTTTAGTTGATTCCATTTGGGTTACTTGTAAGAACGGTCGAAAGTATGGTTATAACTCCGAGAAGTCCGATTATTATTCCTGCAACGCGATTCAGCGTGCGCATATGGTGAGGCCTGAAACTACGGCGGAAGAGACTGATTAGCAGAGTCAGCACAAACCACCAAGCCACCGCGCCTCCGAAGAAACCGCCGATGATGAGCAAACTCGAAAGTAGCGAGGCTATATCGTGTGAGCCATCGTGCGAGGAGACTCCGAACATCGCAAAGAATGCAAGAATATATGGTATTACGGTTACGAAATTTGCCATTGTAAAACCGAACATCGAGGCGAAATCGCGCCAAGGAGTGTTGGTTATTGAGCCATCTAAATTTGTCTTTTGCTTTGGTTTTTGCAGGAAGATAACAACGCCCACGATTACTACAAAGATGCCACCAATTACCGACAAGATGTGTTTGTATTGCTCAATCTGTGAGTGCATAATGGCGTAGAAGAAGAAGGCGATAATTGCCATTAGCGTGTCTGCGCACGCAACTCCTAAACCCGAAATAAAGCCTGAACGACGGCTCTTGTTTAGCGTACGCTTGATACAGAGGACTGCTACGGGACCTACTGTTATGGAGGATACCAAGCCTACTATAACACCGCGCAATAAAAAATCTATGATAGTAATTAACATATCTTTTGGTTCGTTTTGGTCGCAATAATGCAAAATACCTTGCAAATATACTAAAAATATATTAAATTACGACACTATTACCTATATTCATTTCCGCATATAGTGTGCCTTTTATCACTTATTGTTGATAACTTATTGCTACGTACTGAATAAAAAATGCTATAAACCTCTATTTTTGTGAATGTAAAAGAGTAAATAATACAAAATATATGAGCGAAAATAAGCAACACGGAATAGATGTGGAACTCGATGCAGATGTTGCACAAGGACACTACTCGAATTTGGCGATTATTTCGCACTCAACCTCTGAGTTTATTCTCGACTTCGCGGCAATTTTGCCGGGATTACCAAAGGCGAAGGTTAAGAGTAGAATTATTCTCACACCCGAGCATGCCAAGCGACTCTTGATGTCGTTGCAGGAGAATGTGGCTCGCTACGAGACAAATGTAGGTCGCATCGATCTGCAACAGCCTCACCAGCACATCGGTTTCAAGAATCACGGCGAGGCATAAACTGCCGTCACAAGATACTCTGAAGGTCTAAAAAAGATGCCGCAAGCGATAAGCCTGCGGCATCTTTTATCTTTGAGAAACACCCTACTTCTCTCGCTTAACGAGGAGCAATCCATCGGCATAGGAGTGGAACTTGCTCTTAGGTGCGGTAATCACCACCTTACCCTTCGTATTTGGTTTGAACGAGTAGCGTCCGAGGCTCACCCACTCGCCCGAGGTCTGTCCCACAAGTTTGATATCACGAAGGTTCATATCCTTCTCGAGACACTGCTTGCCAATCTGCACCTTAATATTTACGTGCGGATTGAGTTTCCCCTTCAGACGCTGATAGGAGTAGAGTTCCCACTCGCCCTTCAAACCCTTTGGCAGGGTGTAAGTAATTGAGCTCTCGTCCGAGCCACCAAGTCGCACCAAGTAGGTGAGACCAAAGCCTTGATTGCCCGACTTGCGAATCCAACCCTCGCCAAGTGAAGCGTACTCCGAGCTGTCGTCGATGAGGATATCGGGGGTAGAGCCATCGAGGTAAGGGTTCTCCTCGAAGATGCGGTTGATGGCCTTGCTATCGACATCCTGCACCGCACCACCCTTCGCCAGATGTGCCGCTATGGCCGAGGCCTGTCCCAAAACCATAAATACAGGCTCCATACGGATTGAGCCGAAGGCTATGTGGCTTGCCGAGAGGCAGACAGGCACCAAAAGGTTGTCGCACTCGTTGCGCTTAGGGGTGATGGCACGATAGGATATAGGATAAGGACCGGCAGTTTTCACCTCGACATTGCCCTCGTTCTTGACCATCTTCACTCCATTCTTCTCGACCACTACACGCTTGCAGTTGTGTGAGTCCATACTGTAGGCTGCGTAGGCAATACCATCATCAACCACCACCTTGCGGTCGCAGTCGTGCTGTGTGCAGACATACTCACCAACCATGCGTCGCGCCTCGCGGATGTAGAGCTGTGGCGAGAAGTGGTTGTTGTCCACATACTCATCCTTTGGATAGCCCCAACGAAGCATCTCCTTGCGGATACTCTCGGGTACGCGCTCGTCGTGTCCTACGAAGTAGAGCAAGCCCTTGGTATAATCCTCATGTGCCTTTACAATCTTTGCACGCTCCTCGTACGAAGCCTCTGGATAGTTCCAGTTGCAACCTATCATATCGGTCGAGAAGCCTCCTCGATTGTTCACATCGGTCTTGCGGTTAGGCATACGGCTCCAGATGAAGTAGTTAGCGAGCTTGCGCTTATCGGGTTGTGCCTCGAAGAGGCGGATAAGCAACTCGTACTGCCAAGGATCGTAGTTATCCGGCTTGGTGATAGGCACCAGGTTGTTCGGATTGTCCGTCAAGCAGAGTCGGAAGTTGTAGGCCTGAACAAGCTTGTCGCCCTTGCCTATGCCGTTGCAATCCATATCCTGAATGTGTGGTAGCAGACCGCTTGCAGGGTTGCCCTTCTCGACATACGGATCTACGCCGTCAGGGAATTGGTGGTTGCGCTTGTGGAAATACTCGCCACTCCAAGTCTCGCCATACACCGAGTTGTCCTCGCGACCAACAAAGTAGCTAACCTTTGCTGCGGCCATCAAGTCGCCCTCGTATGTGGCGTCGATAAAGTAGTCGGCCTCAATCTTCAAGTCGCCACTCTTACCAGAGAAGGTTGCATCCACGATGTGGTTACCCTGCTTCTCGACCTTATCGAGGAACTCACCCTTGTAGAGGGTGATATTCTTGTGCGAAGCGTACTGCTCCATAATACCCAAAGCTACCTTTGGCTCGAAAACCCACGACTCGAGACGTCCGTAGTAGTTGCCAAGTTGGCGGTAGAACTGCTTTGCTACACCCAATACAACCTGCTTGTTGCCGATATCGGTTTGGCCAAGTCCACCTGTGGTAAGACCACCCAAATGTTCCTCGGGGCATACCAACGCCACCTTCATATTGAGTTGTGCTGCCGAGTAGGCTGCTACAACACCTGCGGAGGTACCTCCGTAGATGCACAAATCGTACTTTTCAGCAAATGCTGTCAGCGATATTAAAATCGCAAAGAGGGATGTAATAATTCTTCTCATATTTTCTCTATTTATTGAATTTTAATCGTCCAATCTGATAATGTTCGCACCTATAGCGTTCAATCTGCCTTCGATATCGCGATAACCTCGGTCAATCTGGTCGATATTCTGAATTGTACTTACGCCCTCGGCACTCATTGCTGCAATCAGCAATGCCACTCCTGCACGGATATCGGGCGAGGACATCTTCGCAGCACGAAGTTGGTGCTGGTGGTCCTGACCGATTACGGCAGCGCGGTGAGGGTCGCAAAGGATAATCTGCGCACCCATATCTATCAACTTATCCACGAAGAACAAACGGCTCTCGAACATCTTCTGATGAATCAGCACCGTACCCTTTGCCTGTGTTGCCACAACGAGGAAAATAGACAAGAGGTCAGGTGTCAAACCCGGCCACGGCGCATCGGCAATGGTCATAATCGAGCCATCGATAAAACTCTCGATACTGTAATGGTCTTGCTGTGGAATATAGAGGTCGTCACCTCGGCGCTCCATCGCAATACCCAGTCGAGCAAACTGTGCAGGAATAATTCCGAGATTTTCGAACGAAACACCCTTGATGGTCAGCTCCGAGCGATTCATCGCAGCCATTCCGATAAAACTTCCTACCTCAATCATATCGGGCAACATTGTGTGCGATGTACCTCCGAGCGACTCCACACCCTCAATTTCGAGGAGGTTCGAGCCTACGCCCGTAATCTTTGCACCCATACGGTTGAGCATCTTGCACAACTGCTGCAAGTATGGCTCGCAGGCGGCGTTGTAGATTGTGGTCTTGCCTTTGGCAAGCACGGCAGCCATAACGATATTTGCCGTACCCGTAACTGAAGCCTCATCGAGCAACATATATGTACCCTTCAACTCCTTCGCCTTGACGGTGAAGAACGCCTCGGCGGCATCGAAATCGAACTCTGCACCGAGTTTTTGGAAGCCGATAAAGTGGGTGTCCAAGCGGCGGCGACCGATTTTATCGCCACCCGGCTTTGGGATATAACCCACACCGAAACGAGCCAACAGCGGACCAACAATCATCACCGAGCCACGCAGACGGGCGCAGCGGTTGCGGTAGTCATCGCTTGCGAGGTAGTCGAGGTTTATCTCCTTGGCGCAGAAGGAGTAGGAGTCCTCCGACAATCGCTCGACCTTCACACCCATCGCCTGCAAGAGGTCGATAAGTTGAATGATATCGAGAATCTGCGGAATGTTGTTCACAACCACCTTCTCCTCGGTGAGGAGTGTGGCGCAGAGAATCTGTAACGCCTCATTTTTAGCACCTTGCGGAGTAATCTCGCCATGCAGTCTGCGACCGCCTTCAACCTTAAAAATTGCCATAGTATCCGAATTTTTACCAAAGATAATAAATTTTGGGTAATCCTCCAAAAGAAAGCCGTTTTTATTTAGACGAAAGACGAGAGACGAAAGACGAGAGTGTCCGCCTCGCAAACATGGGTATCGAAAACGATACCCAAGACACAAGAGAAGCGTCACCATATCACAGCAAAAACCTCACTCGCAAGCATGGGTATCGAAAACGATACCCGCCTCTTTGAATATCGCTTTCCGTTTTCCGTTATTTGGCCATTGGCTTTTTGTGGCGCAATTCCACAAGAGGTTGTTAAAGGTTGTTAGGGGTTATTAGGGTTGCGCCACTCTAACAACCCTTAACGACCCCTAACCTCCGCTAATATCCTCTATTTTTCTTAGCGCACTTTTGCTCAATCAAAAATAAATTCCTAATTTTGTAACGCAGTCCGTTGGATTGCAGACATAATTACGCAGAAAGTGTAAGTTTATTCTCGTTAAGCGAATCTGGAAAATTCAAGAGAGAGAATGGGCTGACATCTTTTGCGTCATACCACTTGGTATGGCGTGGAGTTGTTGCTTATTTTTTCTCGAAGGCTTTCCAGAGCCCGCTTAACAAAAATAAGTTTTCAGCACCACGCTCTCTTTTTGCGTAATATAAGTTTGAGCACCTTTTTGTTTAACTTAAATTTATATTACAATGAAAAAACTATCTATTTTTATTTGCGCACTCTTTGCAGTGGCAACCGTATCTGCACAGCGAGTTGCAGTGCTTGATTTTAATGCAGGTGTAGGCGTATCGCAAGCCGATGTTGATGGCATCTCGGCAATTTTCAACACCTACTTTTCGCCAAGAGGTTACACCTTGGTAGAGCGCACACAGATTGACCGAGTAATTGACGAGCAGAACTTTCAGCGAGGAAAACTCACACAATCACAGATGGTACGCATTGGTCAAATTTTGAATGTATCAAAGGTTGTTATCGGTGATGTAAATATCGTGATGAATCAGTATAATGTTGATGTGCGAGTAGTTAATGTTGAGTCGGGAACAATTTCGGCAAAAGATGGCGCAACTTGGGCTCCGGGCAGTTCATATCGTACAATGATGTCGCAACTTGGAACTCGCTTGGCAGGTCAGATTGCAATAAATCCAACAGCCTATACTCAGTCAGCGGTATCACAATATAAAACTTGGAAGGTTGGTGACCTGTATGATGTTAATGGCAAGCAGGGAGTAGTGTATGTTGTAACACCTGATGGAAAGCACGGAAAGATGATCAGCATTAACCAGGCACCAGATACAATGAATTGGTCAGATGCTAAATCGTGGTGTAGTAATCTTGGTGGCGGTTGGAGGCTACCTACATTAGATGAGTTGCGTGTGATACATAAAGTAGTAAAAACTCTTAATCAAGTATTAGCGGCCGTCGGCGATGAAATACCAAGAGGTTCACATTGGTCGTCAATAGAGCGTAATTCAGAAGATGCGTGGAGTATCTATATGAATGACGGAAGCACTACTAATTATTATAAGAGCGTCGACCTCTATGTGCGTGCCGTTTGTGCTTTTTAGAAATTGAGCTTTTAGCTTTAAGATTTTTAACCCTCCGCAGAAAAACTGCGGAGGGTTTGTTGTTTGGGGCGCAGATTTTTGTGGCATTGAATGGCATTCGGGCTTTCAGCCCTTAATGGCATTTAATGACAACGCAGTCCAAAGGAGTGCTTAATAACAAAGCGCATTTGCCATTCAGTGAGTATAACGAGCGATTGCCATTCGTTGCCATTCATTGCCATTCAATGCCATCAAACTTGGCGCAACATCCCCTTTGGCTTAAACTTTGCAAATTTCCCTTAACAAAACCAATTAAAACCAAAACAGACTATGGAAATTTCAAAGATTTTTGCTCGTGAGATTCTCGATTCGCGTGGTAACCCTACGGTCGAGGTGGATGTTGTAACTCGCAGTGGTGCCGTGGGGCGTGCTGCCGTGCCGAGTGGCGCATCGACAGGCGCAAACGAAGCCCTCGAATTGCGTGATGGCGACAAGGAGCGCTACAACGGAAAGGGCGTATTAAAGGCGTTAGAGGCGGTGAAACACACCATTGCCCCCAACCTTATAGGTCGCAATGTCTTGGCGCAGGCAGAGATTGATATGGCTATGTGCGCCCTCGATGGCACACCGACAAAGTCGCACCTCGGCGCAAATGCCATTCTCGGCGTGTCGCTTGCCGTAGCAAAGGCGGCAGCAACGGAGCTCAATCTGCCCCTCTACCGCTATATCGGTGGCGTGAATGCGAGGGTTTTGCCCGTGCCGATGATGAATATCGTAAATGGCGGTCGCCACTCTGACGCTCCTATCGCCTTTCAGGAGTTTATGATTCGCCCGAAGGGTGCTTCGACCTTCTCCGAGGGTTTGCAGATGGGCGTTGAGGTCTTTCACGCCCTGCGCTCGGTGCTGAAACAACGAGGACTCTCGACCGCCGTAGGCGATGAGGGCGGTTTTGCGCCTAACTTCAAGGGCATTGAAGATGCGCTCGAAACAATCCTCTCGGCGATAACGCTTGCAGGGTACAGCTACCCTCGCGATTTGACCTTGGCGCTCGACTGTGCCGCTTCGGAGTTTTATACTAACGGCATATACGACTATTCGCGCTTTGAGGGGAATGGGGGCGTTCACTTTTCGCCTGCCGAGCAGGTGTCGTATCTCCGTAAACTTGTGAACGACTACCCGATAGACTCCATCGAAGATGGAATGGCGGAGAACGATTGGTCGGGTTGGCGACTGCTGACTGCGGAGATTGGCGACAGATGTGCGCTTGTGGGCGATGACCTCTTCGTTACGAATACGGAGTTTATCAAGCGAGGTATCGAGGAGAGGTGCGGAAATGCGGTGCTTGTGAAGGTAAATCAGATTGGCACTCTGACCGAAACTCTCGAAGCGGTAGAGATGGCGCATCGTGCAGGTATGCAGACAATTATCTCGCATCGTTCGGGCGAGACCGAAGATACCACGATTGCCGATATTGCCGTAGCGGTAAACGCCGGACAGATTAAGACCGGCTCGCTCTCTCGCTCCGACCGCACGGCGAAATATAACCGCCTTTTGCGCATCGAGTCGGCACTCGGACATACGGCAAAATATGGGGAGAGCTGAAAACGGAAAACGGAAAACGGAAAACGGAAAACCTTTAATTAGTGAGTAGTGAGTAGAGAGTAGTGAGTAGTTAAAAACTTTTAGCGCACCCCAGTAAGCGACCAACGGGAGCGCCCCCAGTAAGGGCGGAACGCCCGCCCTCAGTAACCCCCAGAATGGCTGCGCCGTGACAACAGTGGGCGTTCCCACAAAACTAACAGACCCCACCGGCTTTCAGCCACCTCCCCTAACTTAGGGGAGGAACATAAAAGAAAAAATACCTTTAATTCTCAATTCTCAATTCTCAATCGCCCCTAACGCCCCCCCCAAAAAAAACAGGCCCGAGCATTGCTCGAGCCTGTTTTTTACACGACCTAAACGGACTATTCGTCCCAAGTTCCATCTTCTGTTCCCAAGCCCGGAAGACCGAAATTCAGCTCGGTTGTGCTGACCTCGTAGCCACGCTCGGCTACGACTTCGAAAACAACTACCTCTGGAGCAGAATAGCTCAAAATTATATTTTTCTTCATAGTTTTCAAAAATTTAATCGTTAAACAATTCCACTCAATTACTCCGCCGGTTGTTGTGTTGCATAATCCGGAGTAGCATCATTGATTGACTCGATATAACCGCAACCATAGTAGTTATCTGTGCAAGTTGTCAAGTCATATCCATCATCATAGATGTAGTTAAAGTAGTTGGAAGCCGAAAGATTAATTGTATTAAATCGCTCAGCCTCGCCTTCTCCTGTTGTCGATGTACAGATCGAGCCGCCAACAAGACAGTTAACTGCTTTGAATGTTGAGGTGCTTGACCCCATAATCATACCTACATAGGTGTAGCCTACGGCAACGATATTACAGTGACACTTAGCATTATAGACATGTCTTTCATTACCTATAATACCGCTGACATATCCTGCAGTTCCAAATGCACCTTCTGCTGTGATATCGCCATTGTTAATCAATTTGTAGTTCTCCGAGTCAAGGTGGTTAGGAACATTGTGAGCAAACAGACCGGCAACCTTTGTGTAGCCAGCGCTACTTGTATTAGCCGAATAGCTAATAGCTCCCGTATTCTTAATAGTGCAATTCGAATCGTTACTTAAATAACTGCTTCCACTTGACAGTGCACCTGCAATACCTCCAACCAAAGTTGTTTTACCACCGTTTGCAACATCAGCAATACCAACACTAACGTTAACAGCTCCTTCATTTGTGATATTATTGAGGAATGTGATAATTCCATTACCTCCGATTTGAGAAATGATTCCTCCAACCTTTATATTGCCTGATGTACTTTCTGCCGAAATATCTATATCGCCATAGTTGCAACAGTTGTCATATACGCGCGCATTGTCGTCATCATTATTGCCAAATAGGCCACCAAGAATAACTCCAGCTACTTTGGAGGTTGCGGTTGTCGAGATTTTGCCATAATTTGCACAATCAGTATATGTCGCAACGCCATTTATTCCTTGAACCATACCGCCAGCATAGAATGTTAACTCAGATGTGCTATCGTATGTTAAATTACCTTTGGTATTTTTTGCGGTACTGTCGCCATTGGTACAATCGGTAAGTTTTAAGCAATTCGAAGAGATTCCCGAAAGGGCGGCTCTGGTACTTGCTGTTCCCTTGAAGGTGATGTTGCCGAGGTTTGTAGCCTTGCGAATAGAAGACTTTGATGCACTCGATATACATCCTGCACAATAAGCCACCTTGTCATAGCTACCTTGAACCTCGATATTTACCTCATTTGTAACATTGTAAATCTCCTTGGTAGAGGTTGTCTCTCCAATAAGACCTGCAATAAATACATTTGCAGTAGGTGCTGTAGCAGGATTAACAGTAATACTACCACTTGCCGAACAGTTTGTAAATATAGCACTTGTATTATCAATCTTTCGAGCAAATGCACCGATATTGGCATTCACTGTCTCATTGATATTTACCCCCTCAAGGCGCAAATCGAGAATAGAAGATTTGACTGTGCCAAAGAGAGGAGATGTCAAACCTGTAATGGTCTTGTTATTACCGTGGATTGAACCCTCATATCCCTCGACAGTAGTCCAACTCTTGCCTGTTAAATCGATATTATCGGTAAGACGAATATCCTTATTCGAACTAAAGTCAAATGCCAACAAATCCTCAGCGCTACCTATATTTACAAAATTGCCAGTAATAATTGGCACTGCATAGATATTTGCTAACCAACCACAGTTATTTTCATTCAAGATACTTGCATCATAATCGAGCGTTCCGTAGAAATAGCCAGTGTAGTTCTCCTCTGTGATAGTTATCTTATCACTCTCATTGTTAGTAGTCAATAGCGTTCCACCCACATGGCAATTAGATGCTCTGGTTGATGTTTTAGAAGGAGTGGTAGGATACATTAAACCAACCGATGTTGCTTCAATAGCCTTGATATTGCAAACACTACGAACATTTGCAAATTTATAGTTGTTATTTCCATACACACCTCCTACATAAACTGTTGATCCAGTTCCAGTAACGGTTATATCTCCAGTATTCTCATATCTAAGAACACTCTCTGCTACACTTGTTGGTAAAGCATCTGCAGCTGCTGCAATAAGTCCTGCTACACGAACTGTACCACTTCCTGTTCCTGAATAGGTAATGTTTCCAGTGTTCTTAACTACCCCTGTTGATGCATTTGTCATACCAGTTGAGTAGTTTGCAACAAAACCCGCAATTTGGCAGTCACCTCCTACGTCAGAAGCTACACTTAGCGCTCCACTATTGATACAACCATTAGCAATAATAAAGAGACCTACTCCACTCTTTTTCATTGTTTGACCTATGATGCCACCCATTTTTACACTCGGTATTGTTGCACCAGCTTCTACGGTCAAATTTCCTCTATTTTCGCAACTGTCATAGGTGACTTCCTTATACTGCATAAGACCATTGACTCCACCTAAAAATAGTGTGCCTGAGAATGCTGCACTTTCTGTAGCCTTAACTTCGCCGTAATTAATACAGTTCTTGAGAATCATTGTCGATGACAAGGTCTGTGCCATAACGCCTCCAATACGCGTATTAGAGTTAGTTGTTCCCGAAATGATAACAGAGCCTTGCGGATTAGTAGCATTATCGCAACCATTGTATCCGTTTGTGAGATTGATACAATAATCTACGACACCGCTCATTCGGAATGTTCCGCTACATTTTGTTCCAGCATACGTAACTGTTCCTAAGTTTCTTATGTCCGAAAGAGAACCACCAGTATGTCTTACGACACAACCTGCAATTATTAGATCATCTCCGTACGAGCCTTCTACTGTGATATTCGCCTCGTTAGTAAGATTTGTGAAGGTTTGTTCAGATGTTGAATATGCTACAATGCCAGCAACGTTAGTAGTCGCAGTGGCAGTTATATTGACATTGATACTACCTGATACAGAACAGTTGTTAACCTTTGTATTGTCATTCTCTATACGGCAGGCCAATGCAGCGATGTTGGTAATTGTCTTTGTCTGATTGATATTTACCCCTGTCAACTTCACATTCTTGATTTCGGTTGCGGTGGTTGTGCCGAACAAAGGTGCTGTCAAGTTCTGAATCTCGAAGCCCTCCTCGCTACCGCCATCGAATGCTCCATCAAAGCCCTCGATTGGAGTCCACTCTACACCCTTCATATCGATGGTAGCTGCCACCTTTGCCGAGGTGTATGTGGTGTACTCCTGGAACTTAGATGCAATCTTTGCAAAGCGAATCAAATCCTCCTTCGAGTCGATGATATAGACACCACCGTTATCGGCATTTGCCTTGTAGGTGAACTCGCTAAACTCGCGAACACGGCCTTTGTTGATTGGCTTTGCCGATGAATCGAAGCTCAAAACCATAGAGTCCGATGCGGTATGCAAGATAACTGCGAAGATTCCGTAATCGCCACTCGGTACTGCCACGTGAACGATTGCAGCCTCCTCGCCGAGAGTTAAGCCCTCGCCAAACGATACGGTGACAGTGTTGCCTGCATCCTCGCGAGCTGTCAAAGTGCCATCTGCGCAATTTACATCGAAGATACCGGCAATTTTGCCACTCTCCGAGCGAACCTCTATGCTCTCGAGCACCTCGCCATTACCCTTAATCAAGAAGCGCAAAACACCCGAAAGGTGCTGAAGTGTCATAGTCTCGCCTGCAGGAGCATAGCCATACATAGGAGCTGCAACCTCTGCAGGGTTTGCCGCATTGTAACTCTGCGATGCAGGGAATACTACAGGGTATTGCCCTGCGGTAGCCGAAGCGGTTACATCCTCGGCAGGAGCAGGGTAAACCAAGTTGTAAGTGTCGCCCAACTCGCTTGTGTTGAATGTAAACTCTGCACCCGAAGTCCCAACATACTGGGAAGCAATCTCCGCAGATGTGTAGCCATTTACGGCAACCTTGTCACCCGCACTCCAATAGAGTGGGTAGCCATCGCCTGTGTTCTCTCCAAGATGGGTACGCGTACCATCTAACGAGATCGATAGTGTTGTCTGACCAGAGCCAAGTTGTACGGCTTGGTCCTCAGTTATGTCTGTAACGCAAGAGAATGCCAACATTCCCGCCACAACTGTAATGAAAATTTTTGCTAAATTTTTCATCGTGGTTTTTTAGTTAGTTAATAATAAAATTATGCTTTATAAAAAAGTTTTCAGTTTATATATAGTTTTTTAGGGGCGTTAGTGTCGTTAGTGTCGTTAGGGGCGTTAGAGGTTATTAGTGTTTTATCTCTCAACTCTCAACTCTCAACTCTCAACTCAAAAAAGTTTTCCGTTTTCCGTTCTCCCGCCCTTGTCACGGCGCAAACCTTTTTAGGGGCGTTAGAGGTGCGCTGAAAGTTTTTAACTTTTAATTTTTAATTTTTAATTTTTAATTTCACCTTTATAAGTCGCTGTTACTCAACGCATTAAACCCCAAAATACCCCCCCCGAAAAATTCGGGGAGGGTATTTGCCCAAATTGCGTATTTATCTGATGCAAATATATGCATAAAATTTCAAACAAACAAAAAAATCGGAATTATATAGTTTAGTGTTGTAAAAAATCGTCATTGTGAAGGAGCATAGCGACTGCGACAATCTCCCTTATATTTTTATTAAATCGGAACTATATAATTCCGAAAAAATTTATATTTTTGTGAGTCGAAGATTTAACCTTTTGCCAAAACCGACATCTTAATAAGTGAACTCGGACAAATGGAGGATATAGTAACATTGATTGCTCAATTGAAGAGCAACGAGGTCGGGGCTTTCGACCAGCTGATTGAGCGATATGGTGACAGGCTCTATTGGCATATCCGCCGTGTGGTTGTCCAGCACGAAGATGCAGAAGATGTTTTGCAAGAGACTTTTGCCCGTGCTTATATGGCAATCGCCGATTTCAGGGGCGACTCGGAGCGATCTTTGATAGCGTGGTTATATCGTATTGCGACAACGCACGCGATAAATGTGTTGCGCAAGCGCAAAAAGGGGATATTCTCCTCGCTCGACTCGGTGCGAGGCGAGTTGTTGGCGACCTTTGAACACGAGATAGACCACTCGGCAGATGAGATTTTGGTGCGACTGCAAAAGGCTCTCTTGGAACTGCCGACAAAGCAGAGGTTGGTGTTCAATATGCGCTACTATGATGAGTTGTCATTCGAGGAGATTTCGCAGGTTACGGGGGATAGTGTTTCGACTCTCAAGACGAACTATCACTACGCCGTAAAGAGAATTAAGGAACAGGTTAAGGTTATAGAGATAGATTGATTATGAAGATGAAGCAGATGCCATTCAAAGTTGAAAATGGCGCAGTAGAGAGGGCAAAGTATCGTGCAAAGATGGCTGTACGCGAAGTGGCTAATCCGGCGGAGCAACATCCGCACCGTGTGCAGTGGCGATGGATTAGTGTCGTGGCTGTAGCGGCGGTATTGACTGTCGGAGTTTTTGCATTCGTGAAGGTGTTTGAGAATAGATTTCACAGCACAACACCTATGGAGCAACTTATTGCCGAGATGAATAGTGCCTCCGATGATATCATATACGACCTCTCGGTTGATAGTGGATATTACCTCGAGGAGGAGAATGAGTTGTAGAGAAGATTTTTTATTTAATTTGAGAAATTATAATTGCTATGAAAAAATTGTTTGTTTTGTTGGTAGCGGTGGCTACATTGTTTGCGCAAAATCTCTTTGCACAGCCTACAGATGGAGCTGATCAGAAGCCGGGTGTGAAGGAGAAACGCGAACAGTTGATGCAGACTCGTTTGGAGTTGTTGAAAACGGAACTGAACCTCACCGATGAGCAGTTGGCGAAGTTTGATCCTGTATATCGCAAATTCCGTCAGGAGATCCAGCGCGTTACGAGTATGAACAAGGAGGCTCGCATCAAGAAAGATCTGATTACCAACGATAACGCATTGAAGGTGGTTTCGTCTCGTCTTGCAAATCAAATCCTTACGGCAACCGTGAAACAGCGTTATTTGATGGTCTTTGCCGAAGTTATCGAGCCTTTGCAGGTGATGAAACTTTATCGTGTCGATGAGAAAATTTCGCGTGAGGCGAACAAGATAATGAAGAGCCGTAACGCTAATGCCACAGCTGCTAAATAAGTAGTCTTGTTTTTAGAATTGGTTTGTTTTTTTGTGGGCGGTGGCTTTCGGGCTACCGCTTTTTTACTATCTTTGCATCAAAATTGAAAAGTTATGGAGTTGCATTTTGTTGGTATAATTATTGGTGTTGCCACATTCTTTATTATCGGTCTTTTTCACCCTATTGTCATCAAGAGCGAATACTACTTTGGCGTGAAGTCGTGGTGGGCATTTCTTGTGGTAGGAATAGTCGCAACTGTTGCTTCGTTGTTGGTGGCAGATGTGTTGTGGTCAACTTTGTTGGCGGTTGTTGGTGCATCTTCGTTCTGGAGCATCAAGGAGCTGTTCGAGCAACGCGAGCGTGTCCGTAAAGGGTGGTTCCCGAAGAATCCGAAACGCAAATAGAGATGTTTATCGCGGTTATATTCATACTATCTTCTTTGCTAATCTGGGCGGATTGGGTGGCGTATCGCCAATATGTTTGCCCCTGTAGTCGTGTGTGGGTACGCAGGGTGGGTGTGTTGTTGCTTGTTTTAGCCAACTTGTTGCCATATATCGCAATGGCGATGATGTGGCTTTTTGAGTTGCCGACAATGGTGCCGATGATGTGGTTGCTTACCATATATGTAGTGCTTGCCTTGTCGCGTATTGCTCTCTATGTCGGACTATTTACAATCAATAATTGCTATGCAAAATGGGGAGTGGGTGCACTTCTCTGCACGATTGTTGCTTGTGTGTTGCTTGTCGGTGTGGTACGCACTCGCAAGCAATTGACGGTTAAACGAGCCGATATAACCTCGGCACGACTGCCCGAAGCATTTGATGGCTATCGCATAGCGTTCTTTTCGGATTTGCATATAGGCTCGATGACTTTGGCTGAGAAGATGTGCCGAACTATTGTTGAGCGAATAAACGCTATCGATGCCGACTTGGTGGTCTTTGGTGGCGATTTGGTAAATGCCCGATACGATGAACTTACGCCTCAACTGCAACACATTTTGGGCGATATAAAGGCGCGAGATGGCGTTGTGGCAGTGCTTGGTAATCACGATACAGGGGTCTATGTTCGCGATACGGTAGCACTACCTATCGAGGAGAATACGCGCCTTTTGAAGGAGCGAATTAGCGAGATGGGGTGGCGTGTTATTGACGATAGGACAGAGTTGCTGAAGCGGGGCAACGATACCGTTACTTTGACAGGTATAGGCTTTTCGCGAGAGTTGCTGGAGCATCGCCACTCGGCAAGTGTTGCCGACTCGCTCGATTTGCGACCTATTTACGAGGGTGTTCCGCGCGACAAGTTCAACATTACATTGTCGCATATGCCACAGTTGTGGCGTAAAATTTTGGCTCTCGGATATGGCGACTTGGTGCTGTCGGGACATGTACACGCTATGCAGATGAAATTCCGCATCGGTGGGTACGAGTTTTCGCCTGCGCAATTGATGTACCGCGAGTGGAGTGGGCATTACGAGGAGCAGAGTAGCCACCTCTACATCACCGATGGCGTGGGTAGTGTGGGCTTCCATATGCGAATAGGCGCACCGCCCGAAATATCCGAATTGACACTTCGGCGAGCCGATTAGATAATCGCAGTGTGCCAACCATACCGACCTAAAAATATGGGATACAATGAGAAGAATGTTTGCTCTATTTTTGATGTCGGTTGTGGCAGAAGTTACGGCACAAACCTCACATCTTACATTTGACGATGCGCTATCGCTCGGTTTCGAGCGAAATCCTGCCGTTGTCGCCACGGAGTATGCCGAGCAGGTTGCCCACCGTGAGCGTCAGGCGGCTATTGGACTCTTTATGCCCAAGGTTTCGGTCAAAGGCGCATACGCACATCTCAATAGAGATATCAAGATAGATTTCAACCCTATGCTCTCCTCGTTTGCCCCTATTTTGGGCGAGGGGTTAGCGA
Source organism: Alistipes sp. (assembly GCA_045543935.1). Taxonomy (GTDB): domain Bacteria; phylum Bacteroidota; class Bacteroidia; order Bacteroidales; family Rikenellaceae; genus Alistipes. The sequence continues at coordinate 76,766 of JAZPYA010000006.1, forward strand.
TGTTGGGGTTAGACCTCTCCTATACATTGCAACGCCGTAATACCGCCTTTCTGGGTGGAGATGTGGTGATGCCGATATTTGCAGGTGGCAAAATTTGGACTGCGAATAAAGCGGCTAAAATTAATGAGGAACGCACTCGGCAACAGAGCCGACAGGTGCGCGGTGGGCTGATAGTTGAGATTGTCGAGCGATATTTCGGGGTGGAGTTAGCAAAGCGTGGTGTGGCTATTCGCGAGGAGGCTGTGGCGGTTGTCGGGCAACATCTGCACGATGTTGCTCTGCTCGAAAAGGAGGGTATGGCAGTGGAGAGCGAAAGGCTCTATGCCGAATATCGCTTGGCGGAGGCAGAACGCGACCTGCAACGCGCACGCCTGCAACTCGAAACGGCGCGTAAGGCGTTGCAGACATCACTTGGCACGACTGATGTGGTAGAACCTTCGACTCCGATGTTCCTGCTCTCGAAAATCGAACCTTTGGAGTACTTTGTGGCTATGGCGGAGTTGCACAATCCACAACTCGGCGAGGTGGAACGACTGCGCGAGTTGGCGCGTATGAATTTGCGACTCCATCGAGCCGACTTTTTTCCTGAGGTTGTCGTTATGGGAGGTATGCTCTTTTGCAATCATCAACTCACCTCGCTTGCTCCCCGTATGGCGGTGGGCGTAGGGTTGAATTTCAAAATTTTCGATGGTCTGAATCGCGAATATAAAACTTCGGCAGCACGACTGCAACTACGTAGAGTGGAGGCGTTAGAGCGTAAGGCGGAGCAGGATATCGCGCTCCTTGTGGAGGATTTGTATAACAAGGTGCAATCTGTTCTGGCAACTCTGTCGGCTGTGGAACGCTCTGAACGCTTTGGCGAGGAGTTTTTGCGAGCCAAGCAGAGGGCTTTTCGTGAGGGTATGGCTACCGCAACCGATGTTGTCGATGCCACGCTCAACCTCTCGCGTGCAAAGTTGGAGAGGGTACAAACTGCCTACGAATTTGATATTGCTTTGGCGCGACTATTGAATGCTTCGGGTATGTGTGAAAACTTTGTGCAGTATCTTAATGCACAGACAGCACAATCGGTATTTTAATTGCTGAAAAATATGAAAAAGACAAATATCTCACTTATAGTTGTGTTAGTACTCCTTATTTCAATAATAATTTTCGTGGGCTATCGTTTTGGGCGCAGTCGCCGAGTGGCGGTGCAGGGCTATGTTGAGCTGACCAATCTGCGCCTCGCCTCGAAGATTGCAGGGCGCATCGACAAAGTTTTTGTCGAGGAGGGCGATTCGGTAAGCAAGGGCGATACCTTGTATATAATCTCCACGCCTGAGCTCGATGCAAAGTTGATGCAGGTCGAGGCGATGTTGAGTGGGGCAAAGGCGATAGACGCAAAAGCGAAGGCAGGTACGCGCAAACCGATAGTGCAGTCTGCACGCGATATGTGGCAGAAGGCAAAGGTGGGGGTGTCGCTTGCCCGACAGACCTATGCGCGTGTGCAAAGGCTCTACGAGGAGGGTGTTGTGTCGGCTCAAAAACGCGATGAGGCGTATGCCTCATTAGAGGCAGCACGAGCAACCGAGAGGGGTGCAAAGTCGCAATATCTGCTAGCTGTCGAGGGTGCTTCGCGCGAAGATAAAGCGGCAGCCGCGGCACAGGTACAACAGGCACAAAGTGTTGTCGAGGAGGTTGAACGATATTTGGCGGATAGGGTGGTCTATGCTCCGACAGATGGCGTTGTGGCTACGGTTGTGGCGAACGAGGGGGAGATTGTCGGTAGTGGTTTTCCTGTTGTTACTATCGCCGAGAACGATACTGCTACGGCAAATTTCAATATCCCCGAAACGCTCCTTCCGCAGATGGTCTGTGGCGAACACTTCGAGGCAGAGGTTCCTGCGCTTGGCAAGAGGGTAGGATTTGAGGTTACGCATATCTCGGTTGAGGCAGATTATGCTACGCAGAGTGCCACTTCGGCGCGTGGCGATTTCGATATACGCACCTTTGCCGTTAAGATGAAACCCTTGAGCCGTGATGTGGCGTTGCGTGCAGGTATGAGCGTGATTATTGAGTTGCAAAAGCCCGAAAGCCGATGAAAATAGGGCATTTCTGGTCGGGAGTAACGGCTACCGTAAGGCGCGAAATAGAACGCCTTGCCACGAATAGGGAGTATCGGGCTGTGGCGTGGTGGTTGCCTTTGGGGGTAATCATCTTTTTTGCGATATTCTTCTCGCAGGAGGTGGTAGGAGCTTTGCCCGTTGCGGTGGTCGATGAGGACAACTCTTCGCTATCGCGTAAGGTGGTGTCGATGATTAGAGCGACTCCCCAAACGGCTCTTGTCGAGGAGGTTGCCGATATGGCAATGGCGCGAACAAAGGTGTTGCAAGGCGATGTCGTTGCCGTGGTCGAAATCCCCGATGGCTTCTCAAAAAATATCTTATCGGGCGAGCCTGCACCAATCATCTTCTACGATTCGGGAACAAATATCTCGACAAATTCACTTGTGGCAAAGGGGGTGCAGACCGCCATTACCACCTTCGGCGTGGGGGTGTCGTTACAGCGTGCCACGATGCAGGGCGTGGCTCCCGATAGGGCGATAGCGAAGACGATGCCGATCGCCTTTACGACATACGGACTCTTCAACCCTTGGTTGAACTACGCCTACTATGTCGCCCCTTGCTTTTGGGCTATGATACTGATTATTGCCGCGATGCTCTCGACAATATATGCCGTAGGCTCGGAGTTGCGATACGCTACATCGGTCGGGTGGCTACGCTCGGCAAATGGCTCGTTGGTGGGGGCTCTTATGGGAAAACTCGCTCCGATAACCCTCTCGTTGTGGCTCTTGTCGGCGGTTGTAGCGATGTTGATTTTCGGGGTATTTGGTGCGCCAATGCAAGGGTCGTGGGTTATGCTGGTAGCGGGAGCTATGACACTTGTTATCGCCTATCAGGCGGTGGCACTCTTGGTTGTGGCACTTACCGCCTCGTTTCGCTTGTCGCTGTCGCTCGGAGGAGGCTATTCGGTATTAGCATTCACCTTTTCGGGTGTAACATTCCCGACTATGGCGATGATTTCGTGGGTGCAACCATTCACTCTGCTCTTTCCTTATACCTACTTTATGGAGTTGTATATCGACCAAGCGGTGCGAGGTGTGGCGTGGTGGCACTCAATGCAGGATATTGCTGCAATGTTGCTCTTCTGCTTGTTGCCACTATTGCTACTTGGGCGAATGAAACGAATTTTGGTAAATCGAAAATTTTGGGGCAGACTATGAAATTGTCAACTGTCAATTGTCAATTATCAATTATTAAAGATGAGTGGCGCAGAGTGTGGCACGATGAGGGTGTGGTGCTGATTGTCGTTTTTGCACTCTTTATATACGGCATATCATACTCGCTTGGCTATGGTGGAGAGGTCTTGAATGAGGTCCCTATAGCTGTTGTAGGGGGCAATAATGGGGCGATAAGTCGCGCTCTTACCCACGAAATTGACGCCTCGCCAAAGGTGCGAGTGGCTTACGAGGTTACAGATATTACCGAAGCCGAACAACTGCTGAACGAGCGCAAAGTGTGGGGCGCAGTGGCGATATCGCCCGAACTCGATAGCGATATACTTGCCGAGCGACAAAGCAGAGTGGCTATTATTGGCGATGCAAGCTACTTTTTGGCTTATCGTGAGGCGGTTGAGGGTGCAGTGTCGGCTGTGCAGGCAATGAATGGTGTGATAATAGAACAACGCGAAGGAGCGTATAACCCTCCGATACTCTTCGAGCAACGCAATCTCTTTAATGCCGAGTTGGGCTATGGAGTGTTTGTTATGCCGGCAATTATTCTGCTGATTGTGCAACAGACTGCATTGATAGGTGTGGGTATGGTGTCAGCTACGCGCAGAGAGCGCGGTGAGAGGTATAAGGCAGTGTCGCCTATTGCGATAACTATTGGTCGGACAATTACCTATTTCGTAATCTACGCGCTTACTCTCGGCTTTATGCTTACGGTGCATTACTCTCTGTTCGATTACCCGATGCGGGGTGCGTGGTGGCGATGTGTGGCAGTTATTGCCCCATATCTCTTGGCGGTAATCTTCTTGGCGCAGGCTGTGGGTGCGCTGTTTCGTAGGCGCGAGAGTTCGGTGGTGTGGCTCTTGTGGTTGTCCATTCCGTTTCTGCTTGTCAGCGGAGTGTCACTACCTCCGCAAGCCTTTCCGCAGTGGCTCTATTTGTTGGGTAAGATAATACCGAGCTCCTCGGCAGTAGAGGCGTGGATAGCAATACAATCGAGGGGCGCATCGCTCTCCGATATCGCCCCTGAACTAATAATCTTATGGGTATTGGTTGCTATATATGCTGCCAGCGCCGTTTTCGCCAATCGAAAGTATTAAAAAAATAATTTTTGTTTTTAACCTTTTCGATTTTATAGTATCTTTGCATATGCTACATTTCAAATTTTGCAAAGATGAAAAGAACTAATCTATTATTGGTGTTGTTGTTGCTGACAATGTCGGTGTCTGCCGTAACTCCAAACAAAATTGTAATCCCGAATATTGAGGGATACAAGACCTTAAAAGGCGATTTCCATATTCATACGGTATTTTCCGATGCTACCGTATGGCCTGCATCTATTGTGCAGGAGGCAAAGTGGGAAGGGCTTGATGTTATTGCCATTACCGACCACCTCGACACCCGTCATCAAAAAATGGTCAATAGAGGCTATTTTACCAATAAATGCAATCGTAATACCGCATATCATCTTACAAAGAAGGCGGCGGGTAAGCGTTTGATGGTGGTACATGGTGGCGAGATTTCACGCGGTATGCCTCCGGGACACTTCAACTGCCTTTTTATCAAAGATAACGATGCTATTTGTTTCGCTGCCGAGAAGAATGATCACGATCATATCCTTGCTATGAAAGGTGGTTTGCAGGAGGCTCGTAAGCAGGAAGGGTTCTTGATGTGGAATCACCCGAATTGGTGCAAGCAGGCTCCCGATACGACCATTATGTGGCCTGTGCATAAGGAGTTGATAGAGAGTGGCTATATGGACGCTATCGAGGTATATAATATGGTTTGCGGATACTCGCCCGAGGCGCATGAGTGGTGCTTAAAACATAACCTTGCAATACTTGGAAACTCCGACAGCCACTATCCTATGTTTACCGAGATAGACTACCTTCATGGCAAACATCGTCCTATAACTCTTGTATTTGCGCATGAACGCTCTCTTGCAGGGGTGCGTGAGGCTCTCGACAACTGTCGCTCGGCAATCTTTGCCGAAGGTATGGTCTATGGCCGTGAGCAGGAACTCGCTCCACTCTTCAAAGCGTGTGTAAAGGTTAAGGAGATAAAGTGGGCGGAGAAGATGGTGAGTTTCACTTTGGAGAATGTGTCAAGTATTCCTGTACGCCTTGTGAAAGCCCCGGGCTCGGAGGCATATTGGTATGCTCGTTGCATAGACCTTCCGCCACATAGTTCGATTGAGGTTAAGGTGCGCCCATTGTTGGTAAATAATGTGCAACCTGCAATCGATGAGTCGGTCAAGGAGATTGTTGCGAATTTCTATGTCGAAACATTCCAAATTGGCGCAAACAAACCGTTGCACTTTTCGGTTACGGCTACCCGTTAATTTATAGAACATACCTTTAATACGACAGATTATGAAGAGATTTATATTTTTACTTTCGGCACTTGTGGTAATGTTGCCTGCATTTGCCGTAACACCCAATAAGATTGTAATCCCAAATATAGAGGGTTATAAAACATTGAAAGGCGACTTTCATGTGCATACCTCTTTCTCTGATGGAGGCGTATGGCCTACAACCCGTATAGATGAGGCTTTGTGGGAAGGGCTTGATGTTATTGCGATTTCGGACCACCTCGACTCTCGACTTTTGATGCAGCGTAGGGCGGGTTACTTCTCCGATAAGTGCGACCGCGATGAGTCCTATCGCATTGCAGCGAAGGCAGCAGGCGACAAAGTGTTGGTTGTTCATGCCGGCGAAATCTCGCGCGGTATGCCTCCGGGACACTTCAACTGCTTGTTTGTAAAAGATAACGATGATATTTGTGCCGCTACCGAGAAGAACGACCACGACCATGTCCTCGCTATGGAAGGTGGCTTGAAAGAGGCGCGTAAGCAGGGCGCATTTCTGATGTGGAACCACCCACATTGGCACAAGCACGCTCCAAATGAGACGATTATGTGGCCGGTACACAAGAAACTCTTGAAAGAGGGTTATATGGACGCTATTGAGGTCTATAATATGTCGTGTGGATACTCTCCGGAGGCGCATGAGTGGTGTTTGAAGTACAACCTTGCCATACTTGGCAACTCGGATTGTCATCAATTGCTGTTCAATGGTGTTGATTATCTGCATGGCGAGCATCGCCCGATAACTCTTCTCTTTGCCGAGGAGAAGTCGTTAGAGGGTGTGCGTGATGCCCTCAATAATCGCCGTTCAGCACTCTTTGCCGATGGTGTTGTCTATGGTCGAGAGCAGGAACTCGCACCGCTGTTTAAGGCTTGTGTCAAGATTAAAGGCGTGAAGATGACTGATAAAATTCTGACCTTCACTATCGAAAATAAATCGAGTATTCCGGTGGTTTTGACCAAGGGAGCAGGCTCAGAAGGACTGTACTTCCCTCGCGCTATCGAGGTGCCTCCGTTTAGTTCAAGATCGTTTAAGGCTCGACCTGTACAGATAAATAATGTGTCGCAACCATTTAAGGGTGACACCGTTACAGTGAATTTCCTTGTTGAAACCTTCCAGATTGGAGCGAATAAACCTCTTCCATTTTCGGTTAAAGCCAGCAAGAAGTAGAGTGCATTGATGTATAATATAGAGAGCCGAGCAAACTACAATGCTCGGCTCTCTATATTATACTGTATTATGCTACCTTCTTGGTCCGTACCAGCCGCCTGCCGATGTGCCACGATTTACACCCACCGAGCCGGTTGACTCCTTGTAGTTGTAGTCCGACATCTTGGTCGAACCCTTCTTGCCGAAGTGGCGGAGGTTATAGACAAACTGCACCGAGAAGTAGCGACCAATACAACTGTTCCACGCATTCTGCGTATATCCTGAGCCTGTCGAGCGAACAAACGATGTATTCTGGTCGAAAATATCGTTTACGCCAATCTGTACCTCGCCACGCTTATTCTTAAATACCTTGCAACCGAGATAGACATTACACAATACATAGTCCTCGTTATAGTTGGTAGAGATACCCTTGTACTGCACATACGATACCGCTGCGGTTAAGGTCAAGCGCTTCAAGAATGTCCACTTGATATTTCCGTTAGCCGAGTGGTTGAAGTAGTCGTTCTTCGCAGTTTGACCAATGGTGTTCCAAGCTTGGTTGTATGTACCTCGCCACGACAGCGTGAAGTCGAGGTTTTCGGATATGTTACTACCGAGAGTCACGCCTGCATCGTAGCCGATATTGTTGGCGTAGTTGGTAGCAAAACGCTCGCTATCAGGCTTCTCGGTGTTAATCATATTTTCAAGGAACTCCTCAGATGTCTTACCAAGATAGTATGCCGAAGGTGTGCGGTTATATGTTACACCACCGTGGATATTGAGGTTACATTTCATAAACGACAATGGCACTCCGAGCGATACGTGGGTACGCAACCAATAGTAACCATCGAGGTTTTCGTAAGATGTTACCTCCTTTGGACTATATTTGTTACCATCTTGGTCGGTCGGGATTGTTAGATTGCCAAAACTATCAGGCAAGTCAAATCCCTGCGGATTGTTCCAAGTCGATGTTGAGATGTAGTCTTGTTGCATCTGCGCGTTGAACATCCACATAAAGGTAATACCCTTATCAACCTTCGAGAGGTTGTAGTGCATACTCAGGTTGTGAGTAAATGATGGGTCGAGGTTCTTGTTACCGAAACTGATATATTGCGGATTTGACACATCAAAGATGCTCTGCAACTGCGTAACCGAAGGATTTTCCGACCACGAGCGCAAGAAGATACGCAGGGTGTTTTCCTTGTTGAAGGCTACATTTGCCATACCGAAATAGGAGAAATGGTTGTACTTGCCATCGATTTTATCCCCCTGCGAGCCAACGATACTGCCATCAAGTTCATCGCGCTGATAGTAGAGATTCAAGACGATTGTATTTCTATTCTTCGCATAGCGGAAGCCTGGACCTATACGATGTGTCCAGAAGCTACTTTGATACTTCTGTGACATATTCTCGTTTCTGTCGGTTGCAGGGTTGTAGTTGAAACCACTATCGGTGTAGTAGGTATTCTTGTCGTTCATCTCATTTTCGTACCACATACGATACTGCAACGACAACTGCGCATACTGCGAAATAGGCTCGTTGTATGATACATTTGCGCTGATTCTATACTCCTCGCTTGGGCGGTGGATATACTGATATAGTGGCGAGTAGAGTAGCGGATTATTTACCATATCCTGCCACGACTTACCCTCTCCAAAGTAGTTGTTGTAGTTGTTCTGATAATCCGAACCGGCCGTTGCATCGTAGCGAATACCATTGGCATCGTTGGCTGCAGTCTTCTGCTCACGAGTGTTGTTCTGATAATTCACGCGGGCATCTACGGTGAGCGTTCTGCCCGGCTTGCCGAGCTTGGTGCGCAACTGCAAGAATTCGTTGAAATAGTAGGCGTGTTGCTTGCTCCAATTGTATGAGTCGGTGTACGACAACGACTGATGAGTCGAGTTCTCCAACTCCTCGGCATCTTCATTCTCGCCTATGGTGTAGCCCTTGGTTGTGGACTCTGGGTTGTAACCTTGGTACGAGAAGTAGGTACGCGACATCAACGAAGCGTTACGCGAGATTTTCCAATCGAGTCGGGCATTGAAACGAGCATTGTAGTTCACATTGTCCGATATGCCGTGCTGATACATATAGCCGATAGGCATAGGACTTTCGTACCACTTTTCGGTGCGCGAGTTATTGTCCGTGTCGGTGTTATTGAGGAATAACGAACCTTGGAACTTAACATTCTTGCGGCGTCCCCACTCGTCCGAATAGTTTGCACCAATCGAATTTACCAACGCAATACCACTCTGTGGGCGCACCATATATTGACCTACTGCACCACGGCGACCACGACCTCTTCCGCCACCGCCTTGGTTTGCTCCACTCACTCCGAGAATATCCTCGAATGAGAAGTTCTGCTGATTGACATTGTTGAAGAGACCAATCAACGATACACGCGAGTCGCCGTGGAAGAAATTGACATTTCCACCGACAATCCACTTGTGTCCCTTTGCCAATTCATCGTCCGATTTCGGCTCGTAGCCATAACCTGCATACATCTTTCCGAACTGACCTTGGCGCATACCCTCTTTGGTGATGATGTTGATTGCTTTGTAACCCTCGCCATCGTCCATACCCGAAAACTCTGCTTGATCGCTCAACTTGTTGAATACCTCGATTTTATCGACAGCTTCGGCAGGCAACGACTTGATTGCAGTGCTGACATCTTCGCCGAAAAACTCCTTGCCATCGACAAAAATCTTCTTGATGGTTTCGCCCTGCGCCTCGACCTCGCCATTGGTGATGGTTATACCCGGCATCTTTTTCAATAAACCCTCTACATCGGCATCGTTTGAAACCTTAAACGCTCCTGCGCTATAACTCAGAGTGTCGCCATTCTGCGATGTACGCAATGCCTTAACAGTCTTGACAACGGTCTCGATGCGTTGAGCATCTTCGCTCATAACGAGTTTGCCGAGCGAGAGTGTTGCTCCCGAGAGTCGGAACTCCTTGATCATATCCTTGTAGCCGATGAAGGTTGCTACGATGGTGTAGTTGCCATACGACAAACCTTGAATTGACACATAGCCGTTTGCTCCGGAGGTGTAGTACTTTTTGTTGTCGGGTTTGGCTGTAGGATAGACCTCCACCACAGCACCCATAACGCCCTGCTTTGTCTGGGAGTCAATCAAAGAGAATGACACTTTGCCTGTCTGCGCAAAGGCAGATAGGGCAAATGCCAAAGTGAAGAGAGATACTAAAAAACGCTTCATTATTGTCGTTGAAATTTTATTTACTACTCAGTTTGCGTTTGTGGAATAAATAGCCTTCCATAAAACCGCACAAAGGTAGTGAATATAATTCATTATATTCAACTAAATGGAGTGAAATAACCGAAAAAGGTGGGTGAAATGACCTATTTCTTGGTTGAAATGAGCCAATTCTTAAATTCGTGAACGCGAGCCTTCGGGATAATGATGCGCTCGGGAGTCTCCAAATTAAGATTTACCGTAAGGCGGCTACCAAACCAAACCGAGATATCCTTGACCGCCTTGCGCGAGATTATAAATTGACGATTGGCACGGAAAAACTCCGCACTCGATAACTTCGATTGCAGAGCCTCGAGTGTCAGGTCTATCTGGTACTTGTTGCCATCGTGGCAATATGCCGTAACTCGCTCCTCGAAGGTGTGCAGAAAGGCTATATTGCTATCTTGCAACGGAATGATTTTATCGCGGAAATGGATCAAAAATACCTGCTGTTTAGGCTGTTGAGAGTGAACCACCTCGTTAATGCGTGAGGTGTATTCGTTGCGCTCGATTGAGGCGAGTCGTTGCCACTTGTCGATAGCGCGCTTGATGTCGCCCTCGTTGATAGGCTTGAGCAGATAGTCTATGCTGTTTACCTTGAACGCCTCGATTGCGTATTGGTCGTAGGCGGTTGTGAAGATGATTGGCGTGTCGATAGTTACGCTGTCGAAGATGCGGAACGAAGCCCCGTCCGCCAAGTGTATATCCATAAATACAAGGTCAAGTGAGGGCGCGGTGCGGAAGAACTCCACACTGTCAACTATCGTGTCGATTGTAGCAACAATCTCCACATCAGGATATATCTTTTGCAGTATGGCGGAGAGATTCTGCGCAGCTGCGGTTTCATCTTCAATAATAACTACTCGCATAGGCTCTATTCATTAGGTTTTTCGAGAGGTAGTCGCACTATAAACTCTTTGTCGTTGTCGATAATTTCAATCTCGCGGTTGAGCAGAAGTTGGTAGCGACTATTGAGGTTCGAGAGTCCGAGTCCTGTACCCGGATTTGGCTCGAGCATTGGTCGTTTTTCGTTGGCTACGACCAAATATCCATCTTCGGTGTAGATACGCACACAGAAGAGTTTTTTGCTACTTATGGTGTTATGTTTTACGGCATTACCGATAAGTGGTTGCAACGAAATCGGCGGTAACTTGTAGCCGAGATATGTCTCCTCGATATCAAATTCAAACTTGATTTTGTCGGCATAGCGAATCTTGAATAGATAACTATATGCCTCGGCAAATTTAATCTCCTCGCGCAGAGCCGTAAAGTTGCTGTTCGTGCTGTTTTGCGAGAGGTATCGGAAGGTGTAAGAGAGTTGGTCGATATAGTTCAAAGCGCGCTCCTCGTCTTTGTCGCGTACAAGCATCGAGAGCGATGAGAGCGAGTTGAAGAGGAAGTGCGGATTTATCTGACTTGCCAGCATATTGTACTTGGTGGTAAGGTTTTCGTTGCGCAACATCTCATTCTCGAGCGAAATCTGTTGCTCTCGATAGAGGAGAGTATAGATGCGCGAGTAGAGTACTATCACAGCCAACACAAAAATCGACTTTAAGATAACAACAAACTCCACGAGTTGGCGACTCTTATACACAGGTATAACCTCGCCCGAGTGCATCAGCGGAACAGGCGAGATGAAGTATGTGACAGAGGTTATTACAACGCATATCGCAGCGCGGATAAGGAACTGTCGCCAAGTGGCATCGCGCCCCTTGGAGTTCATCACTACTAGCAATATAAACGATAGTACGATATAGAAAAGGAATTGGTATAACACCATACTCCACTGTTCCGAGCCACGATAGAGTGCACCGTAGTCAAATTCCTTGCCATTGCGCTCTAACACTCGGAGCATATAGAGGTGCGAAGCCTCGAAGTTGGTGCGCTCCGATGCCTCGATACGCAGAATATCGCCCTCGGCAAGGTTTAGCCAATGCAACTTGCGATGATCGACATATACACTGTCGCCTGCCTCCGACACAACATATCCGAAGCCATCGCCTTTGACCGAAAGCCTACCATCAATCACTACCGACACAGCGTCCTGATTGCGGTTGCGATTTATACGGCGATTTCCCGTATCTGTTTGGTTGGTAACGAGTAACAACAGATACGAAAAGTTGCATATCAGACTGACAACTACCGCAACAAATATATAACCCACATAGGGTGAACGATTTTTTAATCTCTTTATCATATTAACTATTAGCCATTAGCTATTAGCCTTTTTTAATTAAAGTTACCTTTAATTCTCAATTCTCAATTGTCAATTGTCAATTGTCAATTTGAAAACTATTCCTCGTACCACGAAGCGTACATTCGGTAATCGTTTGCTATACGCTTGATAATCTGCTCGCGTTGCTCGGGGGTTACTTCCTTTACCTTCTTGGCAGGTACGCCTGCATAGACCGAGTTAGGCTCTAACTTCGAGTTGGAGAGTACCAGCGCATTTGCTGCAATGATACAACCCGATGCTACTACGGCATTGTCAAGGATTGTTGCACCCATACCTATAAGGCAGTTATCCTCGATTATTGCACCGTGAATTGTGGCGTTGTGACCGACCGACACATCGTTGCCGATATGCGTCTGTGAAGGGTGTGGCGAACCATCGTAGAGCGTGTGAATAACCGTTCCATCTTGTATATTTGTGCGGTCGCCGATGGTGATTTTATTTACATCGCCACGCAACACTACATTGTACCAAATCGATGAGTCCTTACCCACCGTAACATCTCCAATCAATACAGCCGTTTCGGCTACAAATGTTCCCTCGCCAATCTCTGGCGTATGATTTCTAACAGATTTAATGTATGCCATAAACTATAAAAGTTTTCCGTTTTCCGTTTTCCGTTTTCCGTTTGTTTTTGCTATTAGCCATTAGCTAATTCTCAATTCTCAATTCTCAATTCTCAATTTTGTATATCGCCACACTTACAGGCTTCATCTTGAAGGTGTGTCCTTCGTTTGAGGTCTTGCACTTTGTGAGTTTATGGTTGTTGCCATAGACCCACTCTGCCCTCTTGCCAAGCGGTGCGATAGAGCCACTGACCTCACGGTCGGCAGGGTTGAATACCACTACATACTTCTCCTCGCCCAATGTACGCGCATAAATCATAGGGTATGGGTTATCCATATCGCCAACATATTTCCACTCGCCCTCTACACCAAGAGCAGGGGTTTTGGCACGCAAAGCCAACAAACCTTTGACATACGAGAGTACCGAGTTAGGGTTGTTCTCCTGTTCCGCCACATTCGGGAACGAGAAGGCGTTATCGACAGGGAGGTAGAGTTTCGAGGCATCTTCGACAGTCGAAAAACCGGCATTGCGCTCGGTACTCCACTGCATCGGTGTGCGACAAGCCGAGCGGTTACGCGATGAGACGCTGCCCTCTTTGGCGGGTGCATATTCGAGGTTGCGCATACCAATCTCCTCACCATAATATACGATAGGAGGGGTAGGGAGTGTGAGGAATAGGGTGATTGCCACCTTCTGCTCCTCTGGGGTATTGCGGTTCATTCGTGTCAATCGCCAAATATCGTGGCTGCAAGTAGGCATCGAAGCGTAGCCTCCAAGTGCGCGGTAGTCGTTGTATATTTGGGTGTACAACTCCATCGCCTTACGAATCTTACCCTCGCCCTTTGGGTTGAAGTAACAGGTCGTAGGTACCATCTTGTCGCTTGTCTCGCATACCAACGGGCGATAGACCTTGCCACCAATTCCGTTATGGATAAGAAGGTCGATGTTGAATCCTGCCGAGATGGATTGTTTAGGATAGGACCACTCTGATAGCATAATGTTTTCGGGGTATTTGGTGTTGTACCACTCGAAAATCTCCTTCCAAAGTCGTCGTACACCATCCTGAGCCTCGTTGTCGCCCTTAACCAGCGACTTTGCCATATCAACGCGGAAACCATCGGCTCCCATATCGCACCAATAGGCGATAATCTTCTTTAACTCGTTGCGTACGGCTGTAGGACCTGGGGCATCGTATGACTGCTCCCAACTGTTTGCGGGGTTGGGGTTGTAGTAGCCGTAGTTCAGCGCAGGCTGAATAGGGAAGAAGTTACTCAGATAGATGCCGTTGCGAGGGTAGCTGTTATCCACCCATCGGTAACTTGGCTGTGGCATTGTGTGACCTTTGGTCCAGATGTAGTAGTCGGAGTATTTGTTGCGCTCGGCCTTCAACGACTCCTTGAACCAAGGGTGTTTGTCCGAGGTGTGACCTGCAACAAGGTCGAGCAATACTTTGATGCCTTTTGCGTGTGCGGTGTCGAAGAGTCGCTTCAAATCGTCGTTTGTGCCGAAGCGTGGATCGACCTTGTAAAAGTCGATAACATCATATCCGCCATCTTCCCAACCACTAACAAAGCAAGGCGAGAGCCAAATGCAATTAAAGCCGACACTCTTGATATAGTCCAACTTTGAACAGATACCATTGATGTCGCCAATGCCATCGCCATTCGAGTCCATATAGGTCAATGGGTAGATATGGTAGATTGCCGCCTTCTTGAGCCATTCGGGTTGCTCCTTAGCCGAAAGTGTTAAAGTAGCGAATAGTGTCGCAATGATAAGAAAAAATCGCTGTTTCATAGTGTTAATTTTTTGCCCTTAGCCATTAGCTAATTCTCAATTCTCAATTCTCAATTCTCAATGACTGTGTTATCGCTTTGCCTCTTGCCAATACTGCTCCATCTCATCAAGCGAGGCCTCATTTACCATCTTGCCCTGCTCGGCAATGCGCTTTTCGAGGTGGTTGAAACGCTCGATAAACTTCTTATTTGTGCGCTCTAAGGCATTTTCAGGGTCGATACCGCTCTTACGACAAGCGTTGATAAGGGCAAAAAATAAGTCGCCAAATTCTGCCTCCAAGTTATCTTTGTTACCACTCTGCATCTCTGCTTCTACCTCGCGCAACTCCTCATTTACCTTATCCCACACCTCGCTTACCGAGTTCCAATCGAAACCTACGGCAGCAGCCTTTTCGCTGATGCGGAAAGCCTTTACCATTGCGGGTAGTGAGCGCGGAACTCCTCCCAAGACGCCACTCTTGCGAGCCTTTTTGCGAAGTTTCAATGCCTCCCAATTCTGCTTTACCTCCTCGGGTGACTCCGCCAATACATCGCCATAGACGTGCGGGTGGCGGTAGATAAGTTTATCGCATACTCCGTTTGCCACATCTGCCAAATCGAATACGCCCTGCTCCTCGCCAATCTTCGAGTAGAATACGATGTGCAGAAATAGGTCGCCCAACTCCTCTTTGATACCCTCCAAATTGTTGGCGGTGATAGCATCTGCCAACTCGAAGGTCTCCTCGATGGTGTTGTTGCGCAACGAGTGAATAGTTTGCTCTCTATCCCATGGGCACTCCACACGCAGGCGATTCATCACCTCTATAAGTCGTGCCGTGGCCTCTAATTTTTTATCCATATACTTGTATATCTCTTTAATGCCGCAAAGGTAGTAAATTCCTCTCTTATTTGCTAATATGCAATGCGAAATGGCATTAAATGACGATGAATTACCTGATTTCAAGAGGTTGAATCATTATGCCGTTCTCAGCATCGCTTACACCATCTGCGACTATGCGTATTGCAATGAGTTCTCTATTCTTAGGTCGAAGAATAATGTTGCCATTGTGAAGATTGCCCGCCTTATCAAAGTTCTCACCATCGTAGCACACTTCGACATGTCCGTTGGTAATAAGACGGCGATACATATAGGCATATCCGGTCGTTACTTTGATATAAGATGCCCTTACCGGCTCCTTGAATCGGAACTCTATCCAATCTCCTCTCTTGGCGGCACGAGTAGTGCGAGAGACGCCCTTGTAGAGTTCGCAATTTGAAATAGGATAACGAGAGCCAAATGGCATTGAAGAGGTGATTTTTACCTCCGGTTTTCTCGGATTGTGGTAAATCGTACTCCCTGTCCAGGCACTACGCCCCGTCATTAGTCGGCTTTGGAAGATTACGAATGTTGCCAAATCTGCATTGAGGGGAGCTTTGTATTCCTCTATCTTGTTGGTGCGAATATCTTTATAATACAACTTTGCGCCATCATCTGTTGAGACAAAAATTTTCCCATTCTCAATCTTTACTTCTGGTGTTTCGAGACGGAATGTGACACTCATAGCGTGTAATTTATGGTAGAAATTCTCCTTCAACACCTTCATCATATCACCATACGAACGGCGCTCCTTGCTCCACGCTACCTCCGATACGGCAAGCATACGAGGGAATAGCATATACTCTAAATAGTCCGAGAAGTGTTTTTTTGAGTCAATATTCATTAGGTACATTTCGCTCCAAAATGCGCCCTCTATGCCTGCAATATATTTGTGCTGTTCGGTTGTGAAACCGGCATTGTCGAATGAAAAGTCGCAGATTGTTTTGAGTGATATGCCACTTCTTGACGAGGCTCCACCCTCGTAAACAGATTGTCGTTTATCGAGATAGAATACGCTCGAAGGCATAATGATAGTGGAGTAGCCCTGCGAGGTGGTCGATAGGCACTGCTTTACACCGCGCCAGCCGGTAACCATTGTGGTCTTTGGTAGTAAACCTCCATCGACCGCTTCGTCCCAAACTACTGCCTTGCGGTTGTATTTGGTGAGAATATCACTCACACGATTGAGGAAGTGTTGTTCGAGTTGCTCGCCATTTTTCAACCCCTTCTCCTTCATCAAACGCTGGCAATCGGGGCAAGGCTTCCAATGCGAGAAATTGACCTCATCGCCGCCAATGTGAATATACTCCGAAGGGAAAATCTCGACCAACTCCTTGATAATATCTTCGATAAGGGCGTAGTTCGACTCTTTCGCTACGCACCATACATTGCGGATATCCAAGCCGTTCGTGGAGGAGGTGTCTGGCGTATAATTGCAACGAATGGCAGGGTGTATTGTGCCGAGAGCTTTGCTGTGTCCCGGCATATCAATCTCGGGTATAACCTCGATATTGCGTTCAGCCGCATACGCCACTATATCGCGCAACTCCTCTTGCGTATAGTAACCACCATATTTCCGATTGAAACGACCATATATAGAGGCAAGTGGCGAATCTCCGCCGCGGAAACCTCCGACCTCTGCAAACTGAGGATATTTTTTCAGTTCAATACGCCACGCCTCGTTGTCAATCAAGTGCAAATGCAACTTGTTCAGTTTAAGGTATGCCATATAGTCGATAACGCGCTTGACCTCGTGTACTGGTTGGAATGTACGCGCTACATCGAGCAACAGACCGCGATAGTGGTATTGCGGAGCATCTTTAACCTCGATATATGGTAACTCCATTGTCGGCACGCAGTTCTTGGTGTATATTGCGTGTGGCATCAACTGGAATAGCGATTGTATGCCGTTGAATATACCTGCGTGGTCGCTACCGCAAATCTCTACACCCTTGTCGTTGATGGTTAGCGAGTACTCCTCGTGCTTTAGTTTTTTGTCGAAAACAAGGCGTATGGAGTTACTCTTTTTGCCGTTTGTGCGAGTGAGAGGAAGATATTGCAAGAGATACTCTTTGACCTTTAGAAACTCCTTGTCGCAGATTAGGGCTGTGCGCTCGTTAATGGTAAATCGCCCCTCGCTTTTTATAAGTGAGAGAGGTTGAGGTATAATGTCGTAATAGAGTGGTGCAGGTGGAGTGGTTACAACGGCAACCGTGTCGACCTTTTTCTCCTCTTTTATTCTCTTTTTCTTATCGACTTTTAGGGTATCGAAGCCTTTTTTGACTCTCTCTTTCTTCGCTTTTGCGACCTTTATGGTGTCGGTAATCTCTATTTTGCGGTTTTTGCGCACCTTTGTAGAATCATTTGCGCACGCACTCTGCGAGAGCAGTATGGCAATAGCCAAGAGTAGGTATCTCATATATATAGGTATATAGTTTTCGCAAAGATAGCAAAAATTAGTTAAAAGTTAAAAATTAAAAGTTAAAAGCAAGAAAACTTTTAAGTTGAGAGTTGAGAACTGAGAGTTGAGAACCGACGCTGCGGAGCGAGCGCAGAGGGTGCTTGCACACTTTGCCGAGCCGCAAGGAGGAAAAGCCTGCATAGCAGGGTTAATTGAGAATTAACTCCTAACTCCTATCTCCTAACTACTCACTAAAAAAAGGCGCGCCCCTAACGCCTCTAACGCCCCTATTCTCCCTGCGCCGTGATAAGGGTGGGAGTTTCCACTGCCCTAACGCCCCAAAAACAAGGCCCGAGCAATGCTCGCGCCTCCCACCAATCAATAAATCAACTTAAAAACCAAACAATGAAAAATTGTTTTTCTTAATCCCAAGAGCCTTCGTCTGTTCCCAAGCCCGGGAGACCGAAATCCGGCTCGGTTGTGCTGACCTCGTAGCCACGCTCGGCTACGACATCAAAAACAACTACCTCTGGAGCAGAATAGCTCAAAATTATATTTTTCTTCATAATCTTCTCAAAAATTTAATCGTTAAACATTCTACTCAATTACTCCACGGGGGTAGGCATAGCCAATGTACAACCATCGTAGTCTGCAACGCCTGTCCAATCAGCGCTACCATACATGTAGTTGAAGTAGTTGGTAGCCGAAAGCTCAATTTCATTAGGTCGCTCAGCCTCGCCTTCTCCTGTTGTCGATGTAGCAATCTTTCCGCCCACTGTGCAGTTCGATGCTACTACAGAGCCTGCAGCGCGTGCCGAGCCGGTAAGCATACCGACATTAGCATAGCCCAAAGCCTTTATTGTGCAGTAGCAGTGACAGTTCGCAAAAGTACGATTCATCTGACCAAATATACCGCCTACACGATTGCCCTTGGTTGTATCTATGGTTCCCGTACACTCAATATCTCCGAAGTTATATACCGTACTTACCGTACCTGAGAACGGTTGATCAGTTGCTCCTATATAACCTCCTACGAGCAATCTATATTTGGCAGTAGTACCACCCTCCTTAATCTTACCGGTAAAGCTTAACTTGCCTCTATTTACCCAGTTTCCCGATGCAGATGCTGCGTATCCTCTTAATAGGAATCCATTTATACCTCCGATAGCGCAATCTCCATTTACTGTTGCACTTACAGTAAGCGGAGCCTTGTTTTCGATACTGACGAGTGAGTAATTTAATTTTCCTCCACTTTCTGGTGATACACGACCAACCATTCCTCCGATATTTGTAGTAAGGCACTCGCCCTCAACGGTGATATCACCTTCGTTGGTAAAGAATGCCACACGGCAACTAGATGTATTATCGGCCAAAGCAGTATCAAATCCTACTGCACCGCCAATATATACATAAGCCTTAGGGTTGGTTGCACTGTACTTAATATCGCCCGAGTTGCTACTTGATTTGGTGCTATCACTATATTGCATCAACACGCTACCTGCTGCAATTTTTCCTGCTATACCGCCAAGATAGACTTTGCTTGCGTATGCAGTTGAGACTGTTATATCTCCTTTATTGCTACACGATACGATAGTAGCAGTCTCGCCGCTATTATCTACCATACCTACCATTCCGCCAATAGTTATCGTAGGAGTATTAGCAGTAGATTCAACGGTGATATTACCATGGTTGTGACAATTCTCAAAAGTTACAGGCTGCATGTGTCGCGCTTCAAATCCACCTATAACAAACTCTGTATCGGAGCTGCCCGACACAACAATATCTCCATGATTTGAGCAGTTGGTGCGGTAACGCATATTTGCGCCGTCCTGACTATAGTACGCTAAACCGTTAGCCAATAAACGGCGTGTTGCCTTTTTGCTCTTATAGTAGATATTGCCGTAGTTGTGAGAATTTATGATATCTGCATTAGGATACATTAGAAGACCGGCAACTCCGATAGCTCCGCCATGCTCCTCACTCTCAAACACAATCTTACCTGTATCACCTGTTGTGTCATTTTTTGAGCCATTTATGCAGTTGACCATAGAAAGAGATTTATGAGTTATTCCTGAAATGAAAATGTCATTTGAGGTATCAGCCGTACAAGTAATGGTTCCAAGATTTGTGCAGTTGTAGATATTTGCAGTGTCCGCAACAGACACAATACCACCTAAAGCAGAGATTCCTTTACGAGTTCCGGTAAAGGTAATATCAACATCGCTGACCAAATCAGTAATATCTCCTGTTATAGTGGTATCGGCAATAATACCTCCAATACGAACATTACCTATTAGAGCTTCAGTAAAGGTTGCTACCATCGTACCGCTTGCTGAGCAGTGGCTTATATGTGCATTGTCCGATGTTAGAAGATGACATGCAACAGCTCCAAGATGGGTTGGATCTGTAACTTGTATCTTAACATCTACCAAGTGTACACCCTTGATTGTTCCTGTTGTAGTGCCGAACAAAGGAGCAGTTAAGCCCTTGATAGCATAACCATTGCCGTAGAAAGAGCCAGCGAAATCCTCGATTGAAGTCCAAGCCTTACCCGTCATATCAACATCGGCAACCATTACGACCTTCTTGTCCAAGTTATTCTTAACACCTGCCAATGTCTCAGCATCGCTTACAACATAAACATCTGCCGGTGTGTACTCGATAAACTGCTCAACGCCGTCTTTCTTGAACTCACGCACCTTACCAGCCTTCAATGATTTGTCGGTCTCGTCGTTTTTGTAAGCCTTAACGGTTGCGTACATCACTCCACCATCAGTATCGTACAATGTTACATATAACTCATCGTATATGCCAGCAGGAACTGCTACATGGATATAGGTAGCATCACCTTTAAGAGCAACGCCATCGCCAAACGAGTAGTTGATAACGCTCTTTGCGGTTGCGGTTGGGGTAACCACACCCTTTGTGAAATCGAGA
>JAZPYA010000007.1:0-50694 GCA_045543935.1 Alistipes sp.
TGCACCTTCTCGTAGAGATTCACCTTCTGCGTAGTCTTACGACGCGCATAGTCCAGAAGCTCCATCTTGCGGTTATATACCTCGTACTCTATTCCGAGCTTAGCCAACCGCTTAAGTAGCTCCACGCCATCGGCATACCACACCGGCGATGAGAACAGGTCATACGACTTCTCTAAGAAGCGTATATCCTTCAACACCGGCGTACGCACACCTGCGATTTTCTGCTCCACAAGCTCCACATCGGCAATACGAAGAATCGTCGTGTCGAACTCGCCCCACAGAGCCACCATATAGTCATACTCGGCCGTTAAAGCCTCCAGACGTTGGCGGTAATCGCGTGCGGTATCCTTCGCTCGCTTAACCTCGGAGCGCAGAGCCGACTCCTTACTCTTGATGGTAGGGAGTGCCTTCTGACGCATTTTCAGCTGTTTGCCGAGTTCGCCAAGCGAAGTCTTGTTATATTGAAATTTGATTGCCATCGTTTAGTTATGCTTTCCAGTATTTCTCGATAAGTTCTGCCTTGATTGCAACCTCCTCCTTCGAGAAGTACTTTGCAAACAACGACCACGCAGTGTCAAGCATCTCGGTAATATCGATATTTACATCGATAGCCAAGAGTTTCTCCGAATAGTCCTTCGCGAACTTCAAAGCACGCTCGTCATACTCCGACAAGTCAAAACCGTTCTCCAACTTGGTCTTTGCGTTCGCTGCATCGGCATACAAACGCACGCAGGCGTTCATCACCTGTGGGTGGTCCTCACGGGTCTTCTTGCCGATAACGAGCTGCTTCAAACGCGACAACGAACGAAATGGGTCGATAATAACCTTACCTGTATCGGAGTCGTTACGCAAGAACAACTGTCCCTCGGTGATATAACCCGTATTATCCGGAATGGCGTGAGTGATATCGCCACCCGACAATGTGGTCACGGCGATAATAGTGATTGAGCCGCCATTAGGCAACTGCACCGCCTTCTCGTAGATCTTCGCCAAGTCCGAATAGAGTGAGCCCGGCATAGAGTCCTTCGATGGAATCTGGTCCATACGGTTCGATACGATAGCCAAGGCATCGGCATACAAGGTCATATCGGTCAAGAGTACCAACACCTTCTCGCCCTTATCCACTGCGAAGTACTCCGCTGCGGTCAAAGCCATATCAGGTACAAGGAGTCGCTCCACAGGAGGATTCTCGGTAGTATTTACGAACGATACGATACGGTCCAATGCTCCTGCATTCTCGAACACCTGCTTGAAGTAGAGGAAGTCATCGTTTGTCAATCCCATACCTCCGAGGATAATCTTGTCAGCCTTTGCACGGAGTGCCACATTCGCCATAACAGCGTTGTAAGGCTGGTCGGAGTCAGCGAAGAAAGGAATCTTCTGACCGGTTACGATGGTGTTGTTCAAGTCGATACCTGCGATACCGGTAGCAATCAACTCCGATGGTTGCAAACGGCGGAATGGGTTTACGGTAGGACCGCCAATCTCTCGTGCCTCACCCTCGATAGGCTCACCGCCTTCGAGTGGCTCACCATAAGCGTTGAAGAAGCGACCTGCCAAGTTGTCCGAAACGCGCAACTTTGGTGGCTCGCCCTGGAAGATAACCTCCGAGTCGGTAGCCAAGCCCTCTGTTCCTGCAAAGACCTGCAAGGTAACGCTGTCGCCCATAATCTTTACCACCTGTGCGAGGCGACCACCTACGGTAGCCAACTCGTCATTACCTACGCCCGTAGCACGGAGCGTTACGGTAGCCTTGGTGATATTGTCAATCTTTGTATATATTTTCTGAAATGCTCGTGTCATAACTTTTCTCCTTTGGTTTAGTGGTTAGCGATGTAAGCATCAATTTGTTTGTCGTAGTCGTAGAACTTCTCGCTCTGCCACTCTGCGTAGTTCATCTGGCGGAAGAGGTTGATCAAGCCCTTGAAGAACTTTGAACACTCCTCAAAGTCAGCAAACTCGAAGTCGCGCTCGCAAATCGAAAGCACCTTCTTGTACATCATCTGCTGACGCTCCATCGGGCAGTTTGCATCGATATCATCGAATGCGTCCTGCTGCAAGATAACGAAGTCTATCAACTCCGACTTCCAGAAACGCTCGTGGTACTCAACAGGCACACCGTCATCACCCAAGATGTTAATCTGGTCGTTAGCCTCCTTACCGCGCTGAACGAGTGTCTTACCGCGATATACGAGTGATACCCAATCCTTCTCAATCTTCTCGCCGAGATAAGCCTCAACCTCAGGGTACTCCAAGTACTTCGAGTAGGAATCGAGTGGATCGATTGCAGGGTAACGCTTCGAGTCGGCACGGCCCTGCGACAATGCGTAGAAGCATCGTGCAGCCTTCTTGGTAGACTCGGTTACAGGCTCCTTCAAGTTACCTCCCGCAGGAGATACAGTTCCGAGGAATGTTACCGAACCGGTCTCGCCATTGTTCAACTTCACCAAACCTGCGCGAGCGTAGAAACTCGAGATAATTGCCGAGAGGTCCATAGGGAACGCATCTTGTCCCGGCAACTCCTCCAAACGGTTCGACATCTCACGCAACGCCTGAGCCCAACGCGAAGTAGAGTCGGCCATTACGAGGACCTTCAAGCCCATCGAACGATAGTACTCGCCGATAGTCATACCGGTATAAACCGAAGCCTCACGAGCCGCAACAGGCATATTCGAGGTATTACAGATGATGATGGTACGCTCCATAAGTTTGTGTCCTGTGTGAGGGTCGATGAGTTCTGGGAACTCCTTGAAAATCTCCACAACCTCGTTTGCACGCTCACCGCAAGCAACGATAATGATGATATCAGCCTCAGCCTGCTTCGAGATAGCGTGCTGCAACACGGTCTTACCCGCACCGAATGGACCAGGGATAAAGCCTGTACCACCCTCTGCCAATGGGTTGAAGGTATCGATTGCACGAACACCCGTCTCCATCACACGCGAAGGGCGTGGTTTTTCGGTATAACAACGGATAGCCTGCTTAACCGGCCACTTCTGTACCATTGTGATATTGTACTCGTTGTTGTCCGAGTCGGTTACAATCGCGATAGTGTCGGTAACTTTGTACTCGCCAGCCTCAACTACGCTCTTCACGGTGTAGTTGCCGGTCATAATGAACGGCACCATAATCTTGTGAGCCACCCACTGCTCCTTCACTTCACCAAGCCAAGCACCAGCAGTCACCTTGTCGCCAACCTTTGCCAATGGCTTGAACTCCCAAGTAGCCTCGAAGTCCACAGGGTCGGTAATCGAGCCACGAGCGATGAACAAACCGTCCATCTTCTCCAAGTCATTCTGCAAACCATCATAGTTGCGCGACAACATTCCCGGAGCCAAAGTAGCCTCGAGCATATGTCCTTCAAACTCTACCTTATCGCCGATTTTCAAACCGCGAGTGCTGTCGAAAACCTGCACATAGGCATCATCGCCTATAACCTTGATGACCTCAGCCATCATCTTGGTCTCACCTGCATAAACATGGCAAATCTCGTTCTGACCGACTGCTCCGTCAGCCTTCACGATAACGATGTTCGAGATGATACCATTTACTTTACCAGTTGTTTTCATTATGTATCGTTATAATTTATTTATCATTTCCTTACCGTCAAGCTCTGCCACAAGGCGGTCGAACATCTCGCGACCAACCTTTCTGTCGAGCAGTGCCCAACGGGCTACCATATTCGCCTTTACCAAGTATGCGATAACGGCGTTCAAGTCGAAATAGTCGAAGGTCGATAACTCCGACAACTCCGCCCAGCGGATATTATCGATTTTACGCTCCTTCTCCACCATATTCTGCTCATCGGCAACTGCGGCAACAAGTTGCTCCACAAATGGCAACTCCGCACGCAAACCGAAGTCGGCAGCCGAACTGCGCGACAACGACTCCGTTACCGAATTTTCGCCCACAACAACCAACTCAATCGCTACACCCTGACGGCGAGCCAATGTCGCAGCCACGATATTGCGAATGGTGCAGTCCATTGCAGACCACTCACGCAAAAGTCGCGAAGACGATGCCGCACAAGCCTTGTAGTAGGCGGTCATCAAAGCCTTTGCAAACGGCTGTGCAATGTCCATATCCTCAGCATCTTCGCTCTCGGGCGAAGCATACGCACGCACCACCTTTGCAAGTGGCTCGATAAGGCGCGATGGGCGTTGCAACTCCTCCTCAATCTCCTCGCTCGACAAGCGTCCGAGTGCATTGTGGGTTGTTGAGCCGTTGTGACGACTTATAAGATTTTCGCAGTCGTAGTAGGCGTAGAGCAACTCCACCGTCTTCCTGTCAGACGATGAAAGCACCTCGAAAACCTCCGCCAAGATAGCCTCAATATCGAAACCCTTGGTCTCGGCATCGAGTGCATACTCGCGGAATCCTGCTACTAATGCGTAATACGAAGATGAGAACATAACTTAAGCAAAGAGTAATTGTGAAACCTTCTCGCGCAAATACTCATCGAGCAACGCCTCGAATGACTCATCGGTAAATGCGATGTAGTAACCACCGTCCTTCTCGCCAACCTTGAAGCCGGTCTTAACCTCTTTCGAGTAGCCAACCTCAACACCCGCTGCAAGCAACTCCTTTGCCGAAGCCTCGAATACCTTTGCAAACTCCGCTTCGAGAGCAGCAGGAAGCAACGCTTTGAGCGACACCTGCTCGGCGTTGCCACTCCAATTCTTGGCAACCTCCAAAAGCATCTTCTTCACGAACTCTGCATCAACAGTAGCAGCCTTAACAGCCTCGCTCGATGCCTTTGCGATGATAACACCTGCCAACTCGCTCTTAATCTTGGCTACAGCCTGACGACCTGCCAACTGAATCTCGGTCATCGAGTTCTTCTCGGTGTCGGCAGCCTTCGCCTCTGCCTTCTTCACGATTTGCTCTGCCTCGGCATTAGCCTCTGCCAAAATTGCAGCAGCCTTCTCCTTCGCCTCGGCAACCAAACGGTCCGCTTCAACACGGCCCTTCTCCAAACCCTCGCCATAGAGGCGGTCGGTCAACTCTTTCAGTTTATTCTCCATAGTGCTATTAGATTGATTTTTTATATGTTTATATTTGTTAATTGTCTGTTACCGTGCGCATACGCGCAAAATTCACTGCAAAGATAGTAAAAATTCCCTGACTTACAACTATTTTCGCAACTATCTTTCAAACATTTTACAATCTAAAAAAGAGTATTCAAACAAAAAGCGAGAAGTCGGTCAAAACTTCTCGCTTTCGGAACATTTTTTATTCTCTAAAATCGCATTCTCTATAAGCCAAATTCCGCCTTGATTGTATCCACTGCGTCAAGTCGCTCCCAACCGAAAAACTCAACCTCGCGCACCACCTCAACGCCATTCTCGACAAAAGCCACAGCCTTTGTATAAGGGCGATTGCCAAAGTGTCCATACGATGCAGTAGGCTCGAAGATAGGATTTTTCAGACCAAAACGCTTAACGATAGCGTGTGGGCGCAAATCGAACAACTTGCCGATACGCTCGGCTATCTCGCCCTCGCTAATTGTGAGTTTATTTGTACCGTAGGTATCGACATAGATTGAGAGTGGCTGCGCAATACCGATAGCGTAACTCAACTGCACCAGCACCTCGTCTGCAACGCCTGCTGCAACCATATTCTTGGCGATATGGCGTGCTGCGTATGCAGCCGAACGGTCCACCTTCGAGGAGTCCTTACCCGAGAAAGCACCGCCACCGTGCGCACCACGACCACCGTAGGTATCAACGATAATTTTACGACCCGTCAAACCTGTATCTCCGTGAGGTCCACCGATAACAAACTTACCCGTAGGGTTTACGTGGAGAATATACTCCTCGCCGAGAAGGTTTGCCAACTCATCGCCTGCGCGCTCCAAACGCGCCTTTACACGCGGAATAAGGATATTACGCACATCTTCCTTAATCTGCTCTACCTCAACATCTTCATCATGCTGTGTCGAAACTACGATAGTATGCACGCGCTGCGCCTTGCGGTTATCATCGTACTCGATTGTCACCTGACTCTTGGCATCGGGGCGGAGGTAGGTCATAACCTCCCCCTCACGGCGGATAACAGCCAACTCCTTCAAAATAACATGCGAGAGAATCAATGTTGCCGGCATCAACTCGCGCGACTCATTCACTGCATAGCCGAACATAATACCCTGGTCGCCTGCGCCCTGCTCCTCCTCGGTAGCACGCACAACGCCCTGATTGATATCCGAAGATTGCTCGTGAATAGCCGACAAAATACCGCACGACTTGGCATCAAACTGCAACTCGCTACGATTGTAACCGATGCGGTCAATCACACGGCGTGCTGTACCCTGAATATCGACATAAGCGTCCGAGCAAACCTCGCCCGAAACAACCACTAAACCTGTGGTACAAAGTGTTTCGCAAGCCACCTTTGCTTGTGCATCACGGCGCAAAAACTCATCGAGAATAGCATCAGAAATCTGATCGGAAACTTTGTCAGGATGTCCCTCCGACACCGACTCAGATGTAAACAAAAATCCCATATTCTATTATAGTTAAAAGTTAAAATTTCAAAGTTAAAAATTAGACGAGAGACGAAAGACGAGAGACGAGAGAAAAGCAAAACATCAAAACGATTTATCGTTTTACTTTTAATTGTCAATTATCAATTGTCAATTGTCAATTTTACAATGTTGGGATTTGGCAGAAGTGCCTCAAAAAAAGAGTGCCGGTTTAGCAATTTTTTATTGTGGTTGCAATCAGTCCAAATCCCTCCACATTTGCGGGGACAAAGGTACGATAAAAAGTTAAAAGTACAAAGTTAAAAGTTAAAAGTTTTCGGAAAGAGATGTAAAAACTATTTTTTGATTAACTTTGCCGTAACAATAATCCTCTTAAATAACCACAATATGTTTCAAATAACCATAAATAGAGGTAAAATTCTGATAGCGACAACGCTGTTGTTATTTCTCTTTTCGTCCTACTCGGCTCAAGCCCAGAGATCGCTCGGCGAGTTTCAACGAGGCGAGGGCGTAATCAAATACACCCACTACCAGCCATTCCGCAAGCAACCCATAAATCTATGCTACTACATTCCCACCAAGGGCAATGTACGAAAGATGCAGGTTATAATCTCGATGCCCGGCAGTCAGCGCACCGCAAAAGGGCAACTCAACGCGTGGAAGCCACTTGCCGAGGAGTATGGTTTTGTGGTTATCGTACCCGAAATGTTGCAGGAGAATGGATATCGCAACCTCTCGTATCGTTACGGCTTCGTATCGCGTAGCATCGGCAATGGAGAGTTCTCGCTACGCCCCAGATACCGATGGGTATTTCAACTTATCGAGGAGATTTTCGACTTCTATCGCGAGGAGACCTATAGTCGAGTAAAGCACTACGACCTCTTCGGACAGTCGGCCGGAGCGCAATTCGTAGAGCGATTTATATTGACAATGCCCGACACTCGTTGTCGCCGTGCGGTAGCATCGAATGCAGGACAATATACCTACCCCGATCCTACGGGGCTGCACCACCCTGATGGCACACTCTGCGACCATGCGGGTTGGCCACACTCCGTAAGCGACACCCCTTTTGCCAATACGAAGCATCTGCGCAAAGTCTTTAAGCGCGATTTAACTATTCATATAGGTACAAAGGATCTTCAAAATCTACACAAGCGCGACAAGTTGGTCGATACGGTCAAATATAAATACAACTATCACCACATTATGGGGGCGACACGCTACCAACGCGCACACCATTTCTACGACTATTCAAAGCGTGTTGCCGACTCATTGGGGCTGAAATTCAATTGGCGAATTGTGGATAATATCGGCGTAGGACACGGCTCTACGGGAGCGATATATGGTCGCAGAAAAGTACCAAAGCGCACTTTGGAAGATGGCACGCGAGAGTTTGATCCTCATTCCGCAACCGAGCATAGCGCATTTCAATTATTGGTGAAGGAGAAAAACGCCTCCAAACGCAATGCACAAAAACAGAGATAGAGGTTGCTGAACAAAAAAAGAGGCAGACGCCTCTTTTTTAGTACCCCCGAGCAGAATCGAACTGCTATCTAAGGTTTAGGAAACCTTCGTTCTATCCGTTGAACTACAAGGGCAGAAACAAATAGTGAAAAAATTCACTTATTGGTCGGGCAAAGATAAGGAAAATAAATGAATATATCACAGCCTCGCTCTAAAAGTTTGAACGAGGCTGTGATATATTCATTGTTTCTACTTCAAAACAAACTCCTTGGTTTGAGTCTTACCGTTCTTATCCTTGTAAGTGATGCGATACTTACCCTTGAAGCCACGGAACTCAACATTACCATTCTCGTCAGCCTTAACGGTTGTATTAGTTTTCCACTCGTGGTTGAT
The DNA here is from genome assembly GCA_045543935.1 of Alistipes sp. Lineage (GTDB taxonomy): Bacteria > Bacteroidota > Bacteroidia > Bacteroidales > Rikenellaceae > Alistipes. The sequence goes on from JAZPYA010000007.1 coordinate 8,339, forward strand.
AAGTTGGTCGAGAGCGTGATATGCCGGTTTCTCCTTCATATCGCGTGTGAAGATACCCGATATAGATGGCTCGCCCAATTTGCCACAACCATCAACAGCATTCCACCAAGTGATACCCATCATATTCTTCTGCGAGAACCACAAACGATATAGATTTTGGGTGATTATCGCCTGAATCATAAAGCTACGCTCATCTTCTGCAGGTGCAGCAATGGTAATCTCGCTCATGTGGAGAGGCAAGCCTGTCTGAGATGCCCAACCTACATATTGGCGCACCTGTTTAGGAGTCTGTATCTTCTTACCTGCGGCTATATCTGTACACATCTTTGGCTTCATAAGGTGCATCTGAATTCCCATAATATCGATTTTGCAACCACGCTCCTGCAAACGCTTAACCTGTGCAGTATAGGCTGGTTTGCGCACAAAGTCGTTGATATTGAGCTTCACCTCCTTTGGGAAATAGCTCTCTGCCCATTTGAGCGACTTATAAGGATAGTCGCCAGGCATTACTCCGTAACGATTACTCTTAGATATGGCGCGACCTTCCAAGATGTTCTTCACATCTAATGCACTCTCATTCACAACATCCCAGCTCTGCAAACGAGCGCCATAACGCTCAGCAATCTGCTTGATGCGTGCTTCGTGTGCATTGTCGATATTTTTTGAGAAGTTTGCAAAATAGCTCTCCGCCTCATCAACAGTCAATGCCTTCCACGCCTCTCTGTTTTTCGCGGTCTTTGGGCGAGGAAGAAGGCGTGCGTAGGTTTCGCGCTCCTCCTTTGTCATCAACTCCTTCTTTAACCAAGATGGCATATTCGAGCCAACTGAGCCCCACACAAGCACATGACCGTGAGCGCGAATGCCCTTCTCCTCGCAGAAATCCACAATCTGGTCTGTCGAAGGACGACGCCAATGTGGCTGTTTAGTCGGATTTTCGCAATTATTCCACCACTCCTCAGTATCGTTCTCTGCGGTCTCGAAACGAGGTTTTCCTCGCTTCAACTCCAATGTTCTCCAATAGAAAGGTATGGTAGCCGAGTTGAACAACTCGCCAAATGCTCTCTTGTAGCGGTCGTTGTACTCGGTTTTGCCCAACTGATTAAAGTTGAAGATATTGGAGCCAAAGATAAACTCGTGCGAAATCTGCTCGACCTTCACCTTGCGGTTGCGACCAAGGTCGTTGAGTTGGAGTTTTGCATCGGCCTTACGATACTTCTCGATATCGGCATCGATTTGAGCCTGCTCCTCTGCGTTCCAATAGTTCCAGTAGGCTTCGCTCATATAGCCCCTCTTATCCTCCTTTTGCGAACGAGGGAAATTAGTCTTTGCCGTAGCACCCAATGCCACTAACATTGCACTTAACAGAATTAAAAGTGTTCTTTTCATAGTTTTGTGTTTTATTTAAGGTTAAACTTGTTAATCTATTCCGCTGCTTGCGCTGTAGTTCTCGTCTCTCGTCTGAACTCCCACCGCAATTTGAGGCTCATACTTTTTGCGAATATACAACAAAAATTATTTAATCGTTCAGAGTGTCATTATTTTTTTTACTCTATTCCATAATATGGAAAATAAAGTGATTTGACCAGACTTTCAAATGATTTTTTCAAATTAAATCGCTATCTTTGCACGAAATTACCGAGAAACCCACTTAATTTATGAAGAAGATACTCTCTACTATTGTTTTTGCAGCCACTGTGCTGTTATGCTCTTGTGACGGTAAGGATATTATCGAGGAGCGATACCTCGCATCTGCCACTACTGAAGTAACGCTCTACTCCATTGACGAAAACGGCACAGTCAGCGAGGCGCAAAATATAGTGCGTGGTCGCAAGGTAAAGGCGAATTACGGCAAAGGAATAAAGGTTGAGAAACAGCGCTACTACCCAATCGAAATCACTCGCAAGCAGTATTTCTACGCCAAAGAGCAGTCGCTCGTTGCGACTCCGAAGGAGGTCGTGCAGGAGAAGTTCGTTTGGGTGCGCACTCCCGCTTCGATTATCACCGACCGCGAAACATCGCTTGTTGGCGGCCAAGCGCAGAAGGGCGAGAAATTATCGGTTCTCGACTTCGACTCGTTGCGTGCCGATGGCGTTGTAAATCGCTACAAAGTCAAGCAGAACAAATTGGAGGGATACATCTATGGCAAATACCTCGTATTCTCGAAAGAGGAGGCAGAAAAACGCTACAAGGCTGAGCAGTACGACAAGGCTCACAAAGCCATCAAGAATCCGTTTGGTGGTGGCGAGGCGTTCGGTTGCGACTTCTACCCTACCGAGCGCGTCAGCTTTCCGAACAACAAGATGCCGGAGGCTTGTTACTCGCTCTATCTCAATATCTCGCCTTCGGTTATCGGCAATATAGAGAAGTATATCGAGTTTGCAAAGCAGACCAAAATCAACACCTTCGTAATCGATATCAAGGACAACGAGTGTCCGGGCTACAAGGCAGAGGCTATGGCGAAATACTCGCCAACAAACCACCGCTACGCCGGCAAAAATAAGGAGGCGATGTATAAGAATGCCGTAAAGCGTCTGCACGAAGAGGGTTTCTATGTAGTAGGTCGTATCACCTGCTTCAAGGATTCGCACCTTGTAAAGGACCACCCAGAGGTCGCTATCACCGAAAAGGCGACGGGCAAGCCATTCAAACACAATAAGGCATATTGGCCAAGCCCATACAACCGCAAAGTTTGGCAGTTCAATGTGGAGTTGGCAAAGGAGGCGGTGCGCAAGTTTGGCTTCAACGAGATAAACTTCGACTATGTTCGTTTTCCTGACCGAATGACAAAGATTGAGAATATCATCGACTACCACAACCTCTACAACGAGTCGAAGGTGCAGGCTGTTCAGCGATTTGTGCAGTACGCTTGTGATGAGATTCACGCTGTGGGTGCTTATGTGTCGATTGATGTATTTGGCGAGGCTGCAAACCCAGGCTACACAACAGCCTACGGACAGTATTGGCCTGCAATATCGAATATCTGCGATGCTATCTGCGGTATGCCTTACCCTGACCACTTCTCGAATGGTTACTACGGCATCAAGAAGCCTTGGAACCACCCTTACGAGATTTTGAAGGCGTGGGGTGAGCGCGTACAAGGTCGTCAGGCAGTAACACCAACCCCTGCGGTGGTGCGCACTTGGATTCAGGCATACCCTGTTATGCGCCATGTCGATAGAAACGGCTTGCGTTACGATGCCGAAGATGTCGAGAAAGAGATTCGAGGCTTGTACGATGCAGGATTGACGGGTGGTTACACCACTTGGCATTCTGGCTCTAACCTCGAAAAGTACAAGGCACAGAAAGAGGCGTTCTGCATCGACTACCTCAAAGAGTGGAAGAAAACGAACAAGAAATAATTGACGAATTGACAATTGACGAATTGACAATTAAAGGTATCTAAATTATATGAAGAGAGTTATACTACTTGCTGTTGTTTCGGTATTCGGTATTGCGACTACCCTATCAGCACAAGAGGTAAAAGAGGTTGCGACCGAGTCGATTGAAGCGCGTTTGACAAAGACCGAAAAGCGTACCGCTACATTGGAGAAGATAAAGCAGTATGTAACCTTGTCGGGATTTATTCAGGGCGAGTACGACTGGTCAGATGACCGCGAAGGTCACCTCTCGACAGGAACATCATCATTCTACATTCGCCGTTTGCGCTTTACGGTATCGGGCGACCTCTATAACGGTAAGGCGGGAAAACTCGACTATCGAGCATATTTCGACCTTGCCCGCATTAAGGGCTCAAACCCTAACCCTATCCTCGATATGTGGGTGCGCTATCAACCTTGCAAGGAGTTCGGTATTCAGTTCGGACAATTCAAAGATCCATTCACCATTGAGGCCGGAATATCACCTGCAAAGTACGACTTTATCACCTTCTCAAATGCGGTATGTAATCTTGCTAAGATGGGTAGCAACGATGTTACCGGATTGAATGTTACGGCTCGTGATATGGGTTTTCAACTCTTCGGAGGATTTATTCATCGCGATGGTTACAGCATTCTCAATTACAATGTAGGAGTATTGAACGGTAACGGTATCAACGAGAAGGATAACAATAAGTCGAAAGATGTTTTTGCCCGCTTGACCGTAAAACCGACCAAAGACTTCGCTTTGACAACCTACTATCAATGGGGCGAGGCAAACCTCTCCAAATTCTCCGCCGAGAAATACGCCGAGTATGACTGGAACGGCAACCCCGAATATGTATCAACTCACCGTTGGGGCGGAGGTTTTGAATACGACAGCACCAAGGCTTTTGCACGAGGTGAATATATTGCAGGATTGACAGGTGCGCTTGCATCGGAGGGTGCCTATGTAGAGGCCGGCAAGAAGTTCAATCTCCCGAAAAACGCAGGTATGCTGTGGGCAGGCGGTATGGTAGATTACTTCTGTCGCAACTGCTTTGACTATATACACCGCGACACTAAAAACGCTGCAATAGATATGCGCTATTCGGTCTGCGTAGGTTACACACCTTTCAAATATTTGCGCATTCAATTAGAGTATTCACTCGAACACAAAATAAATAACACATTTGCAAATAATCGTCATTTTGGCAATGGAGTTAAGTTAATGGTTACAGGCGCGTTCTAAAAGTGCCATAATCAGTCCTATATGTAACTATATCGGGTATTTTCGGTATAAATACTTAACACGGCAAGGGTAAAATTATATACCTTTGCCGTGCATTTTTCACATATATCGAATATGAAGAAGAGATTTTTTACACTGTTCTTTGCCGTTGTTTGCGTGTCGTTCTCAGTGTCGGCACAAGACGAAAAGGCTCAAATTGACTCGCTGCAACAGCGCGTTGCAAAACTCGAAAAGCGTGCCGCAACTTGGGATAAAGTGAAGCAGCACTTCAAAATTTCGGGATACATTCAGGCAGCATATTTCGCCGATTTTGCCGATGGCAAAACCGATGCCTCGTACTTTCGTATTCGCCGTGCGCGACTGTCGCTTGCGGGTAAAATCGTAGAGAACGAGAAGGTCGGTATGGCAGATTACCGCTTGCAGGTGGATTTTGCCGAGAGTCCGAAGATTGTAGATGCGTGGGTACGCTACCAACCATTCAAACAACTCGGATTGCAGGTCGGACAATTCAAGATTCCGCTTTCGATTGAAAATTCGGAGTATAACCCTCTCAAACTCGAATTTATCGACTACTCGTTGGTCGTTCAGCGTCTGGTGCGTATGAGTAGCCACGATGTTACGGGTATCTCCTCGACCGGTCGTGATATGGGAGCGCAACTCTATGGAGGATTTATTAAAAAGAGTAGTTACAGCATTATCAACTATAATCTCGCTGTATTCAATGGTTGTGGCATCAACCAAAAGAAAGATAACAACACCAGCAAAGATTTCGTAGGTCGTGTGATGGTCAATCCTTTGCGCGATTTGACTATTGCCGGTTACTACCAATATGGCGAGGGCAACTTCAACGGCTTGGACGGAATTGAGAATGGCAAGTTCGTAAAGTATCACCGCTACGGAGGAGGTGTGGCGTACAACGGCAAAAATGCCTTCGCACGCTCGGAGTATATTCGTGGCAATACAGGTGCGCTTGTGTCTGAGGGTGCATACGCTCAGGCAGGTTGGAAGTTCCACACCGCAAAGGCGGGTTATGGCTCGGTGGGTGTGCGCTTCGACTACTTCGACAATGATGTATTGACCAAGCAACGCGAGTTCAACTACACCATAGGTGCAGCATATCAGCCTTGGAAGTATATGCGCCTGCAACTTAACTATACAATCAAGCAGTATCAACACTTCGACCAACCGCTTACACACGGTTTGTCAGTAATGGTAGTAGGAATATTCTAAACGGAAAGCGGAAAGCGGAAAACGGAAAACGGAGAGTTGAGAGTTGAGAGTTGAGAGTTAAAAACCAAAGCGCACCCCTAACGCCTCTAACGCCTCTAAAAAAGTTTGCGCCGTGATGACGCTCGGAGTTCGGAAAACAAACAAAACACAAACAATATGAAAAACTTTTTCAAGCAATTTCTTGTTGAAGATTGGGTGGTAACCCTTCTCGCAATTCCCCTCTTAATTCTTGCAGGTTTGGCAGGCGAGTTCCCTGCCATCAAAAAGGTAATCGCAATACCTTCAACCCTCGCGACAGCAGACGCATGGATTAGCGTTGGCGTTCTATTCTTAATAGCCCTTGTGGTGCTCTATATTGGCAATCGTCTGCTCTCACGACCTCTCAAAGGGCTGTTTTGGTCGTTCGTGGTGGTATTTGCAGTGTCGCTCTTGGCTCAGTATATCGCCAAAATTCCTGCCGTAAAGTACTACGGCTTCGAGGCGGTATTCTTCTCGGTTATCTTCGGTCTGATTATCCGCAACTGCTTCCGCATTCCCGATTGGCTCAAACCTGCAATTCAAGGCGAGTTCTTTATCAAGATTGGAGTTGTCTGCCTCGGTGCAACAATTCTCATTCGCGATTTCTTAACCTCGGGCGCTGCGGGTATTGTACAAGCGTGTATCGTGGTAACTTGCGTATGGTTGTTTGGCTTCTGGCTCTCGCGCCGTATGAAGGTCGAGGAGCGCGCCGGAATGACTATGGCGAGTGGCGTAACAATATGCGGTGTGTCGGCTTGTATCGCAACGGGCGGAGTGACCAAAGTACAGGAGAAGTACCTCTCCTACATAATCTCGGTAGTATTGATTATCGCTGTGCCGATGATTTACCTGATGCCGTTGTTGGCGAAGTGGATTGTACCGCTTTTGACCGATAATGTGGCTGTACAGAACGAGATTATGGGCGCTTGGATTGGCGGAACGGTCGATACCACAAGTGGCGTGGCAGCTGCTAGCGATATGATAAACGATGCTGCAAACAAGACCGCAATGATTGTGAAGGCTACGCAGAATGTACTGATTGGCGTTGTGGCGTTCTGCATCGCAACCTACCTCGCATCGAAGGGTGGCGATGGCAAGTTACACCGCCCATCGTTGAGCCTTGTGTGGGAGAAGTTCCCAAAGTTCGTGTTGGGATTTGTGCTTGCATCGTTGGTATTCAGTCTATTGCAAAACCAGCACATCTTCCCCGATTGGGAGGCGAAGAAGTTGGCTGAAACCTCTATGGCAAAGACCTTCTCGACATTCTTCTTCTCGTTGGCATTTGTCTGTATCGGTATGGACACGCGCTTGAAGGATATCGTTTCGAGGGAAAACCGCAATATCCTCTACGCCTTCTTGGGAGCGCAGTGCTTCAACATAGTGGTAACCTTCCTCGTAGCGTGGTTGATGTTCGGCGTTGTAAAACCGGCACTCGGTTGGTAGAGTTTGCAACTTCGAACCGGAAAGAACCTGTCTAACCAGGTTCTTTTTTTTGTTCTTTTGGAGTTGTTGTAAGGCGACGAATTTATAAGGACTCTTCCGCATATCCTATCGTTGTTTATTATCCCTATATAATAATAGGTAGAAATAGGAGTAAGAAGCAGATTATCGAAATACAACGCAGCTGTTGCTACTTAAAAATTGATTTCTCGTCAGAAGCCGTGAGATGTGGTGCATCACAAAAGAAATATCGCCGGGATAGTACTAAAACGTACAGCCCGACGATATTTACTTATAGTGATGTGCCGCAGATTGCGGCTTATCACGAGAAATCTTACTTGTTGTACTCCTTCATAACCGAGATAAGGTTAAGAACCTTGTTCGAATAACCCCACTCGTTGTCGTACCAAGAAACAACCTTTACGAAAGTATCAGTCAAAGCGATACCAGCCTTTGCATCGAAGATAGATGTACGAGCATCGCCGAGGAAGTCAGACGATACAACATCCTCATCGGTGTAACCGAGAACGCCTGCCAACTCACCCTCCGAAGCAGCCTTCATTGCAGCGCAAATCTCTGCGTATGTTGCAGGCTTAGCGAGGTTTACAGTGAGGTCAACAACCGATACATCGAGAGTAGGAACACGGAATGCCATACCGGTAAGCTTGCCATTGAGCTCTGGAAGAACTACACCTACAGCCTTAGCAGCACCAGTCGAAGATGGGATGATGTTGCCAGCAGCAGCACGGCCACCACGCCAGTCCTTCAAAGATGGACCATCAACAGTCTTCTGAGTAGCAGTTGTAGCGTGAACGGTAGTCATCAAACCGTCAGCGATACCCCAGTTGTCGTTGAGCACCTTAGCGATAGGAGCCAAGCAGTTGGTAGTACAAGAAGCGTTAGAAACGATAGCCTGACCAGCGTAAGTGTTAGTGTTAACACCGCAAACGAACATAGGAGTCTTATCCTTTGCAGGAGCCGACATAACTACATACTTTGCACCAGCCTTGATGTGAGCCTCAGCCTTCTCAGCAGTGAGGAACAAACCAGTCGACTCAACTACATACTCAGCCTCAACCTCATTCCACTTCAAATCCTCAGGGTTGCGCTCTGCAGTTACGCGGATAGCCTTGCCATTAACGATAAGGAGGCTCTTCTCTGTGTCATAGTCGATAGTGCCATCGAACTGACCGTGCATAGTGTCATACTTGAGCATATAAGCCAAGTAATCTACTGGGCAAAGGTCGTTGATACCTACTACATCATACTTGTCAGTCTGTGTGCAAGCTGCACGGAATACCATACGGCCGATACGTCCGAAACCGTTGATACCAATTTTAATTTGTGCCATAATCTAATAAAATGTTTATGTATTTAGAAAACCTGTTTAACCTTTTTCTTTTGGGTGTTACGGAGTTGCACCTCTCCGCATCTCTATTGTTAATTTTTTAACGGTGCAAAGGTATATACTTTGTATATATTTAGCAAATTTTTTGCCAATTATTTTTTTGAAAGCAATTAGCCGTTAGCCATTAGCCATTGGCTTTTAATAACATAATCGTCATTGCGAGGCTTGGTACAAGCCGTGGCAATGACGCTCTTGTTTATTATCAACAACACTAAACTATATAATTCCGAAAATTTCACAGATTTTTGCGTTTTTCTGAAAAGTTTTGCTAACTTTGTAGAGGAGAATAAGCCTATTAGGGGGCATTAGATGGCATTAGATGGCATTAGATGGCATTAGATGGCGTTAGGGGCGTTAGGGGCGTTAGAGTAATTTAGAAATTTTGCGACAAGCAAGAAGGCAAAAGAGAATAATTCTTAATTTTTAATTCTTAATTTTTAATTTCTGATGGAGATTTGGCATATTTGGGTTATCGTAGCCCTCGTATTTGTAATTGTGGAGATGTTCACTACGGGTTTTGCAGTGATGTGTATCTCGTTTGGTTGCCTGTTTGGCGCAGGTGCCTCGGCTTTGGATTGGGATATTAAATGGCAGTTGTTGGTCTTTGCTGTTGGTACGGCGTTGGCATTTTTGACAGTGCGACCATTGGTATATAAGTTCTTCTACAAGAAGGGGCAGGAGATCAAGACAAATGTCGATGCTTTGGTTGGTCGCCGTGCTATCGTTACCGAGCGCATAGAGGGCGAATTGCACGCCGGAAGAGTAAAGGTTGATGGCGATGACTGGAAGGCAGTATCAACTGATACAGAACCTATTGAGGTGGGCGAAGCAGTGGAGATAACCGCCATCAACAGCGTAATTCTTACTGTCAAGAAATTGTAAAGAACTCAATTTTTAATTCTAAATTTTTAATTTTTAATTTAGGAAATAGCTATGGGAACATTAGTAATTTTTGGAATTATCGCTTTGATTGCGATACTCTATGTATTGGTAGGATTTACCATTGTGCAACAATCCGAAACGCGCGTAGTAGAGCGACTCGGAAAGTATCACCGCACCTTGCAGTCGGGAATTAACTTTATTCTCCCGATTATCGACCGCGCACGCCCTGTATATTCGCGCTACGAGCGCAGCGGAATAGATGGTACAGTTGTAGTTACGAAACTATCGGACAAGATTGACCTTCGCGAGCAGGTTTACGACTTTCCAAAGCAGAGCGTTATTACGAAGGATAATGTTACGACTACCATTAACGCCTTGCTCTACTTTCAGATTGTAGAGCCTGTGAAGGCGGTCTATGAGATTGACAACCTGCCAAACGCTATCGAGAAATTGACGCAGACAACCCTCCGAAATGTTATCGGCGAGTTGGAGTTAGACGAGACTTTGACCTCGCGCGACACCATCAACTCGAAGTTGCGTGCCGTACTTGACGATGCAACGAACAAGTGGGGCGTCAAGGTTAATCGCGTTGAGTTGCAAGATATTACACCTCCAGAGTCGGTACGCCGTTCGATGGAGCAGCAGATGCAAGCAGAGCGTGAGCGCCGTGCCAAAGTGTTGGAGGCTCGCGGTCAGAAGGAGGCGATGATTCTCCAATCCGAGGGAGAGAAGGAGTCGCAAATCAATCAGGCAGAGGCGGAGCGTCAGACGCAGATTTTGAAGGCTCAGGGAGATGCCGATGCACGAATTTTACAGGCGACAGCGGAGGCGGAGGCTATTCGCAAGGTGGCAGAGGCTATCGCTGCAACAAAGACAGACCCTGCAACTTATATGTTGGTAAGTCGTTATATCGAAACATTGAAGGAGATGGCAGCAGGTGGCGATTCGAAATTGGTTTACTTGCCATACGAGTCGAGTAACCTGATGAGCGCACTTGGTGCTTTGACCGACCTTACAAAGAAGTAGTCTATTTCGCAAAATATGCAGAGAGGAGCAGGAAATTTCTTGCTCCTCTTTTGTTGTGGTAAAAATTCTTAATTTTTAATTCTTAATTTTTAATTTTTTTGCGTACCTTTACGCAAAATATAGACTTTTTGCAAAATTATGGATTACACAAAATATGATAAACCCGAAGTTGGTCGTGGCGTTGCCTTCGGTGTAAATGAGGCCGGCGAACCCATTGCGAAGGAGGCGCGAGGTTGCTTCCGCCTGCACGAGGAGCCTTGGCTCGGCGAATATCCCGACAACTTCCCGACCGATATTTTCGAGGTACGCTTCAAAAATACACGCCGTTCATTCTACCAGAATGTTAATAATCTCTCTTTGCAGGTGGGCGACATTGTAGCGGTAGAGGCTTCGCCAGGACACGATATAGGCATCATCTCACTCACGGGCGATATGGTCGCACGACAGATGCGCCGACTCGGATTCAATCCGCAGAATGGCGAATTCAAGAAGATCTATCGCAAGGCGCGCCCTTACGATATCGAGAAGTGGCAGGAGGCTATCGCCCTCGAACACGAAACAATGATTCGCTCGCGCCAAATCGCAGCCGATATGGGGTTGGATATGAAGATTGGCGATGTGGAATATCAGGGTGACAAGATAAAGGCTATCTTCTACTACATTGCCGATGGTCGTGTCGATTTCCGCGAGTTGATTAAGGTCTTTGCCGAACAGTTCCATATCCGCATCGAGATGAAACAGATTGGTGCGCGTCAGGAGGCTGGTCGCATTGGCGGTATTGGTGCTTGTGGTCGCGAATTGTGTTGTGCTTCGTGGGTTTCGAGCTTCACGAGCGTAACAACAGGTGCTGCACGCGTGCAAGACCTCTCGCTCAATCCATTGAAGTTGGCAGGACAATGCTCGAAGTTGAAGTGTTGCCTGACCTACGAATACGATGTTTATGCCGATGCACGCCGTTCTATGCCTCGCGTGCGCGAGCCACTGCAGGCTATCGATGGAGAATACTTCCTCGTAAAGAGCGATATTCTCGCCCACACAATGACCTTCTCGACAAGCAAGGATTCGATGTCGAATTTGGTTACTATTCCGGTGTCGCGAGTACGAGAAATTCTCTCGATAAATCGCAATGGTGGCAAGGTGGAGTCTATTCTCGGCGAGGATTTTGAGCCACAAATTGAAGAGCCAACATATCGCACCGAGGAGGATAGCATCACTCGTTTCGACAAGGCGAAGAAGCGCAAAAAGAAGAAGAATCGCAATAACTCTGACGAGAGTAATAACGCTCAAAATAGTCAGTCTGCACAGCAGGACAATCAAGGTGGTCAACAGGGCAATAATCGCCACAATAGACCTCACAAGCACCGCCATAATAGCCACAACAAGCCTAAGCAGGAGTAGGATTATGAAGATGGGGTTGCGTATTGTAGTAGTTGCTTTGGCGATGATGATGTGCAGTTGTCTTGCACCGCAAAATACGCAGATGGTGAGCGTGAATATGCGGTCGTGGGATAGTGTCGAGAGCATCACCTACGACAATAGCGACACCATATCGTTGCGCAATCTGAATATCGCACTACGCTACAACAACAACTTCAAGCAGACTACCCTGCCTCTGAAAATTGCGATTACTACACCCGATGCGCGTCATTTCGAGGAGATTGCAGAGTTGCAACTGCAACGCCCGCGCACCGCACTTACGGTCTCAACGACCGAGAGCTTACCCTATCGCACAGATGTTTTGCTAAATCAGAGAGGTTGCTACACCTTCTCATTCGAGCCACAATCGGCTGTGCGAGGTGTGGAGGCAATAGGAGTAGAACTTCGTTAGTGAGGAGTGAGGAGTGAGGAGTGAGGAGATAGTAGTGAGTAGTGAGTAGTTAAAAGAATTTTTAATTTTTAATTTTTAATTTAGCTAATGGCTAATGGCTTAAAAGATAATGGGAAAAGATAAACTCAGAAAATTTGCAGAGAACTTAACATTCGAGTGCTTCGTACAGCCTGCATTCGAGGAGATGTTTCGCACCGACCACCCACTGAAAGGTAATTGGCGCAAGGAGTTTTTCCACAACGACAACCCGATAATTCTCGAACTCGGTTGCGGTAAGGGCGAATATACCGTAGCCCTTGCCGAGCGCAACCCCGACAAGAACTTTATCGGCGTAGATATTAAAGGTGCGCGCATCTGGCGTGGCGCAAAGACTGCAACGGAGCGCAAGATGGGTAATGTAGGTTTCTTGCGCGCCCGCATCGAGTTTATCACATCGCTCTTTGCCGAGGGCGAGGTCGATGAGATTTGGATTACATTTCCGGACCCACAGCTCCGCACCAAGCGTGCAAAGAAGCGTCTTACAGCACCTATATTCTTGGAATACTACGCTAAGTTACTCCGTCAGGACGGCTGGATAAACCTCAAAACCGATTCGCAACACCTCTTCGCCTACACTTCGGCTGTAATCGAAAAGTTTAGCTTGAAATGTGAGGTGGCAAACAATGATATATACGGCTCAGGTTATGCTGACGAGGTATTGTCGGTAAAGACCGCATACGAGCAGATGTATCTTGAACGAGGTTTGCCAATAACCTACACTCGCTTCCAATTGGGCGAACGCAAAGAGTTTCCAATGTTCGATTGGGAGGGCGATGATATCCTCGAAAAAGATGGCGAGGAGGAGCGAAAGAGCGTAAAACACTAAACAAAGGAGACTATTACACAATAAAATAGGTTGAGAAAAAAATCTCAACCTATTTTCTTGTGAATAATGCTCTATTACTCCTCGCCTGGAACGAGAATACGACCGCAATACTCGCAAACAATCAACTTCTTACCCAAACGGATATCAGCCTGACGCTGTGGCGGAATTCGGTTGAAGCAACCGCTACAAGCATCACGCTTTACGGTTACTACTGCCAAGCCGTTGCGAACCTTCGAGCGAATACGACCATAAGCAGTGAGCAAACGCTCGTCAATCTTCGCCTGTGCAACCTTTGCCTTTGCATTGAGAGAAGCAACCTCCTCGGCTGTCTCGCTCTCGATGCTGTCAAGCTCCTGACGCTTAACATCGAGGTCTGCCTGACGCTCGGCAAGTTCTGCTTGAGTAGTCTCCACCGAAGCCTTCTTGGTTTTGGTTACTGCAGCATACTCCTTCAAACGCTTCTCAGCAAGAGTAATCTCGAGCAACTGATACTCAACCTCCTTCTCCAACGACTCGTACTCACGGTTGTTGCGAACATTGTCCTGCTGCTCCTTGTAGCGAGCAATCAAAGCGTTAGCCTCCTCAATCTCACGCTGGCGCTGCTTGGTAAGCGATGCCAACTCCTCAATCTCGCGGTTGATATTATCGAGACGAGTATTCAAACCTGCTACGGTATCCTCCAAATCCTCTACTTCCAAAGGCAACTCACCCTTAACCTTATTGATTTCGTCAATCTGAGAGTCAATTTTCTGCAACTCGTAGAGTGCAACAATCTTCTCGTACATCGAGTAATCTACCTCCGCTGTCTTTTTCTTTGTAGCCATATATCTTAGATTTTATCTTTATCTTCCTTGCGAAAACTGCAACCAAAAAGTCCTAATCTTCTATACATCAACCCATTACACGAAATAATGTACCGGATTTTTCGATTGCGCGCTCTTATGGAGCGCAAAGTTAATAAAAATTTTTGATAAAATATCAAATAAAATTGCAATTGCGCAAAATTCGCTCTCAAAATGTCCCATATCCACAACCACAAACTTGGAGTCAGGAGTGTAGAAATCGTTATATTTCAGGTCGGCGGTAAGGTAGATATCGCACCCCGAAGCCTTCGCCTCTGCCATCAACGAAGCTCCTGCACCGGTACAAATTGCCACGCGCTTGACCTCGCGACCGAGCAGTGCGCTATGTCGCAGAGCCTCAACCGAGAAGGTAGTCTTTACTTGTTGCAAAAACTCCTTCTCGCCAACCCCTTGCGGAAGAGTTCCCACAACGCCAAAACCTGCGCCCTCCGTTGTCGGTTGTAACACCTCCATATCCTGCAATCCGAGCATCTCGCCAACGCGCCAACTCATTCCGTTTGGTGCAGAATCGAGATTGGTATGGCAGGCGTAAAGTGCTATATTATTGCGAATTGCCATCTCCACGCAACGCTCCACCACCGAAGCCGAATTGAGTCGCTTAAGCGGATGGAAAATTATCGGGTGGTGGGTGATTATTAAGCCACAACCTTTCTCTATCGCCTCGGCGATAACCTCTTCCGTCACATCTACAGCAAGCAGAACACCGCCCTGCAACTCATCGTCAAGACGACCAACCACCAAGCCTGCATTGTCGTACGACTCCTGCAACGAGAGTGGCGCAAACTCCTCTATCGGAGCAACTATATCTCTGATTTTCATTCTCTTTAGTTTTAGAAAAGTGTCTGCTCATAGAATGGGAACAGCGGTCTTTCGACAACACCCTCCTCGCCAATCAACTTACGGCGTGGAGCACGCTTCTTCTTCGGTGTTGACTCGCTCTGCACGCCCTCTGCCGACTGCACCGAATTCTTCTCCACTACAACCTCTACAGGCTCCTCCTCGCCGATACTCTCACGCAACTCAACCAACATAGCACGCAGTGTCTGCAACTGCTCCAACAACAGCAAATCGTTATCACTCTCCTCCTCTGCCACAATAGTGCGCTTACGCATCGCTCTCTTTGCACCCTCGATAGTGAGTTTTCGCTCGCGCAACAGATGATGGATTCGCTTCAATCGCTCAACATCTTGTTGGGAAAAGAGACGATTGCCCTTACCGTTACGCTTTGGGTGCAAGCAACTGAACTGCGAACACCAATAGCGAATAACGGTAGGTTCGACATCAAACATCTCCGTAATTTCACCCATTAAATAGTAGATTTTCTCAACCATATTTTTACATATTCATAATTTTCAACGAATTGGGATATAGGTTATTGCACCTCGCTCCTACCCTCTTGACAAAGCCCAAGGCTCGACCTTCGTGAGTCAGAAGATTTATCCCCTCACTCATCTCGCCTACCGCAATATCTCGCTTACGAAGATAGTCCAACGCCTCCGCTTCGCTCAACTCGGTGACAGCAACTGCCTTGCGTTCCAATCCGACATACTGCGACAACGCCCAATCGGGTTTTAATTTACCCTTAAAAATCTGTCCCATAGCCACGCCCGAGTAGATAGCCGTAAGCCCCTCGGACAACGCCTGCACCGCCTTAAACTGCTCGGTACGATAGGCGTATATTGTGTCGGCAACCACCGCAAAAGTGTATTTATCTGCCGCTTGCAGCCACTTTGCCAACTCCTGTCGTGAGGTTTTATCCACCTCCTGCATCACCCGTTTTCTCGCCTTCGGAGTACGTTGTGTTGTAGGCTCTACCTTGCGCGCCACTGCCACAAATAACCCTTCGCTATCGGTTTTGTGAGGGAAGAATCTGAAGGTCTGAAAAACTCCGACCTCTCCTACAACAACGCCCCAATTATCACCGACCTCAACCCTCTGTGAAGGGGCAAAAACCTCGCCCATCTCCTCGATAAAGGTGCGCAAAACGCCCTCATCTTCATCTTCATTGAAGGTACAGGTGCTGTATATAAACAATCCGCCCTCTTTGAGCGACTGCCACGCCTCGCGCACAATAGAGAGCTGTCGTGCTGCGCACATCTTCACCGCTTCCTCGCTCCAATCCGCGCGGGCTACCTCCTCCTTTCGGAACATACCCTCGCCCGAACACGGAGCATCGACAGCCACTACATCAAACCACCCCTCAAACTGCGCTATATGTTCAGGTGCATTGTTGGTAACCAACACATTCCCAAAGCCCCACTTGCGCACATTATCCGCCAAGACATTCGCTCTCGAACGCACATACTCATTCGCTACAACCAACCCCTCAACACCTACGGCTGTCGAGTAGATTGTTGTCTTTCCTCCGGGCGCAGCGCACATATCCAACACGCGCTTGCCCCGCAAATTTTCATTCGAGAGTATATGGTCAATAAACTGCGATGCCGCCTCCTGCACGTAGTAGGCTCCGGCGTGAAATGCAGTATCGAGGGTAAATGATGGTCGTTCCTTCAACTTGCGACCATTTTTGCTCCACGCTATCGCTTCGCCATCGCTCCACACGCCCACATCTTCGCACTTGGCAGGGTTTAGGCGCACAGCAACAGGCGACACGGAGTCGAGGGCAACAAAAAGGCTCTCCGCCTCCTCTGCCCCCAACTGCTTGCGCATACGCTCCGTAAAGGCGATAGGTAGTGGCGTATTCATTTGCTACTTTTTAGATGCCTTAATCGCATCAAGACGCTCGTAGAGAGCCTCCAAAACCTTCGCATTCTCGAGAAAGTCGTTATTATCCTTGTCGATAACAAAGA
The DNA here is from genome assembly GCA_045543935.1 of Alistipes sp. GTDB lineage: Bacteria > Bacteroidota > Bacteroidia > Bacteroidales > Rikenellaceae > Alistipes. The sequence goes on from JAZPYA010000007.1 coordinate 25,314, forward strand.
CCTCTCCTTCGTAGTTGCTCTCGATCCAATTGTTGTAGCGCTCGTTCAATCGCTCGAGATACTCCACTTCGATATTCTGCTCATAGTCGCGACCTCGCTTACGAATCTGCTTTACCAAAGTCGGCACACTCGCCTTCAAATAGATAAGCAAATCGGGCTGTGGAATGAGGTTAGTCGAGATATTGAACAACTTCATATATGTTCCGAAATCGCGTGCTGACATCGAACCCATCTGGTGCAGATTGCCCGCAAAGATATGGGCATCTTCATAGATTGTACGGTCTTGGAAGATATCTTCCGAGCCATCTGCCAACATCTCCATAGTCTGACGAATACGGCTCGCAAGGAAGTGTACCTGAAATTGGAATGCCCAACGATTCATATCCTCGTAGAAGTCGTTGATGTAAGGATTGTCGATATCCTCATAGTAGGCCTTTGCGCCATAGTGTTTGGTCAAAATCTCGGTCAGCGTAGTCTTGCCACTACCGATATTTCCTGCAATTGCTATATACATATTATGTATGGGTTATTTATAGTTTTTCTCTCTTAATTAAAGTAGTCGCCAACCTTTGCTATTGCCGAAGGCATTGCAAATACCACTACGCGGTCGTATGCCGCAATCTCTGTCGCACCCGAAGCGATAAAGACCTTATCACCACGCACGATACCTCCGATAGTAACATCGCTTGGCAACCCCAAATCCTTAATCGCTGCCTTCGTAGCAGGCGAATTTGGCTTGACGATAAACTCCAACACCTCGGCATCGCTACCCGTCAGACACTTGATAGCCAAGACATCGGTGGACATCGTGAAGCGGAAGATATTCGATGCCGAAACCATCTTCTTGTTGATGATGGTATCAACGCCTACGCTATCGGCAAGGTTGATGTAATTGAGGTTTTCCACCTCGGCAATAACCTTCTTTACACCCATACGCTTCGCCAACATCGCAGTCAGGATATTTGTCTCGCTACGCCCCGTAACCGCCACAAAAGCGTCCATATTCGACAATCCCTCCTCCATCATCGCCTCGGTATTTCGACCATCTTCGTTGATAATCAAGGTCTTTTCGAGTTGCTCCGCCAAACGATACGCCTTGTCGGCATTGTAGTCTATAAGTTTGATGTTCACATTCTCCTGCATCGCCTGCGCAATCTGTACACCGATACGCGAGCCTCCGAGAATCATCATATTGTTCACCTCAACATTACCCTGTCCCGAGAGTGCCATAATCTCGCCCACCGAGTCGTGACGAGCAATGATATAGACCATATCGCCCACCATATACGAATCAGTTCCGTGCGGAATCAAGGTCTTGCCATCACGCGATATCGCCACCGTGCGATACGATGCGCTCTCATCTACCGAGAAGCTCGACAACTCGCGACCAACCAACGGCGAAGTAGGCTCCAAGCGGAATACCGCCAACGAAAGACGACCGCCCGAGAAATCGACAAACTCCGTAGTAGAGGTGTGTCCGAGCAACGAAATAACCTCCTCGGCTGCAATCTTCTCGGGGTAGAACATATAGTCAATGCCCATATTGATAAACATCTCCTTGTTGTTCGGCTCGAGATACTCGTTGTTATCGATACGGGCAATAGCCTTCTTTGCTCCGAGTTGCTTTGCCATAATCGCCGAGAGGATATTATCATTCTCAACAGGGTGTACCGCAATAAAGAGGTCGCACTTGCGCACCGATGCCTTACGCAACACGGCAAATGTAGTAGAATCGCCCTCCACCGTAATAACATCGGCAAGGCTCGCAACCTCTGCTAACGCCTTTGGCTCGGCATCAATAACGGTAATGTCGTGTCCATTTCCACTCAACAATTTTGCCAAGTGGCTACCCATCTCTCCAACTCCTGCAATAACGATTTTCATACTCTACAACTACTTATATATGTATATGTACGCTATTTACGCAATTTAATTTTACAAATATATACAAAATAATTGACAATTAAAGGATTTTTTTATATAAATGGGGGTAAACCTCCAATAATCAGCAAGAAATAAGGGCGAAGAGAGTGGAGAGTGGAGAGTTAAAAGTTAAAGCATACCCTATTACCCCCATAGTCCCAATAGACCCCATAATCCCCATAACCCCTACGCCGTGACAACGATCGGAGTTTAACCGAGGGTTAAAATACAATAAAAGGGCTGTAAAAACAACCCTTTTATTGTGCCACAAGTTGTGACTTATCACAATTCTATCTTAGAAGAATAATACAGTATTATCAACGATATTTGCCATATCCTGCACAGCCCACAAAGCACGGCGTGAAGCCATATTCTCAGCATCAGCCTGAGCCTTAACACGCTCTGCATCTGCACTCTGCTTCTCCTCTACGGCAACCTCGTCAACAACTACAGCATAGACACCGCTGTTGCCTTCAACGAGTGGAAGTACTGCGCCTGTTGCATCTGTCGAAACCGATGCGATAGCACCAAGCACGCGTGGCTCTACGCCCAAGCCCTTAACATAGTATGCCGATGACTTTGCATCTGAGAACTCCTCAACCTTTGAGCTTGCATTTGTTGCAATCTCCTCCAAAGTTGCACCCTGCATCTTCTCCTTCAAAAGAGCGGCCTTCTTCTCGCGAAGCAAGATATTCTTAATCTGTGACGAAACCTTATCTACCGACTTATACTCGTCATCATCAATAGCTGTAACAACTGCCACAACATAGCCATCATCGAGCTTGATGATATCCGAAACATCACCAACCTTTGCCTCGTTTGCCCAACGAACAACCTCCAACGAGTTCATCAATCCTGGGATATTACGGCTGTTGTTATTAACATTTATGCTCGAAGTGAGCAACGACTGCTGATTTGCAGTCTCCTCAAACTTCTCAACCGAGCCCTTTGCATTTACTGCAAAAGCACTTGCATCTTTGTGCACGGCACGCTTGGTTTCCTGCGAAGCCTCAACAGGATAAGCCAATGTGGCAAGACGATAGTGGCGAGTTACAGAACCTGTACTCAACACCTTGAAGATCTGAATTGCATTGCCAAATCCAACCTTAACAACAGCACCCTTCTTTGCAGTAGCCAACGCATCTGCAAACTCTGGAGCCAAAGTCGAGTAGGCAACATTGCCGATAACGCCACCATCAGTCGCAGTCTCCGAGATAGAGTACTGCGAAGCCAATGCTGCAAAGTCTGTACCCTTCTTACGAGCAACAGAGTAGAGACTATCAGCCAACTTGTTATCCATATAAGAGACAACGATGTGTTGCAACTCGATAGAATCGGGTACATTGCGCACCTCTGCTACACGCGAAGCATACCACTCGTCACCCTGCAACTCCGGACCAAAAGTCTTGCCTGCACGAAGAGCCTTTGCCTCGTCAGCAGGAAGCGAAGATGCTGCTACATAGGTGTTAGCCAACGATGCACGAGCATTCTCACGAACATAGCCCTTCAAATCCTTTGCTTTTGCAAACTCCACACCTGCTTGCTTTGCACTCTCCTCAACAGCCTTCTTGTCTGCATCGGTAGGCTCAATCTCAAAGTGTGCATAGTTGATAGTGCGATAAGGAGTCTGCTTGTAGCTCGACTTGTGTGCGTTGTAGTACTTCTTGATGTCGCGCTTCGACACAGTAACCAACGAATCAGCAATGGTCGAGTACTTGCAAGCAACGAAGTGTCCCTTGTAGGTATTGTTCTCCGCCTTGACACCCTTGTCGAGTGTAAGAGCATTAGCATAAGCACCACCGCGTACCAAGTCGTTGTACTTGTTCATTGCGCGGTCGATAGCAGCCTGCTTGTCAATCAAAGCCCAAATCTGCAACATCTGAGGATTACCCTCTGCCTGAGCCAAGAACTCGCGAACAGCCTCAACATCATACAAGCCTGTACGAGGATCAGCGAATACACTGCCATAAACGCTCGATGGAATCTCGCCCTGCAACATAGCATTACGCTCTGCAGGTGCTACGGTCAATCCCAACTTCTCGAATCCCGGAACGAGAACACGATCAGCAAGAAGCGACTGCCAAGCCATCGAAACAGCCTGTGCCGACTGATTGTAATCAAAATTGTCGCCACCCATCTGGGTTTTAACATCCTCATAAGCGGCGAGGAACTCCGAATAGTGTACCTCATCACCATTAATTTCGCCAACCTCCGGATCATTTCCAGAGAAACCCATCTCTGTCTTCAACGAGAGAATAAATGCCAACAATGCGCCACCGATAATAACCGATAGCAACACGCCGAACTGGGTTCTTAAAGTGTTCAAACTCAACATAATGAATAGTATTTTAATTTTAATTTAGTCGTTTAACCTTCAAAGATAGGTATTTTATTCCGATTTTCGACCTTTTTTTCTATTTTTTTGCTCTCAAACGCTATTTTTTACAATCTCTCTACCTTTGCCAACTCGATACGGGAGCGTGTAGTACTCAAAATTTTAATTCTCAAACCATCGAACTCCATCACCGTACCCGCTGTCGGAAGCTCCTCATAGCGAGAGATTATATATCCTGCCAATGTGTCGTATTCGTCATCTTCCGGGATATTCAGATTATACTTCTCGTTGATATACTCCACCTCCAAACGGCACGAGAAGACAAACTCGCGCTCCGAGATGTGTTTCTCGACCATATCCTGTTTGTCGTGTTCATCTTCTATCTCGCCGAAAATCTGCTCCAGCACATCCTCCAACGATATTATTCCTGCCGTACCACCGAACTCATCAACCACAACTGCGATATTGCTCTTGTTCTTGGTAAACTGCGTCAGCAAATCCTGCAACGGAAGCGTCTCGGCAACATAATCGACCTTCATTAACACATCTTCAATCCTCTTTGGTGACTCGAAAAGGCTCTTTGAATTGACATAGCCGATGATATTGTCAATCGAATCGCGCCATACGAATATACGCGAATACATCGTCTCGACAAACTTCTTTGTCAGCTCCTCCATCGTGCAGTCATCAATATCCACCGCCTCGACATCTACACGCGACACCATCGCATCGCGAACTCTCAAATCGGCAAAATCCAAGGCATTCTGAAACATCTTGATATCGTTGTCAGACTCTGTCGCCGACTCTGCCGAGTTGTTATTCTCGAGCAGGCTCTCCAAGTCGCTTCTATCAAATTCGATCTGTCGCTCTGCACTACTTGCTTTTCGCCCTGCCAGACGCAACAAACCATACGAGAGGAGTGTTGTAGCGCGTGTCACAGGGTAGAGCAAGATGTAGAAGAAGTACATTATTGGCGAGAGGTAGCGATAGAAGAAGTTTGGATTACTTCCGAACATCGACTTCGGCAGATACTCGCCCAAGAAGATTATTATGATGGTAGGGATAATTGTTTCGAGAAGTATCGAACCCTCCTCCACCGAGGTCCAACCAATGAGTTGTGCTATCTTGCGCAACACCAACGAGAGGCTCATCGAATAGATGACCAACGCGATGTTGTTTCCCACCAATATAGTTGTGATATATTGACCTTGATGGCGCGAAAAGAGACCTGCAATATAGTCGAACATTCGACTCTGTTTGCGGTCTATCTCAAGGCGCAGACGATTCTTGTTCAGAAATGCGCTCTCCATTCCCGAAAAGAAGGCGGACAAAACCACCATCAACACCACAAGTATCGCTGCTACATATATATTATCCATTGCATCTCCATTTATCTCGTATGCACCATCTCTCTACCGCCATCTATTTTACTCCTCTGCAATTGAGACTCTTGCAAATCTAACTTTTTCATATTCCCATCTAATTTGGGGTGTTGTTTGGAGTGTTGTTTAGTCTGCGGTAGCGGTTTCGGTTGGGATTTAGGTTGCTGTATTGGTTGCGATTTAGGTTCTGCCTTTTTCGCACCACTATCCGTTTTGTTATTCTCCTTTGTTTTTCCTTCTTTATCGCCCTTTGCATCGCTACGCAGTTGCTCGGTATCGACCTGCATCTTACCCTTCCAACGGCGAAAACGAGGCTCATTCATCTCCTCGTCAGACTCAAATCCCTCGCCTATAACCTCATCTGTATCAGTCACAAGTCGTGTATCGACATTCGAGTAGATACGTTTGGTCAGCGAGTTCCAAAAGAGTTGTTGCGTATAGAGGCGTGTTCCATCGTGTTTGGTAATTACGACATCGCCCTTTGCCTCCCACAATTTACGGTTTTCGTAGTAGATAGCATAATTCGCTACCAACACCGCATTTACCGTTGTCATCGAGTCGTCTTGATAGGTCGTAATGGCTATTCCTTTGCGGAACTCGCGATAGGGATCTCGCCCCAAGGTATAACCCTCGAGCAGAGGTGTTTTGAAGAAGTAGGACTTTCTGCCATTCTCGGACATCACAATCGATAGATTTTCGCTCTCCTCGGTCTTGATGGCATCAAGCGATTCGTCTGTAGCATTCTGCTTCGACTTACACGAGAACAGCAAGATAGCACTTCCCATTACAAGAAGTGCTACCAAGACCATTCTATGTAGTCTGCTTACCATAAATTATCTCTCCGACAGATATTACGACTATTGAGCGCGGTAACGCACCTTTGTAGTCAAGCCCTTGGCCAAACCGCAGTTGATTGTGTAGGTTGCGCCCTCCTTCAACTCTGCGAAGAAACACTCCTCGGCTGTAGGAAATACCGAGCGATAGCTATTTGCGAGATTTTTGGCGTTGGTTGCCACCGCTGCATCTGTAACCTCCAACAACGGAATAGCCTTCTGCACAAGGTCGTATGCCAACCAATATACCGAGTGCTTCGACAACTCGGTCGAGCAATCCTTCGAGCCTGCAACATAGCACTGCGCCAAGAAGTAGATAGCCAAACCATCATCGTCAGTCTCATCAATGTTTATCGACTCGTTGAACGCCTTAATAGCTGCAGCATAGTTATTTGCGGTCATCTCGAGGATACCGATACGAGCCAACAACTTCTCGCGCTCCTCGGCTACTATCTCCTTCGCCAAAGCTTCACGGAGATATTGATTAGCCTTTGCAAAATCCTTCTTGTTCTGGAATATCTGTGCCAACAACATCGCAACGCTCGACTGCGGATTAAGATTGTAGTACATCTCTCCTACCGAGAGGAAGAAATCGCTCTCGCAGTTAGCCTTTGCCATAAGTTGGAAGGTCTGTGCAAGAAGAGCCTCATCGTTTGGTGTTGCCGCGATTTTAGGCTCAAATATCTTCTGCAAGTTCTCGCACGAAGCTGCACCACTCGCACCGAAGCAGGTCTCGAACTGACTCTTATACTCTGCCTGCGAAGCATCGAGATTCTCGAAATACTTTGCGTTCGTATCGTAAGCATTTACGATAGTCATTGCATCAACGATATCGTTCGAGTAGTCATCGCACAAGTTCTTGAAGTAGATAGCCACCAACTCAGGGTCTGCAGTACCATTCACCTCAACCTGTGCTGCGATAGCCGCCTCGAAGTCGCTACGAATGCCCTCGCGGTCGCTCTCGCGGTAGGTCAAATGCTCACGAGCCTTGCGGTCGAGGATATACGCCTTGCCTCGCTTTGGGTGAGCACCGAAATACTGCAAGCGGATATCGTAGAGGAGAAGCAACGAATCTACATAACCATTCTTCTCTGCCAACGACTTTGCGCGATTAACCTTCATCTTGTAGAGTTTAATACCATTGGCGTAGGTATTCTCTGAAGCGGCAGGACAATTCTGCAACAACTGTTGCAAGTACTTTGCCGCCTGATTGTAGTTGCGATTGTTCAACTCCTCCTTCAAGAAGGTGCTTGCCAAGATATTCTCCTTACGCTGTTCGGGCGTTTCACCCCACTTTGCATACTGCGGATCGCTAAAATCCTGCGCCGAGGCACTGCCTGCAACGAGCGCAAATGCCAAACCGATAAATAATTTTACTGCTTTCATAACTATTTTTATTATATTGTTTTATGTCCTCTATCCTTTTTAGTAGGCCATTGGCCATTGGCTTTGTTGCGCCAAGAAAGATGGCATTTAATGGCAGCGCAGTCTAAGACTGCTTAATGAGGGGCGCTTTGCCATTCAGCGACCAACGGGAGCAAATGCCATTTTGCTATGCAAACTCAACTCTCGTCTCTCGTCTCTCGTCTCTCGTCTCTCGTCTCTCGTCTCTCGTCTTTAATCATACTTCGGTCTTACAAACCAATAGTCCTCGCCAAAGAGCGAGAAGCCAAGTCCAACCTTGAAGTAGTCCTGACGAATCATTCCGATCTTCGGCGATGCGCTCATCAAGGCGTGCGAGCCACGCAAACCATACTCCAACGACACATCAATACTCGATGTTCCCATAAATTTCAACGGAAAGCCGAAGCCAGCCGTTACGGCATACTGCGGAATGCCCTGTCCGTTATACGCCTGATAGTAGTTGCTATAGCGGAAACCTACACGATAGGATATTCGCTTTAGGTAGTTACGCACATCGAAACGATTTGGCGTATAGGAGAAGCCAACCTTTGCCGTATGGGTATCGACATACTTGACACTCATATTGTTGTTTATCGTCTCCTCGAAACGACCGTTATTGCCACTACCCCACGCTTGGAACTCATACTCGACAGCCGCATCGAACTTTGGACTTTGGTACATCACACCCGCCTTGACGCTATGAGGTAACTGCATCTGCGACACCCCCTCCTCGCGCGAAACGGTTGTCTCGTATATTCCGTTCAGCACAAGTTCCTTGGTCACTTTCGGGCGAAGTCCTCCTCCATAATCGTAGGTTGCACCGATCGTAAGCATTCGTTTATCGTTTGCAATAACATTCCACTGCGCTCCAACTTGGAACTTGAAATTCGATATCGCATACTCATCTTCGCCTATTACCGAGAGGTACCTGTCGCTACCCACGATATTATTCTCGACAGCGGTGGTGTAGTTGTGGGTAATTTTACCCCAATAGTACTTCGCGGCGATACCTATCGAGAAGTTTTTGAATGGTTCCCAGCCGATACCGAGTTTCACTTCCGTAACATCGCCATCGCCCGAGTAGGTATAAGAGGCAGCACCCACATTTCCGGCAATCTCATCGCTTTGGTCGAGGAAAGACATCTTGTAACCAACGCTACTATACGGCATAAGGCTGATGCCCATACCCAACCTCTTCGCCAATGGAAACTGAACTGCTATATCGTGAATGTTTATCGAATTTTTGCCATTCTTTGCCTTGCCAATATATGCTCCGCCTGCATCGTACTGACGCTGTACATTCTGCAAGAAGTTACCCTCTGCACCCACGCTGAAGAGAAAACTCTTCTGCAAGGTTGCGCTATATCCTGCAGGGTTTGCCATACTTGGCATCTGCGTAGAGCGCCAAGCAACACCGACACCTGCCATCGCACGCGATTGAGCTGTTCCGATAGTTTGCAACTCGCCGATGCCGAACATCGTATATGGCGAGTATGCCGTAACCGCTGCTCCACCCTGTGCCGATACTTGCGAAATACCCAACAACAGACAAGCGATTGCAACAACCGCTACCTGCAAACTCTTATATATTGTTTTTCGATACATTGTACTCCAAAATAGTATTCAATCCCGTAAACATAAGTTTACGAGGTGCAAATATCGCATTTTTAATTCGATTAACAAAACTTTCTGCATCGCCACCGCAAAAAATTATACATTTTTTAACATTAGCACTCGAAATTCTCGCTACATAACCCTCGATTTCGTGCAAAATGCCCTGCATAACCCCCTGCTCTATCGCCTCTCTGGTCGAGCGACCAAACTCACCATTCGGTTCCGTTGCATCGCACAAAGGCAGTGCTGCCGTAAATTCGTGCAGAGCCTTAAATCGCATCGCTACACCAAGCGAGATATTGCCACCTTTGAACGCTCCGTTTTCGATTATATCGTAGGTTATGGCACTACCCATATCGACCACCAAAGCCTCCTTTATACCCATCTCGCAGACTACTCCTACTGCCACTGCAATACGGTCTGTACCAAGGGTTTCACGCGAAGAGTAATCTATCTCAATCGGCACTTCGGTCTGCGATGTAAAGTGCAACACTCGTTTGATTTTCGAGCGCAGTTGCTCACAAATTTGCTCTGCTCCTCCGCGAGTCGAAGCAACCACAGCCTGCTCTATCGAAAACTGCTCTGCCAACTCTGCCACCTTCGCCAAATCAAATTCGGGCGCAGACACCTCGCAAAGCACCTCGCTTTTATCTAAAACGGCAATCTTGCACAAAGTATTGCCCTCATCTACGATTAAATTTGCCATAAATTTAATAATTGACAATTGACGAATTGACAATTGACAATTAGTCGTTTTTATAAATTTTTCAATACATTCACTGCCGAAGCGACACTATCAACCCTTCTCACAGTCATCTGCAACTTGCCATCTCGCTGTTTCAGCACAAAGCGGTCGGGTTGCGCGGTGATTTTGCGAAGCAACTCCATAAATACCTCGCTACGATAGTATGGTGACTGCTCATCGCCCACAAAGCGCACTATCATCAAGCCATTCTTGACCTTCACACGCTCCATACCAAGGCGCATAGCCTCCCAACGCAAGCGCACCGCATTCATCAGCTCCTTCGCCGCCTGTGGCATCTTACCGAAGCGGTCTTCCAACTCCGCCTCGAACTTCGCAAGCGCGGACTCCTCGGTCATCGCATCTATCTTGCGGTACAATTTCAGACGCTCCGCCTGCTGACGAACATACTCCTCCGGCAACTCCGCCTCAACATCGAGCTCAAGCGTCACATCATCAACATAGCGCATCTCCTCCACCACGGTCTGCTCCTCGTGGCTCAATCCTGCAACATCAAGTCCTTCGGCACGCAACTCGGCAATAGCCTCGTTCAATATCTTCTGGTAGGTTTCAAAGCCGATATTTGCGATAAAACCACTCTGCTCTGCACCGAGCAGATTTCCCGCACCTCGGATATCCAAATCCTGCATCGCGATATTAAAGCCCGAACCCAAATCGGAAAACTCCTCAATCGCTCGCAGTCTGCGTCTTGCATCGCTCGACAGCATCTCGTCAGGGCGTGAAAGCAGATAGCAGTACGCCTTTCTATCACTTCTTCCGACACGACCTCGCAACTGATGCAGGTTGCTCAAACCAAAGCGGTCGGCATTGTTGATGATTATGGTATTTACATTCGGAATATCCACACCACTCTCCACAATCGAGGTTGCAACCAAGATATCGTAGTCGTGATAGATAAAATCCATAATAGTCTTCTCCAACTCGGCTGGTTTCATCTGACCATGTGCCACAGCCACACGAGCCTTCGGGCACAAGCGCATCAGCATACCCTTGATGGTCATCAAATCCTCCACCCTGTTGTGAATAAAATAGACTTGACCATCGCGTTGCAACTCCGCCTCGACAACCTCCTTTACAAGCTCCTCGGAAAAGGTGTGCGACTCGGTCTGAATTGGTCGGCGATTTGGCGGCGGAGTCGAAATAATCGACAAGTCGCGCGAGCCCATCAGCGAGAACTGCAATGTTCGCGGAATAGGCGTAGCAGTCAAAGTGAGCGTATCGACACTCACGCGCAACTGCGTAAGTTTCTCCTTCGCAGCAACGCCAAATCGTTGCTCCTCGTCAATAATCAGCAAGCCGAGGTCGTTGAACTCAACACCCTTACCGAGCATTTTGTGTGTGCCGATTAGAATATCAATCTTGCCCGAGCGCAACTCCTCTAAAATGCGGGCGGTATCCTTTGCACTTTTGGTGCGGTTTAAGTACTCTATCGTAACCGGAAAATCGCGCAGACGACTCTTGAACGAGCGATAGTGTTGCAGTGCCAAAATCGTGGTAGGCACCAACACCGCCACCTGCTTGCCATCGGTTGCTGCCTTGAATGCTGCACGGATTGCCACCTCGGTCTTTCCGAAGCCGACATCTCCGCAGAGCAATCTATCCATCGGGCGTTCCGACTCCATATCGCGCTTAACAGCCTCCGAAGCCTTTAATTGGTCGGGTGTATCCTCCCACTCGAACGAAGCCTCCAACGCCTGTTGCAGGTAGCTATCTGGCGAAAAAGCAAAACCTTCGCTCGCCTTGCGCTTGGCATACAAGGCAATAAGTTCGCGCGAGATATCCTTGACCGCCTTCTTTGCAGCATTTTTAATCTTCTGCCACGCTCCGCTACCAAGTTTATGCACCTTAGGTGGCTCATCATCGCCACTCTTGTAGCGAGCAATACGATGTAACGAATGAACATTCACAAAGAGGACATCGCCATCGCGATAGACCAACTTTATCGCCTCGTGCATCTTGCCACCCTCCTCAATCTTGACAAGACCACCAAAGCGACCAACGCCATGGTTTATATGGGTGACATAATCGCCTACCTGCAACGAGTTCAACTCGGCAATGGTCATCTGCTCGTCACGCTTTATCTGACCATTTATCTTGTAACGGCGGTAGCGTTCAAATAGGCGATGCTCTGCATAGAGCGAGATTTTGAGGTCGTGGTCGGTAAAGCCATTATGGAGTGTTAAGCGTGCCAACTCGAACTTTGCGCCCTCACGCCCCGTAGCGTATAGCAATCCCTCTAATCGCTCCGCCTGCGCCCTATTCTCCGACATCAGCAGGGTGCGATAGCCCATTTCGTGACGCGAAACGAGTTCATCGGCAAGCACCTCGAAGTTTTTATTAAAACTATTTTGTGGCGAGGTATGGAACAAGATAGTCTGCGAGGCAGGTCGTTCAGACAAGGTATTTCGCAACACTACCACATTTGCCCCAGACATATTTTCGAGCAGTTCTCTCCGAGAGGTGAGTTTTGCCGTTATCTCCTCAGGCTCATCGCTATCCTGCAACGCCTTTCTGCGCACCTCATCGACCTTGCCCAAGACAAAGTCCGCATCTTGAAACCAATAGGTCGCCTCGCCCGCAAACTCCGCAAGCGACACTCGCCCAACATTGGCACGATTTATATTCGAGATAACATCTATCTCCTCCAATCGATCGCTCGAGAGTTGGCTCGACAACTCGAACCTGCGTATCGAATCTATCTCGCAGTCGAAAAAGTCTAAACGATAAGGCTTACTCTCCGAATAGGAGAAGATATCAAAAATTCCTCCTCGTACCGAGTACTGCCCCGGCTCATAGACAAAATCGACCTTCTCGAAACCGAGCGACTGCACCTTTGCTTCCAACTCCGTAACCTCGATAAGGTCGCCCTTGCAAAGATGTAACGACTCGGCCGTCAAACCCTCCAAGTCGGCAACTCGCTCTGCCAACGCCTCGGGATAGGTCGCAACAACCAAAAACTCCCCTGTGCGATTTTTCAACGCATTGAGAACTCCCGTGCGCATAACCACACTCTCCGCTTCCTCTGCGCCATAGACAACCGAGCGTTTGTACGCCGAAGGGAAGAACAACACTCTCTCCTCGCCCAACAAGGCGTAGAGGTCGTTCAGAGCGTATGCCGCGGCATCTCTATCCTCGCTGACAATGATATGCACACCACCCCTTCGGGCGATGGTTGTCGCCATATAAAATAAAAAAGCACCGCCGACCATCTCGTTGAGAAGGACGGTGTTGCCTTTTTTCTCCAACACTTTACCGAGTTGCTCCACTTGAGGCGAGCCCTCGGCAAATCTCAGTATCTCGTGCATATTATGTACGGACTACCTATCCCTACGCTTCGACTTTTCAGTCTTCTTTACCTTCAGAATATCGTTACCCTCCTTATCTTCGTAGCGTACCTCTATCATTCCGACACCTTGGTTGGCTACAACCTTGATGCGTGTCTTATATCGCCACGCCCACTTACGGTGCAACGACCAGAATCCCTTCTTTAAGAAGGCTGCTACATAAGGACTTACCACCAGACGAATATATCTGTGTCCGCGCTCCATGGTAAGTAGCGATATCTGATTCTCAATCTTGCGATCGAGCAGTATTGTAGGTTCAACTCTTCCCGTTCCTCCGCAAGTCGGACAGATATCCTCCGTATTCTGTACCGCCACAGGGCGAATACGCTGACGAGTAATCTGCATCAGTCCGAACTTCGATAGCGGAAGTATCGTATGCTTTGCCTTATCCGATGCCATAAGTCGCTGCATCTCCTCGTAGAGGAGTTGTCTATTTTGCGACTTGTGCAAATCTATAAAATCGACAATCACCAATCCGCCCCAATCACGCAAGCGAATCTGTCGTGCAATCTCTGCCGCAGCAGCCAGATTGACCTCCATTGCCGTCTGTTCCTGATTATCCTCGGCCTTGGTGCGATTTCCCGAATTGACATCTATCACGTGCATCGCCTCGGTGGACTCCATAATGAGGTAAGCCCCTCGCTTCAACGATACATACTTCGCGAACAACGACTTGATCTGTCGCGAAATGTCGAAGTTATCGAAAATCGGCACTGTGCCGCGGTATAGTTTCACGATGCGCTCCTTGTCGGCATCTACGCCACGAATGTAGGAGCGAATCTCATTGTACATCGCCTCATCATCGACACAAATCTGCGAGAACGAGCCATCGAGCGTATCTCGAATAATCGTATTTGCTCGACTCATCTCACCCATCAGAAGTGCCGGCGCGGTGCGTTTGCGAATCTGCTGACAGGTCTTGCGCCACTTCTCCACAGCAGCCAAAATATCCTGCTCGATATCGAGATCGGAGGCACTTGCCGCTGCTGTACGAATGATAACGCCAAAATTCTTTGGCAACACACCTGTCGCAACTCGCTTCAATCGTTTTTTTTCCTCGTTGGAGCGAATCTTCTGCGAGATCATCACCTTCGAGGTAAAAGGCAAGAGAACAATGTTTCTTCCCGCAAGCGAGATATCTGCAGTCAATCGAGGTCCCTTTGTAGAGATAGCCTCCTTTGCAATCTGCACCATCACTAACTGCCCCACCTGCATATATGAGGTTATCTTACCCTCTTTTTCAACCTCCGAAGTAGCATTGAGCTTCATTGTATCGAGACGAATACCTCGATTTCCGGGTTGATAACTTTTTACGATTTTGCAGAGTGAAGGGAAGTGTGTTCCCAAGTCTTGATAGTGGATAAAGGCATCACGCTCGTGTCCGATATTTACAAACGCGGCGTTGAGTCCCGGCATAATTTTGTGCACTTTACCGAGATAGATGTCACCAACCGCAAAGCCCGTATGAGCAACCTCGCGATTCAACTCCGCCAAGACCTTATCCTCGCATAAAGCGATATTGATCTCGGTAGATGTTACATTTACAAATAATTCTCGATTCATTTTTCAGTGCAACATTGGCCAAAAGCCAAATTAAAAATTAAGAATTAAAAATTAAAAGTTAGAACTTTAATTTTCAACTGTTTGAGTTAATAGTTTGCCCTTATTCATATTCGAAGACAATCAATCAACCCATTGTTAGAAGTTGTATAACAAGAGAAATTTCAAGGCTTGCGAAGTGTGAGAAACCGCAGCATACTTGGCGTATGTGAGGATTTCGAACACGAGTATAACGCAGAAATTGCCTTGTTAGACGGCTTCTAAATAGGTAACGCTAAGAGGCATTCCGCACCCTTAGCGTTAAAACCTATGAGAAGTATCGACTACTTCTTCTTGTGACGGTCCTTACGCAGACGCTTCTTGCGCTTGTGCGTAGCCATCTTGTGTCGCTTATGCTTCTTTCCGTTTGGCATAGTTATAATGATTTTAGTGATTTGTCCTACTTAATTTTAGCTGCAAACGACTTAGCAGGCTTGAATGCTGGAATGTTGTGAGCAGGGATAGTGATGGTTGTATTCTTCGAGATGTTACGAGCAACCTTCTCTGCGCGCTTCTTGATGATGAACGAACCGAAACCACGGAGATATACATTCTCCTCCTTCTCGAGCGAGCCCTTAACCTCGTCCATAAATGCCTCTACGATTGTCTGAATCTGAGTCTTCTCAACTCCGGTCTTCTTAGCGATTTCGCTAACGATATCTGCTTTAGTCATAACTATTAGAATTTTAATAAATAGTAAATTTGTTTTATTTCACTTTTTTGCGGTTGCAAATATACATTTAATTTGCCAACCGAGCAAAACTTTTTCGTTATTTTTTACAAAATTAAGCAATTAGCGCATTTTGCATCGGCAAAAAGTTCAATTCGTACCATTAAAAACGGTTAAAAGCCACAGCAAAACTCTCGACAGCCTGATCAAGTCCCTCTTGCAGTTTCTTGCCGATCATCATTCGCATCATCATATTCAAATCGGCGTGCAACACCAAGCGAATGCGAGTATCCCCCTCACTAACCTGATGCAGTTGAATCCAAAACGAGAAGTCCATTGGCACAGTGCCACCATCACCCGTAATCTTAATATGTTTATTCTCAACCTTTTCCTCGATACGCAACGCCACCGTGAAGCCCTTGAATTTGAACGAGCAACTATTCTCTGTAGCCTGCCACTCCTCGACCTTATCCGCCACTGCGGGGGTCAGGAGCGAAAAGTTGGATATCAGCGGAAAAATCTGTGCCGCCGAGCGAAAAATCTGCTGTTGTTTCGATATATACTCCTGCATACCTTCTCCAAATTGACAATTGACAATTGATAATTGACAATTAAAGGATTTTTTCTTTGTCTAAATTTTTCAGCGACAAAGATACAACTTTTCAACTATTTTAACTACATTTGTAGAGTTTTTGCAACGTTTATACAAACTATTTAATAATAACTTATTATGAAAAAAATCTTAATTCTATTGGTTGCTACTATGATTGGCTTTTCAGCATCAGCGCAATACAAAGCGCCAAAAATCATCGCCCACCGCGGATTTCACGCAACAGAAGGTGCGGCAAAAAACTCTCTCAATGCACTGAAAAATGCTCAAAAGGCAAAAATTTGGGGTTCGGAGTGTGATATTCAACTCACCAAAGATGGAGAAGTTCTCGTTGTTCACGGTCCTCACTACCCTGAAGCAAAAGATGCTTCGCCAAGAATACATGTACATCATAGCACAAAGGAGCAGGTGCAGGCTATTCTCTTGAAAAATGGAGAGGTTGTTCCAACACTCGAAGAGTATCTTCAGCAGATGACAAAGTCGAAGAACACCATACTCATTATCGAGATTAAGAACCAG
This sequence comes from Alistipes sp., assembly GCA_045543935.1. GTDB lineage: Bacteria > Bacteroidota > Bacteroidia > Bacteroidales > Rikenellaceae > Alistipes. The sequence goes on from JAZPYA010000007.1 coordinate 42,310, forward strand.
CCTACACCACAACTCGAGACCGAGATTGTGGAGAAGACAGTTGCTTTGGTTGCAAAGTACAATTTACAGAACGAGGTTGAATATATCGCTTTCCGCCCTTGGGTTTGCTGGGAACTTGCACGACTCGCACCAAAGGGTACAAAAATCGCATACCTCAATGGCGACTACTCGCCTGAATATTGCAAGGCTATGGGTTGCGCGGGTATAGATTACAAACACACCGTATTGAAGAGAAAGCCGAAGTGGATTAAGGAGGCTCACGACTTGGGTATGTATGTAAATGCTTGGACTGTAAACAAGGAGGAGGACATTCGTTGGTGTATCGAGAATGGTGTCGATTACATCACCACCGATGATCCTGTACTTACCAAGAAGTTGATTAAGGAGATGTGCAAATAATCTCTCGCATTGTTGAATGGATTTCAAATTTAATATAGATGATAAACCGAGCCTTGGAGCGATACTGCTCTATGGCTTACAATGGTTGATGATATGCCTTCCCGTGGTGCTTACGAGTACATTCGTAGCACCTGCGGGCGAGGTGGTGTTCTTCACGCAGAAACTCTTTGCTATCTGTGGCGTAACCATCATTATACAGGTGCTGTGCGGACATCGCCTACCACTTGTGGCAGGTCCTGCAGCTGTTCTTTTGATGGGGGTTATCGCTGCCGCATCGCAAGGACACGGAGCCTCAACCATCTACCCCTCGATGGTTATCGGTGGCGCACTCGTTACGCTTTTGGCGGCGGTTGGAGCGATGAAGTATATCCAAAAAATCTTTACACCTCGCATCGTTGCCGCCATCGTAATACTTATCTCTTTCACGATGGCAAAGCCTATCGTTGGGCTTATCTTTGCCGATAAAGCACACGCAGGATTGGCACTCGTGTCAGCTATTGTCGGCGTGGCGGTTATGGCGTGGGCGAACAAAATTCTGCGCGGTATTTGGAAGTCGATGGTGGTAATTCTGGCGATGATTCTCGGCTCGATATTCTACTATGCAATGACAGGCTTTCCGAGGAGTTTTGTTGCCGATACGGTTGCACCTCAACTATTTGTCAGCGAATGGCATCTCGACACGGGAGTTATTATCGCGTTCCTATTCTGCTATATTGCCCTGCTGATAAATCAAGTCGGCTCTGTGCAGTCGCTCGGAGAGTTTGTCGCAGCCCCAAATATGGATAAGCGACAAAATCGCGGTCTGCTCGTTACGGGCATTATGAACATCGTCAGCGGTACGGCAGGCGTTCCGGGCGTGGTGGATTACTCGCTCTCACCGGGTGTTGTAGCATCTACCTCTTGCACTTCGCGCTATACTATGTTGCCCGCTGCTGTGGCGATGATTATTCTTGCTCTCTTTCCGCAAGCGGTGGCGGTGTTACTGACCATTCCACAGCCAATTATGGGTATCGTACTGCTCTACTTGATGGCAACGCAAGTGGCTGCAGGTTTGGAGATTATGCACTCGACAAAGGCGGTACTTTCGTTCCAAGACGGACTTATTCTGGGCATACCTATTATGCTTACGGTGGTGCTTTCGTTTGCTCCTGCCGAGGCTATGGCTGCTGTGCCTTCGCTCCTACGCCCAATTGTCGGCAATGGCTTTGTGATGGGTATTATTGTGGTACTGATACTTGAACACTTCGTTTTGAGAAATAAACAAAGATAAACAAAAACATCTGTAAAAATAAAAAGTTTGGTTACCTGTTTCGGTAGCCAAACTTTTTGTTTACGACACAACCTCAATTAGTAGATTGGAACATTCTTGAAATATATTCGCTTATCGGCAAGGTTGTAAGATTGATCCGGATAAGCAAATACTCCCAGCATAATAGTCAGAGTTGATGCGTTATCGGGGACATTATAGACCGTTACAGTTCCTGTGCAAGGTGTATCCTCTGGGAATGCAGTGCCAATAACATTCTCTTTACTACTTGAATTGCGGAATGTGAATAGTGAGTAGAAGTACTCGTTTCCAAGATTATCAAACACAGTAGACCTATAACCTCCGTTGATAAGGCTTAATGAATTTGTAGGATATATTCTCCAAGAATCCACTGTACCCAATCCTATATTCATTAGACGATAGGTAAATACAACTGTTGAGCCTGTGCGTTTGCAACTAACTATCTCTGCTTTAACACGACTATCACAAGTTGTTACTGATGCCGAAGAGTAACTTTCCTCAACAACATTGGTCGCTGTGACTATAATTCGATAATAATACTCGTTATCATCTAAATCTCTAATTATAATTGAATCATTGAGATCCGAAGTCATAGCCGAACGATTTAGGGTAATTTTTAGTTCGTGATAATATCCGGGCTCCAACTCTCCCGAGGTAAAAGGTATCGATATGCAATCAGGATAACTATCTATCTCCCAACGAAGATTAGCCGTTGCTTCGGGCATATTGATTATTTCGAGAATGAGTTCGTTATCGCTTGTGCCAAAATCGAGAGTTGCAGTATTGAAATTGATTTTTGATTCACCCTGCTCACCACTACCATTGTCACCGTTGCCACTACCATCGTCATATACGACATACACTGCAACCGACATAGATCCTCCGGCGGCATTGATGGTAATATAGGTATCCTCATCTTTGGTAATTTTTGAGCGATCGATACTCACGGTAACATTGCACGATTTTCCCTGAGCAACACTTCCCGAAATAGGCGTTACGGTAAGCCATGTCACAGAGATATTGGAGATACTCCACGAAATAGTACCCGAATTACCGGTATTAGTAATACTAAATAACTCCTCCGAAGTATTCTTTCCAAAGTCCAACGCATTTGTTGATAGTGATATTCCCGATACACTTTGCTGCTTTGTCATCAGAAAATCGCAAGTAGCACTACCTCCTGCATATACCGTCACTTGACGGCTATTGGTATTATAGCCATTAGCACTACACTGTACCTTATAGGAAGCTGCTGTCAAATCCGAAAATTCGTAATGTCCATCAGAGCCTGTAACGGTTGTTAGATTGCTCGGAGAGAGAACTATCGAAGCGTTACGAATAGGCTCACCTGTCTCTGCGTCACTGACAATACCATACACTCCGCCAAACATCGACACCTCATCTTCCGAGCAGGCGGTAGTTGTGATTATTGCTACTATTGATAGAAGTAAAAATATCTTTTTCATAATTGTAATTTTTGCTATTAGAATGTTATTGAAGCGGCTAATGCCGGAGTACCTGCATCTGTCACCATAGGAGCAAAGGCGTATGTATTGTCACTCCCCCTTCGATTTTTCTTCACAACCACGCGCTGCGCTCCCGGGGCTGCTATCGCATCAATCAGATTATAGAGATACAATGCTCCTGCTGCACCGATACATATATTTCGTGCCATAGCGAAGTGGTTTCGCTTGTTCTGATAGGTACTCAAAGAATGCCTATCATGTGTCTGCTTCAACTTGGCAGCATAGTCGGCACGAGTGTGTTCCGTAAAGATAATACCACCTGCCAACACTGCACAACCACCGAGAATCAAACCACCTTTCAGGTTTGCTCCCTTGTGGAATTGTCCCCAACCGGGAATTATCATCGAACGCCAAAGACCACGAGCGCCATATTTTGTGGTAAGCATCACATTGTCAAACATAGGTTCTCGCGCAGAGAGGGATTTTGCATATAGCCTTGATATATGCAAATCACCCGATTTATCTCGCTCCCAATACTCGGCAATCAATTTCAGGTGGAGGCTCACCTCTCTACCCTTAATTCTGCTGTTAGATTCAAAACGCTCAACACCCTCATCTACCTGTTTGCCATTACGCCACCTGTGAACATCAACGGTTTGGGTCTTATAGTCGGATAATACCACTACGCCATTTTCCATTCCTGCATTGGCGACCATTCCGTTCAAAGAAGCAGTTCTTGCCGCATTTATAGATGGTGCAACAGTCCTATCCACCTCGTAGACAAAGGTTGAATTGGTTGGTTTAGGAGGTTTGTGCAGCCAGCGAGGTTTGATTTTGTGAGAAGCATCAGTTTGAGCCGACACCTCTCCACCGAAGAGGAGAAGTGCCGACATCAAAATAATAAATAATCTACAATCCATTACTATTGGTTGATATTATCGAATCCCTCTTTCACAAACTTCGATATTTCATCTGCATATTGGTGAGCAACTTGCGCATCTTTGATAGCCTGCTTTGCAGCCTCTTCGCGCTTTTTCGCCGCAGACTCCTCGTCTACAATATAGAATGCTCGAACATCGTATGTTCCATTATGGTTTCGTTTGTACATGTGATAAGATGCCTGCAACTGACCATCTATAACACTCGATACCAATCTCTCGTAGCCTGCAACAAAGGCCTCTGCCTGTTTCTCTGGCATATCCGAGATGTGAGTGTTCATACGAGCGCGAACATACGAACGCGATTTCTCTGCATACTCATTGATAGCATTGTTACGAGCCTCTGTCTTCGCAAGATTTATGCTACGCTTAGCGTTGGCAAAACCTGTAATCTCTTGGAGATTATTCGAAGAGTAGAGTTTGGTGAAGTGGCGAGATACAATAAGTTCCAGTGTACCAGATTCAACGGGCTTCCAGCCATCTGCCTCGTACTGTCGTACACTCTTTTTAACTGCTTTTGCAATTGCCTTCTCGCTTTGAGCCATTGCTGGATTTACCACTGCAAACATTGCCATGGCAATCAATAAAAAACATTTTTTCATAATATTTGAAAATTTAGTTCCTTCCGACTCCCGAGATAGGGTTTGTAATTAAATAGAGAAAGTGTGGAGCCAATTTCGTCTATCTAACGGAAGGTTGTGGAATGACCCAAGTAACAATAAACGATGCAATACCCCACACCTGAACGGATATGGGGTGCAACACAAGAGTTGTGCCTGCATCGACATAATCCATACAAGAAAGGAGTGCCATTCGTCTGTTTGTTACTCTGAAAACTTCCACATTTTCCGTTAAAACAGTGCGAAAACACTTTCATATTTTATGTCAATACGAGATTGACGCCGCAAATATAACAATTATTTCGCAAATACCATATTTACAACTATATTTATATTGATGCAATAATGATTCGAACAGCACTTCCACAAAAGGGTATTGCGATTAACTAATATATAATTGCATTTACAAAACAGAAGGAGTAGATATTTCGTTTTATAAATAAATCGTCATTCTACATTGGCACAGACAAGCAAAAAGATAATTCCGAAAAAATTTCAAACTTTTCCGTTTTAATCCTGCTGCGCAGGCTTTTCTTCCTTCGCATCTCGGCATAGTATGCAAGCAGCCTCTGCGCTCGCTCCGCAGCGTCGGTTAGAGGCGTTAGGGGCGTTAAGGGCGTTAGGGGCGTTAGGGGTGATTGAGAATTGAGAATTAACTCCTAACTCCTATCTCCTCACTACTCACTAAAACAAAAGTTTTCCGCTTTCCGTTTTCCGTTTAACTCATCAGTAGTTCTCTTTTTTCGGCTCGAAGTAGGCCTGCGGGTGCTGACAAGTCGGGCAGATGCGGGGTGCATTCTTCGCCTTGCAGACAAATCCGCAGTTGCGACACTGCCACCATATCTCGCCATCGCGATGGAAGAAATCGCCATCGGTGATGCGTGATAGCAGTTTCAGATAGCGATTTTCGTGTTCGACCTCCACGGTCGAAACCATACGAAAGGCGTTTGCCACCTCGGGAAAACCCTCCTCTTCGGCTATTGTGGCAAAGGTAGGATAGAGAATATCCCACTCCTCACGCTCGCCCTCGGCTGCTGCGAGCAGATTCTCCTCGGTCGTGCCGATACGACCGGCAGGGTATGTTGCTTCAGAGATTTCGGCTTTACCCCCTTCGAGGAGTTTGAAGAAGACTTCGGCATGCTCTTGCTCTTGCGCTGCTGTCTCGTCAAATACAGCAGCAATTTGCTCGTAACCCTCTTTGCGGGCGCGCTTTGCGAAGAATGTGTAACGATTTCGTGCTTGCGACTCACCGGCAAAGGCTTTGAGTAGATTCTGCTCGGTGCGTGTTCCTTTGATACTTTTCATTTTGCGATATGTTTTTAGACTTCGGGGAGTGTAGGGCAAGATTTGTGCCGATATTAGGGTGAGTATATGGTAAAAATTGGTAAAATGATAATTTTTTTTTGAAAAAAGTTTGGCGGAAAAGAATTTTTGCTTTATCTTTGCACTCGCAATCGGGTAAAACCGGGCGCGGTAATGCCTCTTTAGCTCAGTTGGTAGAGCACGACACTCTTAATGTTGGGGTCCAGGGTTCGAGCCCCTGAGGGGGTACAGAAGCGAGAAACGAAAGTTTCTCGCTTTTTTGTTGTTGCTCAACGAGTTAAGCAGCCCGTCCTGGGGCGCACCAGTGGCGTATCGTGGTTGTTTTGTCTATGTTTGTCCATCGGCTGTCTAACTAAAACAGACAAATGCGACAAACCTTTTTGAAACCAATAACCGAAAACTTGGACATAGGTTTCGGGTAATCTTGCCCCACTTTCATTAATCTGCGATAATCTTTGCAGATAGTTGCGAATTAACTTGACACTTCCGAATAGTGAGCTTATGTTTGCACTCGTAAACGGCTCATTGAAAGGAATTTGCATAATGTCAACCTTTGTCTAAACATTGTCTATGTTTGTCTAAAAATTGTCTATGTATAGATTCTTCCAGCCGTTTTTAGTAGCGTAATTTTGCAACATAAATAGTACACTGTAAAAACGATTAGAAGCTATGAGAACAGAAATGTTAAGGATTAAGATGATTGCCCACAAAGGCAAACCAAACAAAAGTGGACGAGTACCGATTTTGATGCAACTCACCATTGGTAATCAAACATGCCACATCAGCACCAAACAAACAATACTTCCAGAGAGATGGGGCGATGGTAAACCCAGTGGACATACACGCGATGATCAAGCCATTGCCGCTGTTCTTGATGAGTATCGCACCAAAGCCTACAATAAATTCCTTATAATGCAGGCTCAAGATGTCAATGTAACGCCAGAGAGACTTAAGCAAGCATTGCTGGGCAAAGACATAACTAAACCCAGGGGTTATGTAGAGATCTTTGATCAGTGGCTGGTCGAGTATTCAAAGATGGTCGGTATCACGACCTCCAAGCGTACACTTGACAAATATATATTGGTGCGCAATCGTCTCCAGGATTACATCGCATCTCAACTTGGCGTTAAAGATATCTCGCTTGAGGAGGTAACGCCTAAATTCCTCAGCTACTTTGACAACTATCTTCGTGTAGAGTATAACATGGCAAATAACCACGCCATGAAGATTCGCCAAAAGCTACGCACGATATACAAGGTTGCCATAGATAATGGCTGGGTTAGCAAGAATCCATTTTCAACCGTTAAGATTCATTTTGATCCCGTTGAACGCGATGTCCTTACCAAGTCGGAGCTGGCTGCTCTTATCCAAACAGATATGGAAATTGACAGACTTGAGAAGATGCGAGATGTTTTTGTATTTGCGTGTTTCACAGGTCTGGCACACTGCGATGTTGCAGGCTTGACAAAAGAGAATATTATCACCGATGAGGCTGGGCAGGTTTGGCTAAAAACACATCGCCAGAAGACCTCTGAGGCGGTAGATATTCCATTGTTAGAGATTCCGCAACTCATCATCAAAAAGTATCAAGGCATAAAGGAACTCAAAGGCAAGTTGCTTCCGACATTGACAAACTCATGTAGCAACCTCTATTTGAAGGAAGTGGCTGTGCGTTGCGGCATCAATAAGACCTTAACCTTCCACATGGCTCGACACACATTCGCTACAACTGTTACATTGTCAAACGGTGTACCTATTGAGTCTGTAGCCAAGATGCTCGGTCACAGAAATATTCGCACCACGCAGATTTATGCGAAGGTCATTAAGGATAAACTTGCCGAGGACATGAACAATCTCGCAACGCGCATTTGTGGCGATTATTCTATCCAGACGAGCAATATAGCAATCCACATCTCATAGTTTCACAGATCGCCTCATAACCGCCAACAAACGCGAAAGCCGCTCCAAACGGGGCGGCTAATTTTTGTAGTGCGTAAGAGTGCGTAAATTTTCTTGTTTACGCATCTTTACGCATTTACGCAGTTTTACGCACCTACACCAACTCCCACCCTTTATCGGTGGCAATGGCTTTTTGCTCGTCTGTGAGTTTGCCGAGGTTGGTCGAGCCGATCTTGCAGGTTAATCCTTGTGCGTTCTCGCATAGGGCGTTCAGCAGGGACAGCAGGCTATCCACCGAGAGCTTCGGGCAACCGTTCATCGCCACATCGACATTTATCGTACCCGCAAAGCGCACCTCCACCAATGATTTGCACGAAGTGAAGGTGGTGTCAATCTGGCTCGTGACATTGGAGAAGTCGAGTGTTGAGTATATAGCCGTTAGCGATGAGCAT
>JAZPYA010000008.1:0-83347 GCA_045543935.1 Alistipes sp.
TCGGTTTGCCTCTCGGAGAACTTTAGTGATGGTAGTTTCTACATCGAGGCTTTGCCATATCTCGATGGTCAGCAGTTGGGCAACGTGAGGATATATATGCAAACCTTCCCTTGTCTATTCTACTCTCACGGATTGAGCGATGATACCACTGGCACGCACATCGAGAATTTGGGTGGCACAAGGAACTATTCGTTTAATTGGGACGCTTCGCGTTACAAGAGTGGTCTTAATTTCATTACCTACTGTCGCGAGGTTACGGCAATGCTCAATGCATATAAGTTGTACCAGATTCCGGCTTCGGAATATACCCTTACATCGAGCGATGAGAGTCTTGTTAAACTTACTCCGCTGACAACGGGCGAGGGCTATATGATTGAGCGTTTGAATTGGGATAAACTCATAGCGGTAACCCTTACCTACAAGTGTGGCGACCATATACAGACCTATACATTAAACCTTATTCCATAATCGGAAAGAGTTGTATAAATAAAAATCCGCCTTTCGGGGCGGATTTTTTTGCCCTCAAACAAGCCGAAAAGACTGCAATATAAAGTCGGGTATTGAAAACGATACCTAGCACCCAAGAGAGCGCACCCACCGCCCTCATGGGTATCGAAAACAATACCCAACAAAAAAGTGCACAGTACCACTGCCCTCATGGGTATCGAAAACGATACCCTGCAATCAAGGAGGGGAAAGCCACCCCACAAGAGAAACGCATCCCACGCAAACACGGGTATCGAAAACGATACCCGGCAGTAGGTAGTGGCATTCAATGACATGCGGGCTTTCGCCCTGAATGGCATGCGCACTCTTGCAGAGTGCTGAATGGCATAGAATAACAATTTTGTCGGCTTGCCATTAAGCGAGTGAAACGAGCGAATGCCATTCGTTGCCATTCAGCGAACATCGTGAGCGAATGCCATTTCTTTCTGCCGATTCGAAAAAAAAGTTCTCCGTTCTCAACTCTCAGCTCTCAACTCTCAACTCTCAACTCTACTTGATATAATACTCCTCAATCGGCTTGTAGCCCTTCTCCTGCATCAGTTTGTTCCAATTGCGAGGGAGTTCGATAACGATTGTTTCAAAACCGCCGCCCGGCATTGTCTGTACCTTGTTGCGGCTCTCATCACCCGTGATAATAAAGGCGGTCATCTCCTCCTTCATCGCAGGAATGGTCATCATCTCCGAGTCAGGAGTGTCGTACCAAACAGGTGTAGCGGTCATCGAAGCCCCTTCGGTGCGTGTGAGGTGTTCGCGCCAATTACGAATAGGGTGACGCTCTTCGGGGTTACTACCCGGGTTGGCGTAGTAGTTGGCAAATACTCGCTCTTTGAGCGAACGGCGGGCGGTGCGGATAAGGTCTTGTTCAAGGGCGTAAGGGGTGCGGTATTTTACAGCCAAATTCTTCGCTATTGGTTTAGTCAGGAGAATGGTGCGGTAGGTAAATTGCTTGCCACTGCCGAGTGCAAATTGGCAACGCTCGGTGATATCCCACGCGAGCAACTCCATAATCTTCTGTGGGTTAGTTGTGGAGGGTGCCATATTGTTGCCCCAAAGCAGGGTAGAGGAGGTGGTAATGGTGTTGTCATTCATCTGATAGCCGAGTCGTGCGTGGTAAGGTTTCCAGCCCACTTCGCGACAAGCAATCTCATCCTCTACCAAGCACCACGGCAGAGGGTAGCCGAAAGTACCCATACGATTCTGCTTGATGTAGTAGCCTGCCAAGTTCATCAGCGCAAGGCTCATAAAGCGACCTATCGCCACATTTGCCTCCTCGTTAATCTCGCCCTGACCGCAGTCGATGCCGAGTTGTCGAGCAACAGGTCCATTCAGCCAAGAGTATGGCACCCAAGCGTGGGTACTTGCCAATGTACGGCGGAACGATGGCGCACCGATAGCCTTTGTCATAGCGATAAGTATAGGCATATACTCGGGCTTGCAACCCGCCATAACGCCATTTACCGCCACATGCCAAACCGTTGTGTTGCGATGTGCCACAGGGAGTATGGCAACTGTTTCGTTCCATTGCTTGTCGGTATATCGCAAAAACTCGCTTACTCGCTCGAATGTAGGCGGTACGATTGGCAGACCATCGGACCAATTCATCTCGCGGAAGTGGTCATTTACCTCCTGCAAAGTGCCATAAAAAATATCATCGCGAATATCGCCCTTGTTGCTCTTTGCGCTACGCTCCAACTCCTCGGCGGTGATTGGTGTTGTGAGTGCCTTGACGATTTGCGGAAAGAGTATCTCGCGTGTGTTTTTGATAAGTTCATCGGTGGTATGCGAAGCAAATGCTCCCGGGTACTCCGCTACGCGAGGAGCTGGAACGCCATTGTTTGCCGAGGTGTAGAATACCTGCTCGGTAAATGTTGGCGCAGCGATAGCCACGGCAGGAATACCGATATACTCGGCTGCGATGCATGAGCCGACCTCCTTCGGGGTACAGAGTCCGCAACCGCAGTTGCCCGAAATAACGGCATCGACACGCATCGAGCGCAACTTCTCCTGAAATTCATCTTTCGAGCGACGAGTAACGCCCGGCGCAGGATAGACGCCTGCCGAGCCAATCTCGTCAAGCAGAATAATACGACAAGTAGGGTAGTGCTTCTCGAACAAGCGTTTTAGTTCGGGGTGGGTGGTACGAGCCATAAAACTACCGCCGACAATGGCAATCGTTTTGCCATCGAGCGAGTTAAGGCGTGGTGCCATCTCAATCATCTTGACCGTTCCGCGACCTACGGGCGACACAACGGCAAAACCATCTCCCTTGACGGCTGTTGCTCCCGACTCGGTCTTGCAGGTTTCATCGCAAACGATGCGAGTGGAGTTCTGTGCCGTTGCGACAGCATGTACGGCAAATAGTGCAATTAAAAGATTTACAATGAATTTCATACAAATTTTATTAGGTTACGCAACATAAGATGCATTTTATTGCATAAAGTTAAATGTTTTGTGATAAATTTTCACATAAAAACAAAAAAAACGGAGATAAAACTATCTCCGTTATGAAATATGCAGTTTTGATTTGATTATCTGCGCTTGTATTGGCGAATAGCCTCGTAAGCCGCCTCGTGGCATCGCGCACGAGGGTTCAACTCCTCGAATGGCTTGTTGTTGCGCGATGGATATACTCGGTTGGATAGAATCACATAAATCAAATCAGCCTTAGGATCAACCCACACCATTGTGCCGGTAAATCCGGTATGTCCAAAACTCTTTTTCGATGCCGATGACCCATAGCAATATGGATAACTTTCGCCCGGTTTGAGAGGTGGCTCTACTAATCTTCGCTTGTCGAAACCAACGGCACGATGGTTACCATTTTTAGGGAATTGGTAAGATGTCCATTCGCGAACGGTCTTGCGCTTAAAGAGTTTTACTCCATTATACTCGCCACCATTGAGCAACATCTGCAAAATTGGAGCAAGGCTCTCGCTATTAGCAAATAGTCCCGCATTGCCGGATACACCTCCCATAAAGGCTGCGGCTTCGTCATGAACGGTACCATGTACGAGCTGTTTGCGATACCTGTTATCTATCTCGGTAGGTACTATCTGTTCAAGTGAGTATTTGCGTGTAGGGTTGTAGGTGGCATCTTTTGCACCCAATGGCTTGTATATCTCGTTGTAGAGATAATCTTCGTAACTGCGACCTGTAATGCGTTCCACCAAGTAGAATGCCAAGTGCAGGTTGGAACAAGAGTAACGGAACTTTTTAGGTCCAACATTTCCATTTACGATTCTATCCAATATAATGTTGCGGTTCTCTTTGGTAACAAAAAGTCCATTGCAGAATTGGTGCGGAAACTCCTCGCTCTGAGTCGTACTGATTAGATCGGAACGCAACTCCTTATTTTCGTTAAAGAGAATCTTTGACAATTTAGGATTGCGCATACCGCTTTGGTGTGATAGGGCTTCGCGTAGGGTTAAATCCTCCTTGTTAGAACCTTTGAACTCCTTCAAATAGTATGATATGGGTTTGTCAAGGTCCAACTTTCCATTGTCGGCAAGATGCATTAAACACATTGTTGCAGCCATAACCTTGGTGCAAGAAGCCATGTCGTAGATATGACTATTCTCGACTTTGCGCTCGTTGTCGTAGGTGTGATAGCCATAACTCTTGTGGTGAACTATCTTGCCATGGCGTGCTACAAGAATCTGGCACCCCGGAAAACACTTCGATTGGATAGACGCGTTTGCAATCGAGTCGAGAGTGCGCGATAGGTACTCTCCGTCCATACCGACACTCTCAGGTGTGCCATAACTTAGAACTGCACTCTTGCGAGCAGATGCAGAGAATGTGATAGCGAGTGCTATACAAATTGATAGTACGAATCTCATAACTTAATAATTCTTCTACTTTTTATATTGTTTGATAGCCTCATATACAGCCTCGTGGCACTTGGTACGAGGATTTTGCTTCATAAATACATTCTTATTTGGCGTTGCTACGCGATTTGAAAGCAGTATCATAAACATATCTGCCTTAGGGTCAATCCATACCATTGTGCCAGTGTGCCCTGTATGTCCGAAACTCTGTTTTGATGCAGAAGGCCCATAAGGATAATGGATAGTTGCACTTGATTCGGGAGTAGGAGCCTCAAATCGAGGCTTGTCAAAACCTAAGCCACGATGGTTGTTATTTCCCGGATATTGATACGAAGACCACTCGCGCACGGTCTTACGCTTGAAGTAACGCACACCATTATACTCGCCACCATTGAGGAGCATCTGCAAAATTATGGCAAGACTCCCGCTGTTGGCGAATAATCCTGCGTTGCCCGAAACTCCGCCAAGCATGCCGGCTGCGGTGTCGTGTACGAAGCCGTGAGTTGCGCCTCGATGATATCTCTTGTCGAAACCTGTCGGAACAATCTCCGAAAGTGGATATTTACCTCTTGGGTTGTATGTGGCATCTTTTACTCCGAGTGGCTTGTAGAACTCCTCGTAGAGAAAATCCTCATACTTGCGACCTGTTACGCGCTCGACCAAGATGTTTGCTAAATGCCAATTAAGACACGAATACTTAAATTTCTTCGCATATACCTTCTGCTTGACAATATGGTTGAGCATATAGTCGTATATACCTTTGCTCGAATATAGATTCTCGCCACACTGGTAAGGGAACTCCTCACTTTGAGTTGAGCTGAATAGATTTGTGCGCAACTGTTTGTCTTTGTTGAGAAATAATCTTGTGAAACTCATATTTCGGATTCCACTCTGATGCGTTAAAATTTCGCGAAGAGTCAGATTCTCCTTGTTCGAGCCTTTGAACTCCTCCAAATAGAGAGAAATAGGCTTATCGAGGTCTAACTGCTTCTGCTCTACAAGACGCATCAGACATATTGTTGCAGCCATAACTTTGGTGCAAGAAGCCATATCGTAGAGATGGTGATTCTCTACGGGGCGCTCCTGCTTGAAAGTGTGATGACCGTAACTTTTGTGATACACGATTTTGCCGTGTCGTGCTACGAGAATCTGGCATCCCGGAAAACACTTCGATTGGATAGACGCGTTTGCAATCGAGTCGAGTGTGCGGGAGAGGTACGCTCCGTTTATGCCCACACTTTCAGGTGTGCCATAACTCAAAACTTCGCTCTTGCGAGCCGATACAGAGAAAAATGCAGCCGAACTGACGATAACTGCTAGAAGTAAAAACAATCTCTTCATAATGTTCATAATGTGTTGTTAGATTTAATGCTTTCGCAAATGTAGTAATAAAATATAATAAATGTATTAAGAATACCGATATTTTTTATCGTGACAGATGGATTGAACTATAAAATTGAGTAAAATGTGGCGTGTGGGGTTGTTTATTGGAAAATTTTTCTTATCTTTGCACGATTTATCGCGTGTGCGCGAGGATTGCATACAAGTGAATCGCAAAACAAAACTAAATTATAATTATATTAACTTATTAATTTTTTAACTCAAATGCAAAGCAAAGGAGTAATCAAATGGGTAGCCATTCTTATGGGATTGGCTTGTCTCTACCAACTCTCGTTTACTTGGAAGACAAGTAGTGTCGAGAAGGCTGCAGTAGAGTATGCAAAATCGTTCCCTGCCGAGGAGCAGGCTTCGATGGAGCAGTATTATCTCGATTCGATCGAGAACAAAACAGTTTACAATGTAGGCTTGACATCATTCACCTACAAACAGTGCAAAGAGAAGGAGATTAACCTCGGTCTCGACTTGAAGGGCGGTATGAATGTTATGCTCGAGATTCAGGTTGAGGATGTGGTTAAGTCGCTTGCAGGCGAGAGCCAGCACGATCCTAACTTCGTAGTTGCTATCGCAGAGGCTAACGAGGCTCTTCGCCAGGGTACAGGTGGTTATATCGAGACTTTGGCAGAGGCTTACTCGAAGGCATCGAATGGCGCACCTCTCGCAGATATCTTCATCAGCCCAGACCGCAAGGATATCAAGTCGGGTATGAGCGATGCAGAGGTTGTAAAGGTTTTGAAGCAGGAGACTGATGATGCTCTCGCTGCATCGTTCAACATTATCCGTAGCCGTATCGACCACTTCGGAGTTGTTCAGCCAAACATTCAGCGCCTTCCAAACTCAAACCGCATCTTGGTTGAGCTTCCAGGTGTTAAGGAGCCTGAGCGTGTTCGTAAGCTCTTGCAGGGTACTGCATCGTTGGAGTTCTGGACAACCTACAATGGTCAGGAGTTGCTCCCTGCATTGCAGCGCGCAGATATGGCTGTTAAGGCTTATCGCGATGCAAACAAGGAGGTAGAGGTTAAGGCTGAGGCTACTACCGATGCTCCTGCATTGGCTGCAGAGGTTTCGGAGGATGCTAAGGCAGAGGAGGCAGTTGCTCGTTTCACTCGCGAGCGCAATCCATTGCTCGCTCTCTTGAACCCTGGATATGCAGGTGGTGCTGTTGTAGGTGCTGCTACTGCTGCCGATACTGTTGCTATCAACAAGTATTTGGCTTTGCCTGAGGTTCGCGACTGCTTCCCAAGCGATGTTCGCTTCAAGTGGGGCATCAAGGGAGATAAGTTGGCTGATGGTCAGTTCTTCCTCTACGCTATCAAGGTTGAGCGTGCTGATGGCAAGGCTCCACTCGATGGCTCGGTTATCTCTGATGCTCGTGCAACCTACGCACAGACAGGTGCTAACGCAGAGGTTTCGATGGCTATGAACTCGAACGGTATCACCGAGTGGGCTCAGCTCACAGGCGAGAATGTCGGCAAGTGCATCGCTATCGTTCTCGATGGTTATGTATATTCGGCTCCGGTAGTTCGTGGTAAGATTGAGGGTGGTAACTCTTCTATCTCGGGAGACTTCACTATCCAGGAGGCTCAGGACTTGGCAAATGTATTGAAGTCGGGTAAGGTACCAGCACCTGCACGCATTATTCAGGATACAGTAGTTGGTCCATCGCTCGGTCAGGAGTCTATCAATGCAGGTATGTTGTCATTCCTCTTGGCGTTTATCCTCGTACTCCTCTATATGGGCTTGTTCTATCGTACAGCAGGTTGGGTATCGGATATCGCTTTGATTGCCAATGTATTCCTTTTGATGGGTTGCCTCGTATCGTTCGGTGCAGTATTGACCTTGCCTGGTATCGCAGGTATCGTTTTGACAATGGGTATGGCGGTAGATGCTAACGTAATTATCTACGAGCGTATCAAGGAGGAGTTGCGTGGTGGTAAGGGTATTCACGCTGCTATCAAGGACGGTTTCTCGAACGCTTACTCGGCAATTATCGATGGTAACTTGACCACTATCATCACCGGTATCGTTCTCTTCGTATTTGGTAATGGTCCTGTTCAGGGCTTCGCAACTACTCTCGTTATCGGTATCTTGACCTCGTTGTTCTGCTCGATTTTCATCACCCGTTTGTTGATTGAGGCTATCGTTGCAAAGTGGGGCAAGATTTCGTTCTCGTACAAGTGGTCGGAGAACTTGCTCACCAACTTCCACTTCGACTTCATCGGCAAGCGTAAGTGGGCTTACATCGCTTCGGGTGTAGTGATTCTTGCTGGTGTTGCTTCGCTCGTATTCCATGGCTTGAACTATGGCGTTGAGTTCACCGGTGGTCGTACATTCGTAGTTCGTTTCGACCAGAATGTATCGGCAGAGCAGGTTCGTGGTGCTTTGGAGAATGCCTTTGTAGAGGGCGATGCTGCAAACACTTCGTTGGAGGTTAAGCAGTATGGCGCAGAGAACCAGATGCGTATCGTTACCCAGTACAAGTTCGATGATACTTCGGAGGCTACTACCGAGGAGGTTGAGACTATTCTCTACAACGCATTGAAGCCACTCTACACTTATGATATCACTCTTGACGGTTTCCGCAATACACAGGACGATGTTAATGGTATTGTTTCGGCAGATAAGATTGGTCCTGCTATTGCGAAGGATATGACTATGGGCGCAGTATTCTCGTTGCTCTTCGCTCTTATTGCAATCAGCTTGTATATCGTATTCCGTTTCCGCAAGTGGCAGTGGGCAGCAGGTGCAACTCTTGCACTTATTCACGATGCCTTTATGATTATCGCATTGTTCTCTATGTTCTATTCGGTTATGCCGTTCAACTTGGAGATTAACCAGGCATTTATCGCTGCAATCTTGACAATTATCGGTTACTCTATCAACGATACCGTGGTTATCTTCGACCGTATCCGTGAGTACCTCTCGCTCTATCCAAAGCGTGATACCGTTTCGACTTTGAATGCAGCACTCTGCTCAACATTGATGCGTACATTGAATACTTCGGGTACAACCATCGTAACCCTCTTGGCAATCTTCATCTTCGGTGGTGAGACTATCCGTGGATTTGTATTCGCTTTGCTCATTGGTGTTGTAGTTGGTACTTACTCGTCGTTGTTTATTGCAACTCCGCTTGCATACGATATGCAGAAGAAAAATAAATAGTTTTTAAGCAGCGTTTGCTGCGTTACACTTCGATAAATCGCTCCTCACATACGCTAAGTATGCTGCGGGGCGATTTTCTTGTGTGCCTTGCAACCATCTGCTTAAATTCCTATTTATTGAGATTGTGGCAAGGCTTCATACTTTCCTAAAAATAGCCACACTCTTTTGCTTTCTTATCGTTATTGGTATGCTTGTGGGATTTGCTTGCGCCGTGATACGCCCCAGAGTTCCCACAGCCAAGAAAACACCAAGCGCACCCCTAACGCCTCTAACGCCTCTAATGCCTCTAATGCCCCTAACAACCCCAACCTTAAAAAATCGTTAAATTAAATTTAAGAAATCGTTAAATTTATCTCTTTGGCACGATACATATATATAATAATACCGTTTTTATCCCTATATTTGTAGTGTGTTAAGTCGAGTATCCATATTGTCGTTTGTGGTAACACTCTCCATTTTGTTGTTCGGAGAGTGCAAGGCGGAGAGTGCAAATATGCATACTACGCCACTTTCTCAACAGGTCGAGGTAGCGATTATTGATGCCGATATTCCCAATCCCACATCGTTGCTTTCGGGCAGAGAGTCCTCCCGTACGGTAAATAGCAATAGCCGCACTGTGCAACGCACAACTTGCAAGCGAACTTGCAACGCGAATATTGCAGTAAAGGCAGAGTCGGAGAGCTTTGTAATTGAACATTCTCACAATACATACAAACCGAATATCTTGGGTGGGGTAGTTGCCCCTCGGGCTTTCTACTCGCTATGCTGTCTGCGCATTTGATAAGAGTGACGAAAAAGGCGAAGTTTGTCATTCGCTCAACTCTTATTCATAGTGTAAATTCGTAGATAGTAAAAAATCAATGGAATATATAATACTCTTGATTGCGCTTGTCGCAATTATTTGGAGTGCCGATACTTTGGTTGCGGGAGCCGTAGATATTGCTCGCCGCTACCGTGTTTCGGACTTCGTAATAGGTGCCGTGATTGTCGGCATCGGAACATCTTGCCCCGAACTCTTTGTCAGTTCGCTTGGAGCGTGGAATGGGCAGGTCGATGTTGCCATAGGTAATATCGTAGGCTCAAATATCTTCAATGTCCTCTTTATCCTCGGTCTTACGGCTCTCGTTATGCCCGTTGAGGCTCCAAAGGAGAATCGCCGTTTCGAGTTGCCATTCTGCATTGGCGTTTCGGTCGTGCTAACGCTTTTGGCATTCAACTTCTTTAACGGCACGACACCGTTGATTGGTCGCATAGATGGCTTGGTGTTGTTGGCTCTCTTTGCTACATTTATGTATATCTCCTTCCGCCGTGACCGCAATAAGGGGGTGGCACAAAATGAGGTGCAGACAAATGATACCCCAAAGCCAAATCTATGGGTTGCAGTGGCAAAGGTTATCGTGGGCTTGGGCGTGTTGGTTACAAGTTGCCACTACTTTGTCGAGTCGGCAATCTCGATAGCCGAGGAGTGGGGCGTAAGCGAGGCGTTTATCTCGATTACTCTTATCGCTTGCGGTACTTCGTTACCGGAGTTGGCGGCATCGGTTGCAGCGGCTCTCAAAAAGAATACCCAACTTGCTCTCGGTAATATCATCGGCTCGAATATCTTTAATATCACCTTTATCCTTGGTGTATGTTCGCAGATTTCGCCTTTGACGGGAGGTGGCATCACCTTTGTAGATTATGTGGTGATGATTGTGGCATCAATTATGCCGTTAGTGCTTGTTCGCAAGGGGCGTTTGTCGCGTGTGGCAGGTGCGGTGATGTTCGCAATGTTTGTGGCATACAATGCATACCTTATTTATAATATATAACCTAAAATAATATAGTATGATACTTCAAATTCTAACCCTGCTTGGAGCTCTCGGAATGTTCCTCTACGGAATGAATCTGATGAGTTCGGGCTTGCAGAAGACCGCAGGAGCTCGAATGCGTGCAATTCTTGGCTCTCTGACATCTAATCGTTTTAAGGGTGTACTGACAGGCTTGGGAATAACCACTGTAATTCAGTCGTCAAGTGCCACTACCGTTATGGTTGTAGGCTTCGTGAATGCCGGTTTGTTGGCGTTGGAGCAGGCTATTGGCGTAATTATGGGTGCCAATATCGGTACTACGATTACGGCATGGCTTATCTCGTTGCTCGGTTTCAAGGCGGATATCTCGATTTTTGCCGTGCCGTTGATGGCGGTAGGTTTCTTGTTAAGCCTCTCAAAGATTGAAAAACGCCGCAATATCAGCGAGTTTATTATCGGTTTCTCGTTGTTGTTCCTCGGCTTGTCGCTGATGAAGAACTCGGTGCCCGACTTGCAACAGACCCCCGAGGTCCTATCCTTTATTAAGACATGGTCGGGCTTCGGCTTTGGCTCGGTGCTTATCTTCTTGGTGTTCGGTACTGTGCTGACACTTGTGTTGCAATCTTCGAGTGCAACAATGGCACTTACGCTGATTATGCTCAACCTCGGCTGGTTACCATTCGAGATGGCTGCTGCGATGGTGCTTGGCGAGAATATCGGCACTACCATCACCGCAAATATCGCTGCTGCGGTAGCAAATACTAACGCCAAGCGTGCTGCTTTGGCGCATACCCTATTCAATCTCTTTGGTGTTGTTTGGGCATTGGCTCTCTTCAAGCCTTTTACATCGCTTGTTGGACTTATTATCGAGGCTATGGGCTATCCAAACCCGATGGAGATAATCCACGATACCTCCAAGTCTCTCGGCGGAGATGCCTCGATTTCGGCGCTCTATGGTCTTTCGATGCTTCACACCCTTTTCAACACCTTCAATACCTGCATTTTGATTTGGTTTGTACCTCAGATTGCCAAGATTGTAACTTGGGCTATCAAGCCGAAGAGCGAGGAGGAAGAGGATGTCGTACATCTCAAATATATCGATGCCGGACCTATGGGAACGGCAGAGCTGGCTATTGAGCAGGCGAAGAACGAAACTATCCACTTTGCAAACATACTCCGCAACGAACTCGGATATATCAAGTCGGCAATTCACGCTACAACCGAGGCAGACTTCGAGTTCTATCGTGGCAAACTCGTTAAATATGAGGAGATTTCCGACCGCATCGAGTACGAAATTGCCACCTTCCTTAACTCCCTCCCACAAGACTCTATTAGCGAGAAAACCCGCGCCCAATCGAAGGCTCTTTTCAAGATTATTGGCGAGATGGAGAGCCTTGGCGATTCGGGCGAGGCGGTCAGCCGAATTCTCTCGCGCCGTAACGAACATGGCAAACGCTTTACCGACAAGAGTGTCGAGAAGATTGACCAAATGCTAAAACTTCTCGATAACGCCTATGCCGTAATGATTGCCAACCTCGAAAAGGGCTTTGATGGTAAGCCTGATGTTAAACTTGCTGTCGAGGCGGAGGTCGAACTCAACGATATGCGCAACCGTCTTCGCGAGGAGGAGATTCGCAATATCGATGAAGGTAAGGAGTCTTATACATCGTCAGTATATTACATCGACCTTATCTCCGAGATAGAGCGAATGGGGGATTACATCATTAACATCTCCCAAGCCTTATAAGACTGTTTTGAGCGGTGAATTTTGCACCGTACTTCGATAAGCGAGTTCCTCACATACGATTAGTATGCTGCGGACTCGCTTTCTTGTTTGGCACAAAATTCCCTCGTTCAAAACAATCTTATAATTGCCTTGCAACCACCTCCTTAAAATCGATTTTTCAATCCTTCGCCTAAAATAATTCTCAATTCTTAATTCTTAATTCCTAATTTTTCCTAACTTTGTGCATTATGAAAAGATTTCTTGCACTTTTGAAGACTTGGGCGCAGAAGTTACGCAACTATATTTCGCCCGTATTTTTGGTACTTTTGGCGGTATCGTTTACCCTTTGGTATATTTCGAAGCTGAACTACACCTACACCACCGACTTTAATATAAAGGTCAAGGTCAATGGTGAGCGTATCGTTGTCCCGTGCGTGGTCGAGGGTAAGGGAACAACCCTCTTTGGCTATGGCTTCTACGCTTCGCGCCGTGCAACTATTCCGTTGGAGGAGCTCAACTACGATATTATCGAAGAGCCTGCAACAACGGCGGAGGGTGCAGTAGTAGATTCGCTTGCCAAGGAGTACAAGGTGCGTATTTCGCCTATCTCGATGCAAGATGCTATCTCGGTGCGTTTCAGCGACTTGAAGATAGTGTCGGTTGGTGATTTTGATGATATTCCACTCCCTCAAAATGATTAAAGTAGCCATTTGCGGAGGTATCGGCAGCGGCAAAAGCACCGTCTGCCAAATGTTTGCAGAGCGTGGCGTTGCGCTCTACGACTCGGACTCTCGCGCCAAGGCGTTGATGAACGAGTCCGAGGAGTTGCGCAAGGCTCTTGTTGCCGAATTTGGCGAGGAGTGCTACACTGATGGTGCGCTCAATCGCCCATATCTCGCAAGTCGAGTCTTTGGCTCGGCGGAGCAACTCGAAAAACTCAACTCCATCGTTCACCCTGCCGTGAAGGAGGATTTCTTGCGCTGGGCAGAGGAGCAGGAGGGCGACTTCTGCATTTTGGAGTCGGCTATTTTGTTCGAGTCGGGCTTTGATGCGGTGGTGGATAAGACGGTGGCGGTGTTGGCACCTCTGCCGTTGCGAATTGAGCGAGCAATGGAGCGTGATGGCGCAAGTCGTGAGCAGATAGAGGCCCGTGTCAAGGCGCAGATGAGCGATGACGAGTTGGTCGCACGGGCCGACTTTGCGATAGTGAATATCCATCTCGAAGATGTCGAGAAAGATGTTGCCGAGTTGTCGTATCGCTTCAAGATGATGAACAATGAGCAAACTCGATAATATATTGTGGCAGAGGGGTGTTATGGCGATTGTGAACGCCACGCCCGACTCGTTTTATGCCTCCTCGCGCACGCAGTCGCATAAGGCTGTGGCGGAGCGAGTAGAAAAGGCTCTGAACGAGGGTGCTGCGATATTGGATATTGGCGGTTACTCCTCACGCCCCGATGCCGAAGATGTATCGGTCGAGGAGGAGTGGCAGAGGGTAGAGATGGCTTTGTCGGCAACCCGTGAGGTGTCGGGCGATGTGCCTGTTTCGATAGATACCTTCCGTGCCGAGGTTATCCGCCGAGCAACCGACCGCTTTGGCGAGGTTATCGTAAATGATATTACGGCAGGGCAGGGCGATGCGGAGATGCTTGCAACAGTGGCGGAGCGCAAACTGCCCTATATTGCAATGCACATGCGCGGAACACCGCAGACGATGCAGCAACAGACTGAATACAACGATGTTGTTGCCGCGGTTATAAAGGAGTTGCAGGAGCGATTGTCGGCAATCGACAAGGTGGGTGTGGAGCGCAGTAGGGTGGCGTTGGATCCCGGCTTTGGCTTTGCCAAGACGGTGGAGCAGAACTACGAACTCCTTGCAGGGTTGCACTGCTTGAAGGCGTTGGGGCAACCGCTGTTGGTGGGCGTATCTCGCAAGTCAATGATTTACAAGCCTCTCGGCATAACCCCCGATGAGGCGTTGTCGGCTACGCAGGCGGTCCATTGGGAGGCGTTGCGACAGGGTGCGACACTGCTCCGAGTACACGACATAAAAGAGGCGGTGCAGACAATAAAACTTTACGAAAAATTCAACCAAAATGATAAAGGTTTCTAATATCGAGAAGTCGTTTGGCGACTTGAAGGTGTTGCGAGGCGTTTCGCTCGAAGTCGAGAAGGGCGAGATTGTTTCGATTGTCGGTGCGAGTGGCGCAGGCAAAACAACCCTTTTGCAGATTATCGGCACACTCCTCCCTGCCGATGGTGGTGAGGTGGAGATTAACGGCACAAAGCTCTTTGCACTCAACGAGAAGCGCACGGCGGAGTTCCGCAATCGCCATATCGGCTTTGTCTTTCAGTTCCACAACCTCCTGCCCGAATTTTCGGCTCTCGAAAATGTGATGATGCCGGCACTTATTGGCGGAGCAAAGCGCAAGGAGGCGAAGCAGAGGGCTTTGGAGTTGCTCTCGGCAGTCGGTTTGTCGGAGCGAGCAGAGCATAAGCCTGCGCAACTATCGGGCGGTGAGCAACAGCGAGTTGCCATTGCGAGGGCGTTGATGAACAAACCTTCGGTGCTGCTTGCCGATGAGCCTACGGGCAACCTTGACACCCACAACCGCGATGAGATTCAGCGACTGCTGTTCGAGGTGCGTGAGAAGTTCGGGCAGACGATAGTTATGGTTACTCACGATGAGCGATTGGCGGAAATGGCTGACCGTAAAATAGTTATGAGCGATGGAGCGATACTCTAACCTTTCGCACGAGGAGTTGCACGAACTGCTCGAAACGCTGCACGACCGCTACAACCGCCCCGAATTTATCGAGGCAGACCCTATAAGTATTCCCCACTCGTTTGAGCGTCAGGAGGATAGAGAGATTGCGGGCTTCCTCGCAGCGACCATTGCGTGGGGTAACCGTAAGGCGATAGTCAAGAGCGCACGCCGTATGGTCGAGATGATGGATAACGCTCCTTTCGACTTTACGATGAACGCTTCGGAGGGGGATTTGCAACCGCTTTTGCGCTATGTTCATCGCACCTTCAATGGTCAGGACTTTCGTGATTTTATTTTAGGCTTGCGTCACCTCTGCGGTAAGTGGGGTAGTGTTGGCGAGGCGGTGCAGGGACTATATGAGCGCGAAGGCTCAATTCAGAGGGTGCTTGCCGAACTGCGCCGAGAGTTTTTCGAGGTAGAGCATTCTCCGCACTGCGAAAAACACCTCTCCTCAATTGCAAAGGGGGCTTCGTGCAAACGACTGAATATGTATTTCCGCTGGTTTGTGCGCCGAGATAACCGAGGTGTAGATTTTGGAGCGTGGGAGCGCATACCGCAGTCGGCTTTGTACTTGCCGTTAGATGTCCATACGGGCAATATGGGTAGGGCATTAGGTCTGCTCACTCGCAACTCCAACGATTGGAAAGCAGTCGAGGAGATAACCTCCGCCCTCCGTAACCACGATGCGGAAGATCCCGTCAAATACGACTTTGCGCTTTTCGGGGCAGGAATTGAAGGCTTCCTGAAATAACGATAGAAGCCGCCTAACAAGGCTCTTTCGGCATCTACCTTGGGTGGAAAATGCTCATTTACGCTCAGTAAACTCCGCTTTTCCACCCTGCGAGCAGCTTCAAAATAGCTCTTGTTATACGACTTCTATTAGGTTATTTCAAATTGACAATTGACAATTGAGAATTGACAATTAAAGGTATTGCCGAGCAGAATAAACTGCTCGGCGATATATTATTTTACTGAAATAGATTTTTTATATTCTTGTAGTTCCTTATAAGCATTCTTTGCATTCTTTTTAGCAATATCTTTTGCTTTTTTAGCCTCATTAGCATTGATTATAGCGTATTGTAATTTACTATCCTCAGAAAGATATAAATCTCCTGTGTCTGATATAGAGCGAATGCTTGAACGGTAAATTATACGGATAAGACCATCTTCAAATCTTCGTACTCTAACAATATTATTATTCTCTTCGATGATTTCACCACAAGTAGCAGTTCCATTATTTTCTATAATAGAAACACTCTTCTGCGCAAAAGCAATGTTTGCAATGTTTAGTGTAAATATGAATAAAAGTATTATGTGTTTCATATGACTATTCAATAAATTCAACAATTTGTCCTGTAGCAATATATTGAACTTGGAAATAAAAAGGGAAAACACCTCCTATGTGTTGATGCACATTAATATTGACGATAGTCTGTGCACCAGATAATCGTGCATTTCTATACATTGCGGAAACCGCATTATCTTTGGCTTTTTGCGAAAGTCCTCCGATGCCGATTACATATGTAGCAGAAGCAGAACCATAGGCTTCTCCTAAAACACGGAAATTGTTATTTTGTAAAAGCACATCAGATCTACTAATGTTCTGATTTGAAACAGGAAACATATTGAAACCGCATCCTGTTAAACAACTAATTGATAATGTCAATACGATTAATTTAAGAACTCTGTTCATTTGATTTAAGTTTTTTGCCCACCAACCCCGAATGTGCGGTTAATATAAAAAGAAAGTGTGAGGTTGATTTCGTTTATCTGTACCGAGGTTCTGACAAAACCCTAAAACGAATAAACTAGTACCTCACACATCACACCTCGCACAATTCCAAGAAGTGTGCAGATATGAGTAATGAGTGTAGTTCGTTATCCTCGTTTTAAGTGAAACTGTCAGATTTCGGTACAAGGATAAAAGCGAAAACACTTTCATCAAATATGTCAGCAATCCGAAGACTGCACCACAAAATTATAAATTATTTTTATTTTCTGCAAAGGGGCGTGCGATTTAATTTTTAAGGGCGAGTAAGGGCAAGTAAAGGCTAGTAAGGTTCGCACGCACTTTTCTGCGCCTCCCTTAATGGCCCTTAATAGCCGTTACTAGCCCTTAATGGCCGTTACTATTTGGCGCAAACAAAAAAAACTCTCGTCTCTCGTCTTTCGTCTCTCGTCTTTTTCTTATATTTGCGGTAGCAAATTAAGATTATGGGCGGTTTTCGTTTTAAGCAGTTTGCAGTCGAGCAAGACGATGTGGCGATGAAGGTCGGCACGGATGGGGTATTGCTCGGTGCGTGGGCGGAGTGCGAGAGGGCTGGGCGCATTCTCGACATCGGCACAGGCACAGGCGTTATCGCTCTGCAAATGGCGCAGCGCAACCATACGGCGCAGGTGCAGGCGGTCGAAATTGACGAAACCGCAGCCCGCAGAGCAAGAGCCAATTTCGACAACTCCCCTTGGGCGGAGCGTCTTGAAGTGGCGCAGACCGCTGTACAGGAGTTTGAGCCAGCCCAAAAGTTCGACCTTATTATCTCTAATCCGCCATATTTTATCGATTCGTTGCTGCCACCCGATGCAAAGCGTTCAACGGCTCGCCATACCCACGATTTGACCTTTGAGGAGTTGGATAAGGCGGTCGTGCGATTGCTTGCTGAAAACGGCAAGTTTGCACTTATTTTGCCCATAACAGAGTTCGAGAAATACTTGTCACTCACGCAGTTGCACCTTGTGCGCCGTTGCGATATCTGCCCAATAGAGGGTGGTGCTGCAAAGCGTATTATGGGCGAGTTTGCAACGCATAAACCAACAGCAACGAAACACGAAAATATCGCTATCGAGCGAGGACAAAGAGGCGATTACACCGATGAATACCGCGCCTTGACAAAAGATTTTTACCTGAAATTTTGATAATCATACGAAAAACACCTATCTTCGTAACATTAAATAGAGCGATTATGAAGAAGATTTTTGCAATTTTAGCCCTTGTAGGCGTTGCCACAACGGCTTTCGCACAAAATACGATAAAGGCCGGCTTGTACGACAAGCAGGGCAATGCGGTAGTTGCCGAGGCGGAGCCTGTGGTGGTAAATGTAATCTTGCGAGTTGCTACCGAACACTTCAAACCGGGTGTATATGCCCGCTATGCGCAGAAATATCTCGGCAAGCGTGCAACCCTCTCGGAGTACTCTACAATAGAGCTGATTGATGGTCGTTTGGCTCTCGGCTCGGCAGAGAAGGTTGCGCCGAAGTTGGAGCAAGAGCCTTATACCTTGCCTTTGCCGTTGAATAGGGTGTCGGCTACGGTACAGACCACCGAGGAGCAGGCTGCGGCTACGGCAGAGATGATATTTTCGTTGCGCCGTCATCGCCTTGACCTTATTACGGGCGAGGCAGGCGAAAATGTCTTTGGCGCAGGTTTGAAGGCTGCCTTGGAGGAGATAGCACGAATGGAGAAGGAGTGTCTTGATATGTTCTACGGTGCGAAAACCGCCACCGAGCAAATTCATACTTTCAATATCGCAATTACCCCCGACAAGAACGAGTATATGGTCTGCCGTTTCAGCGATAAGGCTGGAGTTGTCGAGGCTGATGACTTGTCGGGTATGCCTATTGTTGTGAAGGTTGAGACCGAGAAGCATAAGGAGTATCCGCAGTTGCAACCGCTTGGACCAAAGGATAAGGTGTCGGCAGAGTATCTTATCGTTCCGCAGTCGAAGTGTTCGCTTGTGGGCGAGGCTACGCTGATGGACTCGCTTGAATTTGCATCGCCTTTGTACGGCAAGACCGTAACAGCCCTTCCTATTAAGTAGTATGTTTGAGCAGAAAAAACGCCTGCTACTCTTTCGTCTTCGCAAGGAGATGAATGGTGCTGCGCTCGATACGATGCGCTATTTCGGTGCTGACTACGAGCGTAACTATGGCGTGCAGATATACGCCATTCGCAACCTCGCACGCGAGATTGGCACCGACCACGAATTGGCGGAGTACTTCTATACGCAAAATATCCGCGAGGTGCGCCTTGTAGCGTTGTGGATTGCCGATGCAGAGAGGGTTGCAGCCCCCGACTTTGACTTTTGGGCTTCGGGGATTATCAACTCCGAGGTTGCCGAGCAGGCATCGCACGCGCTATTGAGTCGTATCGCTTCGGTTGCGGAGTTGTTGCAGATGTGGTGCAGTTCTGATAATGCTCTGCTCGCCTATTGCGCCCTGCTCTCGGCGGCTCGCAACGGTGGGGTAGAGAGTGCAACGGCAGTCAATGCGATAGTGCAAGCCGTTACAACATTTCCGGACAATCGCCTTGTGGCGCAGGGCGCAACGGCTCTCGCGATGCAGTTGAATGATAACGCGATTAAGAATCTTCTTGACAATCTCCCCGACAATCCTACTGCTCAACTCTTGAAAGAAGAGGTTGCTTGGCGAGTAGAGGCGTAAAAATCTCTTTTTTCAAGAAATACACAAAAAATACAGCTAATTGTCAATTTAAGAACGAAGCGATTATGATTGGAAGAGGTCTCTTCGCAGTAGGACTTTTGATATGCTCAAACCTATTTATGACCTTGGCGTGGTACGGTCAGGTGATGTTTAAGAGCAAATTCGAGCGCATCGGCTTGGTAGCCGTGATTTTTATCAGTTGGTTGGTAGCATTTTTCGAGTACTGCTTTATGGTACCTGCAAACCGCTTGGGCAGTATGGAGTATGGCGGTCCCTTCTCGATATGGGAGTTGAAGGTTATTCAGGAGGTTGTGTCGCTTACGGTCTTTGCGGTTGTCGTGCAGCTGATAATGAAAAACGAAGCCCTCCGCTGGAACCATATCGCAGGTTTCGCCTGCCTCGTCTTGGCAGTGTTCTTTATTTTTAAGAAATAGGCTTGCGAGCCTATTTTTTTGCTATTGGCCATTAGCCGTTGCGCCAAGTTTGATGGCATTGAATGGCAATGAATGGCAATGAATGGCAATCGCTCGTTATACTCGCTGAATGGCAAATGCGCTTTGTTATTAAGCAGTCCTTTGGACTGCGTTGTCATTAAATGCCATTAAGGGCTGAAAGCCCGAATGCCATCCAATGCCACAACCCCCCCCCATAAAAAAACAAACCCTCCGCAGAGTTTTTTCTGAGGAGGGCGCTGTCAAAAGTTTTCCGTTTTCCGTTGTGCAGACTCCGAGCGTAGTCACGGCGCAGCATATTTAAGGGTAATTAAGGGCTAGTAACGGCTAGTAAAGAATGCGCACACCCTTACTTGCCTTTAATAGCCCTTACTGGCCGTTGCTTGCCGTTATGAAATTGCGCAATTTTCCGTTTGTTAGAAGTCGTAGCCGACAATATCCGAAGCGTAATCGCTCCACCAATCTGCTGACTTGTATACCTCTGAATTATTCGCGCAATGAGGATTTATTTAGAACTCTTTGAGAATTCAGTTAAATTATTTAACTCTGTACACGCTATTATATTATGGTAAGTGATTTTATTGCACACCTGTGATATATTAATCGTTTTTTCATATGCGAAAGTGCTATGAAGATTGCTTTAGTTCAGCCTTACCATGGTTGTAACCACCATCCCTGCATTATTGCTGCCGACGTTGGTCTTGATCCTGCCGCGGTCGGCGCCCACCACGGAGGTGTAGAAATTCAGTTCCGTGCCGTTGGTCATATAGGCCACGAACTGAAGGGTAAGTGATGCCGCCTCGAAACGTTCCATACGGAGGGTCCCGGGCACGATCTTGCTTTGATATTCCGCCGCGCTGCTCCAGTCGAGCGTCACGTATTCGGCCGCATCCTTGGAAAGATCGCATTCCCAGAAGCCGGACATGCCGTCGGCCACATATGCCACGCCGTTCACATACTCGTCCTCACTGCCGGGATAATGCTGTGGGAGAATTCTGGAAGTGACAGAACCGGCCCTGGGGTCAAAGACATAGACTTTTACGCCGTCATAACTGTTCCCGCTCATCCAGCTCAGAGTTTCCCCTGGCGATATCATCCCGTTATACAGTCCCTCATCCACGGAGCAGATGAGGCTGCCGACTGTGACGGAACTTCCGGAAACGGTGAGATTGTAGAAGTCCGTGCAGTCTTCGGTCCTTGTCCAAGACCCCTCCTTGCCGTCTCCCTCCTGGATTTCTTTCTGATAAGTGTTTGCATAATACAGCTTTCCGCCTACGGAAAGGAGGAAAGACTCTTTGCTCCCTTCCACCTGGAGAAGCACGGGTTCGAAGGAAGGAGGGGCGATGATTCCATGCATTCCTCCCATTGCTCCAGGATAACCGAAAGTCCCACCCAGGCAAGAGCCTCCGGCAGGATAGAGTTTCCAGCAGGAGATATTGTCCCCCAGCACGTTTACCGCATCCAGCGTGTTGCCATTGTCCTGCAGACGGATAAGTGACGGAAGGCCTCCGTTTATGCCTTCATAATTCCAGCCGCCGGTCCTCACAAACAGGTCCTTTCCCAGCTGGTGGAACCAGCCGTTAAGGAAGGTGGGCTGCTTGAAGCCGTCGTCCATCCCGTCCGGAGCACCGGCCTCTAAAGTCCACTCAAACAGGGCTCCGTCGCTTTTGCGTATGAGGTAGTGGGCGCCGTGACGCTCGTGGTACTTGGAGCTAAACTCATTTATAATAGTGGACAAGGCATTTCGCACAGCCTTGTTGCCGTCGGTGGGGTAATTGCTCCACCCGCCCTTCACGTCATAACAGCAGTTGGCCAGCCACAGCCAGCCTTCGCCTACTGGGAAAACAAATCCGGGAGAGATAATGAGGTTGGCCCGGATGCTTTCGGCTACTTCTCCATCGGCCCCCTCCACATCTACATTATAGCTAACTTCAACCATAGAGCCGTCTTCAGACACGGTGTAAAGGGCTTTGGGGCCGACGGTAATGTCGCCTTCGGCCCTGGTAGCGGCACCGGTACTGGAGGCAAGAGCCAGCATTCGAGCTCCTGAAATGTTTGCTTTGCGGAATTTGACGGAGGCATTGGATCCGCCTTCACCGTCTTTGTAGCAGGAAGATACAAGTACTGCTGAAAGGGCCAGTACGGCCAGAAAAATCTTTTTCATAATAGTTTGTATTAAAAAGTTAAACAAAAGTGTTTGCACTATTATGACAAAAAGAAAGTGTGGAGTTATATTGCTTATCTAATCGAGGGTATTTGGCGTAACCCATACACGAATAAACAATACTCCACACCGATATATAGTTGCGTGATGCGACTACATACGGCAGTGTAATGTTTACCATTCTCGTGTATAAAAATCGCCAAATTTTTCGATTAAGAACAGCAAAAAACACTTTCAATATGTCTGCAATCCAGCGGATTGCACCACAAATGTAGCACATAATTTTGAAAAGCGCAAAAAAATCGTTACTTTTGCGCCCAATAATAAGAAATAGAAAAACAGCTGATAAAATGAATATCGAACAACACATTACAAGCGTGGTAAAGGCTGCCGTAGAGGCTCTCTATGGCGAGGTTGCCGACTCGCAGATACAGATTCAAAAGACCCGAAAAGAGTTCGAGGGCGACTATACTCTCGTGGTATTCCCACTCGTCAAGATGGCTCGCAAAGCACCCGAGGCGGTGGCTACCGAGATTGGCGAGAAGGTTGTTGCTTCGGCTGCCGAGTTCAGCGCATTTAATGTTATCAAAGGTTTCCTTAACCTCTCGCTCGACCAGAAGTTCTGGGTGGAGCGTTTCGAGGAGGTTGCAGCCAACGAGAACTATGGCGTGGCGGAGCCAACGGGGCGAACAATTATGATTGAATACTCCTCGCCAAACACCAACAAGCCACTCCACCTCGGACATATCCGCAATAACCTACTCGGTTACTCGGTGGCACAGATTTTGGCGGCTAACGGCCACAATGTTATCAAGGCAAACCTTGTAAATGACCGAGGTATTCATATCTGCAAGTCGATGGTTGCGTGGTTGCGCTATGGCAATGGTGCTACACCCGAATCAACCGGCAAGAAGGGCGACCACCTCGTAGGCGACTACTATGTGGAGTTCGACAAGCACTACAAGGCAGAGATTAAGGAACTCGTTGCAGGCGGAATGAGCGAGGAGGAGGCAAAGAAGCAGGCTCCAATACTCCTCGAAGCACAGGAGATGCTTCGCAAGTGGGAGGCAAAAGATGCAGAGGTGCGTGCGCTTTGGGAGAAGATGAACGGCTGGGTTTATGATGGTTTCGATGTAACCTACAAGACTCTCGGCGTTGATTTCGATAAGGTTTACTACGAGTCGCAGACCTATATTCTCGGCAAAGGACTTGTCGAGGAGGGTTTGGCGAAGGGTATCTTCTTCCGCAAGGAGGACGGCTCGGTGTGGATTGACCTCGAAAGCGATGGACTCGACCAAAAGCTCCTGCTTCGTGGCGATGGCACATCGGTATATATGACACAGGACCTCGGCACGGCTTTGCAGCGTTTCGAGCAGAATGCCTTGAACGGCATTATCTATGTCGTAGGTAACGAGCAGAACTACCACTTCCAGGTTTTGAAGTTGATACTCAAAAAGTTGGGCTATGAGTGGAGCGATGATATTTTCCACCTCTCGTACGGAATGGTGGAGTTGCCTGAGGGCAAGATGAAGTCGCGCGAGGGTACAGTTGTCGATGCTGACGACTTGTGCGAGGCGATGATTTCGACTGCTCGCGAGATGTCGCAGGAACTCGGCAAACTCGATGGTTGCAGCGAGGAGGAGGCATCGGCAATCAGTTCGATGGTTGGTTTGGGTGCTTTGAAGTACTTTATCTTGAAGGTGGACCCAAAGAAGACGATGTTGTTTGACCCTCGTGAGTCAATCGACTTCAACGGCAATACAGGTCCGTTTATTCAGTACACCCACGCTCGTATCTGCTCTGTGTTGCGCAAGGCTGCCGAGCAGAACATTACATTCGAGGGCGAGAAGATTGCTTGCGAGTTGTTGCCGGAGGAGGTTGAGTTGGTGAAGATGTTGTGCGACTACCCTGCTACCGTAGTGGCTGCAGGCGAGGCGTTTGCACCTTCGATGATTGCAGCGTACACCTACGAGTTGTGTAAGGCGTTCAACGGTTACTACCACGACCACTCTATCCTCCGTGAGGAGAACGAGGCAGTGAAGAAGATGCGCCTTGCGTTGGCACATCAGGTGGCACGCGTAATCAACCGCTCGATGCGCTTGTTGGGCATCGATGTACCGGAGCGAATGTAATTTGCAAATTAAAAATTAAAAATTAAGAATTGAGAATTAAAATTCCTTTAATTGTCAATTATCAATTGTCAATTGTCAATTAAAAAAAGATATGGCTGGTTCGAATTTTGTCGATTATGTAAAGATTTTTGCCCGTTCCGGACACGGAGGAGCAGGCTCAGCACACTTTCGCCGTGAGAAGTTTGTCGCTTTCGGTGGCCCCGATGGTGGCGATGGCGGTAAGGGTGGCTCAATAATTTTGCAGGGCGACCAGCAGTATTGGACACTTATCCACCTCAAATATCAGCGTCACCAATTTGCAGAAGATGGCGAGTGTGGCTCTGGAGCTCGTTCGCACGGCAAAGATGCGAAAGATATTATTATCCCCGTACCTCTCGGCACGGTGGCGAAGCAGATTTTCACCGATGAGGAGACTGGCGAAACCCGCACCGAAGTTGTAGGCGAGGTAACCGAACACGGCGAGCAACTCGTTCTTCTGAAGGGTGGTCGTGGAGGCTTGGGCAATTGGCACTTCCGTACCGCTACAAATCAGGCTCCGCGCTACTCACAACCGGGTGAGGAGGGCGCAGAGGGTGCATTTATTCTCGAATTGAAGGTGCTGGCAGATGTTGGCTTGGTAGGTTTTCCGAATGCAGGCAAGAGTACCCTTTTGTCGGTTGTTTCGGCAGCAAAACCGAAGATTGCAAACTACGCATTTACCACCTTGGAGCCAAATCTTGGTATCGTAGAGGTGCGTGACGGACACTCGTTCGTTATGGCGGATATTCCGGGTATCATCGAGGGTGCGCACGAAGGTAAAGGTTTAGGAACACGCTTTCTCCGCCATATCGAGCGAAATTCGATTTTGCTATTTATGATACCTGCCGACAGCGATGATATTCGCAAGGATTTCGATATTCTGCTCGGCGAACTTACGCAGTACAATCCCGAACTGCTTGACAAAACCCGCATCTTGGCTATCACAAAGTGCGATATGCTCGATAATGATTTAATGGAGGAGATGAAGTCTCACCTGCCTGAGGGCGTCAAGTCGGTATTTATCTCTTCGGTAGCAGGTCTTAATATCGCCAAGTTGAAGGATATGTTGTGGGAGGCTTTGCACGAATAATGCGGAGGCTACGATACATACTTATTGCACTATTTCTGCTATCTTATAGAGGTCTCTCCGCGCAGGAGTTCGACCTCTATGATTTTAGATACTATAAGCGTTTTGAGACGGTAGAGGAGTTACTCGCTCCCGAGAAAGACTCGTTGGTATTGTCAAAATTTGTACTCAACAAGGAGTTCTCAACTCACGCATTCGACTACAATCTCTCAATGGTGCGCTTTGCACGGCGCGGAGTTCCGTACTACCAGCACAGAACAACGCTCAATAGCCTGGAAATTCCGCAACTTGGGGGAGTATCAATTCGTGCATTGCAAATTGATGCTACTCAATTGGCAAATGTCACCAAACTGCGTATCGATACCCTGCGTGAAGCGCGTACATCGGCAGGAGTATCGTTCTCCTCGCGCAATATGCCATACTCAATACAGTTCTCCACTGCGCACAAATTGGGTGATGGTTGGTCTATGGCTACAAATCTGACCGCTAAAACGGGAAAAGATATATGCGTAGATGGTGTATTTGGCAATTCGTTGGAGATAAATGCTGTGGCAAGCAAATTGTTCAAGAGTGGCAATATCTTGTCGATGGCTCTTTTTATGAAACCCTCAATGCGCGGTGGTCATCTCTCATCTACGGCAGAGGCATTCCGACTTACGGGCAATCGGCTCTACAATCCTGCGTGGGGATATCAGAGTGGTAGAGTGCGTAACTCGCGTATCTACAGAGAGTTCCTTCCGACTGCATTTGTGGGCTACTCGCATCGAATAGATGAACGCACGCAGTTGGATATCGCTGTAACTGCCACTATTGGAGTAAGTCGTTACAGTTCGCTCGATTGGTTTAATGCGCAGACTCCTTCGCCCGACAACTATCGCTATATGCCGAGCTATTTTGTCGATGACGATGATATATTCTCTGCTGTTGAGAGTGCTTGGCTGGCAAATAATCCGCGCTATACCCAAATTGATTTCGATAGCCTTATTGCGACAAATAGGCTGAATGGTGGCGAGGCTGTCTATGCTATTTCCGACCGCGTAAAGCGAATTGCTACCACATCTTTCCGTGGAGGCGCAACTACAAATATGGAGAGGGGTAGTATCTCATACGGTTTGGAGGTGGCGATATCTAATTGTCGTAATTACAAACAGATGCGCGACTTGCTCGGTGCAGATTATATCGTAGATTTGGACTACTTCTTAATCGATGACGACACCTATGGCAACTCCCTGCAAAATAATCTCAATAGTCCCAATCGCCATATTACAGAGATGGATAGATTTGGCTATGATTATGCTTTAAGGCGATACGATATTTTGGCATTTGCATCGTATGGTTACAAAACGGAGAGATTAGATGTCGATATCGCAGCAAAAGTGGGCTATACAGATATCTCAAGACGCGGTTTCTATCGTAAGGAGTTGTTTGTCGATAACTCCTTTGGTGTGTCGCGCCATCTGAAGTTTTCGCCATACTCGTTGCGGGCTGATGTTGGCTATCTTATCTCGGATAACCACTTTGTTAGAGCAGATATCACCACCTCTGCCACTCCGTGCGAGGAGGAAAATCTGTTTTTGCAGAGCCAATACAACAATCGCGTGGTGGATAACCCTACAATGCGTACAAATTACGATGCGGAGTTCTGCTATATGTTTCAAAGAGAGCGTTTTACTGTCAGTGCAACGCTGTTCGCCTCGTTGGATTTGAACAATACGGAGGTGCGACACCTCTACGATGATCGGTCGGGCGAGTATGCTGATATAGTTTCGGATAATATGGACTATTTGCGTTATGGCTTGGAGGTGGAGGCGGAGTATCGCTTTGCAACGAATTTCAGAGCTACAGTAGCACTTTCGATGGGAAGGTATAAGTATGCTGATAATGCGCGAGTTACGATATATACAGATACATCGAATATCTTGCTTGCGGATAGGGTAGAGAGTTATACCAAAGGGCTTTCGCTCGGCAATATGCCACAGATTGCAGGCACGATTGGATTATCGTACTATAACAAAGGTTGGTGGGCAACGGTAAATGCCAACTATGCAACACTCAGATATGTTGAGCCATCGTTAGCAATGCGCACCGAGCGTGTGCTGTCAATGGCAAAATCGCCAGAGGCTCGCACGCTATTAACTGTGCAAGAGAGGCTGAATGATGCTTTTACTATCGATATCTCCTTGTCGAAAAGCATCTATTTGAGCCGTTTGAACAAGAAGAGAATTTATAGTACTATGGCAGCCCCGCGATTTGAGGATAAACACCCTCGCTCTCGCCTTATTTTTCGTGTAGGTGTGCGCAATCTGCTTGGCTCAAGTGATATTGTATATAACGCCTACGAAGCATCTCGTTTACAGCGATATAAACTTGCTAATGATTATATCTACAATCGCCAAGCAACGCGCTATCGCTACGCCTATCCGCGCACTTTTTACGCCTCGGCAACATTCTCATTTTAGTTGCAATTGAAGGGCTTTTGGTTGAAAAAGTTTTCCATTTTCGGTTAGTTTTGCTATATTTGCCTTGTAATAACTTAAATTTATGGTTATGGCTTACAATCTTTTGAAAGGCAAGCGAGGCATTATCTTTGGCGCACTCAACGAGTTGTCGATTGCGTGGAAAGTTGCCGAGCGTGCAGTGGAGGAGGGCGCAGAGATTCTTCTCACAAATACCCCTGTATCAATTCGTCTGGGTACAATTTCGACTCTCGCCGAGAAGACTGGCGCATTGGTCGTTCCTGCCGATGCAACCTCGGTTGAAGATTTGCAAAACTTGGTCGATACCGCATTGGAGCATTTCGGCGGAAAGATTGACTTCGTGCTTCACGCAGTCGGAATGTCGCCAAATGTGCGCAAAAATATCCCCTACGAGGAAACCAACTACCAAAATATGTTGAAGACAATCGATATTTCGGCTCTGTCGTTCCACAAGCTGTTGCAGACGCTCTACCAGAAAGATGCAATGGCGGAGTATGGCTCGGTGGTGTCGTTGTCCTATATCGCAGCGCAGCGCACCGTTATCGGCTACAACGATATGGCAGATGCAAAGGCGCTGTTGGAGAGTATAACTCGCTCGTTCGGAGCTATTTACGGCAAGAAGTGCGGGGTGCGTGTGAATACCGTTTCGCAGTCGCCGACAATGACTACGGCGGGGCAGGGCATTGCAGGACTTGGTCAGTGGTTTGAGATGGCAGATGAGATTTCGCCACTTGGCAACGCCACGGCAGATGATTGTGCCGACTATGTGGTGACACTCTTCTCGGACCTGACGCGCAAGGTTACTATGCAGAATCTCTACCACGATGGCGGCTTCTCGCAGATGGCAATTTGCCCGTCAGTTCTTGAAGCGTACGAAAAAGGAAAACAGCAAGAGTAAAAATTGTATTTGTTAGATAAATAATGCCGAGCAGAATTTTCTGCTCGGCATTATTTTAATTGTCAATTGTCAATTAGAACGCCACCTCCGGTGCTTTCTCCGCGCCCTCGGTTGTGGCGGTAAAGAGTTGCTTCTTCTCGAAGTCGAACATCTTGGCAATCAAGTTAGATGGGAAGGTCACGGTCTTGGTGTTATAGATCTTCACTATCTCGTTATACTTGTTGCGAGCCACGGCAATGCGGTTTTCTGTTCCCTCCAACTGCGCCTGCAACTCCAAAAAGTTTTGGTTTGCTTTGAGGTCAGGATAGTTCTCCGAGATAGCAATCAAGCGACCAAGTGCCGTTGTAACCTGCTGTTGTGCAGCGGCATACTCCTCGACATTTGCGCCACCTGCCAACGCCTTTGCGCGAGCCTCTACCACCTGGTCGAGAGTCTCCTGCTCGTGCTTCGCATAACCTTTTACGGTCGAAACAAGGTTAGGGATAAGGTCGGCACGGCGCTGATACTGCGTTTCAACATCTGCCCAAGCGGTCTCTACGCCCTGTCCGAGCTTTACCAAAGTGTTGTAAGTTGTCCAACAATAGCCACATACGATAACTACCAATGCAGCCACAATAATCCAAATTGTCTTTTTCATAGTTCTGTTATTTAATTAGTTTTCCGTTAATTCTGCATTTTGCATTTTGCATTTTGAATTAGGTTTTCTAAAACCTACTCCCTGCGCCTCCGCCACCGAAACTGCCTCCGCCGAAGCCACCTCCAAAGCCTCCGCTTCCGAAACCGCCACGGCTACCACCACCGCCAACAATAACTACGGGAGTTTTTTCGTGACGCACATGCTTTATAAACGAGTGTCCGCAGTCGGGACAAACAAATGTTTGGTCTATAAGTTGGAAAGTGCGAGCATTTTTCACGATTTGGCTATTAGTGTGCTTTATGTGATATTTTCCGCACTTAGGACAGCGATGTGCTGCACGATAGATGAAGAATACCAATACAACTAACAGTGCAAAAAAGATGAACATTGCCCCAAAAAGAGCGAGAATCTCCCCTTCGGTCAAATCATCTTCGTTGGTAGTTGGTAACTCACCCGAAGAGAGTAGGGTAGCCACCGCTGCCACGCCATCAATCATACCTTTGTCGTAGTCGCCTGCGCCAAGCGGTCCGACCATATAGCGTTGTTGAATGCGTTTGCAAACGGCATCGGGTAGTATGCCTTCCAAACCGTAACCCGTTACGAAACGGATTTCTCGCTTGTCGAGAACCAATATGATACCCAAACCGTTATCCGATTTATCTAAACCAACGCCCCAACTCGAAAATAACTCGTGCGCAAAGGTAAAAACATCGTTAGATGCAATATCTCGAATAGCCACAACAGCCACCTGCGCAACGCCCTTTGTGCGCAGTGAGTCGCAGGCGAGATCTATCGCCCGAACGGCCTCAGCCGAGAGAATGCCATCGGGGTTTGAGGTGTAGCGATGGCGGTCTGCAAGTTGCACATTTGGCACATCGCTGACGGAGTATGGCTTGGCAATTGCAACTGCACAAATTGCAATAAATAGAGCCAATAATGAAATAAATCTCTTCATAACACTGCAAATATAGCAAAAAAGTGATATTCGTTGTCCTAAAATCGAAGATTTTTATTACCTTTGTAGCAATAACGCAAACAAATCATAAAAAAGTATAACAATGGTAATTTTAGTATTGAATTGTGGTAGTTCGTCTATCAAATATCAAGTTCTTGATGTAGAGGCTACTGCACACAAATTGCTCGCAAAAGGTATTGTCGAGCGTATCGGTCTGCCGGAGGGTGACCTTGTTCACAAGCCGGTAGGAAAGGATAATTTTACTCTTCATCAGCCAATTCCCGACCACACCGAGGGTATTCGCCTTGTGTTGGAGGCTTTGACCAATGCAGAGCACGGTGTTATCGCATCGCTCGATGAGGTGAAGGCTGTTGGTCATCGTGTGGCTCACGGTGGAGAGTTCTTCGCTGATAGTTGTGTGGTAACCGAGGAGGCAAAGGAGAAGATTCGCTCGTTGTTCGCTATCGCTCCACTGCACAACCCTGCAAACTTGGAGGGTATTCTCTCGATTGAGAAGGTGTTGCCATCTGTTCCGCAGGTTGCAGTATTTGACACTTCGTTCCATCAGTCAATCCCTGCTCGCAACTACTTGTATGCGCTCCCTTATGAGTACTACGAGAAGTATCGCGTACGCCGTTACGGCTTCCACGGAACAAGCCACAAGTTTGTTGCAAAGCGTGGCGCAGAGTTGTGCGGTCTTGACCTCGAAAACTCGAAGATTATTACTTGCCATGTCGGAAATGGTGGCTCGGTAACAGCTGTTTTGAATGGTAAGTCGTACTGTACTTCGATGGGATTCTCTCCTGTTGATGGTTTGGTGATGGGTACTCGTTGCGGTGATGTTGATCCAAGCGCAGTTCTCTATATCGCAGAGCATGAGGGTATGGACTTCGCTGCAATCAATACAATGATTAACAAGAAGTCGGGTGTAGAGGCTGTATCGGGAGTATCGAGTGATATGCGTGATATTGATGCTGCATACGATGCAGGCAATGAGCGTGCTATCCTTGCTCGCGATATGTACTATGACCGCGTAAAGCAGTATGTTGGTAAGTACGCAGCTTTGATGGGTGGTTGCGATTTGATTATCTTCACCGGTGGCGTGGGCGAGAACTCGGCAGATTTGCGCCGTTGGGTATCGCACAATATGGAGTTTATGGGCGTTGAGTTGAACGATGCCGTAAACGATGTAACCCGTGGTACGGATACAATTATCTCGACCGAGGCTTCGCGCGTTAAGGTTGCCGTAATCGCAACAAACGAGGAGTTGGTTATTGCACAAGACACTTACCGACTAATCAACGATTAGTTAATTAAAAATTAAGAATTAAAAATTAAGAATTGAGGGTTGATAATAAATAAAATACCTTTAATTGTCAATTGTCAATTCGTCAATTATCAATTTAAGATGAAACATTTATCAGAAATAGTAGAGGCTGCTCGTGCGCGTGGTCGTAAGCGCCTCGCAGTAGCATACGGACAAGATTCACACACCATCGAGGCTGTTTATGATGCCTACAAAGATGGTATTGTAGAGGCGACTTTGTTCGGAGATAAAGAGGTTATCGAGAAGACTTGCGCAGAGTTGGGTATCGATGCTTCGGTATTCACAATCGTAGATGAGAAGACCCCTGCAAAGGCGGTGTCGGCAGCAGTTAAGGCTACCGCATCGGGCGAGGCAGATGTATTGATGAAGGGTTTGGTTTCGACCGATGTATATATGCGTGGCATTATCAAGGAGGGACTTCTTCCGCCAAAGGGTACTTTGAGCCATGTATCGGTATTCGAGTGGGCAGGCTATCACAAGTTGCTCCTCGCATCGGATATTGCAGTGTTACCATTGCCTGATTTGAAGACCAAGCAGGTGCTTATCAAGTATCTTGCGCAGGTTGCCAATACCCTCGAGATTAAGACTCCGAAGATTGCTTGCATCTCGGCTATGGAGTTGGTAAATCCAAATATCCCTTCGATGGCAGAGGCTGCAATCCTTGCAAAGATGGGAGATCGTGGTCAGCTCGGCAATGTGATTGTAGATGGTCCGTTGTCGCTCGATATCGCTCTCTATAAGGAGGTTGCAGAGCATAAGAAGATTAAGGGCTCGGCAGTTGCGGGCGATGCAGACTGTCTGTTGTTCCCTAACTTGGAGTCGGGCAATGTATTTTTCAAGAGCGTATCGCACATCGGCGGTGGCGAGTTGGCGGCTATGGTTGTTGGTGCTACCAAGCCTTGCGTATTGACCTCGCGTGGCGACTCGGCATTGTCAAAGAAGTATTCGATTGCTTTGGCTTGCTTGTCAGCTAAATAGCCAAAGGCTATAATTGACAATTGAAAATGGACAATTGACAATTATGGTGCTTCGCAGTTTATTTTAAGATTATTAAGTAGATTATTGATAGTGTAATTAAAATACAATTATCAACTATCAATTGTCAATTATCAATTATTAAAAGTGAAACTTTTAATCCTAAACGGTCCTAACCTCAATTTGCAGGGTAGGCGAGATAAGTCGGTATATGGCGCGGAGAGCTTCGAGGAGTTTATTCCTCGACTCCGTGCCTTGTATCCTGCTGTCGAAATTGACTATGCACAGTCAAACATCGAGGGCGAATTGATTGATGCACTCCATAAGGCGGAGGGCGAGTACGATGGCGTATTGTTCAACGCCGGAGGTTACACCCATACCTCGGTAGCACTGCGCGATGCTATCGATGCGGTGTCAGTACCTGTTATCGAGATACATATCTCGAATGTGTCGGCGCGTGAGGAGTTCCGTCATACCTCTCTTATCGGTGCTACTTGTGTAGGCACTATCGCCGGTTTTGGCTTGGACTCATACCGCTTGGGTATCGAGGCGATGCTAAACCGCTAAAATCACACCCGAAATATGAAGAGCCGTCTTATTGACCAAGTGGCAACGGGCGTTGCATGGAGCGTAGCCGAAAAGCTATGCTCTATGTTATTGCAGATGGTCGTGAGTATTGTTGTGGCTCGACTGCTCGTGCCAGAGGATTTTGGCGTGATGGCGATATTAACCTTCTTTACAGCAGTTGCATTGGTGGTTGTCGATAGTGGTTTTTCGCAGACACTCTTGCGCAAGCAAGAGCCTACCAACGATGATTATAGGTCGGTTTTTACCTTCAATCTGGCGGTATCGTTGGTGCTATACCTGCTTTTGATTGCGTTGTCGCCACTTTTAGCGCAATACTACGATTTGGCAATTATCTCGAAAATAGCCCCTGTGCTATTCTTGTTGTTGCCACTCAATGCGTTAGGTATAATACAGAATACAAAACTATCGCGAGAGTTCCGTTTTGGCGTTATCTCGCGAATAAATTTTGTCGCTTCACTTGTAGCAGGCGCAACAGCTATTGTTGTGGCTGTATGTGGTGGTGGAGTTTGGGCGTTGGTTGCACAGCGACTTACACAAATGGCAACACGAAGCCTGCTCTTGTGGTGGCGTGGCAATTGGCGAGGTGAAGGCTCGTTCAATGGTGCGGCTTGGCGTGAGATGGCACCGTTTTCGTTTAGGCTGATGTCCACAGATATTGTCGCTGCGGTATATAACAATGTAGCACAACTCTTTATCGGCAAAATCTATTCGGCTGATACACTCGGCTACTTCAATCAAGCGCAGAAAATCAAGGATTTACCGGTGCAATCGGCAGTTTTGTCGGTGCAGAGTGTAACCTATCCGGCATTGGCTAAAATCAAAGATGACACTGCAAAGTTTGCCGAGAGTTTTCGTAAGGTATTACTGATAAATGTCTTTGTGATGACACCTATTGCTGTCGGTATGTCGGCAGTTGCTGAGCCATTGTTCAGGGTTTTGCTTGGCGAGAAGTGGTTGCCTACTGTACCTTATTTCGAGATTATTGCCCTTGCTGGCATCTTCT
Organism: Alistipes sp.; assembly: GCA_045543935.1. Lineage (GTDB taxonomy): Bacteria > Bacteroidota > Bacteroidia > Bacteroidales > Rikenellaceae > Alistipes. The sequence continues at coordinate 34,329 of JAZPYA010000008.1, forward strand.
ATCCATTGGCAATGGTGGCGTATAATGTCTTGAAGGTGCATAGTAACGGTGCGATTATCTTCCGCTTGGAGTTGCTCAAAAAGGCGATAATGACAGCAGTTTTGGCATTGACCATTCCGTACTCGACAATGGCTATTGCATACGGTTTGGTGGCGATGACCTTGGTGGAGTTTATTGTGAATTTTGCTGCGACAGGGCATTATACTGCGCTCTCGTGGTGGCAGATGATACGCACACTGCTTCCATCGTTGCTCCTTACGGCAGTGATGTATGTGACGGTGAAGGCAGTAGGGTATTACACTGTCGATTTTACTCCGATTTGGCAGTTGCTTTTGCAGATTGCAACAGGCGTAGCCGTATATGCGCTTGGGGCGTGGATATGTCGTTTGGAGGCGTTGAAAGAGTTTGTATCAACTATTAAAGGCGTGTTGAAAAGATGAGAATGTACGGTGAGTTCGACTTTATAGAGTCTATAAACGAGATGTTTCGCACGATGTCTAATAATGGTTTCGAGGGGATTGGCGATGACTGTGCCATATTGCCGATTGGTGGCGATGAGGCGTTGGTCTTTACCTCGGATATGCTCAACGAGGGTATTCATTTCCTAACTGACAAAAGTACGCCGTTTCAGATTGGTTACAAGTCTTTAATGGTGAATATCAGCGATGTAGCCGCTATGGGTGCAAAACCTGTGGCTACTTTGTTGTCGTTGGCTCTGCCGAATGATAAGTTTGGCGAGTGGTCTGCGGAGTTTATGCGAGGCTACAAAAAGGCATCGAAAAAATATGGCGTAAAGCTCGTTGGTGGCGATACCGTAGGCTCGAAGTCTGGCGTATGTATTAGTGTAACGGCTATTGGTCGTGCGCCAATGGCAAATATCAAACGCCGTTCAGTGGCGAAAGTTGGCGATGTAATTATGGTTACGGGCAAGTTGGGCGCATCGGCTGCGGGATTGCGCGATGTATTGGCCGGCAAACTCACAACACGCAATGCAAAAATTCACTTAATGCCCGAAGCACAGGTGCGAGAGGGCGAATGGCTCGGACAGCAAGCATCTGTTCACGCTATGGCTGATATTTCAGATGGTATAGCCTCGGACTTGCAACATATTATCGACCAATCAAAGAGGGGAGCGATAATATCTGAACAACGAGTTCCTATCGCCCGCGGAGCATCGTTTCACGATGCCATTTGTGGCGGTGAAGATTATCAATTGATTTTTACGGTTGATAAGCGTGATGCCGAGGGATTGGCTCGCCGCTTTGAAGAACGATTCGGAAAACCTCTATATAAAATTGGTAGGGTAGTGCGTCCGAACTACGACTGCTATTATATAGGTTGGGAAAGCGAAAATGGAGATGTTACCTATATTCACGATTGGGTAGGCGGATATAATCACTTCGGTTTTGATGATTAATCCTCTACGATAAATACCTGTTCGCCTTTGCCCTGCATAAAGTACTTTTCGCGGGCATATCGTTCCAGAAATTCATCGTTTTTCAGATTTTCGATAAGTAGGCTGTCACGGCGAATACTTGCCTCGTAGATGGTCTTCTCTTTGTTTAATGCTCTGATTTCGAGAGAGGTGCGTATAAGCGAAAAGAGTGGGCGACCAATCAGAATTGCTCCAAGCACAATCACAGCGATAACGATTATGCGCCACGCATACTCCTTACCTTTGCTGATGCCCTTTTCGACCTGTTTGCTGACCTTCTTTCCAATCTTCATCGTAGAGAGAGTTATGGGATTCTCATATATTTGTGGCTCTGGATAGAGATACTCCAACGCGGATTGCGCTTGGCATACTCTACGAGTATGGGCATAATCTGCTCGGCAACGCTCCATTCTGGCTGTAAAAATAGCAGACACTTATCGCTAACCTTTGTAGCACACTCCTCTGCCCACTTCAAGTCATCTTCGTTCTGAATAATAACCTTCAACTCGTGAGCGCGCGAGTACGCCTCATCGAGGGGAGTAGACTTGCGCTTTGGCGAAAGGCAAACCCAATCGAACTCACCCGAGAATGGGTGAGAGCCCGATGTTTCGAGGAAAATTGCCAATCCTCGTTCGTGGAGCGCACGAGTTAGAGGACCGAGAGGGTAGATGAGTGGCTCTCCGCCCGTGATAACTATTGATTGAGCAGCGCACGCCACAGCACGCTCTACAATCTCCTCAATAGCGGTCGGAGGGTACATTCGCGGATTCCAAGTGTATTTGGCATCGCACCACGCACACCCCACATCGCAACCTCCAAGGCGAATAAAATAGGCGGGCTTTCCTGTGTGAAAGCCCTCGCCTTGAATGGTGTAGAAATCCTCTACAAGTGGCAATTTGCGACCGCCCTCCAATATAGCCTCGTTACTCATTTGCAAGGACATATATATCTTTGAGGTTGCGACCAATCTGGTCGTAATCAAGTCCGTAACCCACAATAAACTCGTTGCCTATCTCCATTGCTTTATACTTGATAGGCATATCGTACAGATACTTCTCCGGCTTGAAAAAGAGCGTACAAACCTCCACCGAATTAGGGTTAAGAGAGCGAATATAATTCAACATATGGTTGATACTATGTCCTGTCTCCACAATATCCTCGACAATAATAATATCGCGACCTTCGATATCGAAATCGATACCGAGTTTTTGGGTGATTGTACCTGTCGATTGAGTGCCTTCGTAAGATGAAATCTTAACGAATGTAATCTCGTTGTTGAATGTTGTCTTGCGCACAAGGTCGGCAAGGAACATATACGAACCACTCAGTACACCTACAAATATAGGGGCTTTGTCGGTTTTTGCGTAATCGACATTCAGACGCTCAGCAACCTTTGTCACTGCCTTGTCTATCTCCTCGGCAGGAATCATAACCTCGAAGGTTTTGTCGTAAAGGGTAACTCTCGGTTTCATTGTGTTTCGAGTTTTTTTATAAGTGCAAAGATAACGATTCTATTCTAAATATAGGTATATCACTATGCTATTTTTTCGATTTGTCGGTAAATATCTTTCAGCCTATCTGCCATAAAGTATTGCAGCACAAGGCGGAAGATTATATACATCAGGAACGCCAACCACAAGGCATCGTTACCGATGAGGGGTAGTAGGGCATAATAGACAGCAAAGAAGATTATTGTTGCCCATACCATCGAGTTGCGCATTGCTCGCGTGAGAGTAGCACCAGCATATACACCATCTAACATAAACGGCATAGCAGCAAATAGCGGAATAACTACAATCCAACCGATGTATCGTTTGGCAACCGCCAACACATTAGCCAACTCCTCCTCTGTGCCACTGCCGAGGAAGGCGGTAAATAACTCCTCCCAGCCTGCGAGATAGAGTGTTATGGCAATAGCAGCGGTAGCAAAGGTCCATACTACACAGTAGCGCAGACACTTTTTTAGCGAAGGCAAATCCTTTGCTCCGATAAATCGCCCTGTCATCGCCTCTGCAGCGTATGCAAAGCCATCGTTCATATAGGAGAAGAGCATCAACAACTGCATCAGTACGCTATTTACTGCCAATATAGCGGCATCTCCCATTCGTGCCGAAGCGGCAGTAAAGAAGGTATATACACCGACATTGCAGAATGTGCGGACAATAATATCGCCATTGACCTTAAAAAATCGCTTCATCGATGCGAAATTTAATACCTCGCGCAGTACAATTGGGCGCATAGTCTTGCGAAAGAAGATGTAGATAAGCGCACTCGCCAGCACCAAACCTATCCACTGCGAAACAACCGAGGCGTAGGCGATACCTACAATGCCGAGGTCAAACGAATAGACAAACCACCAACCAAAGAGGATGTGCAGAGAATTGACTGTAATGGATACCGCCATCGGAATAACTCCGTTCTGCATACCCACGAACCAACCATACAAGCCGAATAGCAGAATACCTGCCGGCACTGCCCAGATGCGGGCAAAGAAGTAATCTGCAACAATTTCATCTCCGCCCATCAGCCACAGTGATAGTCTGCCGAGTGGTTGCTGAAAAATCAGAACTATCGCACTCAAAGCCAACGAGATAACCACAGCGCGTACCAACATTGCAGTCGTTTCGTGGAAATCTCCTGCTCCGTAGGCTTGGGCGGTCAGACCACTCGTTCCCATACGGATAAATGAGCAGTTCCAATAGATGAAGTTGAAGATTGATACTCCGAGTGCCAATGCTCCGATAATCTCTGCCGAGCCACTCCAAGTGCCGACAATACCTGTCGATACCAATCCCATTAACGGAACGGTTATATTGGAAATTATATTTGGTATGGCTATGCGGAATATCTCTCTGTTCATCTTATTGTTCTATTTTTGTGGTTCAAGAACGACCTTTATTGTAGCCTTGCTATTTGGTCGCATTGTTACTGCAAAGCCTACACGGCAAGTTCCTTTATTCTCACAATCGTAGAATGTTGTTGGAGCGTTGCTCATAATGTAAGCCTTGACGCCTTTTGGTGCTACAGCACGCAGAATAATCTCTTTGCCTTTCGATTTAAGGCTTATGGTGCGGTCATCAATAATCTCGGCATTGGCAATTGTACACATATTCCAACGCACACGACTTACAGTATCGCCATTCTTCAGCTTGTCAATACAAGTAACCTTGTCATCTGCATCGATATAGATAGTACGGTAAGCACTCGACAAATCAAACAAGACGGGTGTAAGGTTGAATTTTGCACCGTGACGACCATTGTTATTATAGAGCTTATCCATTGTAGCCAAGCCCTTGATTTTGTGTAACTTCTCATTGACGGTCAGTGTGTTGTGCGAGAAGTTTCCTAAACGGAACACGCGCCAACGGTCAGAGTTCTGTCCGGTTTTCCACAAACCGATACCCTTTGACTCCAACGAGTAGTAACTCTGTGAGCCTAAATCGATAGCCCAACGAACACCGCCCCATTCGTATATAAACGAGCCTGCGTCCATATGGGAGTGGTTGTTGCCGGTAGTACCACCTTTGGCTGCGAGATAGGAGGTGTTACTATTGTTGAAGTTGCTTCTGTATATGAATAGCGGCTGATTGCCTTGTCCATGCCAAAAGTTGTCGGCAATAGGCTCAATCTCCTTCAAATTGCAGCGTGATGCAAACAACATCGCAAGGGGAGCTTGACGATTGATGCCTCGAATGCGTCCCTTGCCAAGAAGTCGTTGTCTATCCTGCCAAACGAGCGACATATCGCCCGTTTCGTGTGCAAACCAATAGAGTAGAGGGTTTACCATATTGCGAGGATTTCCACAATCGGAGAAGTTGTAGGTGTAGCCCGTAGGTGTCTGCATAAAGTTCATAAACTTTGCCGACTCCAAGAATCCCGGAGCTTTCTCCAAATCGAAACTTGTACCGAGCGCAGTGCGCAACGACTCTATAAGCATAACCTCGAACCAAGTTCCATACTCCCAATAACCAAAACCCTCAGGATATACGCCATCAGGACCATAGCACTCTTGTGCCTGCGGGTTGCTTTTTAGCGAACGCTCGATGTGCATCTTTGCCTCGTCTGGTATGCGCTCGAATACAGCCAATGCACCCATAACCATTCCTGCATTGCAGACCTGATTCCAATTATTTGCGCGATGATACCACCACATTTTTGGCTTTGCGGCTCGCAATCCCTTCTCGATAATGGCATCTTCGATTATCTTCTTACTTTCGGGCGAGAGCCAATCGTACAACCAATCGTAGCCTATCGCCAAACCGGCTGTCATCTCGCCTACATCGAGGAAATGCGAAGGATTCCAATCGGTGAAACTTGCCGCTGCCAACATCTCCTTTTCGGCTCTGCGTGCGTATGATTCATCACCACTAACCAAATACATATAGGAGCAGTAACATACTCTTTCCAATACATTGCGTGATACCGAAAGCAATCTTTTACCCGTCTTTTTGCGCTCGCTTACCGCCAAATCGAGGTGTTTGTCAGCTCTTCCTTTGATTATAGAGTGCATTTTGCGCAGAGGTCTGTCGCGCTCTATCTTTTGGCGAACTAACTCAATGTCGCCCTCTTTTAATATCAAGCGAGGGTGTTGTGATAATTTCGAGTAGTCAGGTGTAGGCTGTGCTATCGCCGTAAAGGAGAATATCACTGCCAAAAGGGTTAGAACTTTTTTCATCGGTATTTTAGTTTAGTTGATTACTTTGTAAGTCGATGGTATATCTCGATACATACCCACGCATCGGTGGCGGCATACATCTGCTGTTGCGGTGTGAGTTGCTTGGCTGCCCAATTAGAGAGTCGCTGTGCCTTTGACACCTTCTTGCCGAGTACTATACCCGAAATTTTGCGAAGACTCTTGTCCTCAATGCCATACTTTACAACCTCATCTTGCAAGTCGATAAATCCCTTTGCGGTAAAGTGGCGTAAGCGATTGAGTGCTGTAATGTCATTCTTGACATCAGCACCAACCTTTGCAATCTTCTCGCTCGACAAGATTGCTAAAATATCGCGAGAGAGGGGTAGTTTGTTCAAACGGATAAGATAGCAACAATCTTCCGTTGAGAGTTGCAGTAGTGCAACTTTGTTTGTCACTCCTGCAGTAAATGATGGACGAGTTTCGGTATCAAAGCCAATAAGCGTTTGTCGCGAAAGTTCCTTACACGCCTTGCTGAGCGCATCGGCAGTCTCAACTAACACAATGCGCCCGTCAAAGTGTACCGCTTCCAATGTAGCTACTTCGTCATTGGATATCTTTGTCGCGAAAGCCATCTTGAAAAATTACTTTCGCTTCAATTGTTGCTTTTGCATCGCCTCTTGCTGCTTCATCAACTCCTCGTAACGCTGTTGGAAGCGTGACTTCTTGCCTTTGGTGTTCTTGGCATGGGCAGTCATCTTCTCTCGAATTTTATCGTCATTCAGCGTGAAGCGAATAATTGTTGTCTGCAAAATTGTAAAGAGGTTCGACAAGAGGTAGTAGTAGCAAAGACCACTCGCATAGTCATTGAACCAGAACAACATCATTGCTGGCATCATATAGACAGTCATAAACTTCATTCCCGCCATTTGAGGTTGTGCCGAGCCCTGTTGCTGGAAGTTGATGTATGAGTAGATAAACATCACGATAGTCATCAACAAGCAGAACAACGAGATATGGTCGCCATAGAATGGAATGTTAAATGGCAGGTCGAGAATGCTGTCGTACGAAGAGAGATCATCGCTCCACAAGAACGACTTACCACGCAACTCGATACTTGCCGGGAAGAAGCGGAACATCGCAATCAGAATAGGCATCTGAATCAACATCGGCAGACAACCACCCATAGGACTGATACCCGCCTTGTTGTAGAGAGCCATCATCTCCTGCTGTTTCTTCATTGCATCCTCCTGACGAGGGTATTTAGCGTTCAAAGCATCAATTTCAGGCTTAATAACGCGCATCTTCGCAGTCGAAAGATAACTCTTGTAGGTCAGTGGGAAGATAACCAACTTAACCAATATGGTCAAAATCAAGATGATAAGACCAAACGATGCAATATATTTCTGCAAGAAATCAAACACCGGAATTACCACCCAACGGCTGATGTAGGTCGAGAAAACCCAACCGAGTGGAATGATTCGCTCCATTTCGAGCGACTTGCCATTCTTGTCAGTCAGTTTCTTCAATACCGAGAACTTGTTAGGACCGAGGTAGAACGAGAAGTCGTACTTTGTGGTCTGCGGCGTATAGTCCACCGATGAGGTCATTGCAAAGTCCTTGATATATCCTGACTTAGGCTCTGCCGTAGCGAATGATACCTGCGGTTGGCGCAAAACATTCGAGCGACCAATCAGAGCCGAAGAGAAAAACTGTTGTTTGAACGATACCCAATCAACCGATGCAGCAATATCGTCCTCTTTTGTCGATTCAGAAATTCCTAAATCCTCAACATCGCCCTCGCCCGGATAGTGATAAACGAGGGTAGTGTAAGTATTCTCATTCTTGAAACTACGCTCATTCTGGTAGGTGCGATTGCGCCACTCTACGGCAATGCTCTTCTGGTTTGCCATCATTGGAGCAAGTTCATTCAGTCGTACCTCAAAGTCTACCAAATGGTCGCGCTCCGGCTTCTGCTCATTGTAGATGGTGTAGATGTGCTCGATAGAGCCGTTGCCTACGGGTAGGCGCATTGTTACGACCTTTTTGTCGCCCAAAGACTCTACGGGCAACAACTCGAAGTTGCGGTAAGCGGTCGAAACCTCTACATTGCGCATATTCTCCTTCAAGTAGTAGGACATATTGAAATATGCCGACTCGGGAGCAAAGAGATGTACCAACTCGTTGCGCTCCTCCTTTGGAGCGTACTTGGTGTAATCCTTTAATGTTACATCTATAATCTGCGCTCCGAGTGTGGAGAAACGAACTTGCATTACATCGTTCTCAACCACAACCTCCTCTACGCTCTCGGCATCGCTTACCAACTTTGGCGTGGCAGCAACCTTCTTGCTTTTTTGATCTACGATTTCGGTCTTCTGTTCTGCAGGTGTATCGAGGGCTTGTGATGCCTGTTCTGCAAGTTGCTCAACTTGAGCCGCCATCTGCGCCTCTTGCTGTTTTTGTGCCTGGTAGTTTGCGTAGAACATATATCCCACGAACACCAAGGTCATAAGGACAAAACCGATAATTGTACTCTTGTTCTCTTTCATCTTCCGTATAAATCTGTTACTCTTGTGAATCAATCAATTTTACTCGCTCGATAGCATCTGCCATATCGCGCTTTGCGCGTGCAATCTTCTCCTCGACAGTGGCAATCATCGCCTCTGCACCCTTCGACTTCGCGAAGAATCCGATATTATTCTCCAAAGTCTGAATCTCTTGCTCGAGCTGTTTTACGCGATTGTACAACTTCTCGCGCTCGTTGCGTAATCCCTTACCCCCTGCTTCACGCATCGAAGATACCTTATTCTTGAACTTATTGAGATGTTGCTCGCGGTCGGCACTGCGTACCAATGCAAAGAGTTTGTCGAGCGTAGCCTTGTACGCCTTCTGTAGCTCCTCCTTGTGCTTGATAGGTACAAAACCAATCTCGCTCCAACGGCGTTGGAACTCCTTGATATCGTCAAATGATTTTACCACTGCTTGAGCCATCTCCTCCAAAAGAGCCTGCTTTGCAGAGAGATTTGCCGAGTACTCGCTATCAATAGTGGAGAAGTACTGCGACTTACGCTCAAAGAATTTGTCGCAAGCAGAACGGAATCGCTTCCATACGGCATCGGCATACTTGCGAGCCACCGTACCTGACTTTTTCCACTCGGCTTGCAGAGCCAACAGCTCCTCGGTAGCCTTTGCCCAATCCTCGCGCTCGGCAATAGCCTCGGCACGCTCACAAAGAGCATTCTTTACCTCAAGGCTCTTTGCCATATCGTCTTTCGCCTCGGCATAGAAGGCGTGCTTCGCCTCGAAGAACTTGTCGCAAGCAACGCGGAAGCGGTCGTAGATTTTGTTATTGTCCTTTTTAGGTGCGAAGCCGATAGTGCGCCACTCTGCCTGAATCTCCTGAAGGCGGTCACTCGCCTTACTCCAAGCCTTGTGTGAGGTTGGAGCCTCTGCTATGATCTTCTCAATCTCCTCGCAGAGTGCAGACTTGCGCTCCAAGTTTTGCAGTTGCTCCGCCTTAATACTCTCGAAATGTTCCTGATGACGGCGGTTGATAATGGTCGATGCTGATTTGAATCGCTCCCAAAGCGACTCCTTATGCTCCATCGATACAGGTCCAATCTCGCGCCACTCCTCGTGCAACTTCTGCAACTTGTGAAACGCCTCGACAACTGCACTCTCCTCGGCAAGAGCCTCTGCCTGTTCGCAGAGTGCGGTTTTTGCCTCGAAATTACGCTTCCAATCGAGATCGCGCAACTCTTTATTAATCTTTACATAATTGTAGAAATTCTCGATGTGGAGGTTGTATGTTTCGTATAAGTCGCTGACACGAGCCTGCGGAACTTGACCTATTGCACGCCAATGAGCCTGCAACTCGTGGAATTTGGTGAAGGTTGTATTGAGTGCCTCCTCCGAATCGACCAACGCCTTCAACTCCTCAATAATGGCGAGTTTAGCGTTATAGTTCTCCTCCTTTTCCTTGTCGGATAGGGCAGTAGCCTCGTCGCGCTTGGTGCGATAGATATTGTATAGTTCCTTGAAGCGTACCTCCGCCTCATTTATCTGCGGTTTGTACTCTGCATCTGCGCCATTCTCCTCGAAGAATGCCTTGCGGCGAGCCTCCATATCGGCACGATGCAGTTTATAGAACGCCACCTTCAACGCCTCGACTTCGTTGCGCAAGTCGGCAGAAGGCTCTTCGGAAACCTTTTCGGCAAGGCGTGCAAGCACCTCGTCTTTGTTTAGTTGGGCGATGTCGTTAACCTCATCTGCAACCTCTGCTGTTGGCTCTTCGGTAGTGGTAACGCTCTGTTCTTCGCTTACTTGCGGTACAATCTCTTGTTGAGTAGTCTGCTCCTCTACGGGAACTTCGATAGTCGTTTTAGTAGCCATAATATGCTTAATTTAGATTCATACTTCTATACCTTTTAAGGTATAACCCGACAAAGATACGAAATAAAACTGAAAACGGAAAGCGGAAAACGGAAAACTTGCCGAATTATTTATATCTTTGCCTCGATGAAAGAGGTGAATAGAACTTACGGAGGCAATAATATGCCTGTTTGGCTTGCTTTAGTGCCTATTGCGGTGCTGGTGGCAATGCTTGCGCTTGTTATAAAGGTCTTTGGTGCAGATGCCATTGAGGGTGGTAGTCAAATAGCCCTTCTGGTAGCCTCTTCTGTAGGCGCGCTCATCGCTGTAGTGATGTGCCGTTGCAAGTGGAGTACCCTCGAAAATGCCATTGTGGAGAATATCCGCACCTCGGCTTCGGCGATAATCATTTTGTTACTTATCGGTGCAATCGCAGGTACTTGGATGTTGAGTGGAGTAGTGCCTACGCTGATGTACTATGGCTTAAAAATTATCCACCCGAGCATCTTTTTGGCTGTTGCCTGTCTTATATGTGCTGTTGTTGCTATCGTTACGGGTAGTTCTTGGACAACAATAGCCACTATCGGTGTTGCTCTTATGGGTGTAGGCGAAGCGCAGGGTTTTTCGGAGGGGTGGATTGCCGGAGCGATTATCTCGGGGGCATATTTTGGAGATAAGGTCTCGGCATTATCCGATACTACGGTGTTGGCTGCCTCGACCGTCCGTGTGCCACTATTTGAGCATATCAAGTATATGACTATCACCACGATACCATCGTTTGTTATCGCTTTGGTAGTATTCTTGATTGTGAGCTTTAGTCACGCCACTGATGCCTCGATGCATATGGCTGAACTCTCCGATACACTCCAAAATACATTTAATATATCGGCGTGGCTGCTTATTGTTCCGATAGTTACAATGGCGCTTATTGCAAAACGGTTGCCTGCTCTTGTCACCCTCTTTTTGTCGGTTGTGATGGCGTGCGTGGCGATGGTTGTAGCACAGCCCGATATTGTTCGTGCGATAGGTGGCGAAGGCGATTTTTCGACCTTCCGGGCCTTGATGACCGCTTGCTCAACTTCTACTTCAGTTGAAACTGGTAATGCAACTATAAATGAGCTGGTTGCAACATCTGGAATGCAGGGTATGCTCAATACTATTTGGTTAGTGTTATGCGCGATGTGTTTTGGCGGAGTGATGTCGGGCAGTGGAATGTTGTCGGCGCTGACTCAACTCTTTGCAAAGTTCGTCTATCGCACTGCAAGTGTTGTGGCATCGACTTTGACTACGGGTATATTGGCAAATCTGATAACGGCAGACCAATACATATCTATTATTATCACGGGTGAGACCTTTCGCGAATTGTACGCCAAACGCGGATTGGAGGGGCGATTATTAAGTCGTTCGGTAGAGGATACCGCAACCGTAACCTCGGTATTAGTACCTTGGAACTCATGTGGAATGACGCAATCCACGGTGCTTGGCGTGGCAACCCTGACCTATCTGCCGTACTGTCTATTCAATCTGATAAGCCCTTTAATGTCACTCTTTGTTGCGATAGTGGGCTATAAGATTAAGAGAGTAGTGAGTAGTGAGGAGTGAGTAGTTGAAAAAAATAACTCTCAACTTTCAACTCTCAACTCTCAACTCTCAACTCTCAACTCTTCTTGGCTCGGTTGTTGTTCGGTTTAGGCTTACAAACCAAAAAACAATAGAGCTATGAAAAAGATCATTCTTACAATGTTGGCTTTTGGTGCGACCACTATGGTTGTGGCGCAAACTCCGAAAGCTCCATCAGCAAATGCTGTACTTATCTCTCAAACGCGCAATGGTAATACCATAACATCGCGTTACAAAATTCCTCACGATAACGGCAAACACGCCGAATTTGATGTTCATTATGCCATAAATCGCTCGCAGATAACACCTTCCTACTCGGATAACTCGGAGCAGATTGCCGAGTTGAAGGATTTTATGGCACAGACCAAAGATTCCACGATGCACATCTCGGCAATTCATATTGTAGGCTATGCTTCGCCCGATGGAAATGCCAAGCAGAATGACACTCTTGCATCGAAGCGTGCGCAGTCGCTGTATCACTACGCCGTGAATACCTATCACCCTGAGCAGAAGATAGATACCGACCATAAGACCTTCAAATGGAGTGATTGTATTTCGGCTGTCGAGAAATCGGATATTCCGCACAAGGAGCAGGTGCTGGCAGTGTTGAACTCAACTTCGCACACCGAAGCACAAAAGGAGCAGGCTCTGCGTAAAATGCCCGATGCGTGGCGATACCTTGCAACAAAAATTCTGCCCAAGATGCGATATGCCGATATAGAGTTCGATTATGGCGTAGATGAATTTGTAACTCGCACAACCACTGTTGCCGAGCCTGCCAAGCCTGTTCAAGTTTCTCAACCACAACAGCCACAACCCGAAGAGGTTATTATCGATGAGGAGATGGGTATTATTATCGCCACTCCAAAGCACAATGCGTCAGATGACGGAGTAGATGGTAGCGCCAATAAACGCAACCAGCGAAAGGCTCGTAAGGCGGATAAAAAGAACCTTAAAGGTGGCTACGAGGCTATTTATTGGTAAAAAATTGGGCTAAATCGATAAAAAAGTTTGAAAATCTTTGCACACTATTCATTTTTTCTTATCTTTGTGCATCGAAAGAGCAATAAAAATTAAGATAAGACTATGGCAAATTTAAGATTTTTGAAGAAGGAGATCGACTATCGTCTCGAGGAGTTGGTGTTTGATTGTGATATGACAATCTACTTCCGTCCTGACAAGGAGCAAGAGATTTTTGCAATTATGCAGGAGGGTGTAGAGCTTCGTAACGAACTCTATCACAAGGCGAACAATCCTACCGAGCCAAAGAACGCTTCGCTCGTGCGCAAGTACTACGCTGCTTTCCGCAACGAGATGATCGATGGTTATGGCAAGTTGTTCGAGAAGTTGAGCGCTTTGCACGACTAATACTCTCAAGACGAAGCCCGAATAAGGCGCAGTGGGCTACCATTGCGCCTTTGTTTTTGAGTATATCTACTATCCTGATACTATGCGCATACTTATAGTCGATGACGAGTTGGATATTCGCGAATTTGTGCAGTACAACCTTGTGAAAGAGGGGTACGAAGTCGCTTGCGCTGTCAATGGCCGTGACGCATTGAGCAAAGCGACCGAGTTCCGACCGCACCTTATCCTTATGGATATGATGATGCCCGAGATGGACGGGCGAGAGGCGTGTCGCGCATTGAGAGCCAACCCTGCAACGGCCAACACGATGATAGTCTTCCTCTCGGCAGTATGCGAGGAGGAGAGTTTGGTTGGGTGCTACGAGGCGGGAGCTGATGATTACATCACCAAGCCTGTGAGTATGAAGGTGCTGTGTTCGCGAGTCAGCGCTATAAAAAAACGTATAAGCAACATTGAAGAGGCGATTCTCCCTCCGCCTTCATCGCGACTTATCGAGGAACGCCACTCCTATATCTCTGATAGTGGAGAGGTGCGTTTAGCGGTCAAGGAGTTCGATATATTGAAGTTGCTCCTCTCCGAGCCACGCATATTTACTCGCGAAGAGATTTTTGATACGGTTTGGGGACAAGGTGTAGTGGTAGGCTCGCGCACGCTCGATGTCCATATTCGCCATCTGCGTAGCAAGATAGGCAATAACCATATCGCCACTTACAAGGGAGTAGGTTTTCGCTACGAGGAGTAGAAATGTATGATGGGGTAGTCTTACTACTTTTTAAAGATGAAAAATACTGCCAAGACAAGGCAGACAAAACCTGCGAGGTGATTCCAACGAAGCGCCTCGTTTTTCATTATCAACTGTACTATAACAGCAAAGACTGTCAGCGATACAACCTCCTGAATTACTTTTAGTTCCCAAATCGAGAAAGGTCCGCCATACTCCATACTTCCGAGGCGGTTTGCAGGTACCATAAAGCAGTACTCGAAAAAGGCAACAAGCCAGCTGATGAAAATCACAGCAACCAAGCCTATGCGCTCGAATTTGCTCTTGAACATCACCTGACCATACCACGCCAGCGTCATAAATAGGTTTGAGCATATCAAAAGTCCTACTGCGGACAAACCCCTTCCAATCATAATCACTTCGTTCTTAAATTGAGAATTGAGAATTGAAAATTGAGAATTAAAGGAAATTTATTTTTTTATATCACTTTCGTCTCTCGTCTATTTTTTTGTTTTTCGGGTGCGAAAGTATTAAAAATTTGCCGAATTGCGACCAAAATTGCCAAAAAATAGATACCTTCGCACTATGAAATTTACTTTAATCACAGGAGCATCATCGGGAATAGGGCTATGCTATGCCGAGCAACTCGCTGCAAAAGGCGAAAACATTATCGTTGTAAGCAACCAATACGAGCGCAACGAGGAGGTTGCAACCGACTTAAAGCAACGCTTTGGCGTAGAGGCGGTTGCGCTGTATGCCGACCTCTCGAAGGCGGACTCTGCTGAGCAGATTTACGAGTGGTGCAAGGAGCGCAACTACGAGGTCACAACCCTCATAAGTAATGCAGGAATTTTGCAGTTCGGAATGTTCCTGCACACCAAGCCCTCGATGGCGGAGTTTATCACAAATCTTCACTGTGTAACCCCATCGAAGTTGTGCCGACTCTTCGGCGAAGATATGTGTAGCAGGGGCGAAGGACGCATTCTGATAATGTCATCAATGTCAGCGTGGATACCGTTTCCGACAATATCCTACTACGCTGCGACAAAGGTCTATCTGAAAAGTTTTGCGCAATCGCTGTGGTACGAGTTCCGCCCGTACGGCGTAACGGTAACTACGGTCTATCCGGGTGCGGTGGATACACCTCTCTACACGCTTGACGAGAAGCATCGCAAGTGGTTGAGAGCCTTCGGGGTGATGATGTCGGCAGAAAAGTTGGCGAAGGCGGGAATCAGAGCCTTGGAGCGTGGTTGCCGCACTGCAACACCGGGCTTATTTACTAAGATTGTTGTTGCAGTATGCAGCATATTACCGGCACACGCCTTGCTGCCCGTACTGAAAATTCCTGCAATAAAACGAATACTCGAAAAGTTGTAATTTACATAATATAGGCTGTTACCCAAACGGATAACAGCCTATATTTTGGTATGTTTATAACTCTATTTGGTCTTTAACCATTCGCTATTCTTTTTCGCAAATTCGCTTACGGCAATAGGAAAATCAGTGCAATGAATATCGGCACCAAGAGCCCATGCACGAACAACTGACTCTACATTCTTGCCGGGCCACAAATTAACGATAAAACCCTTTTCGTGTGCCAACTTCATGCCATTATATGAAGTCTTTTCAAGACGGCAAGCAATGCGTTTAACACCAAGAGCCTCGGCAATAGCAAGCGACTTTTCATCGCAAGCCTCGCTTGTGAGATATGTCAATTTCGCAGTAGGATACTTCTCTTTGATATAGCGCAATGCGCGAGTGTCAAATGAAGTCATACAGTAGGTAGAACCCTTTGGCTCGGCATTCAATACAGCCTTTGCAACCTTGTCGAGATAGCCACTGCCATAGAGTAACTCATCACTATATTTTTTAGTCTTCATCTCGAACTCGATATACAGACCTTCGTGCTTTGTCATAAGGTCAAGGAACTCATCGAGGAACATCAACTTCGAACCATCGTTGAGCGTAACCTCGCGCAACTCCTTCTCGGTCATATCCTCCACAGCGCGGTTAACACCCGATGTGCGTTTAAGTGTGTGGTCGTGTTGAAGAACAATCTTTCCATCTTTTGTGATGCGAACATCCATTTCATAGGCCTTTATGCCTGCCTCCAAACTACGCTTGAAAGAGCCTGCGGTATTCTCCATACCCTCGCCCATACCGCCACGATGGGCTAAAATCAACATTTCAGTTCTCTGTGCAAATGCAGTAGTTGCAATCATCGAAAGAAACGCTACTGCAATCATTCTTAAATTCTTCATAGATAAAATTTTTATTGGTTTACTTCAATTAGTACTTAACATTAAGCCATGGAGTCTTCTCTTCGGCAAACTTCTTGACCTCGACAGGAATGTCGGTACACATAAAATCTGCTCCGAGGTAGGCACCCAACATAAAGTCCGCTGTGGTGTATCCTGGCCAGAGGCTTACGATTAACCCCTCCTTGTGTGCCTTTGCAACAGCATCACGCGAAGTACCCGGCATCTTTGCTCCGATGCGTGTTACACCCAAAGCCTTTGCCATGCGGATAGTCCATTCGTTCAGAGGTTTGCTGGTAATCATCATCAAATCTACGCCTGGATATTTCTGTTGTAGATAGCGCAAACCGCGATAGTCGCTCGATGTGAATACATACTCTGCATCGGCCGGCTTATTTGCCATAACCATCTGGTATAATTTGTCGCAGTACTTTTGTAAAACCTCCTCAGGGTAGAGTTCAACAGGCTTAGTCTTCATCTCAAATTCAACATACAACCCCTTCTTGTTCTTTAACCAGTCGAGCAATTCGGGTAAGAATGCCATTTTACCGCCCTTCTTGGTCTGCAACTTGCGTAATTCGTTGGCGGTGGTTTTCTCAACTATGCCGCTTCCATTGGTTGTGCGCTCTAAGGTTGAGTCGTGGGTAACGACCAGCTCTCCATCTGCCGTAAGGCGAATATCAACCTCGAAGCCACGATAGCCTGCATCATAGCTTGCTTGGAATGCAGCCATGGTATTCTCATCGAACTCCATACGACCTCCGCGATGCGAGAATACACGAATCTCTTGTTGTTGTGCGTATGTGGTAATGCTCGCAAACACTGCAACTGCACATAAAATAGATTTAGTAAATTTCATATTATATCTGTTTTTTTGTTAGATTATACTATTTCCCAGGCTCCGCCCTTGCCAAATACTTTCTCTACCAACTCATCGTAGAAGCCTCCACGGCGAGCCAAATCGAGCAGATTCATACGCCAACGCATCAACTGCACGAAAGGCATCATATCTTTCAACTGCTGACGGGTTACACCAATATCGGCAGGGTCTGCTGGTGCGCCCACTTTACGGAAACACTCCTGCATCTTCTCGAATGGATATACCTGCTTGCGGTACTGTGCTTTTAACAATGGCCAATGCTTTTTGAATAGCGTAAGTTGCTCACGAACAGTGTCTTTGTCGTTGTACTTAGTGGTAATCTCCTTGTATCCCAACTGCGGTGATACAAAATCTTTGAAAATGTCGAGTGCGCGTTGTTGCTCCTCTTCGAGCGATGGCCACGCCTCCACACACTTCTCCACATCGAGGGTGCGCAAATCCATCTCGAGGAAGGCATCGAAGAATGCGCACATCGTCAATGTTCCGATAGCCACCTGAAAACCGTGCGACTGCAACTTACCGTTGTAGGTATGATGCGTCATATCAAGGTAGTGACTAAAGAGGTGGTCAGTGCAAGAAGCTGGGCGACTTGAACGAGCAGCCTGCATAGCAAAACCACTCAAAGTCAAGCCCTCGAACAGGTCAGCAATAGCCTTTTTGTCACAAACGGCAACACCTTCGGGATTTGCAAGTTGCTCATCGAGAACATCTTGCAGTATATGCCAAGCCTCCGGAATAAGAGGTTCTGTACCCATAATATCGGCAATCATCCACTCCGCACCGCAAGGAATCTTTGCCGCAAGGTCGGCATATCCCGCTGCGGTCATCTCTTTTGGCGCATTGGCAATAATATCTACATCTGCCAAAATTGCTACAGGGGCAGGACACTCGAAAGTCTGCTTCAATCCCTCATAGCTGATTGACGCTCCAAATGATGAATACCCGTCAACCGATGCCGCGGTTGGAATGGTCAAATACTGCTGTCCGAGGTGGTGCGAAGCGAGTTTGCACAGGTCGTTAATAACTCCTGAACCCACCGAAACCATAATCGCACCTGCCTTTTTAGCTGCCTCTTCGACCTCCATAACATAGCACCATTCAGCGTGAAACTCATCTTGCTGAATAATATGTTTTGAAGTGTCGATACCTGCATTAACGAGGTGGTTATAGACCTCCTCGCCTGCTACGCGCCAAGTGTTCTTATCGGCGATAACGATTGCGCGTGCATCGCCAAACTGCTCTTTGAAAATAGATGGCGCAAGGTGTAGTATATTGCTATCCATCTCGAAAACCTTGGTGTCGGTAGCAACAGCCAAGGCTTTCGCTATGCGTTCCTTCGTTGTCATATATTATATATGTATTAGATAAGTTTCAACTCTGCCTTTATAGCCTCGATTTTTGCATCGAGTTCGGCCTCTACCTTATCAAACTCTGCAACCGAAGGCAACTCTGCCTTTACGCCGAAGTAGAACTTAATCTTCGGCTCTGTACCCGAAGGTCGCACCGAAACCTTTGTTCCATCTTCGGTTATCCACTGCAGTACATTGCTCTTGTCCTCGATTTCAGGGATAGGGCAAACCTCACCGGTTACAGTGTTTTTCAACTCTAAAGTCTTGTAGTCGTAAATCTCTACCACCTTCGAGCCAAGAATCTCCTGCGGAGGGTTAGCGCGATACTCCACCATCATATTTTGAATCAACTCTGCGCCATCTTTTCCCTCGCGAACAACATTTACAAGCCCCTCGCGATAAAAACCGAACTTAACATAGAGATCTTGCAACCACTCGTATAGTGTTACGCCCTTTGTGTCGCGACACCAAGCAGCTGCCTCGGCAGCCAATGAACAAGCCGAAACGCCATCTTTGTCGCGTACATAGTCGCCAGCAAGATAGCCGAATGACTCCTCGCCACCTCCGATATATTGCGCCTTACCCTCATTTTCGCGGATAATTTTCGCGATATACTTGAAACCGGTCAAGCAGTTGTAACACTTCACTCCGTAAGACTCTGCCACAGCATCAGGCATCATCGAGGTTACGATGGTTTTTACCACATAATCGCCATCTTTGATACGACCGAGTTCAGCCCAACGGGTAAGCTGGTAGCACATCAACAGCACCAAAGTCTGATTTCCGTTGAGTAATACATACTCGCCCTTCGAGTTGCGCAATGCCAAGCCGATACGGTCCGAGTCAGGGTCTGTTGCCATCGCAAGGTCGGCTTGTTCCTTCTCTGCCAAGTCGATAGCCATCTTCATTGTTGGGCGATTTTCAGGGTTTGGCGACTCTACGGTTGGGAAGTTGCCATCAAGAACGGTCTGCTCCGGTACGGAGATGACATTTGTAAAACCGAAGTTTTTGAGCGAAGCAGGAGTAAGACGCACACCCGCACCATGAAGTGGGGTGTAGACAATCTTCATATCGTGGAAACGAGCCACGCTGTCAGCCGACAACTGCAACTTCTTGATTGCTGCGAGGTACTTCTCATCGAACTCCTTGTCGAGAATGGTGATATTCTCGGCATTCTTGCCTGTCAAAACTTGCGATACCTCGGTAATCTTCTCTACCTCCTTTATTATATTGATATCGTGCGGAGATGTCACCTGCGAACCATCGCTCCAATATGCCTTGTAGCCATTGTACTCCTTTGGGTTGTGTGAAGCAGTTACCATTACTCCCGATTGGCAGTGTAACTCGCGAATTGCAAATGAGAGTTCAGGAGTTGGTCGCAACTCGTCAAAAAGAAAGACCTTAAAACCATTCGATGCGAAGATGTCGGCAACACGCTCGGCAAATGTGCGAGAGTTATTGCGCGAATCGTGAGCAATAGCCACGCGAATTTCCTCGTTAGGGAAGTTGATTTTGAGATAGTTAGCTAAGCCTTGTGTCGCAAAGCCGACAGTGTAGTTGTTCATTCGGTTTGTACCTGCACCCATGATACCGCGCAAGCCTCCTGTACCGAATTCCAAATCCTTGTAGAAACTCTCGACAAGTTCATTCGGATTGTTATCTATCAGATTCTGAACCTCTTTGCGAGTAGCCTCGTCAAACTCTGCGCCCAACCACTTTTGAGCCTTCGACATTACCAATTGCTGTAAACTGTCCATAGTTTTAAGTTTTATAAGTTTTGTTTATATTTTTTGTGTAAATTATTTGATTTATTATCTATGCAAATATACAAAAATTATTTGTAAATATAGTAAATCAGCGAGTTAAATTTTTGTCCAAAAATAAATTTTCATACCCCATAGCAAATAATAATTAAAAAACAATAGTTGGAGCATTTTTTTTTGAACAATTTTATTTTCAACTTTGCAAAGTCAAACCGCACGAGTTGTGTGATTTTACGCTGAATTTTAACTCAAACTATTTACTACCAATTATTTATGCTTGCAAATGCTGCGACATACAACGACATTTGGCAAAATTGCCTCAATACAATAAAGAGCCAAACCTCTGCCGAGGAGTTTGCCAAGTGGTTTCTTCCCATCGAGCCGTTGGAGTTCGATGGCAAGCACCTTCAGATAAAAGTGCCTAATCGCGACTTTGCACGCATTATCGAGGAGAACTACAGCCAGGTGCTAAAACCTGTCATTGCCGAGCAGTTTGGCAGTGAAACCCGCTTGTTCTACGCTATTCCAAAGAGCAATCGTCAAATCGCTGTGCCGAGCGAAAGTGATGCTACAGCTGTCGAGCATACCTTCTCGCCACAGACGAACACTGCAAATATACAAAATCCTTTGACAATTCCGGGCATTCCGCGAATGAAAAATGAGCCACCACTCAACAAAAATTACACTTTCGACAACTTTATCGAGGGCGAGTGTAATCGCTTGGTGCGTTCTGCGGCTATGTCGGTGTCGGTAAACCCGGGAAATCATACGCCATTCAACCCTCTCTACATCTACGGAGATTCGGGATTGGGTAAAACACATGTCGCTCACGCTATCGGCAACGAGGTGCGCCAGCGTTTTCCGGAGTTGCATGTTTTGTATGTGGCGATGAGCAAATTTCAAGCCCAATACCAGACCGCGAACATTAACCATAATGTTCCTGCCTTTATTCACTATTATCAGGCGGTAGATGTGTTGATTCTTGACGATATTCAAGAGTTGTCGGGCAAACCTGGTACGCAAAATGCCTTCTTTAATATCTTCAATCACTTGCAGATGTCGGGCAAGCAGTTGGTGCTTATCTCGGATAAACCGCCAGTGGAGCTAAAGGATATCGAGGAGCGACTTCTAACCCGTTTTAAGTGGGGCTTGTCGGCGGAAATTCGTATTCCCGATTACGAAACAAAGGTCAAAATTATTCGCGCAAAAGCCAATCAGATGAATGCCGATATTCCAGATGATGTAGTTTGTTATTTGGCGGAGCATATCTCGGCTAATATCAGAGAGATAGAGGGCGCAATTTCTTCGCTCGTTGCGAACTCGACATTTATGAATAAGCGCATCACTATCGCCCTTGCGAAAGAGGTCTTGAAGGTCTATGTTTCGATGTATCAAAAGGAGATTACAATCGAGCATATTATCGAGGTAGTTTGTGCCGAGATGAATATCGACAGAGAGCGAATGAACTCCTCGGAGCGCACTCGCGAGGTTGCCATAGCGCGTCAGTTGGCGATGTTCCTTGCGAAGAAGCACACCAAGCAACCGCTTACAAATATAGGTGCGGCAATTGGTGGTCGTAACCACGCTACGGTATTGCACTCCTGCAAGACGATTTCCAACCTGATGGATACCGAAAAGCTGTTCCGTCAGCAAGTGGAACACATAGAGAAACGACTGCTGAATTAGGAGTTGAGAGTTGAAAATTTTAGAAATTTTCTTCACTGCTTCGCCTCGGCATAGTTCAAACAAGTTTGACTCTGCCCTCGGCTTAATCGCAGCGGTGAGAGTTGAGAGTTGGGGCAATGAGTTGCTCCAACTCTTTTTTTGGTTGTCGCAACTCCGAGCGTGGTCACGGCGCAGTTTTTTTTAGGGGCGTTAGGGGCGTTAGAGGCGTTAGGGGTGCGCGGACAGTAAATTGAGAATTAAAAATTAAAAATTCCTTTAATTGTCACCGCTGCGATTAAGCCGAGAGCAGAGGGCGCTTGCACACTATGCCGAGGCGGAGCAGTGAAGACCGAAGGTCAATTGTCAATTGTCAATTGTCAATTTGAAAACTCCTCACTCCTCACTCCCCACTCCTCACTAAATTAAAAGTTCTCCGCTCAAAAATAAGATTGTTACTATTTTTTTTATAAAAAAATCACAAAAACGAGAATATTGTATTAAAAAATATATTATCTTCGCACTATAATTGTGTTAGATTATAATTTGAAAGGCAAAACACTATTTATACTTATTTTTTAACATTTTATTTAACTTATTTTTAAACTTTTTTAATAACCTAAAATCTAAAACATTATGAAAGCAAGAAGATTTTTTGCGTTTATTGCCGGAGCAGCAATGCTCTTGGGTATGGTAGGTTGTACTGACCCTGATGAGGGCGCAGGCGACTCGGTCGAGGCGGCTATTACCGTAGAGCCTACGACTATCACCGCCACATTGGAGGGAGAGGTAAAGGAACTCACCGTTACTTCGAACGCCGCTTGGGTTGTTTCGTGCGACCAGGAGGATGTTACCATCGAGCCAAAGACCGGCAATAGCAATGGCGTTGTTACCGTTACTATTCCTGCCGTAACAGCAGCTCGTAACTTCTCGATTCAGTTTAAGGCAAGCAAGCCTGCTATGATGCAGGGCATCCCTTACACTTCGGTGGCTGAGGCTGCCGTTGCTGTATATCAGAACGCAGGCGGCGACACCAGCGTTGCAACCAATGTTAAGGAGGTGCGTGCGTTGTTGTCTGCATTGGAGGTTACTGAAACTAAAACAGACATCACCGATGAGCTCAAAGCGATGACTCTCACCGGTATCGTTGTGGCAGAGCCTAACGGAAATATGTCTAACGACTACACCATCAACGTTCAAGATGACTCAACAGAGGCTAATGCCGGACTTACCGTTTACAGCGTAGATAACGCAAAGCAGTTGAAGAAGGGTGATGTTGTTAAGTTCTCGTTGGCAACTGCACAGTATCAATACTTCAATGGTTTGTTGCAGCTCGTTGCCGGTGCTTCGGTAGAGGTTGTAACAGAGGGCGTAGAGGTTAATCCTATTGAGGTAGCAGTTGCAGACCTCAAGAACTACGAGGCTCAGTATGTAAAGGTTAACGGTTTGACTCCTGCAAAGAGTGCAACCGGTAAGGCTTGGAACTCTACAACAGGCGGTGTAAGTGTTAATTTCACTACTGCTGATAACAAGACTCTTATCGTACGAGTAAACAAGGCTGCATCGTTTAAGAACGATATCGTTCCTGCAAAGAGTGGCTCAATCTGTGGTGTAATCAGCATCTACAACAGCGATGTTCAGTTGATGCCGCAGTACGCAAGCGATATTCAGCTTACCGAGGATGCACCTGGATTGGAGGCTCAGGTTGTAACTATCGCCGAGATTGCTCAGGCCGGTACATACAAGGTTGAGAATGCTTGGGTTGCAGGCTTCAATGGCAACGGTCCAATCTTTACCGATGCAAGCGGTGCTTACATCAACAGCTACATTCACCAGCACAACTACAAGACTATCGGTCAGAAGGTAACTATCGAGGGCGATGTAACAGTTCGTCAGGGTGGTTTCCAATTCGATGGTCCTACCGTTACACCATTGGAGGGTACTGAGGAAGTTGTATATCCTGAGAATCCAACCGTATATGAGGGTGAGGCAGTTGTTGCTCTTTGCGAGAAGTTCCTGAGTGGTGCTCACCTTGCAGAGTATGCTGCATTTAAGGGTGTTGCTGAGTATGATGGAACATACTACAACCTCGTATTTGCAGGTATTGATGGCAATAAGTATAAGGGCTCACTCTCTAAGACTCCGGATGCAAGCCTTGGTCTTGATAAGTTGAATGGCGTACCTGTTACTTTGTACGGCTTCGTTGTAGATTATGGTGGTCAGTATTTGAGCATTGTTCCTACAAGCGTAGTAGAGGATAAGGACGCTGTTGTTCTTGCAGCTGATGCTATCACCAATGTTCCAAAGGACGGTGTAACTAATGCTACTCACGATATTACAGTTATTGGTATCGATGCTGTTACTACTGAGGTTGATGGCGTAGTTGTAACTGCTGCTTCGGTTTCGGGCAATGTTTTGACCTACTCGGTATCGGCTAACACCGACAAGTCTCGCGAGGGTTGGATTAAGTTGAGCGCAGAGGGCGTAGAGACTGTAACCGTTGTTGTTAAGCAGTCGAGTGCACTCGCTTACGACTTTATGTCTGACGCTCCGTTTGTAGACTCTACCGGAAACTACAATGGCAATGCAAAGGTTAATGGCTCAACTGAGGTTAATGCAAGCGGTTTCAAGATTGGAACAGGAGAGGTTGCCGGCTATTTTGCTTCGCAGCCTGTTAGCGTAGAGGGAGATTTGACATTAGAGTTCTATGCAGTAGCATGGAAGGGCAAGAGTGCGACATTGTATGTTCGCAAGCAGGGCTCGACTGAACTTCTTGGTCAGTTCACTTTGAAGGCAAATGATGGAGCATCTAATCAATCACCTTATACATTGACTCTCAATGACGACAACTACTACTCTGTAAATGTTCCTGGAGTTACTGCTGATACTGTATTGGAGTTTGCTGCTGATGCATCGTTCTCAAAGGTAGAGAACAAAACAAGCGGTCGCGCAATCGTTGTAGGCGTTCACCTCTTGGGTGGCACTCCATCAACTCCGGTTACTCCTGAGCCAGAGCCAGAGCCAGAGCCAGAGCAACCAATCGTAGGTGGTAAGGAGGTAACCGTTGCTTATGATCAAGCGTCTGGTAATGCCGAAACTTCAATCACAAAAACTGTTGATGGTATCACGATTGTAATAGACAGAAATACTGCTTCTAATAACCCGAATGAGCACGGAGATGGTCATGTCCGTGTAATGGGTGGAAATACTATTACAATTACTGGTGGAACTATCAGGAAAGTTGTTATGACTTGTACATCGGCAAGTTATGTTAAAACTTTCAGCGCAAATACAGGTGCTGTTAAAAATACAGAAAATATCATAGAATGGACTGGCGAAACAACTGAATTGGTATTAACAAATACTGAGACAGCACAGGCTCGTGTAAAGACAATAAAAGTTATCTACACCGAGTAATCCTTTTTTACAATCCAAGGCAGGCTGATTACCTGCCTTGGGTACTATGCGCCAAACTTTTAACAGTTATTAAAGGGTGTTAGAGGATATTAAAGATGGCGCGAAAAACATTAACAACCTTTAACTGCCCTTAATTGCCATTAACGACTTTTTGTGTAATTTTGAAGAACTTGAAAAACATACTCTTCGTCATGCAGAGCATCAACCGCAAGATTATGATTGTGTTGGTGCTTGTATTCGCTTTTACGGCGTGCGTGCAAGAGGAGTGGTCGCCATACAGATCGAAAGCGGAGATTAACTCTGTGGTGGTGTCATTTCAAGAGTCGATTATATCGGGAACTACCATAGGCGACCCTATGCTCACTTGGACATTGTCGGTTGTCGAGGGTGGCGAGTATTGCGCCCTCATAACGAAAGTGGGTTTTGTCGGCAAAAATTTCTCGGTGCGATTTGCAACCAACGACACCGACAAAGCGCGCACGGCAATCGTCCGCATAGAGTTTAGCGATGGCTACACCAACACCTTCGCGATAAAACAGCTCGCCAAGACCGAAAATCCCGACTACGACCGTGCGTGGGGCGAGCAACCAGCAGAGAAAGTTGGAGAGTCATTGGTTTATAAAACCTACTACACAACGCTCTCAAACAATAGTAGAGTGCGAAATTTCTCCATCTGCTACGACACCGACAAGTTGGTCGCACATTGGGTGGCATATCCGGTGCATCGAGCATATCTCGGCTCTCAAAATCGAACAAATGCGTGGTCATTCGATGACTACTACTATACGCAGTCGGGCGAAGCGACATATAAGCCGACAAACCCTGTTATTCCGCAGGATAAACAGCAAAATATAGTCTCGGGCGCATACGGCACAGGCGACCAGCGAGGTCATATGCTCCCTTCGGCAACACGCTTGTACGACTATAATACCAATGCGCAGACATTCTACGCTACGAATATGATGCCTCAGAATGGCGATTTCAATGGCGGTGTTTGGGCAAACCTCGAAGGCAAAGTGCGCGGAAAGATCTGTTCGGACACATTGTTTGTGGTTACGGGAACGCTCTTTGAATCAGGCTCGTACCAATTTACGGCGCGTGGTCGCAAAATAACTCGTCCATCGCACGCCTATAAGCTACTTTTGCGCACAAGAAGCGGTAGCACAGGTAAACATATTAATAATATAACTATGGCTGACGATTTGATGTGTATCGGTTTCCTGTTCGAGAATAACTATACAGGAGCCAACACCTCAATTAAAGATGCTGTAGTTTCGGTAGCGGAGATAGAGAAGCGCACAGGCTTTAAGTTCTTCCGAAACCTAAATCCTGCAATTGCCGATAAGGTCAAGCAACAGAAAAACCTCTCGGCGTGGGGAATGTAAGATGCTACGCATCGAGTTAAAAGTTAAAAGTTAAAAATTAAATATACCTATGAAAAAACTATTTTTGTCGATTTGTTTGATTGGAGCAATGCTTGTGGCATTTGCACAGAAGCCGTACAAGGTGGTTTTCTACAACCTTGAAAACCTCTTCGACACCATCAACGACCCTAACAAAAATGACGAGGAGTATCTCCCCGAGGGTGCGCGTAAGTGGACTACTTACCGCTACAACCAAAAGTTGGCAAATATGTCGCGCGTATTGTACGACATCGCTGCCGAGGATAAGAATTTCCCTACCGTAATCGGTGTGTCGGAGATTGAGAACCGCCTCGTGTTGGAGGATTTGCTGGCAACGCCAAAGTTGGCAAAAACCAACTACCGCATCGTTCACTACGATTCGCCTGACCGCCGTGGTGTCGATTGCGCATTCTTCTATCGTCCCGACCAATTCAAGTTGGAGGGCTCGGAAGCGCATCGCATCTCGTTCCCCGGACAGCCAAACTTCCTCACCCGTGACCTCGTGGCTATGTGGGGTAAAATCGAGGGCGAGCCATTCTACTTTATCGTGTCGCACTGGCCTTCGCGCTTGGGTGGCAAGGAGCGCTCGCAACATTCGCGCGATTTTGTCGCTGCAAAGTGCAAGCATATTTGCGACTCGGTGCGCACAGCAAACCCTGCAACCAAAGTTGTGATTATGGGCGACTTCAACGATGATGCTACCGACAAGAGCGTTACCGATGTACTTGGCGCAAAGGGCGACAAGAAGGGTAAAATCAAGAAGTTGGAGAAGAACGATATGTACAACCCATTCTACTCGATGTACAAAGCGGGCTACGGAACTTTGGGCTATCGTGATGCGTGGAACTTGTTCGACAATATCGTTGTATCGGAGAACTTGGCAACAGGCTCGACTGGCGCGTTGAAGATTCAACCAAAACCAAAGGCGAAGTTCAACGGAAATATCTTCTATCGTCCTTATATGATTCAGCAGGAGGGACAGTATAAGAACTATCCGTTGCGTTCATTCGTTGGCTCGAACTTCCAGAATGGGTATAGCGACCACTTCCCTGTATATATCTATATTGCAAAATAATCTATATATTAAATAAAAGGTATGAAACTAAAATTTTTACTTTGGATTGCAGCGGCAATTGCAGCAGTAGTTGCTGGTGTATTCGTGTTCACCTCGAGAGAGGAGAAGCCAAAGCAGGAGCAGGTGGAGGTCGTTGAGACTCCAGCCGAAACCACTGTGGCGGAGCCAACAGAGGCGGTGGAGAGCGTGGAGGAGACTCCTGCAATCTCTGACGAGGATAAGGCTCGCATCGAGGCGGAGGAGAGATCTAAGGTTGAAGCTGAAGCCGAGGCGAAGGCAAAGCGTCAGGCTGCAGCACGCGCAAAAGCAGCTCGTATCGCCAAGGAGAAAGCGGAGGCTGAGCGACTTGCCAAGAAGAAAGCCGAGCAAGAGGCTAAAGCCGAAGCGGAGCGCGTAGCAAAAGAGGAGGCTGAACGTATCGCCAAGGAGAAGGCGGAGCAGGAGGCAAAGGCTGAAGCCGAGCGCGTAGCAAAAGAGGAAGCTGCGAAGAAAGCGGCACAGAAGCGTGCCGTTGTAGCTGCTATTGGCGGAGGTTTGAAGGGTAGAGTAGTGTCGAGAGCCGACAGAAACGCAGTAGGAAATGCTGTAGTAGTGGTTAAAGGTACTGACTTCAAGGCTACAACCAACGATGAGGGCTATTTCGAGTTGAAGGGCGTGCCTGCTGGCAATTACCGATTGTCGTTCGAGGCTCCCGAGTATGAAAATCTCGATATCGCTGTTAAGGTTGAGAACGATGTGAAGGATATCAACTCGGTGATTGTTGTGCCAAACGGCGTTTTCGATGAGGTGCTTGACGATGCAATTTTTGCCGAGTTCGACACCGAGTCGTCTTCATCTGACTCTCCGACATTGCCATCGACACTCGCAGCATCGAAGGACTTGTACAATAACATCGCATCGTATCGTTTCAGCGAGATGCGCTTCAATGTGCGCGGTTTCGACTCGAAATATACCGACGTCTATCTCAATGGCATTCGTTTCAACGATGCTTTGACAGGCTATGGTCCTTGGTCGTTGTGGAGTGGTATGAACGATGCAACCCGAAATCAGGAGAGTACTGCAGGTTTGACCGCTACGGACTACGGCATTGGCGGTTTTGGTGGTACTACCAACATCAATGCTCGCGCATCGCAGATGCGTAAGGGCTTCCGTGCAAGTGTGTCGGGCGGTAACCAGATGTATAACTTCCGCGCTATCGTATCGTATGCTTCGGGTATGATGGATAATGGTTGGTCGTATGCCTTCTCGGTTTCGACTCGTCAGGGTGGTAACGGATATGTTGATGGCGTATATTACAACTCGTATGGCTATTTTGCAGCGGTTGAGAAGCAGTTTAACCCACAGCACCGCCTCTCGTTGATGGTGCTCGGCACTCCGCAACAGCGTGGCGCACAGCAGGCATCGACACAGGAGGCTTACGATATGTTCGGTAGCAACTACTACAATCCGAATGTCGGCTTCCAAGATGGTAAGATGCGCAATACCCGTATTCGCCGTTCGCACGAGCCTATTGTTATGTTGAATTACTACTATGACATCAACGAGAAGACGCGCTTTACAGCAGCTACTTCTATACGATTTGGCTTTAATGGCTACTCGGCATTGACTTGGAAAGATGGTGCAGACCCTCGTCCTGACTACTATCGCTACTTGCCATCGAATTACACTTCGCAGATTATCGCTGACAAGAATGGCTTTGGTAACTTCGTAATTCAGAATATGAACGCTCTCAATGAGAGAGGTTTGTTGAACGAGGCTATCACAGCATATCAGAATGGCGTTACACAGAATTTTGTTTCGGGAATCTTCAAGAGTGCATCGAATGACCAGATATTCTCCTACTTGCAGGGTGCTGCAGATGCACGCTCGATTTGGACAGGTCGTATCGATTTCGACAATATGATTAACTCGAACAGGAATGGCACAACATCGCCATATGCTGACGGTCATCGCTCGAACTATATGATTGAGGAGCGTCATACCGACCAGATTGACTACAACTTCGCAGCGAATATCTCGCACAACTTCAACGCCAACCACCACCTTATCGGAGGTATCAAAGCGCGTATCAATCGCACCGAGTACTACGACAAAATCAAGGACTTGCTTGGTGGCGACTTCTGGGTTGATGTGGATAAGTTTGCAGAGCGCGATATGGGTAGCGATCCTGTAAAGTACCAGAACGACCTCGACTACTACAATCAGTATGGTCACGCTCGTATCGTTCGTGAGGGCGACAAGTTCTCGTACGACTACTACGCGAATGTTCGTCAGGCGCAGTTGTGGGGCTTGTATGAGTATCGTGTAGGTGGTTTCGAAATGCACTTGGGCGCAGAGTTGGGCTATGCAGGTTTGTGGCGTCATGGTTTGTGGCGTAAGGGACTCTTCATAAATGATTCGAAGGGAGACTCGAAGCACTTGAACTTCTTGACCTACAAGGCAAAGGCGACATTCTCGTATCGCTTCTCGCAGGCTCACCACTTGGCATTGAATGTTGGTGCCGTACAAGATGCTCCGACCTTCAATTCGGCATTCGTGTCGCCTCGTACGCGAAATACTGTAACTCCGGGCTTGACACCTGAGCAGGCATACAGCGCAGAGTTGGTTTATAACCTCAATTTGCCATACTTGCAGGCTCGTGTAGCGGGTTACTTTACAGAGATGACAAACGCATCGAAGGTTATTTCGTTCTACGATGATACCCAATCTTCGTTCACGAACTTCGCGATGAGCAATATCGACAAGCGTTATATGGGAGTCGAGGTTGCAGTGCGCGTTCCAATCTGGAATGGCTTGGCATTGCAGGGTGCTTTGAACTATGGCGACTATCGCTATACCTCTGATCCGAACTTCGTTCAGACCGTAGATAACAGCAACAAAATAAAATTGACCGATAAGGTCTATTGGAAGGGCTACTATGTTGAGAGCACTCCGCAGTTTGCTGTGAATGTAGGTCTCGACTTCCGTGGTCCGAAGAATTGGTTTGCATCGATTAACTTCAACTACTACGACAAGTTGTATCTCTCGATGAACCCTGCATATCGCACCGACAATGCAGTGTTGCCATATCGCAAGGTGTTGTTTAGCAGCAGTGCCGACAATGCACAGAAGATGTGGGCTTTGCAGGAGATGATTGAGATGCGTGCAGAGGAGAAGTTGGGTAGCGCCTACACTTTGGCTGCAAGCATCGGCAAGAATTGGTATATTGGTCGCAAATACACTCTCGGATTCTCGGCTGAGGTCAAGAATATCTTGAATAATCAGGGCTTCCGCACAGGTGGTTACGAGCAGATGCGTATGCGTAAAGTGCGTGGTATGATGCCTGGACAGGCTAATCCATCGGCAACCTACTATACACACTTCGATGCCAAGTACTTCTACCTACTCGGTACGACTTGCTTCGTAAATGTATATTTCCGTTTCTAAAAGTCAAACCGAAAAATAAGAAAAATTATGAAACAGTATAAGATGATTTTGGTGGCATTGCTCGGTTTGACTTTGACCGCTTGCTACAACGATTTCGAGGCTCCAAAGGAGACATATATCTACAATGATCAGACCTTCGAGGCTCTCAATCCCGATTTGCAACACATCTCTATTGCCAACTTTAAGGCGTTGTTTGGTGCTATCAGTAGCACGGGCGATACAGGCTCTGCCGATGCAACCAAGTATATTCGCTTTGTGGAGAACCCACAGAAGGAGTGTACTGAGTTCGAGCTGAAGAAGGGGTGGTACAACACTGGCAACTATTATATTAAAGGCAAGGTTATCTCTAATGACGAGCAGGGAAATATCTACAAGTCGCTCTATATTTTTGATGGAACAGCGGCTCTCGAGTTGAAATTGACTAATGGCTTGTTCCTCGACTATCCTTGCAATCTCGAGACGGGCGAGACAATGTGGGTATATGTTAAGGTGCGCGGTTTGTACCTTGGCAACTTCCGTATGATGTTGTCGTTGGGTGATATCCCTACTTCGAGCTACAACTCGTATGGAAACTACAAGTACTACGCGAACTCCAATATAGTAAGTCAGCACAAGGTGCGTCAGCATGTATTCCCAGGCGAGAAGGCTACTCTTACCGAGAGTTCGACAGATCAGAGTGCCGATATCTTCGTAGTAGATGCAAACTCCTACTCGAAAATACAAGGCAACAATACACCTCGTTTCCTCGGTCGTTTGATTCGCTTTAAGGGGTTGAAGGTACACTATGCAGGTGTCCCTTATCCTGAGGCAGATGGAAGCATCACAACGCCAGCTCCGCTGTTGAATGGCTCGTTCGAGCAGATTTACCCTTCGTGGCTCGCTACAAGCGGTATTCAGGAGACCTTACCTACAACACCAAATGGTGCTGTAACACAGGTAGTAAATCGCCCTTGGTATCACTTGGCATACAGCCAGAACAATGTGGCTCTCTATGGTAGTATTTGCCTTACCTATAACGAAAATGCAAGATATACCTCTGACCACGGTGTATATATGCTCCGTACCAGCGGTTATTCGCGCTTTGCAGGCAAGTATGCTCCAAAGAATGGCACTGTAGGCGATGTGTTGGCAATCTATCAAATCTACTCTAAATATACCGACTATCTCGGTGGCGAGAATGACTATTCGACCTATCAGTTGGCTGTAAACCGCATCGAGGATGTAGAGTTTGATATGGAGCCAAAGGAGGCTTATCCTGCTTGGAGCGCACATATTAAGTGGGCAGAGGATAACTTCCCTAACTACGTATATCCTGCTCCGGGTGTTCTTGTTCCAACCGACGAGGAACACGATGCTGCGGTTGCTGCGTGGAAAGCACAGTACGAGGCTAACAAGCCTGAAAATGATGGCTCGCCATTGTGGGTAGCTTGGAATGAGTGGGCTGATTGGGTAGTATGGGTTTTGTCGAACACAACCAAAGATGCCTATCTCTTGCCACAACAGATTGTGGAGGATGTAGATACGATAGAGTAGTCGCAAACGATACTCAACAGAAAAAGCACCGCATTGTCGGTGCTTTTTTTGTATTAAACGAGCAAACTTTCAAAAGAAATTAGTATTTTTGTACGAAATTGCGTTTTTATGTAGTTTTTTGATATAATGGGGCGTCTATATTAGGCGACTTCGCAATAAAGAGAGTACATTGAGCGTTATTATTGGAGATGAGCATAGTAAATAACACAAAAGGTAAAAACTAATTAAAAATCCAAATTTTTGGTAAAATGAAACATCTATTTATGTCCGTCATCGCGTTGTTAGTTACTTTCGCGGTGGCTGCGCAACCGGGAGCGCAACAGATTCCGGTAATCCCTGCGGACAAGGCTGTTCGCGTGGGACAGTTGCCGAATGGTATGAAATACTACCTTCGTCACAACGACAAACAGAAGAATTTGGCCGATTTCTACATTTCGCACGATGTAGGTGCTATTCAGGAGGAGGACGACCAGCAGGGTTTGGCTCACTTCCTTGAGCATATGGCATTCAATGGTACGAAGAACTTGCCGGGCAAGATGCTTATCGAGTATCTCGAGACCGTAGGTGTGAAGTTCGGCACAAACCTTAATGCAGGTACATCGTGGGATTACACACAGTACCTCTTGAAAGATGTACCAACCGTTCGCCCGGGTATCATCGATACAGCGATGCTTATCCTTCACGATTGGTCGCACTTTATCGCTTTGCAACCAAAGGAAATTGACGCAGAGCGCGGTGTTATCATGGAGGAGTTGCGTATGCGTGATGGCGCATCGTGGCGTGGAACAATTCAGCTTTTGAAGGCTCTCGGTAAGGGTACTCGCTACGAGCACCGCAACCTTATCGGTCACCTCGATGGCTTGAAGTCGTTCGACCACTCTTCGCTCGAGAACTTCTACCACAAGTGGTATCGCCCTGAGTACCAGGCAGTGGTAATTGTTGGAGATATCAATGTTGATGAGGTAGAGGCAAAGTTGCAGAAGTTGATGGCTGATATTCCTGCTTCGCCTGCTGATGCTCCACAGAAGGAACATATTGTTGTTCCTGATAATCAGGAGCCTATTATCTCAATCTTCGAGGACCCTGAGATGACCGAGTCGGGTGCTTCGCTCTTTATCAAGCGTCAGGCTTTGCCAAAGCAGTTGAATAACACTGTTGTAGCCGAGCAATTGGCTCTTATTGATGAGTTGGCTGACGAGATGGCAAATGCTCGTTTCCGCGATATTGCAATGAAACCAAATGCTCCATTCACGGGCGCACGCTTTATGAATGGTAGTATCGGCATCTGCCCAACTTTGGCATGTGCAGGTTTCGATGTAAATACTCAAGATGGCAAGCTCCTCGCCGGTATCGAGGCTGCATATATCGAGTTGGAGCGTATCCGCCGTCACGGCTTTACAGAGGGTGAGTTGGAGCGCGCAAAGCAGAGTGTAATGAAGATGCAGGAGGTTGCATACAACAACCGCAACGACCGCAAGAATGGTCAATATGTACAGCGCTACTTGAACGCATTCCGCAAGAATGCCGCTATGCCTGATGCAGAGACCGAGTGGAAGTTGGATAGCACAATTATCGCAAATGTACAGTTGCCAATGATTAATCAGGTTGTATCGCAGTACATTACCGACCACAATCAGGTGTTAATCGTTCAAGCACCAAAGCGCGAGGGCTTGGTAAATCCTACCGAGGCGCAGTGCTTGGAGGTTTTGGCAAAGGTTAAGGCTGCTACAATCGCACCTTACGCTGACAATACAGTTAAGGAGCCACTTATCTCGCCAGATAAGAAGTTGAAGGGCTCGGCAGTAAAGAAGGAGAGCAAGAATGAGGCTTATGGCACTACTACTTGGACTCTCAAGAATGGTTTGAAGGTGGTTGTTAAGCCTACCAAGTTCAAGGCTGACGAGGTGCAGGTGTCGATGATTGCACACTTTGGACAGTCGTCATTGAGTGACGAGTTGTATTGGCCTTCGGCATTCCTCTCGACCTTTATGGGCCGTATGGGTGTATCGAAGTTCTCGGCTACCGACCTTCGCAAGCAACTTTCGGGTAAGAGCGTAAGCCTTCATGTTTCGCCAGATGACTACGAAACAGGCATTCAGGGTATGGCTTCGCCAAAGGATTTGGAGACTTTGATGCAACTTATCTACTTGCAGTTTACCGAGCCTCGCTTCTCGAAGGAGGATTTCGATGTTGCAATGAATCAGTTGAAGCCATATGTTGAGAACTTGCAGACCAATCCGGACTATATCTCGGCAGTTCAGCGTCAGAAGACCCTCTACGGCAACCACTTCCGCCGTCAGCAGATTACACCGGAGCTGCTCGATAAGGTTAAGTTCGAGCAGCTGGAGCCTGCTTATAAGGCGTTGTACTCAAATGCTGCAAACTTTACTACATATATTGTTGGTAATGTTGATTTGGAGGTGTTGAAGCCACTCGTTGAGAAGTATCTCGGCTCGCTCCCTGTATCGAAGAAACTCAACAAGAAGGTTGATGATGGCGTGCAGACCGTTAAGGGCGAGGTTGTAAATGACTTTAAGGTTAAGATGCAACAGCCAAAGGTTGGCGTAACCCGCATCTACACCGGCGATATTGATTACACAATGAAGAATCGCGTGACGATGAATGTTCTCTCGCAGGTACTTCGTAGCCGCTACACTATCTCTATCCGCGAGGAGAAGGGTGGTACTTACAGCGTAGGTGTAGGTGGTCGTGTAATGGCGGATTACAAGCCTTGGTATCAGCTTATCGTATTGTTCGATACAAACGAGCAGATGGCTGACGAGTTGAGCCAGATTGTAGTTGATGAGATTAAGAAGATTGCTACCGAAGGTCCTAATAATGAGGATGTAGAGAAGACTCGCAAGTACCTCTTGAAGGAGTACGAGAACCAAATCCAGCAGAATGGCACTTGGGTTGATTGGCTCGACCTCTACAACTATCGCGGTATGGACTCGCTTGCCGAGTATAAGAAGGCTGTCGAGGAGTTGACCTACGATGATTTGAAGGCTTTGGCGGCGAAGATTTTAGCCGACAACAATATGGCTTATGTCGTAATGCGACCTGAGAAATAAAATTAACGATAACAAAAATAATGCGCAGATCCAACGGGTCTGCGCATTATTTTTATCTATTCAAATACTCTATTTTTTGATATTTGGCAGCTCCAAGCCGTAGCCGTTGCGCTTATCCATCGCCTTCAACCAGAGGCTGAACAGAAGCGCCAAACCGCCTAATGATGCAAATATCAACATCGGTATGGTATAGTTGTACGAAACACCTTCTACACCTGCTGCAATCTGCTCGGCAACACCCGGATTACTCTTCTCCAAAGCCCAACCGATAAGTATCGGAGTGCCACTCAAACCGAAATTCTGCACCCAGAAAATCAACGAATAGGCACTGCCCAAGAATCGTTTGTCCATAATCTTCGGAATCGAAGGCCAGAGCGATGCAGGCACTAATGAGAACGAAATACCCAAGAGAATAATCGCTGCAAATGCGACAGCCTCACTCGGATATACAGGCAATACGAGCGCAAATGTAAGGTGGCAAATAATCATCAACAACGAGCCGAGAATAAGCATCGTAGCGCCCTTACCCCTCTTGTCGAGGAACCAACCGAGGAGTGGGGTAATGCAGGCTGCACCAATAGGGAACCAACGGAATATATCTGCGGCAGTGGTTGCATTCAAACCGAGATTACTTTGCAACATATTGGCGGCGAACTTCTGGAATGGGAAAATTGCCGAGTAGTACAACACGCACAACATCGCAACAATCCAGAACAACTTGCTCTTGAAGATATTTATGACATCTGCAAACTTAAACTCCTCCTCGCTATCGCCTTGTGTAGCATCTGCACCGAGTTGTTTGTCGAATTTTTTGTCCATAACGCAGAAGATAGTGTAGCAGAGCAGACCGATAAAGAGGAGTGCTGTGCAGAATGCGACAGGGCGCACAACGGTAGGAGCAACGCCACCTATACCTGCCAAACGAGGCGAAATGGTGAAGATGAAGAATACACCCACACGTGCAAGAGCCATCTCCAAGCCCATTGCAAGAGCCATCTCCTTGCCCTCAAACCACTTTGCGAGAGCCTTTGATGCGGTAATACCCGCCATTTCGCAACCGCAACCGAAAATCATAAAGCCGAAAGATGCGAGCTTTGCACTTGCCGGCATAGCAACCCACCACGAGTTGAGCCAAGCCTCAATACCCGTTCCGATAAAGGCATCGCTAACAGCAAAATACTTGATGCAAGCACCCACAACCATAATAATTGCAGAGGTCAATCCTGTAAATCGGATACCCATCTTGTCGAGGATAATACCTGCAACGATAAGAAATCCCCATACATTGAGCAGGTACTCCGAGCCGGCATAAGTTCCGAATACATCTGATGTCCAGCCACGCTGAATCTGAATCAACTCCTTGATAGGAGAGATTACATCCACAAACATATGCGCAAAGAGCATCATCAGCGCAATCAACACCATTGCACTCCAACGAGCCCACGCATAGTCGTTCAATTTCTTTTGAATTGTTTGAGTCATAATACTTTAATTATTTAAGTTTAATGTATTTTCTTACTGCTTGGCGTAGTTTTTTAGCACCTCGTAAGCCTCCTCAATGCCCAATTCGCCAGCCTTCGAGATGTCAAGACACCCCTTGCGCGTATCTTTCATATAAATCTGTATCAGACCGCGATTGTAGTACGCCTCGGCAAAGTGAGGATTTAATTCGATAGCCTTTGAATAATCCTCGAATGCCTCGGGTAATTTGCCCGATAATGCCAAGAGGTTTGCGCGGTTGTAGTAGGCGTATGCGAAACCCGAATGCAACTTTATAGCCTTTGTCAGGTCAGCTATTGCCTCATCGTA
The DNA here is from genome assembly GCA_045543935.1 of Alistipes sp. Taxonomy (GTDB): domain Bacteria; phylum Bacteroidota; class Bacteroidia; order Bacteroidales; family Rikenellaceae; genus Alistipes. The sequence goes on from JAZPYA010000008.1 coordinate 72,123, forward strand.
ATTGTATGTTCGTGTCGGGCGATTATGCAACTGTCGCGCAGGGTCAGACTCAATAGAGATACGCTGGTAGGCGTTATCAATCGAGGATATAAAATCAATCATCTCCGCCTGTGTCGTTGCGCGATTAAGATAAACAAATGGATTAGTTGGCGAGGCTTGAATAGCTGAAGTATAAGTATTTACAGCATTTGTATATTGCTTAACCAACGACTCAGAAATGGCGAGTTGGAACAACTGCTCAAATGTTGTTGTACCAGCCTTTGCACTCTGCTTCATTCGGCGATTTATCGCTACAAGCGAGTCGGGCGCGAGGTTACTTTCGCGACACGAAACGGCAAGCAGAGGGTTGTCAAGTCGTTTTATGAAATCTTCGGCACGTTGCGAGTGGAACTTACTTGCAGTTGCGGTATGCTCGACAGAGTCTTGCGTAAATGTAAACTTGAAGAGAGGCAATAGAGCCATCTTCTCATCATTTGTACGGCGCGATGTGATGCGCTCAAACGATGAGCCTGCCAACTTACTCTCAAACGACAACAACTTGTCGAAACGGCGTGTTGTGTCGGCATAAATCGAATATGTAGTGTCGTTCAAGCGCGATTTATACTCCGCAATTTTGCGCTCGGCAATCTGCTTGTCGCTACGCGCACCTTTGTAATCACGCAACAGGTGGCGCAAATAACTACGACCGAGATAGGCATTTGCAAAGTCGGGGTAGAGCTCTATCGCTTTGGTGTAGTCGCTCTTTGCGCGCTCAATTTCGCCCAACTGCTGATAGAGTAGTGCGCGATTGTAATAGACCAAAACATTGTCGGGCGAATATTGCGCAACCTTGTTGTAGTCTTCGAGTGCACGATTGTAATCGCCTATGCGACTGCGAATTATAGCACGATTGAAGTAGGTTATCGAACTTGTCGAGTCGAGCTGAATTACTCTATCGAGGTCCGCAAGCGACTGCATCGGGCGATTGGTTTCGTTATAGACCAAAGCGCGATTAAAGAACGACATCGCCAACATCGAATCGCACTTAACAGCCATATCGAAATCGCGTTCAGCCTCCTCAAAACGATTTTGTTGCATCAGCAATACACCTCGTCTATTATAGCCCGAAGGGCTTTCGCGATTTGTACGAATGCCGAGGTCGAAATCGGCATATGCTCGCACGGTATCTTTGAGGTATAGGTGACAAACACCACGATTTATGTAGGCATCGGCGACCTTCTTCTCGTAGCGGATAAAGTTGTCGAAATCCTCGATTGCCTCTTTGAATTGCTGATTTAGCAGTCGGGTAACACCTCGCGAATAGTAGGGATTTGGGAGGTCGGGGCGCAACTCTATCGCCTCGCGAAAATCCGAAAGCGCATCATCATAATTTCCTAAACGAGAGCGAGTTATAGCGCGGTATGTAAAGGCGGTTGTAAATACGGGATTTTTCTCTATCGCCTCTGTGAAATCCGCCTCGGCACCGAGCAAATCGTCAAGGTTGTACTTGGCAATTCCTCGCAGAAAATAGCCCTCGTATGCCTTGTCATCGAAGCGCAAAAGCACATTCAGCGTGCGTATTGCCTCCTTGAAGTCGTTATCCATCATCTGACGGCGACCTACATAGAAGAAGTAGTCACGATTGTACTGCGCCACAACCGCAGTCGTGGCGAACAACACAAACAATATCGCTACTACTATTTTACGCATATTTCCCTAACGCCCCTAATTAAATATCGTTGTAACCAAAACGAGAGAGTTGGCGGTCGTTATTGCGCCAATCGTCATTCACCTTGACAAAGAGTTGCAGGAAGACCTTTTTGCCGAGGAATGCCTCAATATCGGCACGAGCCTGCTGACCAACTTTTTTTAGTCGCTCGCCCTTATGTCCGATTACAATACCCTTCTGCGAGTTGCGTGCCACATATATCGTTGCGGAGATGCGGTCGATGGTCGGCTCCTCCTTGTAGGAGTCAATCTCGATTTCGCAGCAGTAGGGTATCTCCTTGTCGTAGTTTAATAAAATCTTCTCGCGGATAATCTCCGAGGCGAAGAAACGCAGTGTTTTGTCGGTCAATGTATCCTTCGGATAGTACGGCTCGCCCTCGGGCAGTCGCTCCAAAATTGCGCCGAAGATAGTCTCGATATTGAACTGCTCCTTTGCCGATGCCGGAACGATAACCGCCTCGGGCAATCGTTTGTGCCACTCGGCAACGATTTTTTCGAGTTTCTCCTGCGTGGTGAGGTCTATCTTGTTGATAACCACGATTGTCGGTATTGCACTTACGGCAATCTTCTCGATAATATCGGCATTGCGCTCGCTCTGCTCCTCGACCGTATCGGTAACATAGAGGATAACATCGGCATCGCTCACTGCGCCACGCACAAAGTTCATCATCGACTCCTGCAATTTGTATGCAGGCTTCAAAATTCCGGGCGTATCGGAGTAGACGATTTGGAAATCATCGCCATTTACGATACCCATAATGCGATGGCGTGTGGTCTGCGCCTTCGATGTAATGATAGATAACTTTTCGCCCACAAGGGCATTCATCAGTGTCGATTTGCCGACATTCGGATTACCGATTATATTTACAAAACCGCTTTTATGCATCTTTATTTGTAATTTTGTGCGCAAAATTACAAATTAAAATTGAGAACTGAGAATTGAGAATTGAGAATTGGTGGTATTTTTTTGTATTTCTTGAAAAATTACCTAATTTTGTGGTGCAGTCCTCGGATTGCAGACATAATTGATGAAAGTGTATTAGCTTTTATCCTTGCGTAGAAATCTGGAAAATTTCATCGTGACCAAGGAGAGCAACACACTCGTCACCGTGTATTGGTGTATTGGCACTTTCGTTGCCCTATACCTGCCAATACGGGTGTGGGGTATTGTTTATTTGGTCATAGGTATTCCAGAACCTCTACGCAGATAAACGAAAATCAACCTCACACTTTCTTTATTTATAATAATCGCCTTATTCGGGGTTGGTGGGCAAAAAAACATTACTAAAATGAAGAAATTTCTTCTTTTTTCACTAATTGCATTACTTGTTAGCTGTGTTGATTATACAGACGACATCAATGCGATTGATGAACGCCTCGATGCGTTAGAGCAATCTGTGCCTTCTATCGATGAGCAGATTGCAGCAATTCAGACCTCTATTAAGGCTCTCAAAGAGGTTGATGAGTCGTTAGACGAGAGTATCAAAGCCCTCGAAGCGAACGATGAGGCTACTGCCGAGGAGATTGCCGCATTGCAAGATGCAGACGCAGCTATCGAGGCTAAAATCGAGGAGTTGAAAAAGTATGTTGATGACGCCATCAAATCGACCAAAGATTGGGTATCGGCAACATTTGCCACTTTGGAGCAACTCAACGCCTTGTCGAGTGAGGTCGCAGCCCTCAAATCGTTTGTTGATGCAAACAAAACTGAGGCTGCCGCAAATCTTGCAACCGCTATCACAAATCTCGAAACCTCGCTCAAAGCGTGGGTAGGCGAGCAGTTGTCGAACTACTACACTATTGCCGAAATGGATGCAAAAATCGCAAATCTTGAAAAGGCAATTGCCGATGGCGACAGCGCATTGCAACAGCAACTCAATGATTTGAAATCGCAACTTGAAACAGCAAAGGCAGAACTTACTGAAGCATATAAAAAGGCTATCAAAGAGGCAATCGAAACCAATAATGGCGTTATAGATGAAAAAATTGCAGCTAAAATTGCAATAGTAAACGAGCGAATAACAGTATTGGAAAATCGACTTAACACCCTCGAGGAGCGTATTTCAGCAGTGGAAGATGCTATTGAACAGATTAAAGCACTTGATATAACATTCGATAATGCCGACAATCTCGCTTGTAAAGTAGGCGCAAGCGTAGAGGTCTCTTATACCATTACGGGTGGCGATACTCAAACAACTATTGAGGCTTGGGGCGATGGTGGTTGGAGCGCCGATGTCATTGCCGAAAGTACCACCGCAGGCAAGGTTAAAGTTACCGCACCGAGTGAGATTTCTAAGAGGGGAAAAGTTGTTGTACTCGCAACATCAGGTGCTGGTGGTGTGGCTATGAAAACGCTCTACTTCGATAAGGGTATTTTGACTGATATTCTTGATACTTACGAGGTTGATTGGGAGGCTTGCACACTTAAAGTTACGCTTAAAACTAACCTTAACTACATTGTAAGTATCCCTACCGAAGCGCAAAGTTGGATAGCGGTTGCCGATACTCGTGCAACGCTACGCACCGAAACACTTACATTTACCATTGCCGAAAACCCCGAAGATATGCCCGTTCGTTCGGCTACTATAAATCTTATTAGTGAGTGTGGCGATGTGTTGCAGAGTTTCGAGATTATTCAAAACTACCAGCCTTCGAGTGCACCTATTGAGTTTGCTGATGCAAATGTTAAAAAGGTTTGTGTGGAGAAGTTTGACCTCAATGGCGATGGAGAACTATCGTATATGGAAGCATCAAAAGTCAAAACTTTACCCTATCATTTTTTTGGCGACTATGCAACAGCTGTAACCTCTTTTGATGAGTTGCAATATTTTGTAAGGCTTATTTCGATTGAAGGTTTTGCCTTTTATGATTGCAGTTCACTGATAAATATCAAGATTCCCAATAGTGTTACATCTATAGGTCAAGCATCTTTTTATGGTTGTGAAAACCTTGTAGATATAGTCATTCCAGAGAAAGTAAGCTCAATTGAAAGGGCAACATTTTTAGCTTGTAACAATCTTGTTAGTGTTACAATTCCCGATAGCGTCACTTCGATTGGTACAGAGGCATTTGGGTATTGTCATAAACTTAATGATATCAATATTCCCCACAGTATTATCTCTATTGGAAGTATCGCATTTCGAGGCTGTGCTATTGAGGATATTGCTATCCCGGAAGGGGTTACAGTTATTAGAAATTTAACATTTTATGAATGTGAGACTCTATTAAATGTGGTTATTCCAAAGAGTGTTATTTCTATTGAGGAACAAGCATTTTATGCTTGCTCAAACTTGACGACAGTTTGTTGTAAAGCAACAACGCCACCTCTCCTTGGAAAAGATGTATTTAAGCACAATGCTTATACGGGAAATGGTTATGAAAGTGTTAATGTTGGTTGTAAAATTTATGTGCCACGCAATTCGGTAGAGGCGTATAAGGCTGCCGATGGTTGGAGCGACTATGCTGCCTATATCGAAGGCTACGACTTCTAAACAGAAAGCAGTGCATTTTAATAACGGCAAGTAAGGGCAAGTAAGGGTCATTAAAGGCTAGTAAGGGTATGCGCTCTTCTTTACCAGCCGTTACTAGCCGTTAACTACCCTTAATCTGTTGCGCCGTGACAACGTTCGGAGTCTGCATAACGGACAGCACCCTCCGCAGAAAAACTCTGCGGAGGGTTTGTTTTTTGAGGGGCGCAGATTTTTGTGGCATTGAATGGCATTCGGGCTTTCAGCCCTTAATGGCATTTAATGACAACGCAGTCCAAAGGAGTGCTTAATAACAAAGCGCATTTGCCATTCAGCGAGTATAACGAGCGATTGCCATTCAATGCCATTCAATGCCATCAAACTTGGCGCATAGACTAACGGCTAATAGCAAAAAAACTACTCACTACTCACTACTCACTAAAAAAAACACCCCGAAAGGTGCTTTTTTAGTGTCAAATAAGATGAAATTATTTCTCTATTACTCGGCCTGGAATTTGATATAGATTAATACCGAATTGCTCGTATTTGTTTATCTTCATCTCCCAAGATATCTGTCTGATATGTGTTTTGAATGCATTAAATCCTGCCTTTTGATAGACATTCGAAGCTGGATTCCAAGTAGAGTGAGATGTATTTGTGTAGATTGCAGCTAAATCATATCCATAGTAGTGGTGCCATATTGTACCGAGCATTCCGAGTGCATCGATCTTCTTGATAGCCTTAGCCTCTGCGCGTATGCCGCTAACATCCTCCCATGGACAAGCCAAAACATCATAACCCAACGACTTGAAGTAAGAGTAGGAAGGATAATCCGCTCTTCCTTTTCGATAGAACCAATCGCAGATGATAATATCTTTTGGCAGTGTAGCTGTAGCTGCAGCTGTTGCAGCTGTTCCATTAGCTTTGTAGCCTTTCCAACGCTCATCGCCCTTCTTCAAGAGCATATCGTGCCACATCATAGGTCTTGCACCATGCTTTGCCAATACTTTGTGAGCAGATTTAATATGCTCCACCAAGAGTTCAGAATATGGCTTGCTTGCACAAGCAGGACAACTTGGTAGGTTTGCCTCATCGCAACCAATATGGAAGAATTTAGGATTGCCAAAATCCTCGAGCAACTCTACCATATAGTCGGCAATAACCTTTTTAGCTTCTGGATTTGACAGACACCAGTTCCAACCTGCCGATGGCTCAAAGAGAGGCTGGTACTGAGGATGAAGGTCGAGAGTCGAGTGCTTACCTGACCTACTGCGGCTGTAAGATGCATGTCCAAAGATATTCATCTGTGGAATAAGTGTTACACCAAGGTCGTTAGCCATAGCCACCAATCGCTTAATCACCTCCTTTGTCATTGGCGGATTATCCCAATTGAGCCATGGTGCGGTCTTGCTCTCATATACACCCCAAGACTCCAATACTACATAGTTAAACTTGTAGTATGCAGCCATACGAATCATTCGCTCAATCTCATACTCCTCTGTCTCAGGGAACCAACAGATGTGCATACCTCTGAAATCCATAGCAGGGTGGTCGTTGATAGAGCCAACAGGTACAATATAATGCTCCACCTCTTTTGTGCCGCGATTAGATATGGCAATCTGTCTGAGTGAATAGAGTGCATAGCGAACGCCATTTAGGTTCTTTGCGCAAATCTTCACACCGTCCTTATCTATATTAATAGAGTATGCATCGTCGTGCGTGAAGTTGCCTGCATACTTCTCTTGAACTACCTCTGGTGCGAACTTATCGTACCACACTGCAAGGTGTCTGTTTGCCCATTCAATTGCAGACTTATCGCCTGTCGAAATGGTGATTTTGGTCAATGGAACATAGTCGGTAGCCGATACCTCGCACTGCACTGGTGCGGGAGTGATGGCCATCTTCAAAATGCCCTTCTGAGCCGAAGCAGTAGTTGAGAATGTTAAGGCTACCACCGAAAGAATCAGGGTTAGAAAAGTTGGTTTTTTCATTTTGTGTTAATGTTTTTAAGAGTTAAATAAATATATGTATTAAAGTGTTAAATTTAAATTGCGCCACACAGTATTCCTTTGCAAATATAGGCAAATTATCTTAATAATATCAAATTTGAATCATCTTTTTTGTAGGAAATTCTCGGGTGGGAGTATTTTACTGATTATCAACAATTTAAGAAAAATAAACTGTACAGCGCAGGTTAAAAGATTGCAGGCATCGTGGTTACAAAATCGATATTATGGGTATTCAGATGCATATATTTGATACAAAGAAGTGTCAAGCAATGGCAGAAGGTGCATATAAAGCGGCAGATGGCTGGAGCGACTATGCAGATAGCATTGTCGGCTACGACTTCTAAAATGCTCTGCATTTTTAGTTAAAAGTTAAAAGTGCAAAGTTAAAAGTTGCTTTTCACCCTCCGCAGAAAAACTCTGCGGAGGGTTGTTTTTAATGGGGGGGGTAGGGGATTAGGGTCGTTAGAGGCGTTAGAGAAATTAAAAATTAAAAATTCAAAAAGCTAATGGCTAACAGCTAATAGTCAAAACAACTACTCACTACTCACTACTCACTAAAAAAAGCACCTCGAAAGGTGCTTTTTTCTTTGGGGCTATTAGCTGTTAGCCATTAGCCATTGGCTTTTTTACTTGAATGTAGCGGTATTTGTAGGGATCTGGTAATTCTGAATACCGAACTGCTCATATCTCTTTAACTTCATATCCCATGATACTTGTCTGAAATGTGTAGAGAATATACTGCGTCCTACAGCTCGTTTTGTTGGATTCCATGTAGCGTTTGCCGTTACTCTGTAAGCCATAGACAATTCTGGTCCATAATAGTGGTGCCACAATGTACCGAGCATTCCAAAGCCGTTAATCGCCTTAATAGCCTTAGCCTCTGCTACTATACCATTGGCGTTATGCCAAGGGCAAGCCAAAACATTATAACCTAATGATTGGAAATAGGAGTAAGAAGGGTAACTCTTCTGTGCATCTCGGTAGAACCAATCACATATAACAATATCCTTCGGAAGCGTCTCTGCTGCTTTGGCAGTTTCAGTTGTTCCGTTAGCCTTGTAGCCTTTCCAACGCGCATCACCCTTCTTCAAGAGCATATCATGCCACATCATAGGTCTTGCACCATGCTCGGCTAATACCTTGTGAGCAAACTCAATATGCTCTACAAGAAGTTTAGAATATGGCTTGCTTGCACACTCAGGGCAACTTGGGCGATGAGCCTCGTCACAACCGATATGGAAGAATTTAGGATTGCCGAAATCTTCAAGTAGCTCCACCATATAATCGGCAATAACAGTTTTAGCCTCAGGGTTGGAAAGACACCAGTTCCAGCCATTCAATGGCTCAAACAAAGGTTGATACTGAGGATGCAGGTCGAGAATAGAGTGCTTGCCCGACTTGCTTCGACTGTAAGCCGCGTGACCAAAGATATTGAGCTGAGGTATAAGTGTTACGCCGAGGTCCTTTGCAACAGCAACCAATCGTTTGATAACCTTCTTTGTCATTGGAGGGTTTTCCCAATTAAGCCATGGAGCGACCTTGCTCTGGTATGTTCCCCAAGGCTCCAATACCACATAATTAAATTTGTAGTAAGCTGCCATGCGAATCATTCGCTCAATTTCAAACTCCTGTGTCTCTGGGAACCAGCAGATATGCATACCTCTGAAATCCATAGCAGGGTAGTCGTTGATAGAGCCAATAGGCACAATATACTTCTCTACCTCTTTTGTGTTGCGGTTTGCTATGGCAATTTGGCGCAACGAGTAGAGCGCATAGCGAACACCATTGAGATTTTTTGCACAAATCTCCACACCCTTCTTGCTGATATTTACAGAGTATGCGCTGTCGTGTGTAAAGTTACCTGTGTACTTCTTTTGATACACCTTTGGTGCGAGGTTCTTATACCACAAAGCAAGATGCTTAGTTGCCCACTTAACAGCAGACTCGTCATCTGTTGAGATGGTAATTTTCGAGAATGGCACATAGGCATAGTTCGATAACTCACACTCCACAGGTACAGGAGTAATCGTCATTTGGTAAGCCGCCTCTTGTGCCTGAGCAGAGTTCGAAAACATCAAGGCTCCCACAAAAAGAATTAGGGTTAAAAATGTCGATTTTTTCATTTTGTTTTAATTTTTTTTAGTTAATAATGTATTAGATATTTAAGTTTACACTACAAAGATATTTTTTTTAATTCAATTCTACAAACATATCGGAAAAATAATTCAAATTCAACATTATTTTTTTATTTCTCCTGATTTTACTTACCTTTGTATAGAATAGATTATTTCAACCTAAAATAAAAAGTTATGAAGAGAGTATTTTTAATTTTATTAGGCACAATGTTCGTTGCATCAGGTGTCACAGCGAAGAAGAACGACCACCCATCGTTCCCACGCTCATTTACAGAGGATAAGAGGGGCTATATGAGCGAAGCCTATTGGAATCATTGGAACGAGGAGGAGCAGGCTCAGATTGATGCCGACATCGAGAAGTATCGTAAGGCAGACGCTAAACTCGAAATCAAAGACCTTGGTCGCAATCGCAAAGTGAAGATTGAACAGATTTCTCACGAGTTTATCTTTGGCGCTCACATCTTCAACTTCAATCAGTTGGGCAAAAAGGAGTACAACGACCGTTACAAGCGCTCTTATGGCGAGTTGTTCAACTCTGCGACAGTTCCTTTCTATTGGACACATCTCGAATGGGAGCGCGGAAAGGTACGCTTCGAGACAGCCGAGAATGACACCGAGGAGTGGTGGAACAACTGTACAGAACCTCAGAAACAATTCCACTGGCGCCGTCCTTCGACTGATCAGATTGTGGATTTCTGTGAACAGAAGGGTATTCGCGCGCATGGTCATGTGCTTGTATGGGGTTCGAGAGGAAATGGTATGGCTCGTTGGTGGCCTGATTTGATGACACCTGCCGAGATGGAGACCTGGAAAACACTCTTTACAAAGAAGAACCTGTATGCTAACAAAGCCGAGAAGGGCAATGAGAAGTGGAATAATTTGACATTAGACGAGATAGCAAAACTCTTCCCTGACTATCCAAAGGCTTTGGATAATGCATGGATTAATCGTATAAAGCAGATTGCCGAGCGCTACAAGGGCCGCATTCAGAGCTGGGATGTTGTAAATGAGAGTGCTGACGACAATGGAAAGAAGTGGATTCCTGAGAACCACCCTGTTTCGAGAAGTCGCCGTTATAGTCTTATGAGTGGCGACTATCCTTACAAGGCGTTGAAGTGGGCAGAGGAGTACTTCCCCAAGGAGGTTAAATTGAACATCAACGACTTCCGCAGAAGTCCTACTTACACCGCACAGGTTAAGCGTTTGCAGGAGCGTGGTTGCAAAATCGATATTATGGGTATCCAGATGCATATCTTCAACACAAAGAAGTGTTTGGCTATGGCGGAAGGCGCGAAGACTCAAACCCCTAAGCAGGTACGCAAATATATCGGTTGGGCATCTGAAACAGGCTTGCCACTCCACATGAGTGAAATTACCATCGCATCGCCATCACAAGATGAGCGAGGTCTGATGATTCAGGCAATACTTGCACAAAACCTCTATCGTTTGTGGTTCTCGCAAAAGAATATGATGGGTATCACTTGGTGGAATACCGTAGATGGCTGTGGTTTGAAGGGCGAGCCTGCCGTGTCGGGTATCTTCTTCCGAGATATGAAGGAGAAGCCTGTATATTGGGCTCTCGACCAACTTATCAACCACGAATGGAAAACAAATACAACCGTTAAGGCTGATAAGAACGGTAATGTAGAGTTTCGTGGCTTCAAGGGCAAATATCGCATCACCTACAAGGATAATAGCGGTAAAACCAAAACGATGGAGTACACCTTAAAGTAGTAATATCTATTGCAATAAACAAACTAAAAGCAACCCTTTCGGGATTGGAGTTTCCATACGCTATGCAGAATGATGTAAACTTTTCCTTATTGAATACCTATTTGGCTCCCGAAGCATCATACGAGTCATACAAATGGAAAGTAATATTGTCTGTTCCGACAAGCTATAATCTT
>JAZPYA010000009.1:0-31358 GCA_045543935.1 Alistipes sp.
GGTTTGTATTGAGGATTTCTCTGTTGGTCATAGCCAACAAGAACCTGCTCGATCTCGGCCCCACAATGTGGGCAGTAGTTTGGTTGCAGAAGTTTCCACAACTCATACTGCCGTGGGGAGGGGCTGAAGTCGATATGGATATTGCGCGGTGCTTTGAGTTTGTTGACCGCCATTGCTTAGTAGATTTCGATTGTGATATCCTTCTCCTTTTCGAGAAGAGCGTAGAGCTTCTTGAAGGTCGCACGAGAGTTGAGAACCTTGCCCTTGACAGAGTTCTCACCAACGATGATGCAACCGCCCGAATCATCCTCGGTGTTGCCCCAGTGAATCAGAATACCCAAGAAGTGAGGGACACTGTGAAGATACGGCATCTTGCGCTTGAACTTTGGACTATACTCCAAAGTAACCTTGTATGTTCCGGTTGGAATTGCGGTGCGAGCATAGACCTTCTCCTTGCACTTGCACGGAATCCAGCGCGAGGTATTAGGACAACTATCGGGAAGTTCTCGAATAACATCCTCGATAGTGTTACAGAAAAATGTGCCGTCAATATTGAGGTCGCCGATAGTATATTTCGGCCCCTTGAATTTGCGTCTTAACGATAGCTTCATACTCTAATCTTTTTATTGAAAGAGTAGAGAAAAGACGCTGTTGAAGTTTATATAATAAAAAAGAGCATCGATTGATGCCCTTAATCTTGTACCTTGTATAGTGCTTTGAGTTCTCCGTTCTCCGACTCAAATAGGAATCGTCCGTTCTTCAAGATGCACTCGTGAGTCTTCTCATCATTTGTGTCCGCCTCAAGCATCTTGTCTGCTTGCTCTGCCGAGATAATCTGCATCTCTACACCCTGAATAGTAGCAGTGGTAGCATCTGCAGGTATTGCCAATAGTTCGTCTAGTATCATTGCCCCGAATTTATTAAGTGGCTCAATGTCCCTTTGAGCACGATATTTGCAAAAAGAAAAGCGTGGGACATAACCTGTAGCACCGAGGTTCTGGCAAACCCATCCACAAACAAGTTAAGCCCACGCAATGGTGGGCGTCTAACTACGATGTGTGGACTAAATTGAAACCGCCAGATTTCGATGCACACAATAGCTAACGCTAATCTAATATGGTGCGGTCATAAAACCGCTTGCGAGTGTTCGAGAGAATTAGTTCTTGCCGGCCTCGACAGAAACTTTGCGGAACTCCTTCATCAACTTCTCAAGCTCCAATGAAGCCTTTCGAGCACGAGTTCCGGCAGCCTTGTTACCTTTCTCTACCTGCAACGCTGCATCCTTTGAGAATGCCTCGAATGCCTCATTGATTTTTGCTACCAATTCCTTCATAGTGTCTATTGTTTTAGAATTCAACTGCAAATATACTTATTTTTAGCCATTAAGGATATTATTGCCTCACTTTTATTTTTTCTTGCGAGCGTAAGCTGTCGCTTGTGAAGCCATCATATCCTCAATATCAGCAAGAGTTGTGTGGTTATCTTCGCGTCTATTTTTATCAAGCCATTCATAGAACTCACTCTCCTTAAAATAGACTCGATTCCCTTGTTTTATATGGGGGATGTCTTTCTCGTGTGTCATTCGGTAAATGGTTGACACCGATTTTTTGAGCAACTCACTTACTTCATCCACATCAAGTAGTCTATCATAGTGCTTGATATTATTTTTAATCTCGCTAATACTTGATTCAAGTGATTCTACTTTCTTAAGAAGTATAGCCATCATTTCAGGTAACTGTTCAAATGTTGTCATTGTCTCTTCCATATATGATGCTTTTTAGAAAGTATAGGATACCTGAATAATAATGGTTGAAAAGAGGGCTCAACATTTTAAGTGAGCCCTCAAGAATTACTTCAAACTAATCGCGTTGGCGGATTTTCTCTTTTCCAAATCCATAATGTCAGCGTATATCTGGGTGGTTGAGATAAATCTGTGAGTTAACATCTTGCTCACGGTGTACAAGTCTGTACCCATTGCTAGTTGCAGTGTCGCAAATGTATGTCTGAAGCAGTGGAATGTTATGTGTTTAGTTATCCCAGCCCGTTCCAACCATCGCTTTAAGGGTGCTGTGAGCATTCCACGCGCGAAATCCTCAAACACCTTTCCATCCTTCTTGCGTTTTCCACAATATGATAGAGCCTCTTCGCTGATAGGCAATGTTGCTTCAGTTTCCGTCTTCTCGGTACGGATTCGCATACACCAGCCTCCATCCGGGGCTTTTACAATATGCTTCCACTCCAACTGCATAATATCACTTACGCGCAGACCGGTAAAGCACGAGAAGATTGCTGCCCTGCGTAGCACCGGGATATCACAAGGAGTATCCGCTAAGCGCTTAAGTTCTTCGAGAGTAAGATATTCTCGTTTTGTCTCTTTGTACTCAATCTTATCAAGGAACTCGTTGATATTCTCCTTTATCAGTTTATCTCTGTATGCTCGTTTAAGTACAGCTCTAAAAGTAGAGAAATAGGAAGCCTTTGTGTTGATGTGCATAGGTTGTCCTGGTCTTCTTACCGATGTGGCTGTCATCAGATACTCGGAGAACTTCTTGGCAACCTCTACATTCATTTCTTCGAAAGAACACTTACCGTGCATAAACTTCTCAAAGTGCTGGAATGATCCCCACCATTTGCTGTTAAACTTCTTTTCCAGTGCGAGATTACGATAGTACTCCATAAAGTCGCCCTTCATTGTGGTCTTATCGAGGAAGCTGAACTCATCGTTCAGGATTTGCTGTACACGAATAGCCCTAATACCCTCAGCACGCTCCATCATCCTGCGGTTGTACTCTTTGTGCTGATTAGTTTTGGGCTTTTGATACAGATATATATGAAGATGCTCTTTGTATACACGACGCATTGTCTTCATATCAAGGAGTGCTGGACTGAACTCTAAATAGAGCGAATCACGACCATTCGTGATTGGCTTTTTTCTAATTGATACTTTGGATACTGACATGATTATTTTGTTCGTTTTTTGTTTGACATAACTAAATCAAGTTCTTGCTTTGCGATTTTCATGCTTCGGCCCTCTTTGATAGTCGTTACACTATATCTCTTGATGAGTTTGTATAAAGCCTCTCTACCTATATTAAACTGTGATATAGCTTCTTCAACAGTATAGTATTCCGGCTGAGGAAATTTCTCTCTCATCAGTTGGTCGAAGTGCGTCTTTGAGTAGTAACCTTTGTTCCCTTTTCTCATCTTTGGAATAGGATTCTTATAGATGAGTCCGGAAACATAGTGAGGAGCTAAACCATATATATTGCCGATATCCTCCATTGAATACCATTCCGTGATACTGGGGTCTGGAAGTCTATGCTTTAGGACCTCGTCAATATCTTTCTTAGAATAATAGGTTATTCCCTTATGTCTCATACGAGGAACCATACTATTAGATACACATCCGTGAACGGCATGTACTGTCATCTCATATTTCTGACATACGTCTTCGACAGTATACCACTCAGAGATATCAGGGTCGGGAGTAAATAAAGAGAATCGACTATCGATGTGCTTCTTACTAAAGTAGGTTTTGTTCCCGTGCTTTACGCGGGGAATATTCCTAGATGAAGCATACTTGAAAATCGTATCTTTACTTACTTTGTACTTCTCTTTAATCTCTTCGACAGAATAGTAATCCTCTTTGGGTTTGGCAATAACACGCCTCACCTGATAAGGAATATGGAACTGGAACAGTGCATCTATATCCGCTCTGCGTATGAAAATTTTTCTATTCATCCTGATACAATTCATCTTACCCGTAACACAATATCTGTAAACTGTTGTGCTGGATATGCCCATAAGCTCGGCTACATCCTCGCATGACAGATATTCCTTTTTAAGGGTAGTGGGGGAAATGTCTGGAAGGTTTTCTTGATGCACAACTTTTTCTAACTTTTGCTCTCGTAGGCGAACCTTGTAGCTTCGCTGTGAACATTTGTGAGAGCAAAACCGGGTACTCAGTTTATGGGCGATAAATTCTTTGCCGCAAAACTGACAAACTTTTTTAACTTCAATTCTGCTCATATTAGCGATATTTGGGAGGTGTCTGCAACCTCAGCGAAATCACCGGCGAAATCTCCACCGACGATGTCCTAGGAGGGATAAATGTTACTTTCTTGTAGAATGTATAATTTATTTCGCCATTTCATTGCAGCTCATTGCAGCTCATTGCAGCTCATTGCATTTCACCCCAAAATTCGCTCAATCAAGCACTTAAAATTTTCTTGAATGATGACATTGGACATTGGGGGTGAAATAGGGCGAAGAAATATTGCGTAACGATGATAAACAGTAATAAATGGTTTTATCACCAAGAACAAAAAAAGCGCTCAAAATGAGCGCTTTGCGATAAACGATGATAAATCATTTTATCATTGGTATGTAAATTTACTTGCCGATGCAGAAGTGGCTGAAGACATTTTTTAATATATCCTCGCTGGTGATGCGGCCCGTGATTTCTGCCAAAGCATTGATAGCACTGCGGATATCTTCCGTCAAAAGTTCCTCCGATATGCCCATATTAAGTGCCGAGAGTGCCGCTTGTAACGAAGTGTGTGCGCGACTTAATGCCTCGAAATGGCGCATATTCGACACCACAACATCTCCACGATACAATCCCTCCGTATCGATTGTTGAACGCAAGGCATTGCGTAACTTATCTATTCCCTTGCCATCGCGTGCTGAGATATAAATTGCGCCCTCTACATCGCGCCTATCACTCGTATCCATCTTGTTCACAACGAGCAACAGCCTCTGCCCATCTGATAGCTTTGGCAACTCCAGCTCTTGTTGTGAAGGTTCGGTCATATAGAGTATAATCTGCGCTTCGCGCATTGCTCGTTCGGTTCGCTCGATACCCATCTGCTCGAGTCTATCATCGGTATCGTGCAGACCTGCCGTATCGATAAAGCGGAAACGAATATCGTCAATCACAATACTCTCCTCCACCGTGTCGCGCGTAGTACCTGCAATATCCGACACCATAGCCCTGTCATCTCCTACAAGCCGGTTTAAGAGGGTACTTTTACCCACATTCGGGCGACCTACAATAGCCACTGCAACACCCTCGCGAATGGCATTTCCCACGCGGAACGACTCCATAAGTTGCTCCACTACACTATCGGTATGTTCCAACATTGTGCGCAGTCGTGAGCGATCGGCAAACTCAACATCCTCCTCCGAGAAGTCAAGTTCGAGTTCGAGTAGGGTGGTTATGTTGAGTAGCTCCTCGCGCAGATTATCAAGTCGCTCCGAATATCCACCTCGCATCTGCGTAGCAGCCATTGCGTGTGCTGCACGCGACTCGGAAGCAATCAAATCTGCCACCGCCTCTGCTTGCGAGAGGTCTATGCGCCCTGCAGCCAAGGCGCGTTGCGAGAACTCTCCCGCTTCGGCCATACGCGCAGCGTGCGCACACAAAAGTCGAATGACCTCCTGTGCAATATAGCGTGAGCCGTGAATCGAAATCTCGACCGACTCCTCGCCCGTATAGGAGTATGGTGCGCGGAACACTGCCACCACAACATCATCTATCACGCGCTCGCCATCGCAGATAGAGCCGTAGTGAATAGTGTGTGATTTTGCCTCTGTAAGCGACTTACGCCCATTAAAGATCTTGTCGCAACACGCTACAGAGCCTTCGCCACTCATACGAATTATGGCGATAGCACCTCCCAAGGCTGTTGCTGGTGCAACGATTATTGAATTATCCATCATAGTTGTTGCAAAGGTACAAAAAATATAGAGACAATGCGTGCATTGTCTCTATATTTTAGTCGGTTGGTGGGGATTAGTTGCCTGCAACCACGATAGTTGCCAAGCCTGCGATAAAGAGACAGAACATAAGAGCGAGCAACCAATTGGTCTTTTTGTCTGCACCCTTAAACTCTTTCCAGATAAATACGCCCCAGAAGGCTGCAATCATTGGTGCGCCCTGACCGAGCGCATACGATACGGCTGCACCAGCCTTGCCTGCTGCGATATACGAGAAGGCTGTACCAAGACACCAAATCATACCACCGAGAATACCTACAAGGTGAGTCGAGAACGAGCCTTTGAAGTACTCGCTATACGATACCGGTGCGCCAACAAATGGCTTCTTCATAACCCAAGTGTTGAAGATGAAGTTCGAGAGAAGAACTCCAATCGAGAAGATGAAGATTGCCGAGTAAGGGGTGAGTTTGCCAACCTCTGGCGAAACGAAGTTGTTGATATCCATACCCTTAACCACAAAGCGGTAGAAAGTTGACATCAAGATACCGGCAACAATGGCAAGAATAATACCCTTCTTGCTATCCTTATTCTGCTCTCCGCCCTTTGATGTGCGACCTGCAGCGATACCGTTGCAAACAACAGCGATAACAACGAGCAGAACGCCCAAAGCAAGCAACAGGGCATTGCCCTTAGGTTGCTCCAAATAGTTGTTGATAACGCCCAAAACGAGTGCTAAACCGCAACCGAGTGGGAATGCTACAGCCATACCTGCCAACGAGGTCGAAGCCGAGAGAAGAATGTTTGAGGCGTTGAAAATCACACCGCCAAGGATTACCCAGCCAATACTTCTCATATCAGCTTGTGATAAATCCGCGACAAAACTACGACCTTCAGTGCCGAAACTTCCCATTGTGAAGCCGAGCAAGAGAGTGAAGAGTACCATGCCGATAACATAGTCCCAATAGAAGAGTTCGTAGCGCCAAGTCTTACCTGCGAGTTTTTGGGTGTTACCCCACGAACCCCAACACAACATTGTGATAAAGCAGAATACAACTGCCAAAGTGTAACTGTTGATGATAAACATAATAGTACTATTTTAGATTGATAAGTTTTTCCTGTTAGAAGTTATCTACCTCCTCGCGCGAAGGGATTGATGGTTGCGCACCTACGCGCGATACCGATATAGCCGAAGCCTTTGTTGCGAATCGCAACGCATCGCGCAACGACATACCCTCAGCCAAGGCAGCGCACATCGCGCCATTATAGACATCGCCTGCTGCGGTTGTATCTACGGCATTGACCTTGTGAGCAGGGATAATCTCCGCCTTGCCATCTTCGTAGAGCATAGCGCCATCGCTCCCCAAAGTGATAACCACCTTTTTTACGCCAAGTCGGCACAACTCTTCGGCTGCCAAGCGTGCAGTGGTCTCGTTTTTGACCTCTACGCCTGTCAATATCTCTGCCTCGGTCTGATTAGGGGTTATAAGGTAGAGTTTCGAGAGTGCCGACTCGCTAACCTTTGCTGCAGGAGCAGGGTTTAAGATTACACGCGCACCCTTTGCCGCTGCGACTCCGATGCAAGCCTCGACTGTAGCCATCGGAATTTCGAGTTGCAACAATACGATATCGCCCTCCTCGATAGTGTCGAGCGCAGGCATAACATCCTCTATCATCAACTCGTTATTTGCTCCGAGAGCCACCGAGATAGAGTTCTGCGCCGATGAATCTACGAGAATCAACGCTACGCCCGATGGAGTATCTTTGTGGGCGATATACGAGGTGTCGATGCCGTACTGCTTATATCGCGCTACAGCCTCATCGCCAAAGATATCTTTTCCAACTGCGGCAGCAAAAATTACGGGGTGTCCCATCTTTGCCACTGCTACAGCCTGATTAGCACCTTTGCCACCTCCGGCCATCATAAATCCTCCGCCCAACACAGTTTCTCCCGGGCGCGGAAGATGCTCCGAGCGAACTACCATATCGGTATTCGAACTACCAATTACAATGATTTTTTTCATACTTATAAGTATATAGTTTTCGCAAATATAGTAATTATTTCTCAAAAATCATACAAAAAGAGCCATTCGCTGTTTTGAATGGCTCTTTTACTGAAAGATATTCTCTTAGAACTCCATCTTCGAGCGGCGCACATAACCCTCATAACGCCACTTAGCATTCTCCTCAGCAGCCTTGTATAACTCCTCAGCCTCCTGTGGGAAGGTCTTTTGGAGCGAAGTGTAGCGAACCTCCTTCAACAAGAAGTCACGGAACTTCGACCAATCAGGCTCCTTCGAGTCGAGAACAAATGGATTCTTGCCCTCCTCTTCGAGCAGTGGGTTGTAGTGCCACAAGTGCCAGTAACCGCACTCAACAGCCTGCTTGCCGATAGTCTGTGTGCGAGTCATACCGCCCTTGATACCGTGGTTGATACAAGGAGCATAGGCGATGATGAGCGATGGTCCGGGATATGCCTCTGCCTCCTTCAATACATTGAAGAGTTGAGCCTGCGATGCACCAATCGAAACCTGTGCAACATATACATAGCCATAGGTCATTGCGATAGCACCCAAATCCTTCTTGCGGATACGCTTACCCATCGAAGCGAACTTCGCAACAGCACCTACCGGAGTTGCCTTTGAAGACTGACCACCGGTATTCGAGTAAACCTCGGTATCGATTACGAGGATATTTACATCCTCTCCGGTTGCCAAAACGTGGTCAACACCTCCGAAGCCGATATCGTAGCCCCAACCGTCACCGCCGATAATCCACTGCGACTTCTTAACGAGGAAGTCCTTATGCTCAAGAATTGCCTTGCACTTATCACAGCCGCAAGCCTCACACAACTCAACTACGCGAGGAGCAACCTCTGCCGACTTGGCTGCAAGGTGACGAACCTCCAACCACTCCTTCAATACGGCCTTCAACTCGTCCGAGCACTTCTCGCACTCCAAAGCCTCGTTTACAAGGGCTACCAAATTCTCGCGAATCTTCTCGTTACCGATGTGCATACCGAGACCGAACTCCGCATTATCCTCGAACAACGAGTTAGCCCACGCAGGACCCTGTCCCTTCTCGTTGGTGCAGTATGGAGTCGAAGGTGCCGATGCCGAGTAGATAGATGTACAACCCGTAGCATTTGCCACCATCATACGCTCGCCAAAGAGCTGTGTAATGGTCTTGATATATGGAGTCTCGCCACAACCTGCACAAGCTCCCGAGAACTCGAACAATGGTTGCATAAACTGCGAATTTTTAACTGTCTTCTCGCGGTCGAGATTCTTGTAGCCAACGGTGTGGTGCATATAGTTCCACTTCTCCACCTCGCCCATTTGCGATGCAAGCGGCTGCAACTTGAGAGCCTTCTCCTTTGGCGAAGGGCAGACATCAACGCAGTTGCCGCAACCTGTACAGTCGAGTGGTGAAACCTGGATACGGAACTTGTACTCCTTGGTGTTACCGATACCCTGCTTGAAGGTTGTTCCCTCTGGTGCAGCAGCTGCCTGCTCCTCGGTAGCGAGGAATGGACGAATTGCTGCGTGAGGGCAGACATAAGCACACTGGTTACATTGGATACACTTATCAACATCCCACTGTGGAACATTTACTGCAATGCCACGCTTCTCCCATGCGGCAGTACCATTATCCCAAGTACCGTCCTCGCGACCATTGAATGCCGAAACAGGGAGCAAGTCGCCCTTCAATGCGTTGATTGGGTCAACCACATTGCGAACAAACTCAGGGCGTGACATATCAACCGATGCGTGAGCCTCCTCAACAACGAGCGATGCCCACTCGGCAGGTACCTCTACCTTCTCAACTGCGGTAGCACCAGCATCAACAGCGGCATAGTTCATATTGACAATATCCTCGCCCTTCTTGCCGTAAGACTTGTAGATAGCCTTCTTCATCTCCTCGACAGCCTTCTCGAACGGAATAACATTCGCAATCTTGAAGAATGCCGACTGCATAATGGTATTTGTACGGCTACCCAAGCCCAACTCGGCTGCAATCTTTGTTGCGTTAATGATGTAGAAGTTGATATTGTTCTTTGCAAGATAGACCTTCATGTGGGTTGGCAACGATGCGCAAGTAGCCTCTGCATCAAGTACCGAGTTGAGCAAGAACGAGCCACCACGCTTCAAGCCCTTCAAAACATCGTACTTATCGACATACGATGGCACGTGGCAAGCGATAAAGTCAGGGGTTGTTACCAAGTATGGCGAAGTGATTGGCTTGTCACCGAAACGAAGGTGCGAAGAGGTGTAACCTCCCGACTTCTTCGAGTCGTAAGAGAAGTATGCCTGACAATACTTGTCGGTCGAGCCACCGATAATTTTAATCGAGTTCTTGTTTGCACCAACCGTTCCGTCAGCACCCAAACCGAAGAACAGAGCCTCGAAAGTACCCTCCTTCGCCATCGAAATCTCCTCGCCAACAGGCAACGAGAGATTTGTTACATCATCTACGATACCAACGGTGAAGTGATTCTTTGGAGTCGAAAGTGCCATATTGGCATATACAGCCAACATCTGTGCAGGGGTGGTATCCTTCGATGAAAGACCATAGCGACCACCGATAATTGCAGGTTGCAACTCGTGACCATAGAATGCATCTACGATATCGAGGTACAAAGGCTCGCCATTTGCTCCCGGCTCCTTGGTACGGTCGAGAACGCAGAGCGTCTTAACTGTCTTTGGCAATACATTGAAGAGATACTTTGCCGAGAATGGGCGGTAGAGGTGTACGGTTACAACACCAACCTTCTCGCCACGTGCGTTCAAGAAATCTACGCACTCCTTCAAGGTCTCGGTTACCGAACCCATAGCCACAACTACACGGTCAGCATCTGCTGCTCCGTAATATACGAATGGCTTATATTCACGACCTGTAATCTTTGAAATTTCCGCCATAGTCTCTGCCACCATATCAGGCACTGCATCGTAGAACTTGTTTGCAGCCTCACGAGTCTGGAAGTAGATATCAGGGTTCTGTGCTGTACCACGGGTTACAGGCTTCTCAGGGTTGAGAGCGCGCTCGCGGAACTGCTTCAAAGCCTCACGATCAAACAACGCTGTGAGCGAAGCCTCGTCCATCAACTCCACCTTCTGAATCTCGTGCGAAGTACGGAAACCATCAAAGAAGTGAAGGAATGGAACACGCGAGCGAAGCGCTACGATGTGAGCCACGCCTGCCAAGTCCATAACCTCCTGAACAGACGAAGTAGCCAACTGCGCAAAACCTGTCTGGCGAGCAGCCATAACATCCTGGTGGTCGCCGAAGATAGAGAGCGACTGCGCCGCCAAAGCACGAGCCGAAACATGGAATACGCCAGGGAGCAACTCTCCCGAAATCTTGTACATGTTAGGAATCATCAACAACAGTCCCTGCGATGCGGTAAATGTCGATGTCAAAGCACCACTCTGCAATGAGCCGTGTACCGCACCCGCAGCACCAGCCTCCGACTGCATCTCGACAACCTTAACGGTCTCGCCAAAGATGTTTTTGCGACCTTGTGCAGCCCACTCATCGACATACTCTGCCATTGTTGAAGATGGCGTAATAGGGTAGATGGCGGCAACCTCCGAGAACATATACGCAATATGCGCTGCGGCATAGTTACCGTCACAGGTAATAAATTTCTTTTCTGCCATAACTTTATGTTTTTGTATTTGTTGTTTTTTGAAATTTTCTGTCTGCAAATAACACGCAAAAAAGGACATTTCAGCCCCCAAATCGAGCAAAAACCCATTTTGCGCACACAAATTTACAAACTCAAATCGAACAAAACAAGATTTTTGGCTGTTAGTTCACTAACAGAGGGAAGACGAAAGCCCTCCCTCTGTCAACTATAAGTACAACTGCTCTATGCTATCTATTTTCTGATACCCACTTGGTTAGCTCGACAAAGTCGGCTACAGACAACTGCTCGGCGCGCTTTGTGAAGAATGGGTGTTCTGCACCGCCAAAGGCGCCAAAGGCGGCACGCAACGAGTTGCGCAACATCTTTCGGCGCTGACCGAATGAAGCCTTCACAACCTTTACGAACAACTGCTCATCGCAATCGAGCGATGTGGTGGTGTTGCGCTTGAGGCGAATTACAGCACTCTTAACCTTTGGTGGCGGATTAAAGACCTTCTCTGAAACGGTAAAGAGATACTCTATATCGTACCACGCCTGCAACAGTACGCTCAAGATGCCGTAGGTCTTTGAGCCTTCCTTCTCAGCAATGCGCTCGGCAACCTCTTTCTGAATCATTCCCACGCACTCGGGGATAAGGTTGCGATACTCTATGATTTTGAAAAATATCTGCGAGGAGATGTTGTACGGGAAGTTTCCGATCACTTTTACACCTTTGGGGAAATGCTCATCGAGCGATATTTTCAGAAAATCGCCCTCGCGAAGTCGTGGCGAGAAATCGGGGTAGTGAGCGTGAAGATAGGCGATACTTTCGGTGTCGATATCCACACCATAGGTTATAATATCCTCGCGTTTGAGCAGATACTGCGTAAGTACGCCCATACCGCAACCAACCTCCAACACATCGTCTGGATTTTCGGTCGTTCCACCCGACAATGCGTTGCAAATCTTCTGCGCTATATTCAGATCGGTCAAGAAGTGCTGACCCAACGCTTTTTTTGCTCTAACTTGTTCCATACGGCAAAGATAGTAACTATAACGGAAAACGGAAAGCGGAAAACGGAAAACTTTTGAATTGAGAGTTGAGAGTTGAGAGTTGAGAGTTGAGAGTTGAAAAAGCGGAAAACTTTTTTCAAATGAGTAGTGAGTAGTTAAAAAGCAACTTTTAACTCTCAGCACTCCTCCCCTACTTGCCCTTACTAGTCGTTAATTAGTTGCGCCGTTACCGTGGCCCTCCTAACGACTTTTATTTACCAATCAGAACAATTTTAACACCAATGCCACTACCTCAATTTTTCAATCCCGGATTGTAGGTAGTATCCTCGTACGGATACGGGCAGTACATCTTGCTATCGTTCCATTCGCCCGTAACAGGTACAGCCTCCTTGCGGAAGATGCCCGAACCATCTACAACCTCGATAGGTTTATTTTGCTTGCGGCACTCGAAATGCTCCTTATAGCGATACATACGGAACATATCCCTTGCGCGTGTTGCAAAGCCCGACCAATAGTAACCAGCCATTTCCCAGCCATGTTCATTGTATGCCGCCTCGGCTATCTCCTCTGCCGACATCGACATTGAGTAACGGTTGGTCTGCGCTCCATCGGCACGGTTGCGCACACGATTTAGCACCTCGACACTCTTATTCGTAACCTGACCTGCACGCGCCGAAGCCTCGGCATACCAACAATAGACCTCCGACAAGCGAATAACCTGAATGGTCTTCTGTCCGAACTGCGGAGGAGCAAGTGGGGAGGTATAATCGAACTCCTCACCACGAGTTGCCGACTCAGGGGATTTATTAAATACGGGTGCTACAACCTCTCGCTTACCACTGTTGTCGTACCACCAATCGTGCAATACATCATCGGCAAGCAGAATTTTCGGGAGATATGTAGCCTCCTTGCGAGGTCCTTTAGGAAACTCCTTCCAAAACTTAATCTCGCCATGTGTATCGTCCCAACCACTCTGCTTCATATCGAACAGAATATCCGTCAATGGTGTCATCTGCGGAGTACGGTCACGATGGTAAAAGATACCGAGTAACACTTCGGGGTTTGATTGGGTATATTTCACCGAATAGACATCGGCATAGTTGTCGAGCAGACGATATTGGTATGTACCGCTATCCACCAAGTCGATAACCTCTTCTGCCTTATCTGCCGCCAGAGCATAATACTCTGCACCTTTATTGAGTGGCCAACCTGCCATACACATATAGACATACGCCATAGCAGCCTTAACAGCAGGCTTCGACACCGCTACATTCATACTGCCGTTGTGATACGGTGCGCCCGAATAGAGAACGGGGCAACCCTCCTCTGCAATATTCAAATCGGCAAGTATCTGGGTGTATATATCCTCTTCCGACCACACTTTGGCATCGTAGTTTATCTCCTCGTTGAGCATCACAGGCACTTTGCCCCAAGTGGTAACGAGGTAGAATAGCGAATAGGCACGCCAAAAGTGCGCTTGTGCTACCGCCTCGGTTATCGCCTCCTTCGAAACATCGGGGGTACGCGAAGCGTTATTGATGATGAAGTTCGCCGCCTTGATAACCTTGTAGCGTTGCTCCCACAAATCCACCATCCACGAGTTATTGTCGGTAACATTATATTGGTCGTGCTCACGCAGAGGCTGTTTATTGCTTGCTGGGTGCGTTGTAATATCATCGCCCGCAAGGAAGTTTGTGCCGACATAGTTATTCTGCCCCTGCGAGGTGGCAACCACCGAATAGAGTGCATTGAGTGATGCCGCCAAATCCTCTTTCTGTGAGAAGAAATCGCCACTTGACTGCTTACCGTATGGATTCTCCTCCAAAAAGTCGGTGCAGGAGGAGAGAGCTACTGTTGCTACAATAAATATATATAGTATCTTTTTCATAGTGTCATCAGTTTTAGAATACGAGTTTTACGCCAAAAGTAAATGTTCGCGGTACAGGATATGCGCCATAGTCCAGACCGTCATATCCGCTATACACCTCAGGGTCCATACCCTTGTATTTGGTTATGGTGAAGAGGTCCTGCGCACTTACCGAGAGGTGTATCTCGGCAAAGCGCGTTACATAGCGCGGTATCATATAGGAGAGGGTGATATTTTTCAACTTGAAGAATGAGGCGTCCTCCAACCAAAAGTCCGAATTTGCATAGCTTTTATTATCGGAGTTCTTCACACTCGGATACTTCGCTTTGCTCTTATCCTCGACATAGTCCCACCCTTGGAAGTAGGCATCGCGCAGTGTGATAAAGCGTGACACACCACTCATTGAGGCTGTCGTGAAATGGCTCATATTCAACCTATCCATACCTATTGCGCCATTGAAGAAGATGTTGAGTGACAAGCCTCGCCACGATATGGTATTGTTCCAGCCGAGAGTCCATTTAGGTGTTGCCTGCCCCTTAATAATAAGGTCAGACGATGTTGGCGATGTTGTCAGAGAGCCATCTGCCTTGCGATAGAGGTTTGCGCCCTCGTCATTGAAGCCCACCCAATCATACACATAGAACGAGCCAAGCGGATAGCCGGGTTTCATTATCTGCATCGGACCTCCGAGGTCGCTGTAATTGGCCGTCAAGACAAAGTCATTACCCGCCAAATCGACAATACGATTTTTGATATAGGTAGCATTTATCGAGGTCTCCCACTTAACGGCTCTATCCACTACGAAGGTGTTGAGCGACAACTCGAAGCCCGTATTATCCAACGCACCTTGATTTACCCAGAATGTACCTCCACCGTTGTAGTGTGGCACCTGCTTTTGGAAGAGCAAATCGACAGTACTCTTCTTAAACCAATCGAATGAGAAGTTTATGCCATAGATTGTAAAGTCCAAACCAACATCATACTGCGTAGTCTTCTCCCAAGTGAGGTCAGGCGTAGCAAAGGTATTGCCCCAATAGCCCGTATAGCCCGTAGATGTACCCCAACCGTAGGAGGTCGCCGACAACATTCCGAGGGTGCTGTATGCCGATATTCCCTCGTTACCTGTAACGCCATAGCTGGCACGAATTTTCAGGTGTTCGACAACCTTTTGGTCTTTCATAAAGTTCTCCTTGGCAATATCCCACGCCACAGCCGCCGAAGGGAAGAAACCCCAGCGGTTGCCCTTCTGGAACTTCGAAGAGCCATCGGCACGAAAGGCTGCCGTAACGAAGTAGCGTTTCTTGTAGTCGTAGTTAAGGCGCACAATACCCGACATTAACGAGGACTCGGTGTAGCCGTTGCTCTCGCTACGCACTGCGGCATTACCCACATCCCAATAGCCTACGCTCTCGTTGTTCAACCCCGAGCCACTTATCGAGAGGGCCGTATCGACAACGCCACTCATCTCCCATACGGCATTTGCCGATATGGTGTGTCCGTTGAATGTACCACTATATGCAAGGTTATTGGTATTCTGCCAATAGCGATGTAGCGAGGAGGAGTTAGACATCGAACTTGTTGCACCGGGCGCAACCTTGCTCGATGAGAAGGCGTAGGAAGGACTATGGTTGTAGTCGTAACCGCCCTGTACCGAGAGGGTTAAGCCCTTCACAATCTTGAACAAAAGGCGCATATTGGCATTAAGGTTATAGCCATACGAGTCGCTGTAACACTCCTGCATCACACCGTACGGATTATTGCCCGTACCGATATTGTAAGGGTCGTTGTTGTAGATGCCCGTTACGGGGTCGCGCATCTCCATTGTAGGCGAGAAGTTCAAGACATGAAACCAATTTGGCGCACCATTCTTGCGGTGGAGTATCGAGCCGTTCATCTTTGCCGAGACAGAGAGCCAACGCCTTACATCGGCATCGATATTGGCACGAATACCATAGCGCATATACTTGGAGTTAATCGTTACAGCCTCTTGATCAAGCAGATTTCCCGAAATGAGGTAGCGCACACGCTTTGCTCCGCCCGAAATATTAAGGTTGTAGTTTTGCGTTACTGCCGTACGAGTCAATAAATCCACCCAGTCGATGCCCTTTTCGCCTCGGCGATAGGCTTCAATATCGGCATCGGAGATTGTTCCCGCGCCACGAATATCGTTGAGTGCAAGAGCATATTCGTAGGGATTGAGCAGATTGTAATTCTTGCGAACTTCCGAGATACCCACCTTAGTATCGAACGACACACGCGCTCTACCTTGTTCGCCCCCTTTGGTGGTTACAAGGATTACACCATTAGCACCGCGCGAGCCATAGACTGCCGTAGAGGAGGCATCTTTCAGCACCTCCATCGACTGAATATCCTGCGGATTAAGCCCCTCCAAACCACTCGAAGAGATTATTCCGTCAATAACATAGAGAGGGTCACTACTCTTGTTGATAGAGGTAGTACCACGAATACGCACCTTTGCCGACATTCCCGGCATACCGCTTGTGGTGGTAACCTCGACACCTGATGTGCGACCTTGCAAGATGTCGGATATATTCTTTACGGGCTGATCGCCAAAATTACGCGCTCCGATAGTCGATACCGAGCCTGTAAGGTCGCTCTTTTTGACCTCTCCATAGCCGATAACAATTACCTCGTCTAACTTTTGGCTCTCCTCTTTCAGGATAAAGTCATAGCGCAAAATGCCCTTTACGACCTTGCGTTCAAGGGTTTGATAGCCCAAAAACGAGGCATTTAGCGTAGCACCAACAGGTACGGTCAGCGTGTAGCGACCATGCTCATCGGCAACAGTGCCTATGGCACCATTCTCCTTAACAAAGATTGTTGCTCCCGTAATTATTTCGCCAGCCTCATCTTTTACCGAGCCGTTAATTTTAATTTGTTCGTGCTGTGTTGTGGGCTTGGCCACAACATCGCCAACTACGAAAGCGAAAAGTAGAGATAATAATATAGGTATGTGGTAACCTCTCATATTGTAAAAATTTATTTGGTATTTATTACAAATTTACCAAATATAGAGGTTACATATTCAACGTTGCCGTTCAATCACCCTTTTTATAGGACGAATCGACCTTTTCGTAGGTTGAAGTGGGAATTATGTCAAGTCTATTTGCAATGCAGACAATACGACTTGGTGCATATCATAGTATTTGTAATCGGCAAGGCGACCGCCGAAAAAATACTTTGTTTCGGCATCGGCAAGAGCGCGATATTTTGCGTAGAGGGCAGTATTGCGTTCGTTATTGATAGGGTAGTATGGCTCTGCTCCCTCGCTCCACTCCATCGGATATTCGCGTGTAATAACGGTATGCTCCGCACCCCGATCCTCGAAGTGTTTATGCTCGATAATGCGCGTAAATGGGGTTTCACGGTCGGTGTAATTGACCACCGCAGCACCCTGAAAATCTCTTTGCGGAAGTTGCTCCTCCTCAAAGCGGAGTGAGCGATACTCAAGCTTGCCAAAGCGGTAGTTGTAGAAGCGGTCCAGCTCGCCCGTATAGAGGACCTTCTCCGCCATCGCATCAAACTCCTCACGATGGTCGAAATAGTCGGTATCAAGTCGCACCTCAACACCCTCCAACACTCCATCAATCAGCGGATTATAGCCACCGACAGGGATACCTTGATAAGTATCGTTGAAGTAGTTGTTGTTGCGCTCAAAGCGGAGTGGCAGGCGGCGAATTATCCACGCCGGCAACTCCTCACAACTGCGCCCCCACTGCTTCTCGGTGTAGCCTTTGATAAGTTTCTCGAAGATGTCCTTGCCAACCAACGACAACGCCTGCTCCTCCAAGTTTGCGGGTTCGTGGTCGAGGTGCAGTCGTTGCTCCTCAATCTTCGCCTTTGCCTCTTCTGCCGTCTTTACGCCCCACAGCGCATCGAAGGTATTTAGGTTAAACGGCAGAGGGTAAATCTCGCCCTTGTAGTTGGCAAGTGGAGAGTGGATAAATGGCTTAAACTCAACGAATTGATTTACAAAATCCCAAACCTCTTTGTTCGATGTATGGAAGATATGCGCACCGTACTTGTGAACGAAGATGTTACCGTTATTTTCGCAATAGCAATTTCCACCCGTATGGCTGCGGCGGTCAATCACTAATACTCGCTTACCCGCCTTGTGGGCACGATGCGCCACGACAGCACCATATAATCCGGCACCGACAACCAACAAATCGTATTTGAATGCAGAATTCAAAATGCAAAATTCAAAATTTATCTTCCTCCTCTAACGCCCCTAACGACTCTAACGACCTTAATTTTATATCTGTTTGCGTAAGCGGGCTACCGGAATATCAAGCATCTCTCGGTACTTCGCTACCGTTCTTCGGGCGATGCAGTATCCTTTGTCGTTGAGAATATTCATCAACTGCTCATCGGTAAGAGGCTTACGCTTGTTCTCGGTAGTAATAGCCTCCTGCAAGATGTTTTTAACTTCGTACGATGACACCTCCTCGCCACTCTGCGTCTGCATAGCCTCCGAGAAGAGCGATTTCAACAGAATAATGCCGAATTGTGTCTGGACATATTTACTGTTTACCACGCGCGAGATGGTCGAAACATCAAGCCCCGTGCGGTCGGCAATATCCTTCAAAATCATAGGGCGCAGTTTGCTCCTGTCGCCATCACGGAAGTATTCGCGCTGATAGTCGAGAATGGTCTGCATTGTGCGCATCAGCGTATCGTGACGCTGCTTTATCGCCGACATAAACCACTTTGCCGAATCTATTTTATTCTTTATAAATTGTATCGCTTCCTTGTCGCTATCGCTCTTCTCGCCCTTTTGTGTCGCCATATCGCGAATCATCTCGACATAGTGGCGATTGATACGCAGTTCGGGGATATTGTAGGAATTGAGCGATAGGTCGAACTGCCCATCGTGGTAGTCGAGCAGAAAGTCGGGAATAATATATGGTGCAGCCTCCGAGCCACCCTCCGAAAAGAGATTTCCGGGCTTTGGCGAGAGGTGCTGAATCTCCTGCACCGCATCACGGAACTCCTCCTCCGAGACCGAAAGGCGAGTCATAAGTCGCTCGTAGTGCTTCTTCACAAACTCTTCGAAGTGGTTTTGCAGTATCTTGTGTGCCAACTCACGCTCAGGAGAGTCGAGAGGTTGGGCCTCCATCTGCAACAGCAACGACTCTCGCAAGTCGCGCGCTCCAACGCCCACAGGCTCCAAGCGGTGTATTATCGAGAGTAGTCGTTCCAACTCCTCACTTGTCGTTTCGATACCGAGCGAGAAGGCTATATCGTCAGCGAGCGACTCCAAATCTCGGCGGAGATAGCCATCTTCGTCAATACTCCCGACAAGGAAGGTAGCGAGTTGCATCTCCAACTCCGAGAGGTTTTTGTAGCCCAACTGCTCAATAAGCGACTCCTGCAACGAGCGACCGCCCGAAATTTGGATATTTCGGGGCTGGTCATCTTTCGAGTAGTGATTCAAACGGCTCTTGTAGGCAGGTGTATCGTCTTCGCGCAGATACTCCTCCACCGAGATTTGCTGAGGCTCCTCATCGCTCTCGGCGGGGTGTTCCTCTTCGAGAACGACATTCTCCTCAATCTCCTCCTTTATGCGCTGTTCGAGCATAACGGTAGGCAGCTCCAGAAGTTTAATCATCTGAATCTGCTGTGGCGAGAGTTTCTGCTGCAACGATAGCAGCTGTGCATTTCCTAATTTCATAGCGGTCAAAAAAGTTCAACTGCAACCTTTTATCGCCTCTTCATTTATAAACGGAAAACGGAGAGCGGAAAACGGAAAACTTTTCCCTGTTCCGAAAATTGCTTATGAGCGAGGAAATTTTGTACTAAACAAGGTAGTGAGTCCGCAGCATACTCAGGCGTATGTGAGGAACTCACTATCCGAAGAGCAGTGCAAAATTTACCGCTCAGAACAATTTTCCTAGAATTCTGCGTTCTTAAGGGTACGAGGGAACGGAATCACATCACGAATATTGCTCATACCCGTAACGAAGAGCAACAATCGCTCGAAACCGAGTCCGAAGCCCGAGTGAGGTGCAGAACCCCAACGGCGTGTGTCAAGGTACCACCACATATCCTTCTCAGGAATGTTAAGCTCCTTAATTCTTGCAGATAGTTTGCCATAGTCTGCCTCACGCTCCGAACCGCCTATAATCTCGCCGATTTTCGGGAAGAGAACGTCCATAGCACGAACAGTCTTGCCGTCCTCGTTCTGCTTCATATAGAATGCCTTGATATCCTTCGGATAGTTGATAAGGATAACCGGCTTCTTGAAGTGCTCCTCTACGAGGTAACGCTCATGCTCACTCTGCAAGTCACTGCCCCACTCGCAAGGGAACTCGAACTTCTTGCCCGAAGCCTTCAAAATCTCGATACCCTCGGTGTAGTCGAGGCGTACAAAGTCGTTCTCCAACACGAAGTTAAGGCGGTCGAGTAACTCGTTATCCCACATCTTATTCATAAATTCGAGGTCCTCCTTGCAGTTGTCGAGTGCGTAGCGGATAAGGTATTTCAAAAACTCCTCGGCCATATCCATATTGTCCTGCAAGTCGAAGAATGCAACCTCAGGCTCAATCATCCAGAACTCAGCCAAGTGGCGTAGAGTGTTCGAGTGCTCGGCACGGAAAGTAGGGCCGAATGTATAAATCTGTCCCATCGACAATGCGCCCAACTCGCCCTCCAACTGTCCAGATACTGTAAGGCTGCAAGGCTTGCCAAAGAAGTCCTGCGAGAAGTCGATTGCGCCCTCCTCGGTACGAGGCATATCGTTCAAATCGAGGGTTGTAACTTGGAACATCTCGCCTGCGCCCTCACAGTCCGAAGCGGTGATAAGCGGAGTGTGCAAGTAGTAGAAACCCTTATCGTTGAAGTACTTGTGGATAGCGTACGCCATAGCGTGACGGATACGCAAGATAGCACCGAAGGTATTGGTGCGAGGACGAAGATAGGCAATCTCGCGAAGGAACTCCAACGAGTGTCCCTTCTTCTGCAATGGATAGGTTGCAGGGTCGGCAGTGCCATAGACCTCGATTGAGTCTGCCTGCACCTCAACGCCCTGACCTGCGCCAAGCGACTCAACGAGAGTACCCTCGACAGCAACACAAGCACCTGTGGTCACAGGTTTCAACTCCTCCTCAGAGATTTTCGTAAGGTCGGCAACAATCTGAATGTTTGCCACGCACGAGCCATCGTTCAATGCGAGGAAAGCAACATTTTTGTTTCCACGCTTTGTGCGCACCCAACCCTTTACGGTAACCTTTGTTCCGTAGTCGGTAGATTTCAATAATTGAGCAATTCTCATATCTGTATAGTTTTTTTGTATTTTCGTTTCTAACCCACAAAGGTAACTATTTTTTCGGGATAATGCTATTTCATAGCAAATAATTTGTTATATTTGTGATAAGTTACTCTAAAACGAAGATTATGAGGCGTATTTTAGTTGTTATATTGCTACTATGTCAGAGTTTTTTAATCTCTGCCCAAACACCGCGCGAAGCGTTGAAACAACTCTACAAAGCGACCAATGGCAAGCATTGGCATCGCCACGAAGGTTGGCTATCGCGCAAACCTCTCTCCGAGTGGGAAGGCATAACCTGCAACGACAATGGCGAAGTTGTTAAAATAGAGCTTTCAAAAAATAATCTGCAAGGCAAGTTGCCTGACATTTTTGGTGCATTTCCTGCACTCGAAAAGTTGCAACTTAGAGATAATTCGCTCTGTGGCGAACTTCCCCCTTCGTTGGCGCAGATAGAGAAGCGGTGTCGTATTGATGTGAGGGATAATTGTCTATCAACCACCACCCTATATGTACCACGCGAGAGTATAGATAGAGTTGCCCGCTCAATAATTTGCTATCCACAACAGGAGTCGCACCACGATTTTCGACTCTTTGTCGATTGCGATATCGACAAAACCGCCCCACAAGGTTACCACCCCGACGGTTACTGCCGCATCTACCAAAAGGCTACCGAGGGTGCTGGTGTCGATATTTTCATTATTGGCGATGGTTACGACAAGGCGGAATATGCTGTGGGAGGTACTGCCGACTATTGGTTGGAGCGTGCTACCGAGGCGATATTCGAGATTGAGCCATACAAGAAGTTGCGCCCGCTGTTCAATGTCTATATCATCTACGCCTACTCGCCAGAGCGAGGTGTGGGATTATTCGACAACGAGCGAATTTCGCGCTTTGGCTATTGGCAACGCAAGCCGACACAGATGTCGAATGCCGGATTCAATCGTCAGGAGGTCTTAGATGTCTGCAAGCAGGGGTTGGAGAGTATCAACAAAAAAGTTCCCACAACATTATATGTTGCAATGGTTGTAAACAGCACTAATACAGGCCTGTATCGCGGTATGATGTATGGTCGCCGAATACGCACCGAGGAGAGTGGCGAGTATATATTGCGAGTTGCTCTCAACCCTACCAATCCAAAAACTTTCAATTCGCTTGTATGGCACGAGTTTGGTGGTCACTGCTTCGGTGGTTTGCGAGATGAGTATGTACCGAAGAAGGGCGAGGAGGAACGACTATTCAAAGGTAAAAAGTTGTCGGCAAACCTCGATACGGAGTCTAACCCAAAACTTGTGAAGTGGGCGCAATTTATCGAGGATCCGCGCTATGCGCACGAAAAGATAGGGGTATATCGTGGCGGATATAAGCGTTATCACAATGTTTATCGTGCAACCGAGACAAGCATTATGCGCCGAGGAGGCAATTCCAAATTGCGTTTCAATGCCCCTTCGCGTGCCGAGATATATCGCAAAACTATGGAGTTGGCCTACCCGGGTTGGAAATTCGACTACGAGGAGTTTGTGAAGTTCGACTTGAAGTAGCGCAGAGAGTTTCTGTATAGATACCATCTTTTATAAAATTATTGTTTTTTTTGAAATTTCTCTCGTCTCTCGTCTTTCGTCTCTCGTCTTTTTTTTATACCTTTGCGGTATGACAGTACAAGAACACGACAAAATCATCGACCTTATCAAGCGCGAAGTGGTGCTTTCGATTGGTTGCACCGAGCCTATGGCTGTATCACTATGCGTAGCAAAGGCTTGCGAGACACTCGGCTCGAAGCCTGAGCGTATCTCGGTGGCACTCAGTGCCAACATCTTCAAAAATGCTATGGGCGTAGGTATTCCGAATAGCGGAATGACAGGTCTGCCGATTGCTGTAGCACTCGGTGCTGTGGCAGGTCGCTCGGAGTATGGCTTGGAGGTGTTGCGCGATGTCGATAGCGTAGCCGTAGAGCGAGCAAAGGCTTTCTTGGAAGAGGCAAAACCTTCGATTTTTGTTACAGATGAGAGCGATGATATTCTCTACATAAAGGTATGCGTTGAGGCGGGTGGCGACACGGCAGAGGTTATTATCTCTGGCTCGCACACCAACTTCTCATCTGTACGCCGTAATGGCGAGGAGGTGGCTTCAAGCAAGACTGTATCAAGTACTGTAACAGCCGATGAAGAGGTGGAACTATCGTTGCGCAAAGTCTATGATTTTGCCGAGGAGGTGCCACTCGAGAAGATTGAATTTATAGGCGAGGCCGCACAGCGCAATGTAGCGGCTGCGGAGCTCTCTTTTACGGGCGACTATGGTCACGGCCTGGGTGCAATGCTCCATAGTGGCGTGGCAAAAAATATCTTTGGAGATACACTGTTTACCAGCATTTTGGCACATACCAGCGGTGCTTGCGATGCACGAATGAGTGGCGCAATGGTACCCGTGATGAGCAACTCGGGTAGTGGCAATCAGGGTATCTCGGCAACCGTTCCGGTGGCTATTTTTGCCCTTGCAAACGATGTCGAGCGCGAGAAGATGTTACGCGCATTGGTGTTGAGCCACCTCACCGTAATCTATATTAAGCAGAGCCTTGGTCGTTTGTCGGCATTGTGTGGTTGTGTGGTTGCGGCAACAGGCTCGGCGTGCGGAATTACACGGTTGATGGGTGGAGGCTTCGAGGAGGTTTCGGGCGCAGTGAAGAATATGGTTGCCAACCTTACGGGAATGATTTGCGATGGCGCAAAGCCATCTTGCTCGTTGAAGGTTACGAGTGGAGTTGCTACAGCTGTTCTCTCGGCAACCCTCGCGATGAACAACCGCGTAACAACCTCGTTGGAGGGTATTATCGAAGATAATGTCGATAACTGCATACACAATCTCACCAAAATTGGTCGCAACGGAATGAGCGAAACCGACCGCCTTATTCTCGAAATAATGACCTCGAAGGAGTAGTTGAACAATATGGATACTCTATTACCATTATTATCAAGTGTGGGAGTAATCTTTTTGGTATATCTGGTATATGCCATTTTGAAGGATATTCGCACGAAAATAGATAATGAGTATATAGAGACCAAAAACTTGTCTGCTATCAACAAGGCTATTGCTGAGGCAGATCGTGTGTTACAAGAGTGTTATCAATGGGATATCGAAGATGCAATAATTACTCGTACAACATCTGATAGGTTGCAAGTTTGTTACGATAGAGAGAAACATCTGGATATTGGAGAACTCCCTCTTCCCCTTATAGTATTTTGGAAGAGACGACCAAATGCAAAGATAGAGAGAGATGAGGTTGTCGCCTATGTTGTGTACAAGGGGTATGAAATCACTATTAAAGCCCCCCAACAAGGGAGATTGATACGAAACAAAGAGGATATATCTTATATATACGATAAAGAAGTTATCTACGAAATTGAACCTATCCATAAAGAGGGTTAAGCATACAAACATAAAATGCCGAGCAAACTCGGCATTTTATGTTTGTATAATCTATAACCTATTGTAAACCTTCTCGCCTAAAAGCAGTTCGATAGCATCTTCCAAATCGAATACTCCGTGTATGGAGGAGATGTTTTGGTAGCGGTCGCAGACCTCTTGAAGCGAGTTGCGCAAACCTGCGACTTGCTCGGTCGGAGCGAAATATCCATCACCATCATCGCCCACATAATAGACTCCGCGCGTATGGTCTGCATTGCATAGATGTCCCATCTTGGTATATGGTCCGAAATCCCAACCATAAATAGGGTAGTGCTTGCCGTTGCTATCCTCTGCCCACGAACATTTATAGTTCTGCCACCAATCAATCACCTCGCCGAGTGGCGTAGTGCCATTGATTGGTACGGGCGTGAGGAATAGGCGACTATCCTCAAAAATCTTCTCACTGCACTCCAATAGCCTATTGGCGTATCGGATAAGCAGTTCGCGCCTCCATAGAGCCTTGCTCTTTGGCTCAATCTCCGAAGAAGAAATCTCTTCTACAACTCTTTCGCCTGCGCCATACATCTTTGTTGTCGCAAGCAATGCCGGCGGTTTTACCCTCTCTACCGGCATACCTTTCGTAACATTAAAATTTTTCATAATAGTTTTGATTTAATGTGTTAAACACGATGCAAAGGTATGGGGTGGATTTGACAATTTTTGTCAAAGGCAATAAAAAATCCCGCCAAAAGCGAGATTTTTCTTCTATTTCTCAAAGATATTAAACCTTCGTAGGCGAGGATTTCGGCGGTCGAGCAACAGACCTTCGAGCAGAAGGAGTGCAAGCACCACCCACAATATCCAATAGAACTGCTCGTTGTACTCATCGAAGCGAAGCGTTGAGAGTTCCGATTTCTCCATCTTCTCTATCTCATCGACAATCTCCGACAAGCCAAACTCTGCATTCGAGGCACGGATATATCCGCCATTGCCCTTCTCGGCAATCTGTTGCAGCAACTCCTCGTTCAGGCGCGAAACAACCATCTCGCCCTTCTCGTCTTTGATAAATTCGCCACCAATCTGGATTGGCGCACCCTCCGGAGAGCCGATACCTATTGTAAAGATGCGTATTCCACGCTCAGCAGCACGCTCGGCTGCCTGCAACGCATCGGCATCGTGCGCCTCGCCATCGGTGATAAGAATCATCACCCGGCTTGCACCCTCACGCTGTGAATAGGAGAGCGAAGCGAGGTCTATCGCGTCAGACACATCTGTACCCTGCACCTCAACAAGTGAGGGCGAGAGTCGTTTTGCGAAACTGCGAGCCATACGATAGTCGGTCGTAATAGGCAGTTGCACCTTTGCCTCGCCTGCAAAGACCACAACACCTACGCGGTCCTGCTTCATCTGCGAAAATAGTTTGTCGATGGCGTAACGGGTTCTATCCAAACGATTAGGCGTAAAGTCCTCTGCCAACATCGAATTCGATACATCGACTACAAACATCATCTCCACACCCTCTGCCTTCTCCTCGCGCAGTTTTGCGCCGAATTGAGGTCGTGCCGCAGCAAAGACAAGAGCCGTAAAGGCGATAACGAAGAGTATAAATTTGGTATGCACACGCCACGAAGAGACATCGCGCAGAAGCGATTTGACGGTTGCGATATTACCGAAACGGCTCAAATTACGCCTACGCAGTTGCAAGACCACCGCAAAAGCGACAATCATCACAGGCACCAAGGCAAGGAGCCACAATAGATGCGGGTTGGCAAATCTGAACATTACGGTATGCGTTTTAATACTATATACTTAACCAAAAACTCCAAGACAAGCAGAGCGATAGCCACCAAAACAAAGATGAGATACTCCTCGTGAACATGGGTGATATCGAACTTCTCAACTTTCGACTTCTCCATCTTGTCAATCTGCTCGTAGATGCGTTCCAACGATAGTTTATCCGTAGCACGGAAGTACTCGCCACCCGTCTTTTCGGCTATCTCGCGGAGCATCTTCTCGTCAATTTCGACCTTCATATCCACGGTATAGACCTCGCGACCTCGCTCGTCAAATACGGGATAAGGGGCTGTGCCATTGCGACCTACGCCAATGGTATAGACCTTTATATTCTGCTCCTTGGCAATATCGGCAACGGTCAGCGGAGCAATCTGTCCTCGATTATTCACGCCATCGGTCAATAGAATTATAACCTTCGATTTCGAGTCGCTCTCACGCAGACGATTTACTGCCGTAGCCAAGCCGTTACCTATTGCAGTACCATCTTCCACCACACCACTACGCAAACGACCGAGTAGAGTCTGTAACGAAGATTGGTCAGTCGTGAGAGGGGTTTGAGTAAATGCCTCGCCCGCAAAAACCACCAAGCCGATGCGGTCGCCCTGACGATTGGCAACAAATTGTGATGCCACCTCCTTCGCCGCAGTCAGACGGTCGGGCTGGAAATCGCGAGCCAACATCGAGCCCGAAATATCGACTGCCAAGACGATGTCTATACCATCGGTCTCGGTCTTTGTTTCGTGTTCTACGGATTGAGGTCTTGCCGAAGCGATAATAATCAGAGTAAGTGTCGCCACGCGCAATATGGCAGGCAGATGACGCAGATAGTAGCGAATAGTGCGAGGAGCTTGGCGCAACGAGTCGGCAGAGGATATAACAATCGATGCACCGCCCTGCAATGAGCGCCACACATAGTAGGCAACCCACAACGGCACAACCACCAATAGCCATAGTATTTTAGGATTTGCAAACTCCATACTCTACCAATTTTTATTACCTCGAATAAGCACTCCCGCCTTCTCTTTTAGCTTATCCTGCGTCTTATCCTCCTCCGCCTGAATAGCCTGCAACAGTGCCTCCTGCTGTTCAGGAGTCATTGCGCCCTCTTGTGGTTGTTCGCCCTGCTGTTGTTCCTCTTTACCGTTTTGGTCTTGAGGTTGTTGCTCCTGCTGGTCTTGTTTATTTTCGTTCTGCTTATCTTGCTGATTTTGCTCCTTATTATCCTGATTTTGGTCTTGGTTCTGTTGTTGTTGCTCTTGTTGCTGAATCAATCGCTTGGTGAAGGCGTAGTTGAACTTCGCATCTTCATCGTTAGGGTTGCAACGCATCGCCTGACGATACGAGGACAACGCCTCCTTATATTTCTGCTGTGCAAACTGCGTATTTCCGAGGTTGTACGCCACCTCGCCACGCTCCAACTCGGTGCGGGTTGTGTCGTTCACTATGCCCAACAAGGTCTTTTCTGCCTTTTCGTATCGCTCGGTGCGATAGAGTGCCGAGGCAAGGTCATACTTCGCTTCGAAAGATGTCGAGTCGTGTTGCAAAGCTCTCTGGTAACTATCAACACTCTTCTCGAACTGTTCGCGTTTGAATTGGCGATTACCCTTGCGCACCAAACCGCGCTCCTTCATCTGCTGTGCCGAAACCTCGCCACAAACGAAAAGAGTCAAAAGAGCAACAACGAAATATTTTATAGTTCTTCTCATCTTTGCTCCTCCTTTTCGTTTTTGGTTGGCTCGTCTTCCTCCTCCTCGACAATCTCCACAGGCTTGGTGTTCTCCACAAAGTAGAACGCCTTGTCGTAGGCGAGTTCGTTCTCACTCGCTTCGGGTGTTGCCTTAGCAAACTTCACAAGGTCGGCATCACGCAATACCGAGAGCAAATCCATCTTCGATTTCTGTTCGATATCGACCTCTCGCAATGCATCGGCAATCTCGTCTGTTGTCATCTCCATCGCTCCAACCTCGAAGCGACCTGCGAGGTAGGTACGCAAAATATCGCTCAACCCCGAATAGTACTGCTTATGCTTATTGTTCTGCCACAACTTCTCGTTGCGCAACTTTTCGAGAGCCTCAATCGCCACAATATGCGCAGGTACAGGTGGTGCAGGTTTGAACAAGTCAGAAATTCGCTTACCTCGCTTATGCAGATAGCGCACCAGCAGATATATCACTCCAGCCAACAGTAACGCCACCGCTAATGCGATACCGAGATAGCCACCAAACTCCGCAAAGCGCAATTTCAGAGTCTTTTGCGGTTTCAAATCGCGCACAGTGGTCATCGTAGAGTCAATTTGGAAGGTCTTGACAAATAACTCCTCCTCTCGCTCGGCAAAGAGTGTATCGACAATGTTTTTGTCGAGATAGAGTGCTTGCGCCTTGCCCAACTTGTAGATGCCCTCATCATAGACAGCCATCTCGTAGCGTTTGCGAAGGCGAACTCTGCGCCCCTCTTTCGAGATTGTATCGGGAGCAAAGTCGTTGATAACCTCAATGCTCGGCTCTTGTTGTTCTGCCCCTTCGGGAAGATTTTGAGTAAAGTCGAAGGTCGGGAATACGATATGTTGCATCACATCGGCATCGACCTCGATAGTGAGAGTTACCCTATCGCCAATCATAACCGTATCGGCAGAGATATGCGAGGTGATGGACGGTGTCGATTGTGCCACCGCCATACCGCCCACCAAAAGTGCCGATACATATATTATTATATAGCGCAAAAGTTTCATCGCTGCTTAAACAATTTTATCAACTCCGCAACATAGTCCGAGTCGGTTGAGATATCGGCGATATCAATACGATTGTGCAGCAACAACTCCCGTGTTCTATCCTCTCGCTCCGCCCACGCTTTGGCGTAGTGGTCACGCACCGCCTGCGATGCGGTATCTACCCACACCTTGCGAGCCGTTTCGGCATCTTGCAACTCCACAATACCCACATCGGGCATCTCCCTCTCGCGAGGGTCCGACACCTTCAAGGCGATAATATCGTGGCGTGCAGATGCAATTTTCAAGGCATCGTTCAACGCCTCGTCATCGCGCTTCGAGTTCAAAAAGTCGGACAACAAAAATGCCGTGCAACGCTTTTTGTTTACGCCCGTAAGGTAGCGCACCGCCTCCGAAATTGCCGTTCCATTCGACTCTGGCACAAAACCCACCAACTCTCGGATA
Source organism: Alistipes sp. (assembly GCA_045543935.1). Lineage (GTDB taxonomy): Bacteria > Bacteroidota > Bacteroidia > Bacteroidales > Rikenellaceae > Alistipes. Next base: position 29,878 of record JAZPYA010000009.1, read on the forward strand.
ATCATCAGAATATGGCTACGCCCCTTCTTCGGTGGGATAAACTTCTCGACCTTATCGGAGAAGAAGATGCAACCCACCTTATCGCCCGTCTGCGATGCAGAAAATGCCAATACTGCTGCTAACTCGGTGATGATATTCTTTTTGAGATAATCCGTTGTACCGAACATTCGCGAGCCACTGACATCGACCATCAACATCATTGTCAGCTCTCGCTCCTCTTCATAGACTTTAATATGCGGTTTGCGTGAGCGAGCCGTAACATTCCAGTCGATATCGCGCACATCATCGCCAATACGATATTCGCGCACCTCGGCAAAGGACATACCACGCCCCTTGAATGCCGTATGATACTTTCCTGCGAAAATCTCATTCGACAAACCTCGTGTCTTAATCTCGATTTTTCGGACACGCTTCAAGATATCGTTCTCGGTCTGCTCCACGCTACGATAAGTGCGTTTTAAGGCACGATTACATTATTCAAAATCTCGGTGATAATATCCTCCGAGGTGATATTCTCCGCCTCTGCTTCGTAGGTCAAGCCGATACGGTGGCGCAATACATCGTGGCACACCGCACGAACATCCTCCGGAATAACATATCCACGGCGGCGGATAAAGGCGTAAGCGCGTGCAGCCTTTGCCAACGAGATACTTGCACGCGGCGAGCCTCCGTAGGCGATTAGCGACTGCAACTTTTCGAGGTTGTAGGCAGCCGGCTCACGGGTTGCGAAGATTATATCTACGATATATTTCTCAATCTTCTCGTCCATATATACATCCTCAACCACCTTGCGAGCCTTCACAATATCCTCAGGCGTAATAACCTTATTTGGTTCGGGCATACCTGCGCCCGAGAGGTTCATACGGACAATATCGCGCTCCTCCTCTTTGCGAGGGTAGGTAATCTTTGCCTTCAACATAAAACGGTCTACCTGCGCCTCTGGAAGCGGGTAAGTTCCCTCCTGCTCCAATGGGTTTTGGGTGGCGAGAACGAGGAATGGCTCTGGCAACTTGTAGGTGTTGTCGCCAATAGTCACTTGTCGCTCCTGCATCGCCTCCAAGAGTGCCGACTGCACCTTTGCAGGGGAACGGTTAATCTCATCTGCCAATACAAAGTTCGCAAATACAGGTCCTTTCTTAACGGTGAAATCCTCCGCTTTCTGCGAGTAAATCAGAGTACCCACAATATCGGCAGGGAGCAGGTCAGGCGTAAACTGAATACGCGAGAAGTCGGCATCGACAGCCTTTGCCAAGGTTGTGATTGCCAAAGTCTTTGCCAATCCCGGAACGCCTTCCAACAAGATGTGTCCGTTGGACAAAAGACCAATCAAAAGTGTATCGACAAGGTGCTGCTGACCAACAATCACTTTGCCCATCTCTGTACGCAGAGTATCCACAAAGAGGCTCTCGCGCTCGATGCGCTCGTTCAACTCCTTGATGTTGATAATTTCGCTCATATCTCTTTCGGTTAATTTTTGTCGT
>JAZPYA010000010.1:0-14687 GCA_045543935.1 Alistipes sp.
AGAGGTTACCTCACAATATGGATATGTGATATTGTAAGGATATGCGATATTGCTATCGAACTTAAATGTCGCTGTGGCAGGCTCGTCTGCATCTATCTGCGCCTCGTTCGATAAAACGCCATTTACAACAATTTTATCCCCTTCGCTCCAATAGACAGGGTATGTGTCGCCCACTTTGCCACCTATCGAGGTACGGGTTTTGCCGAGCGATACGGTTAATACGGTCTTATTGCCACCATTGACAACATCCGAAGTGCTATCTTTCTGGCAACTGGTGAACATTGAACCACAGAGCAATGCCACAACGAAAATAGAAGTTAACTTTTTCATATTAAGTATTTTGTCTGTTTTTGTTTCGGTATATAAATCCTCACAAATGTACAATTTTTTTTTGAATATTGCAGTGTAATTCTCGAAAAAACAGCCCAAAAAACAGCTATAAAAGATTGTGGCTTAATTATTGCGACTTTGCCAAGCGATAACAAAAAATTAATAGAGATGGATACAAAAAAGAGTACTGGGTTTCGCCTGTCGGTGGCAACCCTTGCAATTATGAATGTTACCGCAGTGGTTAGTCTGCGTGGTTTGGCGGCAGAGTCGGTCTATGGACTATCTTCGGCTTTCTATTACCTTTTTGCCGCGATTGTTTTCCTTATTCCTACGGCTTTGGTGGCTGCGGAGCTGGCGGCGATGTACTCCGACAAGCAGGGAGGTGTCTTTCGCTGGGTAGGTGAGGCTATGGGCGCACGTATGGGCTTTTTGGCTATTTGGATTCAGTGGATTCAATCCACGATTTGGTATCCTACGGTGCTGACTTTCGGTGCGGTGTCGATAGCCTTTATCGGCATGGACCAGACGCACGATATGGCGCTCGCCTCGAACAAGGTTTTCACCTTGATAGTGGTGCTTGCAATCTATTGGGTGGCGACATTTATTGCGCTGAAGGGCTTGAGTTGGGTAGGAAAAATCAGTAAGTGGGGCGGTATGATAGGTACTATTATCCCTGCGGCACTCCTTATCATTATGGGTATCGCCTACCTCGCTACGGGCGGTACAAATAATATGGATATGAAGGAGGGTTTCTTCCCTGATTTCTCGAAATTTGATAACTTGGTTTTAGCGAGTAGTATTTTCCTATTTTATGCCGGAATGGAGATGATGGGTGTGCATGTTATGGAGGTCGATAACCCCCGCAAGAACTATCCGAAGGCTATTTTGCTCGGCGCACTTGTCACTGTGCTGATTTTCATCTTTGGCACCTTCTCGTTGGGCTTTATTATCCCTGCCAAGGAGGTCAATCTCACTCAGTCGTTGTTGGTCGGTTTTGATAACTACCTCGCCTATTTCAAGATGTCGTGGGCATCGCCAATTATCGCTATTGCGCTGATGTTTGGCGTGTTGGCAGGCGTGCTGACTTGGGTGTCGGGACCATCGAAGGGTATCTTCGCAGTGGGTAAAGCGGGCTATCTTCCGCCATTTTTCCAGAAGGAGAACTCTAATGGCGTACAGCGTAATATCCTCCTTATTCAGGGTTGTATCGTGACACTTTTGGCTCTGCTTTTTGTGGTGATGCCGTCTGTTCAGTCGTTCTATCAGATTTTGTCGCAACTAACGGCGCTGTTATACCTTGTAATGTATATGCTGATGTTCGCTTCGGCAATCGTATTGCGCTACCGCCGTGCGCAGAAGGAGCGACCATTCCGCCTTGGAGGTAATACTACGATGTGGATTATCGCAGGCGTAGGTTTCCTTGGTTCGTTGCTCGCTTTTGTATTGAGCTTTATTCCGCCGGCACAGATTGCTACAGGTAGTACAACGGTTTGGTACTCAGTACTATTTGGTGGCGCGTTTATAGTGATAATTCTGCCATTTATTATCTATGCGATGCGCAAACCGGAGTGGCGCAACAAAACGGCTGTATTTGCTCCATTCGAGTGGGAAAAATAGAGTGGAGAACGGAAAACAAAAAACCTGCCTAACAAAAAAAACTTGTTAGGCAGGTTTGCTCTTGTTTGTCGTTCCCAATTTGAATAACTAGTTCAAACTTGGCAAGAACGAATAGTCCTTAGAGTAGTGGAGGTGCTGCTCGATGTAGTTTGCAGGGTACGAAACCTTTACATCTACAATCTTGTCACCCTCCTTAACCAACTCGTATTCAGGGTTTACGAAACCTCCGTAAGGCTCGATGTTGAGAGCGTAGTAACGCTCGCGCACCTCCTTGTGAAGCTCTTGGTCAATCTTAACTGCATACTTCTCAACCAACGCCTTACCAGCCTCGAAGTCGCCCTCCGACTTGATGCGCTGAATCTCACGCAACTGCTCGCCGAAGATTGTGCGCAACTTCTGGAAGTCGTTTACAACGATATAGCGCTTACCATCTTTAACAACCCACTCGATAACATTATCCTCCTTGCCGAGGTCATATGCCCAGCAAGAGATGAGCTTGCGGTTACGCATGTGAGCCTGCTCGACATCTTTGCCCAACTCGATACGCGAGAGCTGAGTCATAGCACCGTTCATGATGTAAGATGCGTACTGTGCCCAAGCAGCGTCGAGCGATGGAATCAAACCAATCTCAATCATCTTCTCATCAGCCAAGTAGTAGAGAGCAAAGAGGTCGGCACGAGTCTCCTCGAGAGCCGAAGAATAAACGCCCAACTCTGTTCCTGTAGTACCAGGAGCCAACTGACCAGAGCCGTGACCAAGGCACTCGTGGAGGTCGGTGTGAAGGTCGTCAGAGAGTTTTCCATACTCCTTCATACGAGCGCGGTCCTCCTCGCGGAGTACAAACTCCTCCGAGAAGCCATTGCCCTGTGCAGCCTTCTTATATGCATAGGTAATGTTGTCGATAGTTACCGACTTCGAACCATAATCCTTGCGAATCCAATCAGCATTTGGAAGGTTGATGCCGATAGGGGTTGTTGGATAGGTATCTCCACCGAGCATTGCAACGGTGATAACCTTTGCCGAAACACCCTTTACAACCTCCTTGCGATATGCAGGGTTGATTGGCGAGTGGTCCTCAAACCACTGTGCATTGTCCGAGATAATCTGTGTGCGCTCGCAAGCCTTCTTGTCGCGGAAGTTTACAACCGACTCCCACGAAGCCTTCATTCCGAGAGGATCGCCATAAGACTCGGTAAAGCCATTCACAAAATCGACATTCGACTCGGTATCCTGTACCCATGCAACATTGAACTCATCGAAGTCGCGCAAGTTGCCCGACTTGTAGTACTTGATAAGTTTTGCGATAATGCTCTTGGTAGGCTCGGCAGCAACCTCTTGTGCCTTCTCCAACCAGAAAACAATCTGCTCCAAAGCCTCGGTGTACATACCGCCAATCTTGTAGGTCTTCTCTACGATTTTGCCATTCTCCTTTACGAGTTTCGAGTTCAAACCGTACGAAATAGGGCGTGGGTCATTACCTGCCTTCTTAATCATCTTGTTGTAGAACTTCTCAACCTCCTTCTGGGTTACACCTTCGTAGTAGTTGCCTGCCGATGTTGCGATAACATCGTCTCCTGCCTGATTGAGGCGGGTAGCATAGAGTGCAGGGTTGAAGATAGCCTCCAAGATAGTCTCCTTCTCGACCTGCGACTCAACGCCACACTTATCCCACTGTGCCGAGAACCACTCACGCGAGAACTCAGGTGCGAACTTGTCGTTCGAGTAGTGGTGGTGGATACCGTTAGCCAACCACACCTTCTTCAAATACTTCTCCATAGCCTTGAACTCAGGACACTCCTTGTTGCCATCGTACGAGGTGTAAATCTTCTCCAACGCACGGCGGATTGTAAGGTTGTACTTGAAGTTCTGGTCGAACAAGATATCACGACCACACTTTGCAGACTCTGCCAAGTAGTAGATTAAGAGTTTGTCGTTGAGCGACTGATTCTCAAACTCAGGCACCTCGTAGCGGATAATCTTGACATCGTCAAAACGGTCAACAATCCAAGGCTGCTCAGCCTTCTCCTTACACGAGGTAAGTGCCATTGCAATAATTCCCATTGTTACAAAAACGATTTTTTTCATAATACATATATTTATTTAAGTGTTGTGTTCTTTTTTAGACGAGAGTTTTCATTTAAAATGCAGAATGCAAAATGCAGAATTATTTTTCAACTACTCACTACTCACTACTCACTAATCTAAAACGCATATTTGCAGACATCGATACAAATCTCCACCGTAAGCCACAGCGAGAGTGCGAGCTTGATGCCTGTGCCGACAAAAAACGAGAGGAACGAGCCGAAACCACTTCGTAATGCGCGTTGCTTATCGCTGTTGTCAAAAATCAACTCTCCAAGCACTGCACCCACAAATGGTCCTACGATAATGCCGATAGGTCCAAAGAGAAAACCGCCCAAAACACCCGCCATTGCTCCTCGTTCGCCAGCCTTCGAGCCACCGAATTTCTTGGTCATATACGAAGGCAACAGATAGTCGAGTACCGATACAATAAGTGTAAGAACTCCGAAAACTACAAGCCAAGCAACGGATATTTCGGAGTATGAGCAGAAGTATAGGCACAAGTAACCTGCGTAAGCAAGTGCCACGCCCGGCAGTACGGGAACGATACAACCCACACAACCCACTACGCCAAACAATACGGCAAGTACAGATAAAAGTGTATCCACTTTGAAATTAAAAATTAAGAATTAAAAATGTTTTTCTCTCGTCTCTCGTCTTTCGTCTCTCGTCTATTTTACCAACTTGTTGGTCGCGGTGTCGGGAAAAATCACACTCGGCTCAAAGGTTTTTGCCTCCTCGAAATCCATTGCGGCGTAGGAGATGATGATAACAATATCCCCCACATTCGCCTTGTGTGCTGCTGCTCCATTCAGGCAGATAACACCACTGCCCGCCTCGCCCGGAATAGCGTAGGTTTCGAGTCGCTCGCCGTTAGTGACATTTACCACCTGCACCTTCTCTCCACGAATCAAGTTCGCAGCCTCCATCAATGCCGAGTCGATGGTGATACTGCCCACATAATCCACATTTGCCTGCGTAACTTTTACGCGGTGAATCTTTGATTTTAAGACCTCGATAGTCATCTTATTTAAGTTTTATGTTATCTATCAATCTGATTTCGCCAGCCTGAACTGCGATGCAACCCTGCACACGCTCCGAGTCGCTCCACTCCTCGATAGTCTGCATCGAGAGAGCATCAACGGCTGCGAAATATATCACTTTCAACAACTCGTTCTTCTCCACCTCGGCTGTAACCCAAGCAGTGAGTTCTGCAGGTGACATCTCGCCAACCTTCGATTGCGCTGCGCTCAACACTTCGTAGATGTGAGGTGCTGCGGCACGATGCGCAGGGGTAAGCAAGAGGTTGCGTGACGAACGAGCCAAGCCATCTGTATCACGCACGATTGGACAGTCGATAATCTCAACCGACAAGCCGAGTTGCTTGACCATAGCGCGAATTACGGCAATCTGCTGAAAATCCTTCTCGCCGAAGTAGGCGCAAGTGGGCTTCACGATATCGAACAAACGACTTACAACTTGTGCCACGCCGTTGAAGTGTCCGGGGCGTGTTGCACCCTCCATCACCTTGTCAATCTGACCGAAGTCGAACTGACGAGTGTCGGGCTCGGGATAGATCTCCTCAACCGAAGGGAAGAGTACCAAATCTACTCCTGCTGCTTCGAGCATCGCAGCATCAGCCTCGGGGGTACGAGGATAGTTGCGCAGGTCGTTCTTGTCGTTGAATTGAGTAGGGTTTACGAATACACTCGCTACCACCACATCGCACTCCTTGCGAGCGCGAGTAACGAGCGAGATATGTCCTTCGTGCAATGCGCCCATAGTAGGGACAAAACCTATCTTTTTACCTTGGCAAGCCGAGAGCTCCTCGCGCAATGCCTTTACTGTTGAAACTGCTTTCATCTTTTGGGTATATATACTTGTGGGCGCAAATATACAAATATATTTGACAATTGACAATTGACAATTGACAATTTTCTTAAAAAAAGCCAAAGGCTTGTAACCCTTGGCTTACGATTGTAATCTTAACAATAAGATTCTATATCCTCTTTGGTGATGGGGTTGTTGCCGAGGACAACCAATCTCTCTACTATATTGCGCAACTCTCGGATATTACCACTCCAACGCCTATCGGATAGTTTTGCAACAGCCTCTGCATCAATCTCTTTTGTTGGGATATTGTACTCATGACAGATGCTCTCCAAAAAGTAGTCGATAAGTATTGCGACATCGCCTTTTCGCTCTCGCAAAGGCGGAACTTTTATCAGAATTACGCCGATGCGATGATATAAATCTTCGCGGAAATTTCCCTCGCGAATCTCCTTTTCGAGGTTTTTGTTTGTGGCGGCAATAACACGAACATCAACCTCAATATCACGGTCACTGCCGACACGCGATATTTTGCGCTCCTGCAGGGCGCGCAACACCTTTGCCTGAGCCGAGAGCGACATATCGCCAATCTCGTCCATAAAGAGTGTTCCGCCATCTGCCTGCTCAAATTTTCCTTTGCGCTGTTTGATTGCCGAGGTGAAGGCTCCTCGCTCGTGTCCAAATAGTTCACTCTCGATAAGTTCCGAAGGAATGGCTGCGCAGTTTACCTCCACGAAGGGAGCATCGGCTCGATGGCTCTTGCAGTGTAACCACTTTGCCACCAACTCCTTGCCCGTGCCATTTTCGCCTGTGATAAGCACTCGCGCCTCGCTTTGTGCCACCTTGTCAATAAGTTCGCGCACGCGCACAATGACATCGGATTTGCCCACTATCGGCTCGATAGTAGCGCACTCGGTACTATTGCGCTGGCGCGAACTCTTCGGGCGTGGTGTAGGGGCGTTCTCGATAGGTGGGGCTATCGCCTTGCGAATAGATTTCAATAGTCGATTCATATCGATTGGCTTGGTCAGAAAGTCGACTGCTCCGTGTCGCACCGCTTCGACTGCCGAGTCGATATCGTTGTTACGCGATAGTATAATAAAGGGTAGGTCGAGCGAGTCGAGATGTTCGGTTGTATCGGAGATAATTATATCAAACTCGATATTTTCGCACATCTTTTTGGCGAGTGAGGTTGTTTCAGCACCTTCGGTCGAAAATCCCTCGAACTCCAATCTTTCGCGCAAATTGTTGCGCACACTTTTTGATTGTTCTACAATTAAAACTTTTGCCATTTTGCTATCTCTAAAAAAATACCTATTTTTGCAATCGAATAGTGCATCAAAGGTAGAATTTTTGCCCGATATGACCTAATGACGCGATGTCTTGTCATCGCCGAGTTAGAGGTCTTAATTTGATACCGAATCGGACTTATCAGGGTATAATTTGGTCTTGTTGACAAAGGGTAGATGCAAGGTCGTGTTTTTAAGTATATTCTTTTATCGTATGAATAAGAGTTTTAACTATTTACGCAGTCGTTTGATACTTCCGGAGTATGGTCGTCATATTCAGGAGATGATAGATGCCCTGCTCGATATCGAAGACAGGGAGGAGCGCACGCGCCAAGCAAAGGCGGTAATTGCCGTGATGGGTAATCTCAATCCGTTGTTGCGCGATACAGCAGACTTTACGCACAAGTTGTGGGATCATCTGTTTATTATGTCCGATTTTCGTCTTGATGTGGATAGCCCCTATCCGCGTCCTACGCGCGATGAGTTGGAGATAAAGCCCGAGAAACTCGACTATCCGCAGAGCGAGATATCGCACAAACACTACGGCAAAAACATTGTTCGTATGTTAAATCGTATTGCTCACTCCGACCCCTCGCAAACAGCTCAAGAACTCGATAATGTTGTGCGATATATGCGCAACAAGAGTATGGAGTACAACCAGGAACACCCGACAGCTGAGATGATTGCAAACGATATAAGAATTTTGTCTGAAGGGGCTATAAATTTAGATGATAATTGCCTCCACAAAATCGAAATGGAGCAAAAAACAACCTCTTCGCACCAAAAGAACGGAAAGCGTCAGCAACGCCAGCAACGCCAATCGCCGAAAACCACTCGCAAGAATGGACAACGACACAATACGCAAAAATAGTGACGCGTTAATGAAGATATAGATTTTTTAAGAGATTGAGAATATGAAGAGACTATCACTTATAAATGTATTGACTATCGCACTATTTGCGATAATGTTGATTGGTTGTCGTAGCAACGAGGTGCGCATCTCGGGGCGTTTTGTCGGGCTCAACTCCAAGATGGTATATCTGGAGCATCTCTCCGCTTCGGGGCAGAACCTTGTCGATTCCATCTCTCTCGCTGACGATGGCTCGTATCACTTTGCAATTAAAGATGTAGCATCAACCCCTACGATGTATAACCTTATATATAGTAGCGATCGTATTCCGTTGCTCGTCTTGCCGGGCGACAAGATTGAGGTTAGTGCTATGGGCTCTCCTCTTGCGAACTATACCGTTGCAGGCTCGCGCGAGTCGGAGTTGTTGCGCAAGTTCAACAAAGAGTATCTCGATGGACAACTCGAACTCAACAAAACAATACAGGGCTACAACTCGGTAAGTAGCGACCAACAGAGAACTCTGGCGGAGCGATATAACGCACTGTATCGCGATATCAAACGCAAGCAGATATCGTTTATCATCGAGAATAAGGAGTCGTTGGCTTCGGTCTATGCCCTCTATCAGCGTCTTCCGGGGGAGCAATACCTCTCAAGCGCAGATAGCGATTTGATCTACTATCGCACGGTTGTCGATGCGGTATCGAAAAGTTATCCGATGTCGCCATATCTGATAACCTTGAGCAACGATATTGCCCGTATGGAGGCGCGCCTATCTCTGCTGAACTCCATAGAGTTGCGTACCTATCCTGAGTTGAAGGGTAAGGATATGTATGGCAATGAGGTTGCGCTATCGTCACTTAAGGGCGAGGTTGTTTTGGTCGATTTCTGGTCGGCAGAGGCGGGCAATAGCAACGCCTTCAATGCCGAGTTGAAGGAGATTTATGAGGAGTACGAATCGCGTGGCTTCAGAGTATATCAGGTCTCTGCCGATACCTCTAAAGCGGCGTGGGTAACGGCTGTTCAGGAGCAACAGTTGCCTTGGATTTCGGTGTGCGATTTCAAGGGTAAAGCATCGCCTATGTTGCACGCCTACAATGTGCGCAAATTGCCATCAAATTTCCTTATAGACCGAGATGGTAATATCGTTGCCAAAGATCTGTACAGCACCGCTTTGGCAGAGCGATTGGCAGAGATGTTCAACTAAATGGAGATAACCGAAAATTATGCACTATTTTGTCTCTGACATACATTTAGGCTCGGGCAATCACGAGGAGCAACGCCGTGTGGAGCGAGCTTTCCTCGACTTCTTGCGCGATATTGGGAGCGATGCCGAAACGCTCTTTTTGGTGGGCGATATCTTCGACTTTTGGTTTGAATATGGCGAGGTTGTTCCGAAGGGCTTTACGCGTGTGCTTGGTCGTTTGGCAGAGTTGAGCGACAGTGGTGTGCGCGTGATAATGCTCACGGGAAATCACGATATGTGGGTGGGTGACTATCTCGCTTGCGAGTGTGGCATTTCGCTCTTTACCAAACCTCAAACTTTTACCCTTGCCGGCAAAGAGGTCTTTGTCGCTCACGGCGACAATATGAACATTAAGGGGCAACCCGTATTGCAACTTATGAATAGCGTTTTTCGCTCTCGCTCGTTGCGAAAGGTTGCATCGTGGTTGATTCACCCAGACCTCTTCATACGCTTTGGAAAATGGTGGAGTGGCAAGTCGCGCAAATCGCACGGAGGCGTGCAGAATGCACAAGTTCTCAATCCGCTTATAGACTATGCCATCGAGTATGGCAAGAGTCATAAGATAGATTACTATGTATTTGGTCATCTGCATCTTACGGCAGATATTGCGGGCGCGCAACGAATACTCTTTATGGGTGATTGGCATACTCGACCAAACTATATAACGCTAGATAATAGTGGCAAAATTGAATTAAAATTTTATAATTAAGAAAGGAAAATTGATGATTGGAAATTAGTTTTCCGTTTTCCGTTTTCCGCTTTCCATTTTTTTATGAAACAATACCTTGATTTACTAACTCGAATTAAGACCGAAGGAGTTGTAAAGACCGATCGTACCGGAACGGGCACAAAGTCCGTTTTTGGACATCAAATGCGTTTTGACCTTTCGCAAGGATTTCCGTTGCTGACAACCAAAAAAGTCTTTTTGAAGGGTATAATTCACGAACTTTTGTGGTTTTTGAATGGCGACACTAATATCAAATATCTTGTCGATAATGGCGTGCATATTTGGGATAATGATGCCTATCGCTACTACAATGAGTTGTGCGTAAAGGAGGGCGTACTGCCAGTTGCCATGGAGGAGTTCTTGCGTGCAGCACAAGAGGGCATCGAATCTCCGATTGAGGGCTATAAGTTTGGCGATTTGAACCATGTCTATGGCTATCAGTGGCGCTCGTGGCCACGCCCTAATGGCGAGGCTATCGACCAGATTCAACAGGCTGTTGATCTTATTAAGAATAACCCTGACTCGCGCCGTATTATCGTTTCGGCTTGGAATGTTGCCGATGTGGAGAAGATGGCTCTGCCACCTTGCCATACGCTCTTCCAATTCTATGTTGCCGATGGCAAGTTGTCGTGTATGCTCTATCAGCGTAGCGCAGATACATTCCTTGGCGTACCATTTAATATCGCATCTTATGCCCTGCTGACAATGATGATGGCGCAGGTTTGTGACTTGGAGGCTGGCGAGTTTGTGCATACTTTGGGCGATACTCATCTCTATCTCAACCACTTCGAGCAGGTAGATGAGCAGTTGTCGCGTACTCCGCGTGCTTTGCCGAAGATGTCTATTAACCCCGATGTGAAGTCGATTTTTGACTTTAAGTATGAGGACTTTACATTGACTGACTACGAACCTTATCCAACTATTAAAGCCCCAATGTCTTTTTAACGAAAAACTTTAATTAGTGAGTAGTGAGTAGAGAGTAGTGAGTAGTTGAAAAATAATTTTGCATTTTGAATTCTGCATTTTGAATTTTGAATTATGGTTTCAATCATCGTTGCAATCGCCGAAAATGGCGTAATAGGCGACAAAAATGCACTCCTCTGGAGTATCAAAGAGGATATGCGCCATTTCCGTACCATTACCACGGGACACCCTGTGATTATGGGGCGTAAGACCTTCGAGTCGATAGGTCGCCCACTGCCAAAGCGTACAAATGTGGTTATCACTCGCGGAGATACAACCTTCGAGGGGTGCGAAGTGGCACACTCTTTGGAAGAAGCATTGGCGATGTTCCCTGCCGAGGAGGAGATTTTTATTATTGGCGGGGCGCAGATATATGCTCAGGCTCTGCCGTTGGCGGATAAGTTGTACCTGACAATCGTTCATCGAAATTACGAAGGCGACACCTCTTTTCCCGATATAGATATGTCGGAGTGGAGCGAAATTTCGCGCGAAAGTTTCGCGCGAGGCGAGGAGTTCGATGGTGCTTTTACCTTTTTGGACTTGATAAAACGATAATATCGTTATACGATAAAGAGCGATTTAGGGGCTGTCAAACAATCTGGTTTGACGCCTTTTTTATGCAAAAAACGGTTTTTTATGCACGCATAAATCGCTGTGTATCAGCGATTTATAGGGGGGGGGGATTTTTGTGAAAAAAATCGCGAAAAATCGCGAAATTTTGAGATAAAATTTGTAACTTTGCAACCGAGAAAACACACAAATTAACTTTAGAAATAGCCCTTGCGCTTTTGGCGTATTGGGTGATGTAGATATAAGGGTGAAGAGATTCCTATTATATTCGATTATATTAATTGCTACAATAATGTCGGTGTCGGCAGCGGAGAGAGTTGTCGAGCATCGCGTTGTTGTGGACATACCATTTCACCTTGCAGGTGGGGATAAAGAGGCCATTCGCTATGATATCGATTCGGTTGCGCTTGCGCGTTCAATTTACGATTTGCAACTTCTTGCAAAGGATTTGACTACTGTAGTCAAGCGAGTTGAGATATATGGCTCGGTATCTCCTGAGGGAACAGTCCGAAAGAATAAGGAGTTGTGTAAGGAGCGTATCGCTACTGCGGAAGGGCTTGTGCGAGAGTGTCTGAAACTCGATGAGTCGATAGTGGTTACCTATGACGACCGCTATATTCCTTGGCACTCTTATCTTTTGCCTGCAATCACTGCGGATAAAGATGTGCCATATCGCGATGAGTTGTTGAAACTTGTCTATCGCCCTGCCGATGCAAAGGGGCGCGACCATCGCCGTGTTATGCTTAAGCGCTCACATGGCGGTAAGTTGTGGAGAGTGGTCGAGGAACGGTATTTCGACCATATGCGTAAGGGCGGTGCAATTATCACTGTTGAGAGAAGGCTCAATGGCGATATTCTCTCTGCGCGCGACATCTTTAATGGCGGAGTCGAGCCTGTTTTGTTGGGCGATATATCGATTGAGCCTATCAAGGTTGAGGAGAAGGCGCAGGCAACCGAGTCGGTGGTGTTGCAATCCGAAGCGCCTCGTCACGCAATATCTATTAAGACAAATGCCGCTGCGGTAGTCGCTCTTATCACCAATATCGGTTTCGAGGTGAAACTTGCACCTCGTTGGTCGCTCGATGTTATGGGTGCATACTCACCATACAACATGGTGGTTAAGGATCGCAAGATTCGTCTGTTCGGTATTCGTCCCGAGGCTCGTTTCTGGTGGGGAGAACCTATGAAGCGCGGACACTTTATCGGTCTGCACGGCTTCACTTCGGCATTTAATGTACAACTTAACGATAAAGTTCGTTTGCAGGACCCTAACCACGCACTTTGGGGCGTAGGTCTTGCCTATGGATATGCTCTACCTCTCGGCAAGAAGGAGCATTGGGGTGTAGAGTTTACGCTGGGATTGGGCTATGCCCGTATCAAGTACGACAAGTACGAGGGTATCGAGAATGGTCGATTTATCGAGCGTAATACGGTAAACTATTTTGGTCCGACTCGTTTGGGCGTGAACTTCTACTATCGTTTCGATATAGAAGGCAAGAAGGGTGCAAAGAGAAAGTAGGGTAGATGAAGAGATTGGTTAACATACTGCTACTTTTGTTAGTTTCGCTCTCGATAGTGGGTTGCGATGCCACCATCCACGAATATCCTGATAGTAGGAAGTGGAGATATCAGGTGCCATTTGCCCTCAGTCTCGAGTTTGACACCAATATGCCGATCTATCAACAAATCGAGCATATGACTCGTAACTCTCTTACGGGCGATGATCTCGACTTGCGCTACATAATCAAGGTTTATGAGGCTACACAATGGGAGGGCGAAATTGACGAGGAGTTGCTTGTCGATACTTTCGTCTGCTCGAAGAGTGATGTTGCCGAGTGGAACTATCAGACCGAGTTGGAGTTGGAGAATGGAGAGTACGATATAGTTGTGTGGGCGGACTATGTTGATGCCGGCACTACCAATCACAAGTACTATAACGCAGATAACTTCTCATATATCTTCAACACGGGAGCTATTCCGAATGACCGTCTTGGCACGATTGCTCCTGATGAGGACTATCCATATTCGGGTAGTAACGACTTCCGTGATGCGTTTGTTGGTCGCACGCGAGTTAAACTTGACAAGGAGAGTGTCGGCTCAACGGTTGTAATACCTATGGAGCGACCTTTGGCGAAGTATCGATTTATTGCGAGTGACCTCGAGTCGTTTATTTCGCGAATGGAGACGATGAAGAAGAAACAGATGGAGGAAAGCCGTGGCGATGATGATACAAAGGTGGATACGAAGGTTACCATCGATTTGAATGACTACTATGTTGTGTTCAGCTACAACAGCTATGTGAACACTTCGTTCCACGCCTTGATGAATGCTCCAATCTCAAATCAAAATATATCGTTCAAATCGACAATCCGCAAGCTCAACGAGGCAGAGGCAGAGATAGGCTTTGACTATGTTTTTGTAAATGGCTCGAAGGCGAGTGTATTTGTGTGGCTTGATGTATATGATAAAGATGGTACTTGGGTTGGTGGTGTAAATCAGTTCTCGGTACCTCTATTGCGAAGCCACCTTACGGAGGTGCGAGGTACATTCCTCACCTTGCAGGAGAGTGGAGGAGTAGGTATCAGCCCGGGCTTTGACGATGAATTTACGATGGAGATTAATTAGGCTTAATAGAGGGTAAAGGTTATACCTATATTTATATAAAGAGAATAAATTTTTATAAATAAAATAATTAACTCTTAAAAAAAAACGATTATGAAAAGATTTACTCTTTTGATTGCATCAATCGTAGCATTGGTTGCAACATCGTGTGTTCAGGCAGATGTCGAGGATACACTATTGTTGGGTGGCGATGAACTTGTGACAATCTCTCTCGAGGGTCCAACTATGGGTGCTCGTGCTGAGGAGATTACCATCGGCAAGGGACTCAAAGCTACACAGCTTCAGTATGCTATCTACGACGAGGATTGGAATTGCCTCAAGGTAGTTACTGATGAGACTTTCGACAGTGGTCTTAAGAAGGAGCTTAAGCTTCGCCTTGTAAAGAACAAGACCTACAACTTTGTCTTCTGGGCTCAGGCTCCGAACAAGAACTACTACACTGTAAACCTCGGAACAGTAGGCGCACAGGCTGTAGAGCCTACAATTTCGGTTGCTTACGGAACAGATGCAAACGATGACTATCGTGACGCATTCTTCGGCAACTTGACACACAAGGTTGAGGGT
>JAZPYA010000011.1:0-8295 GCA_045543935.1 Alistipes sp.
TGATCATTGGTGGCGGTATGGTCTACACATTTGTAAAGGCTCAAGGCGGAAAGATTGGCAACTCACTATGCGAGGATGAAGTCGGAGGCCAAGCGGTCTTAGGAAGACAACACTTGAAACCAACTCCTTGGCTCACAGAACGACATGGCTACGATCCGACTTTGATCATTGGTGGCGGTATGGTCTACACATTTGTAAAGGCTCAAGGCGGAAAGATTGGCAACTCACTATGCGAGGATGACCAGATGGAACTTGCTTTGAACATTATGAAAAAAGCAGAAGAGAAGGGTGTAAAACTATACTTCTCTAAAGAGGTTGTTATTGCAGATGCATTCTCCAATGATGCCAATACCCAAATAGTAAGCAACTTTGAGATTCCTGACGGCTGGGAGGGAATGGATGCCGCTCCTTCTACTCTAAAAGAGTGGGAAGAGGTTCTTATGAACTCAAAAACCATTCTTTGGAATGGTCCTGTAGGCGTATTCGAGATTAACAAGTTCTCAACCGGTTCGCGTGCAGTAGCAGAGGCTATCGCAGAGGCTACCCAGACTAACGGTGCTTACTCGCTTATCGGCGGTGGCGACTCGGTGGCTTGTATCAACAAGTTCGGCTTGGCGGACAAGGTATCGTATGTTTCGACCGGCGGTGGCGCACTTCTCGAGTATATTGAGGGTAAGGAACTTCCGGGCGTGGCAGCAATCAGAAAGTAGTTTACCGATATATAATAAACTCACAAGAAAGCCTGTCTAACAAAAAACTTGTTAGACAGGCTCTTCTTTTCGCAGAGATAAAAACTAATGCTTTATATCCTTAATTCGCAACTGCAACGATGCCTTACCTCGGTAGTTGTTCTCGACAATCTGATAGCAGATATCGATAGGGCGACCGGAACGCACCCACTCGTAGTGTGATGGTTGCTGGAAGGCTATCGCCTGCATACGCGCAGATGGGGCTGACTGCTGAGCCAAATCCATTCGCAAATGCTCGAAATCGGCTCCTACAAGTTTTGCATCACCACCATTAACGCACTGCTCCGAAGCAAAAACTGGAAGGTTGTTGCCTGGGCCAAACGGCTGGAAGCGATTCAACTCGCGATAGAAGTTCGGCGTAATATCCGAGAACGAAAGCATACTGTCAATCTCAACCTGCGGAATAAGGCTACGCGGATCGATATTATCCTCCACATATTGGTTGAAACGGCGCTTGAACTCCTCGACATTCTCGGGGCGCATAGTCAAGCCTGCGGCGTACATATGACCACCAAAGTTCTCCAACAAATCGGAACACGACTCCACCGCCTGATAGAGATCGAAGCCCGGAATGGAGCGTGCCGAGCCGGTAACAAAACCATTGCTCATAGTCAGCACTACCGTAGGGCGATAGTAGGTCTCGATAAGGCGCGATGCCACAATACCCACAATACCCTTCATCCACTTCGGATTGTATATCACGGTACTCTTCTGCGCCTTCAACTGCGGATTGTTCTCCACGAAGTCGTGCGCCTCCTGCGTAACACTGCGGTCGATGCTCTTGCGGTCCTGATTGAAGTTGTCGATAACATCGCCAAACTCGCGTGCCGCATCCTCGTTACCCTCAACGAGCAGTTTTACCGCAGCATAACCACCCGAAGGCACAGAATCCTCGGGATACTCGTCCATACGCATACGACCTGCGGCATTGATACGCGGTCCAATCTTGAAGACAATATCGTCAATGGTGATAGTCTGCTCCTCCAAACCGCAGATGCGGATAATTGAAGAGAGTCCCTCCGATGGCGAAGAGTTCAAAATTTTCAAACCGTAGTGTGCCAAGACACGATTTTCATCGGTCAAAGCAACAATGTCCGAAGCGATACTTACGACCAAAAGGTCGAGGAATTGCTCAATTTCGCTGAATGGAATGTTGTGTTTCTGAGCGTAGGCTTGCACCAACTTAAAGCCGACACCGCAACCCGACAACTCATCGAAAGGATAGTTGCAGTCATTGCGTTTCGGGTCAAGAACCGCTACGGCACGAGGAATCTCCTCCGCCGGAAGATGATGGTCGCAGATAATGAAATCTACCCCTTTCTGTGTTGCATAGTCCACCTTCTCGACAGCCTTAATACCACAATCGAGGGCGATGATAAGTTTCACACCCTTCTTTGTGGCAATGTCGATACCCCTCTTTGAAATACCATAACCCTCGGTATAACGGTCGGGGATGTAGAACATCAGATTGTTGTGTCCGATGTGGCGCAGAAATTTATATACGAGCGCAACGGCAGTTGTGCCATCCACATCGTAGTCGCCATAGACCATAATCTTCTGGTTTTTGGCAACCGCCTCCTCCAAACGCTCCACCGCGCGCTCCATATCCTTCATCAGGAACGGATTGTGCAGATCTTCGAGTCGAGGATTGAAAAATCTCTTCGCTTTGTCTACTGTGTCTATGCCTCTTTGTACCAATAGGTTCGCCAATACCGCAGGAATCCTCAACGAGGTAGCAATATGATCTACCGTCAGAGAGTGCCCTTGGGGTTTGACTACCCACCTTTTCTGAATAGGCATATTCGTTAATTTTTATTATTATATATTTTTTCAATTTTTTCGTTTTTTAAGTTTTCCGAACTCCTGCCATTGTTACGGCGCAACCTTTCTGGGGGCGCACCTTCAGTGCTTACTGAGGGCGGGCGTTCCGCCCTTGCTGGGGGCGCTCACTTCGTTCGCTTTATGGGGAGCGCCGCAGGCCTAAATTAATAATACCCTTAATTGTCAATTATCAATTGTCAATTAGACTCTCGTCTAATCCTGTGTTAGCCCGAAGTTCTTCAACAACTTCCCGCACAACACCTTGCTTGCCTCCTCAAACGACACCTCGCGACCGAGTTCCTTCGTAATCGAGGTTACGCCTTTGTCGATAAAACCACACGGGTTTATCATCGTAAACCACTTCAAATCGGTCGAGGCGTTAAGTGCCAAGCCGTGCATAGTAACAAAACGCGAAGCTTTAACTCCTATTGCGCAAATTTTTCGCCAATTGCGCTGCAACTTCTCGCCGGCGGAGTTCTCCGTCTCATCGCAGAGCCACACTCCCGTCGCTCCCTCCAATCTTCGACCATCGATGCCATACTCAGCCACCGCTTCAATAATGCTCTGCTCCAACAGCTCAATGTAACGGCGCAAACCTATGCCCAACTTTTCGAGGTCGAGAATCGGGTAGCAAACCACCTGCCCCTCGCCGTGAAAAGTGATATCGCCTCCGCGGTCAATATGGTAAAACTCTGCACCAAGAGCCTCCAAACGAGCCTCATCGATAAGCATATTGCTCATCTTGCCACTCTTGCCGAGTGTATATACTGCAGGGTGTTCTACAAAAATTATCGTGCCTGCGAAGTCGCTCCCATCGCCCTGCTTTGCAAGCAGGTCATCGAACAGCCTCTGCTGATACTCCCAGCACTCCTTGTAGGGCATTCTGCCCACCCATCTACACTCAACGCGCATACTTATAATTCAAAATTCAGAATGCAAAATGCAAAATGAAATTCAAAATGCAGAATTCAGAATGCAAAATGCAATTCGAAATTCAAACAACCTATGCCTAAAATCGAGATGTGAGCAGGGGCACTTATCGTGCCGTCTTGATGGAGGAGATAGCCTCGTCCGCGAGGTAAGAGGAACGCACCAATGGTCCGCTTGCGCAGAAGTCGAAGCCCATTTCGAGAGCAAGCTGGCGGTATCGTTCAAATGTTTCGGGGGTGATATACTCCGCAACGGGAACCTGCTCCTCCGAAGGTCGAAGATACTGTCCGAGGGTTACAATTCTGACGCCTGCATCACGCAAGTCGCGCAAAGTTTGTAAAACCTCCTCTTCGCTCTCGCCAAGTCCTACCATCAATCCGCTTTTGGTCATCACCCCACGCTCACTCACATAGCGCAATGCAGCCAACGAGGTGCGATATGTCGCTTTTGCGCGAACTACGGGTGTCAGACGCTCCACGGTCTCGATGTTATGCCCGATAATGTCGGGTTTCGATGCCATAACCACCTCTAACGAAGCAGGCACTGCATCAAAGTCAGGAATAAGGAGCTCAATTGTTGCGTTTGGATTTTTCGCTTTTATGGCATCTACGGTCTGCGCCCAATGCGCCGCACCGCCATCAGCCAAATCGTCACGAGTAACAGAAGTTACCACAACATGCTTCAGTCCCATAAGACTTACACTCTCTGCCACCTCTTGTGGCTCCACCGGATTTGGTGGCAACGGTTTGCCTGTTTTGGTTGCACAAAAACGACAACCTCTGGTACACACATCGCCCAAAATCATGAATGTAGCAGTTCGTTTGCTCCAACATTCTGCCTTATTCGGGCATCGTCCGCTGCTGCAAATCGTATGGAGAGAGTGTTCACGCACTATACGAGCTACCTCGGCAAAAGTATCGCTTCGGTGGAGTCGGATTTTTAGCCATTCAGGCTTTCTCGCAGGTGCATTTTCGCCATACAACTTCGGCATTTTTCTATTAAGTTCACTATTCCTATTGGCGCAAAGTTACAAATAAAAATTGAGAAGTAAAAATTAAGAGACGAGAATTTGTAATTTTTTCGCTGTAGTGGCTCTGGAGGTGGTCACGGCGCAAGGGGTTCTGGTGGCGCAGTCTGTGACTGCTTTATGGCGTCACGCCTTTGGCGTTCTATGGCGTCAGGTACAAGAGCCTTCTATGGCGTGCGCGCTAACTCTCAACTTCGTACTACTCACTTGAAAAAAAGTTTTCCGTTTTTAGTTTTTTATGTATCTTTGCCACATAAAAGTTTTAGATATTTATGAAGCGATTTGGACTATTTTTGATATGCACGGCTGTTTTCTCGTTGATGGCATCTTGTGCCGACTCCAACAAAGTAAGCTACAACGAAAAAAGAGATATCTCGACCGTGTGCGATACCCACGGTTTTGCAGATGGCGGTCAAGAGACTAAAGCCTTGTGGAGCGAGGGAGAAAAATTCAATCTCTATCGTAGCGGGGAGTGGCTACCGGTAATAATGACTCTCGCGCAGGGCGCTAACACCGGCACTGCAAGATTCACAGGAGTTGCAATTGTATCGAACTCGGATTACTATGGCGTGCGCCCAGCAACTGCCGTAAGTACTGTACGCAACAACGGAGCTGCAACCATTACTGTCAAGCCTAACAACATCTTCCTTGCCGAGGAGAACAGCTCGTTGGTTGTACCACAAATCGGAAAGGGCAATACAAACAAGATGGAATTTACAAATATCTTTGGTGTATTGAAATTTCCAAACGGCAACGGTAACGCCAACCTTGATGGCGCAACTATGGTGGAGTTTATGTTGCCCAAGGGTAATCAGGGGCTACACGGTGTCTTCGAGTACAACTTCAAGAATGGTTCTATGCGCGCCGTTGATGTTAAACGCGCTGTATCTCGCGAGTTTAACGCACCACTCTCCGAGTCTATATATTTGGCACTTCCCGAGGGGGAGTATGCGACTATCGAGTTGATAGCCCACTACAGCGTAGGAGAGTCAAAATTGTTCACAATAGAGGATGTAACGGTTACTCGCAATGCTGTAACCACCATAGATAATCTTGTTGCCGTATCACTCCCTTCGGTGGTGGGCAGTTGGCGCATCAAGAGCTTCTGCGGAGCAGAGGCTACCGCCGACCTCTATATGGAGTTCTTGCACGATGGCACATTCAACCTCTACCAGCGCACCGAGAATATGGCATACCAAACCTTTACGGGAACATATACCGTAGAGAGTGCTACCTCAACCATATCGGGAACATACAGCGATGGAACAGATTGGGCGGACTCATACAAATTCAGCCTGAACGAGGATAAAGAGCTTGTGCTTGAGGGGTTGAATAGTGGCGAGATTTCGGTATATGAGAGGTGTGAGATTCCTACCATATTGCCGGAGCGAACAAGCCGTGGCGGAGTTGATGTAAAACCTTTGTAATTTTGGAACGATGATGAAGAGAACGATTTTATACAGCATAGTATCGGTAGCGATGTTGATGGGTTGTACTACCGATTTGGAAGATCAGGTAGTTTCTGTCAAAAATGGCGATATAAGCAACAAGATTATCAACTCCTCGCAAGGGGGTATCGATGGTAGCTTGTTGGTGCGATTTAACCCCTCTGCCGAGAGTCGCTTGGCGGAGTGTGTATCGCGCAGTGGCAACTCCACACGCACAGGTTTGTCGGAGGTAGATGCTCTACTCGAGGGTATCGAGTGCTGTCAGGTAAAGCCTGTATTTACGATGACCGAAAAGAATCGCGAAAAACTTATGGCTCGCGGTATGCACCTTTGGTATAGTATTAAATTCGATGCCGAGTGCAATATCGATGAGGTTGCTACAAAACTTGCAAAAATAGGTGATATTAAGTTTGTGGAGTTCAAGCACCGAATCAAACATATCGGCACGCCAAAGGCTGCACCTCTCAAGGCGAGACCGACCTCGACAACTCGCGCTACGGCTCAATCCATTCCGTTTAACGATGTCGAGAGAATGTACCAATGGTCACTTTGCAATGCCGATGACAACCCTGCTATCCCTTGGGAAGATGATGTGATGTTTGATCTTATCGCACCTGTAGCCGAGGCGGATGTGAATGTTGTTCCTGCGTGGAAATTGTGCAAGGGAGATCCTTCGATTGTGGTCGCAGTAGTTGATGAGGGCGTTATGTACTCACATATCGATTTGGCAGATAATATGTGGAAAAACAGCCTGGAGTTGACAGGTAACAAGGGTGTTGATGATGATCGCAATGGCTTTGTTGACGACATCTATGGTTACAACTTTGTCTATAACAATGGCAATATCTCTTGGACAGACAAAGATGACACTGGACACGGTACTCATGTCGCAGGTATCATCTCGGCAGTAAACAACAACTTCTCGGGAATTAGCAGTATTGCAGGAGGTAGTGGCAACAAAGATGGCGTAAAAATTATGTCGCTTCAGATTTTCAGTGGCGAATCCTCCAGCGATGATGCAAATACAGCCGATGCTATTATCTATGCGGCCGACAATGGAGCGCATATTTTGCAATGCAGTTGGGGATACGTATCCGGCGATTTTTTCACCGATGCAGAGTTCCGCAACGATAGATATGTTGGAGTAACAGCCGATGCAATAGAGTACTTTATTGCAAATGCAGGAGGAGGCGATGATAGCCCAATCGATGGAGGTTTGGTGATTTTTGCGGCCGGAAATGATGGCGAGCAACTTATCTCCTACCCTGCAGGATATGAGCCTTGTATCGCAGTTGGCTCTTACGGACCATCTTTGCGACTTGCCTACTACTCGAATATTGGTCCCGGCACAGATATTATGGCTCCGGGAGGAGATGCAATCTACACCAATGGTGCAATACTCTCTACCGTACCCGATGCGTTCAGCGACCCTTCTGTCAAGGGATATGCTCTGATGCAGGGCACATCGCAGGCTTGTCCTCATGTTTCTGGCGTTGCGGCACTCGGTTTGTCGTATGCAAAGCAACTCGGCAAACGCTACTCGGCACAAGAGTTCCGTTCGATGCTTCTCTCAGCCGCCAACGATATCGAGCCGTACCAAGTAGGCTCGGTAACAGGCATTCCTTGGGATAACAACACCACAAAAAATATGACTTACTCCTACTACAAAGGTAAAAAGTGGTTGGGTACAGGATATATCGATGCCTACAAACTTCTTTTGCAGATCGATGGAACACCTTACACTGTAGTAACACAGGGCGAGGCGAGTTCGATAGATCTTGCACCATACTTTGGCGATGGCGTCTATAGCGCTACACTTAAGGAGATAACTATCTCAGACGATGACAAAAACAGTATCGGATTTGGTAGTTATTCATACCAGAAGGGTAAGTTGCTTGTAAATTGCACCAAAAGTGGAGCTGCGACCATCAGCGTTACACTCAATGTGGGAGGAACGACAAAAGAGAATTCCTACCCTACTGGAAATCCAGTAGCAACACAAGCGACCAAGACCTTTGTGTTGATATCGCGCTCAGCCGTAGCCTCGAACAACGGATGGTTGTAGAGATTGCAAGTGAGGGGCTTTTTTGTGTTGAGAACTGAGAGATGAGAGCGGAAAGCGGAAAACTTTTAGTTTAGTGAGTAGTGAGTAACGAGTAGTGAGTAGTTAAAAACTTTTAGCGCACCCCAGTAAGCGACCAACGGGAGCGCCCCCAGTAAGGGCGGAACGCCCGCCCCCAGTAACCCCCAGAATGGCTGCTGCGCCGTGACAAGGATAGGAGTTCCCTCCAACCTAAAAACCGAGTTCCTCACATACGCC
>JAZPYA010000012.1:0-41265 GCA_045543935.1 Alistipes sp.
TACAGCCTGACCAATCAGGGCGCAAGTAGCCATTACGCGAGTTGCCGAGAATGCCATGTGCGAAGTCGAGATATCACGACCTGCAAACATCAAGTTCGGAACATTCACCGAGTAGAGGCAGTCGTAAGGGATTCCGTAGCCTTGTGGAATAAAGTACTCAACCGAGGCTAAACCCTTGTTGTGAAATCCGTTAGGATCGTGGTTGTCGAGTGTCCAGCCTCCATAAGCCACAACATCCTCGAAGTGACCGCCCGAAAGAATATCATCCTGCGTGAGTGTGTGCGGAGCGACATAGCGAGTAGACTCACGCTTGCCAGGGATAGAGCCCATCCAAACCAATTCGTAGTGGTAGCAACGACCATCTGGGTGGTTCTTCATGTACTCCCAAATACCGTAAGCAATCTTCTTTAGCTCGAATTGAATCTCGTTAGCATCGAAGATTGTATCGAACTTGATACCCGAACACTCAACCCACCAGAAGTTGTTGTCGTGAGCACGCCAAATAATCTTGTAGTTGAGTTTCTGTTTTGGATTTGTAGACTTTGGTGTAGGATAGTCAAAATCCTCATCTGTAAAGTGGTATGCCCAATCGGGAGCCTTGAACGGATGGTGCTTCTCGGTGAGTCGCAACTGCAAGAGAATCGAGTTGCCCATTGTATAGTTATTTGACTCCTTGTTGGTTACATACGACTCGTTGTACTCGCTCTTTGCCTCCATGCCACGGCGATACTTTGCACCCGAAAGGCGGAGAATACCGTCGCCCGTGCAGTCCAAGAACAATTTACCCGAAATGGTGTATTCGGTGTAGTTGTTGCTGTTCCAGCACTTTACCGCTGCAATCTCATTGCCGTTCATCACAACATCGCGTACCGAAGTGTTGAGTAAAAGGCGAATATTTGGCTCTTCAACAACGGTAGAGTAGATAACATCGTCCCACAAAGGGTAACGCTGCAATGGGTTGTAGAAGAAGTTGCGACACTGCATCTCCTCGATGATACCGGCCTCCTGACACTGATCCTCGCGGACACCCACGATACCCATACGCATCTCGCTTGAGGTGTTACCTCCAAGCATTGGGCGATCTTGAATCAAGATAACCTTCGAGCCGTGACGAGCAGCCGAAACAGCAGCGCAAACGCCTGAAAGACCTCCACCGCAAACTACGATTGGAGCCTCCATCTCTACTTGACGAACGACTTGGTCGTTCTTGTTGGTCTGGAAAGCCGTTCCCTGCTGTTTGCGAGCCAGCTCAACGCCTGTAATTTGAGCAGTAGCCGATGCAGTAAGCATTGCCAATGCGATTACAATTGATAAAAAATGGTTTTTCATAATTAGTATTTTTATGGTTTTTGCTTGTGTTATATAACTTATTGGTATCTCTTTGCAAAGGTAGTGATAAAAATAGATAAAAACAATAAAATAGAATAAAAATGAACTATATAATTCCGAAAATAAAAATAGTATTAATATATAGGAAATTCCAATTAAAATAAGCAAACAAAAAACAGATTGAATCTCTTGCGATGTCCAATCTGTTTTCGTCTGTTATATTTTTTTGTTCTCTACCACGCAAAGAGAGAATACTGCTCCATCAAGGCGTTTACACCCTCTACTCTCCAATAATTTGGTCAGCAAAATCGCTCCATCCCTCTGTCTCCTTGTACGCCTCGACCGAGTCGTGCGGAACGTATATTTTACGCCCCGTAACCACATCTTCAAAGGCGTATTGCTCCAATGTCGGTGGGGTAGTTGCCTTGCAGTGAATCTCTGTAAGTTTCTCGCAATAACTGAATGCTCGATATCCCACATTTGTCGTGGTCGAAGGGAGCGTTAAACTCGTGAGCGACTTGCAGTTAAAGCAAATGCTCTCCGCAATTGTTGTGATACCCTCGGGCAGGGCGAATGAGTGCAATCCAGTAGCAGCAAAGGCATTCTTTCCGATTGTTTCAATGCTCTGTGGAAGCGTTATTTTAGTGAGTTGCAAATTACCTGCAAAAGCGTAAGTTCCGATGCTCTTTACTCCCTCCGGAATATTGATTGAGGAGAGAATCGGACATTCGTGGAAGGCGTCATCTTCGATAGTTGTGATGGTTGAAGGTAGTATTACGCTTTCCAAGCCGTGGCATTTGTAGAGCGCTTGCTTTTTGATTGTTTGCAGGTGCGTATTTTTCGATAGGTCGAGCGTGCGTAGCGCTGTTGCATTGTACGCCTGAAAACTCTCCAAATTTACGAAATGCTCAATACCTCCGACCGAGTAGATGTTCTGCTTCGAGTCGATATTTACAGCACGAATAGCCATCGCCTCGCTCTCGGAGAGAATCTTGTCGCCATTAATATCGAACTTCTCGTAGCAATAGCGCATAAACTCCACATCCTCCAACTTTTCGCAGTAGTCGGTTGGTGTAGGTGCGGAGCCTTTCGGAATGGTAATTGTGCTACCGTCAGAGAGGGTTATAACAACCTCCGTTTCGCTATCGGTGATGCCTACAATTATGCACTCCGAACTCTCTTCGCCCTCTTCGCAATCGCAAGTGTTTATGGTTATAGGGTCGCTCTTGGCAAAAGTTATCGTGTAGCCAACAACCTTATCTCCATCTACAATTGGTACGACAGAAGTGATGTAGTCCCTGCTCTGCAATACCTCAATAATGGCACGCAGAGTCGCTATATCCTCGTCAGCCTTGTCGCACTGTGCCTCCAATTCATCTACGCGCTGTTCCAGCTCGTTGAGCCTATCCAGAACGGATGAATCGTCGTATGCGGGTGCGCACGATGCAAAGAGCAGTATTAAGGCGCAAACTATGTAGGCGTACTGTCTCATCAATCTATTTTACCACGCAAAAAGTGGGTACTGCTCCATCAAGGCGTTTACATCCTTGCGAACAGCTGCGATATTCTCCTCGTTCTCAGCGTCAGAGAGTACGCGGTCAATCAGCTCGGCGATATACTCCATCTTATCCTCCTTCAAACCACGAGTGGTGATGGCAGGAGTTCCGAAGCGCAATCCCGAAGTCTGGAATGCCGAGCGCGAGTCGAATGGTACCATATTCTTGTTGGCGGTGATATCTGCTGCAACGAGAGCCTTTTCTGCCACCTTTCCTGTCAATTCGGGGAACTTGGTGCGCAAATCAACCAAGATAAGGTGATTGTCCGTACCTCCCGAAACAATTTTATATCCGCGAGCCGAGAGTGCTGCCGAGAGTGCCTGCGAGTTGCGTACAACCTGCTGTTGATACTCCTTGTACTCCGGAGTCAAAGCCTCGCCGAAAGCGACAGCCTTCGCTGCGATAACGTGTTCGAGTGGTCCACCCTGAATACCTGGGAATACTGCCGAGTTGAGAATCTGCGACATCTTCTTCACTACGCCCTTCGGAGTGGTCAAGCCCCAAGGGTTATCGAAATCTTTGCCGAGCAAAATGATACCGCCACGAGGACCACGCAAGGTCTTGTGGGTAGTCGAGGTTACGATGTGGGCGTACTTAACAGGGTTTTCGAGCAGACCTGCTGCGATAAGACCTGCGGTGTGAGCCATATCAATCATAAGCAATGCGCCTACCTTGTCGGCAATCTCACGCATACGTTTGTAATCCCACTCACGCGAGTAAGCCGAAGCACCGCCAACGATAAGTTTTGGCTTGCACTCCAAAGCCTTCTGCTCCATCTCCTCGTAATCAACACGACCATCTTCCTCGCGTACCGAGTAACTTACTGCGTTGAAATAAGTTCCCGACATATTTACAGCCGAGCCGTGCGAAAGGTGACCTCCGTGCGAAAGGTTCAAGCCGAGGAAAGTATCTCCCGGCTTCAACACTGCGAAGAATACCGCCATATTTGCTTGTGCGCCCGAGTGTGGCTGTACATTGGCATACTCTGCGCCATATATTTTGCAGAGTCGCTCGATAGCAAGGCTCTCCACCTTATCCACAACCTCGCAACCGCCATAGTAGCGAGCCGCAGGGTAGCCCTCGGCATACTTATTAGTCAAGACTGAGCCCATAGCCTCCATTACCTGTTCACTTACAAAGTTCTCCGATGCGATAAGTTCAATACCGCGCATCTGTCGTGCGCGCTCCTCGGAGATAAGGTCGAAAATTTGTTTGTCTCTATTCATCTCTTTTATATTATTGTAATTTAACTCATTAACCCAACCTCTCTCTTGTTTGGGAGAGTTTCGTTTTGCGAAATTACAAGTTTTTTCAAATAAAAACACTATCTTTGCCTGAAACTTATAAACAAATTATAGTATGAAGTTACTCGAAGGAAAGGTTGCGCTGGTTACAGGAGCCACTCGTGGCATTGGTCGCGCTATCGCTCTTAAATTTGCAGAACAGGGTGCAAATATCGCCTTTACATATCTCTCGTCAGTTGCCGCTGCAGAGTCACTCGTTGCCGAGATTGAGGCACTTGGCGTGCGTGCCGTAGGCTTTGCCTCGAATGCTTCCGACTTTGAAGGCGCACACAATGTTATCGAAAATGTTATTGCCGAGTTTGGACAGATAGATATTCTTGTAAATAATGCAGGTCAGACCAAAGATGGACTTATTATGCGTATGAGCGAGGAGCAGTGGGATTCGATTATTGATACCAATCTCAAATCGGCATTCAATTTTACCCACGCTGTAATTCCTGCTATGGCTCGCAAGCGTGCAGGCTCTATTATAAATATGTCATCGGTGGTAGGTACTAACGGAAACTTCGGACAGAGCAACTACGCTGCATCGAAGGCCGGATTGCTTGGACTTACCAAATCTATTGCCAAGGAGATGGGCGCACGCGGTATCCGTTGTAATGCCATCGCTCCGGGCTTTATCGTTACCGATATGACCGACAAACTCAACGATGATATCAAGGCTAAACTTGTTGCCGATATCTCACTTGGTCGTATGGGCACAGCCGATGAGGTTGCCAATGTGGCTCTATTCCTCGCAAGCGATATGTCCTCCTACATTAGCGGAGAGGTTATTAAGGTGGCGGGCTGTATGAAAGGATAAAAATCGATTTTAAGCAGCGTTTGCTGCGTTGCACTGCGATAAATCGCTCCTCACATACGCCAAGTATGCTGCGGGGCGATTTTCTTGTGCGCCTTACAACCATCTGCTTAAAATCAATTTTTGCTGCGGACTCGCTTTCTTGTTTAGCGCGAAATTTCCTCGTTCATAAGCGATTTTTTAGTTGGGGAGTTTGCTCGGAATTTTTGTGCGCCTTAATCCCTCTTCGAGGGCTTTTGTCTGCTCCTGCTCGGCAAAGAGTGCAAGTACTCTATGCGCTCGCTTACTCGCAGCCTTGCTCTCATCTGCTTAAAATCAATTTTTTGCTGCTAATTCTCAATTTGAAAAAAGCACCCTGAAAGGTGCTTTTTCTTACTTCCACTCAATCGCTGCGGTGCAGGCGACTGCGCCTTCGCCATTGCGAATCTCGAAGAGCGATACACTATCTCGCTGCTCGTAGCCGATGGTCAGTACCTCGCCCAAGCGGCACTCCTTCGCGAAGTGGATATCAAGACGCATCGGGCGGTTATCGGTCAAATACTCAATAGGTAGGGTGTTGAGCATCATACGAATATAACGCATTGTATTGACATGGCGATTGAAATCGATATCGCTGTAACGCACTTCGTGTTGGCGAGTTACTGTAGGTTCAATACCGCGCACTTTGCGAGGTGCATCACATGGCGAAGGATCATCGCAAAACTTATCAGTGAAGAGGTGCTCAACCTCCTCCAACGATACCGGCATACGCTTCTCGAAGTCAATTACGCACCATTGCGACACGGCACGACCGAACTGATTGTTATCGTTATCAAACAACTCGAAATTTCGGGTTGAGATAAGGCGTGAAGTGTGAGGGTTTACCCAAGTGTGAATGGTGTAATCTTCGTACTGCTCGGGCTGGCGGTCAATCTCAACCGACATACGCGAGAGTACCCACGAACGATTTTGTTGCATCAGCACATCGGCACTGATACCCTTGTTCTTTGCGTCAGTTCCTGCCACATTCAGGATATCGGAACATACGGCTTCGATGGTTTCGTGAAGTGTAAAATCAACTTTTTCGGGTGCAGCGTTAAAGTTATAGATTGATTTCTTTCCCATAGTTAAAGTACGAATTATTAAGCAAAGGTATATTTTTTATGGAGAATTTGCAACTAAAACGGCGTAAAATGCGATGTATAGGATATTTTGTGCTATTATTACTATTGAAAAATAGTTGTTTTATAATTTGTGAAATCGATTTATTTTCCATACTTTCGCGGTCGGTTAGTGAAAAATAATGGGTGTAAAATGGGTATCAAAGTAAAGTTGGATGTCGTGATGGCACGCCGAAAAATGTCGTTGATGGAGCTGTCCGAGCGAGTGGGTATTACCCCCGCAAATCTATCTATATTGAAAACAGGTAAGTCCAAAGCTATACGATTCTCGACTCTGGAGGCTATATGTCACGAGCTGGGTTGCCAGCCCGGCGAAATTTTGGAGTATAGCGAAGAGGAGTAACCCTCCGATGGCACCATCTTTGTACAGAAGTCTGCTTCGTAAAAGTTTATATTTTATGGAGCAGACTTCTAAATATCAGCGTAGCATCGAACGACTGAACGATGCACTTGGCAAGGAGATTTCTTCAACCTTGCAGTATATCTATTTCCACACCATCTTCGAGGATGCGGGCTATGAACATTTGGCTCGCCTGATGCGCCGTATCTCGATTGCCGAGATGGAGCATATCGAGCATATTGCCGAGCGAATTTTGTTCCTCAATGGCAAGGTCGATATGAACCCTTCGGAGCGCGCACGACAGATTGACGAGCCGGTCGAGGCATTATATTTTGCCGTTAAGTTGGAGCAGAGCACTATCGACCACTACAACGAGTATTCGCGCCTTTGCGCAGCGGAAGATGACTCGGTTACGCACAAGATATTTCAGGATATGGCTGTCGAAGAGGAGGGGCACCTCGATATTTTCCGTACCGAGTGGCAAAACCTCCTCGACTACGGCTCACACTACCTCGCCCTGCAATCCATCGCCAACAGCAAACACAAATCGAAAGGGGAGAAGTAGAAATGCAAAATTCAAAATGCAGAGTTAAAAGTTAAATACTCCGTCATTGCGAGGCTTGGCACAAGCCGTGGCAATCTCCCTTACATCGGCTTTTAGCCATTGGCTTTTTTTAATTGACAATTGACAGTTGAGAATTGACAATTAAAGGTATCGCCTCGCAGTTTGTGTTGCTCTGCGAGGCGATTGATAGTGTCGATAATTCCTATTTGATACCAAATTTTTTATTCAGACTCTTTTCGAATTCGTCTGCTGCGAATTTTAGAGCCCCGACATAGAAATCGAAATATTGCTTGAATATCGCCATTGAAGGCATAAATGACTCTACGACCATATATGCCACATCATCTTCGGCATCATACCTAAATTTTAATACCCTAAAAGTTTGTGTAAACTCAATACAAGTTTGGTATATGTGAGCAAGTTCTCTATTCGAGAGAGATTTTTGCTTGGTATGATTTAAAATAAAAGGTGCAATGTTATCAAAGCCGGTATATATACATACATAATCTTTATCAACTGAAACAAACATACCCTGACCTTGATACTTAAAAGTGAGATATTTCACCTCACCACTCTCTCTCCATTCGGGAGAATATCCCTCGTTTTGGAGAAATTCGTGTACGGCAACGATATTAACGGGTGTTGGGGTTAAGGCTTCGAGAACACCCTTGGCAATCCCATCGCCTTTTGCTGCCATCTTTTGGAGTTTAGTTTTTTTGATTGGCAGCTCTGCTGTCTGCTTTGGCGTTTTCTGTTTCTCCTGCTTCTCCGAAGCAACTCCCTGCTGCACACCCAACAATAGCAAGGTAAGGAGAATGGTTAATGTCTTTTTCATAATTATCAAGAAAATAAAATTAAAGCAATAATACCGACAACTATAATAATTGTCAATAGCATACAACCTCTATTCATGTTGTAAACTTTTGCTGCTTCTTTTGCTCTTGCAATGTCTTTTATTAAATCCTTCTCGATTTCATCGTGTACAATACTCCAAGCTGCACTTTCATTATAATTCACTTGTAAGATATACTTATTAAATAGTTCTTCTTCCTTTTTCATATATCGAACAAGAGCTTCACCCATTGGTAGTATGTCCAACTGTATCAAAGTATTTCGATACTTCATATAATCTACACCATTCGGATTGTCAATAGCTGCTTCAACATAATTCCATACATCTTGTCGTATTATTCTGCTTATGCCTATTCTTTTGCAGTAATATTCTAATCGGCGTTCTTGTCTATAATCCATTTCTTAAAACTCTTTGAATACCATAATTCATTTCATCAACAATGCTATCTTGATCCATATTCCTCGGGAACTCCCAAGATTCTGAGTGAGTGCCAAAAAATGGACTTTCAGATAGCCAAGATGTTGCAATTTTATTTTCTCCTATCAACTTGATAGAGAAAATAACTTTTCCGCCCATATTGGCAACGCCCCAAGATACCGATTTGCTGTTTTCCTTAAAGATTACAGCTTGCCCATCATTTGATAATCGTTCAATGATTGTAGAGAACTCTTTTCTCAACGGAACACTATTCGTTTTTGTTCCAAATAAAAAATCAAACATAACTATATTAAAATTGAGTATAAAAATAATTAAAGCTTTCTTCTGAAACACTGTCGTTAGGTAAATTGCAATCTTTGACCAATTGCATATAAACCCTCATTTCAGACTCTGTTATTTCGCCATCTACTCCCATTATAGCCGCTAAAAATTGTGCTAAAAATACCTTCTTGACATAAACCATTTCTTTAATAATAGGAATATACTGTTCTCTTGGGAAGCGCTCGTTGGGCTCTGCAACATCCTCAATAGTCGGGAAAAACAGCTCTGTACCAAGCTTCTTGAACACTTTAAGTAGTAATGCAAGTTCATCCAATTCTTTCTTATTGTCTGCATGTATTATTTCGCAGGCCGCGTTGTATATTGCAGCCTTCTCCTTTAATGTAAATTCAATCATATCTTTAAGTTTTTAAGGTTTAACAATTATACTACTTTCGCTCTTCTATTATCTCTTTAACAACTTTGAGAACGGATATCAATATCCAACACATAGCGGCAAATAATAGGCCTGTAACGATTAAACCTAAATCAGCATATTCAATAAAGCTTTTTATTACCAAAAATGCTAAAACAAGATAAAGGATAATCTTCAAAACTCTAATAATTGAGGTTATAGCCTTTTTTGTATTCATAATAAATAAATTTAGGTTCGCCCACCAACCCCGAATGTGCGGTTATTATAAAAAGAAAGTGTGAGGTTGATTAGTTTATCTTTTGGAGGCTCCGGAATAGCCCTGACCAAATAAACAATACCCCACACTCGTATCTATCTACAAGAATGGGGCAAAACACCCCTATTGAAGAGTCAATACGGAGTGACGAGTGTGTTTGCTTCCCTTGGTCAAATGAAATCTTCCGGATTTCCAAAAGGGATAAAAGCTAATACACTTTCATCAAAATATGTCTGCAACCCAACGGACTGCACCACAAATATAGCAACTTATCTCGAAAAGTGCAAAAAATAATAGTTAATGGTAAAAAATTCAATAATTCCTAATAATTCTCAATTCTCAATTCTCAATTCTCAATTTGTTTTGTATCTTTGTATTGAAGATATAAAACGAAGTTGGTATGAAGATTGTTATTCTTGGTCCTGCGCACCCATATCGTGGCGGTTTGGCATCGATTATGGAGACTATGGCACGCGAATATCAGAGTCGCGGAGATGAGGTTAAGGTTTACACCTTCTCGCTGCAATACCCTTCGCTGTTGTTTCCCGGCAAGAGTCAATTAGTCGATAGCCCCGCACCGCACGATTTGCATATCGAGCGCATCGTAAATACCTGCAACCCTCTGAACTGGGTGGCGGTGGGCGAGCGTCTGCGTAAGGAGGCTCCCGATATGATTTTGATGAAGTATTGGACTCCGTTTATGGCGCCCTGCTTCGGTACTATTGCCCGTATTGCCCGCCGAAATGGCAAGACAAAGGTCATCTGCCAAATAGACAATGTCGAGCCACACGAACACCATCTGATTGATAAGCCATTCAACCGCTACTACCTCGGGGCGGTAGATGGTTTTGTCTATATGTCGGAGCAGGTGGGTGGCGAACTGCGAGCCTACACCTCCGCACCGGCGATTTTCTCGCCTCACCCGATGTTCGAGAACTTTGGCGAGAGGGTTGAGCGCACCGAGGCGTGCGAGCGACTTGGGCTCGATGCCGAAAAGAGATATTTGCTATTCTTCGGTCTTATTCGCGACTACAAGGGTTTGGATTTGCTTTTGGAGGCGTTTGAAGGGGTTGAGAATAGCGATTTGCGACTGCTTGTTGCAGGCGAGTTCTACAACGATAAAGAGCAATATCGCCCTCAGCTCGATCGCTTGGGCGAGAGGGTAGTGTTGCATGAAGGATTTGTGAAAGATGACGATGTGCGCTACTACTTTTCGGTGGCAGACGCGTTGGTGTTACCATATCGCACCGCTACGCAGAGTGGCGTGACGCAGATAGCCTACAACTTCTCCGTACCTATGATTGTAACGCGCGTTGGCGGTCTGCCGGAGATTGTGCCCGATGGCAAGGTGGGCTTTGTCTGCGAGCCTACGGCAGAGAGTATTCGTGAGGCGATAGAACGCTTGTATAGTGGCGATGCCCTTGCTCGTTTTGCCGAGAATTTCCCTGCCGAGCGCAAACGCTTCTCGTGGGCTACGATGTGCGACAAGCTGGTGGAGGTCTATGATAAAACGGAATAAGGTGGAGAAAAACTCCACCTTATTTATTGTATAGCCGATTGCACTATCGTATCTGTGCGCCGTGCTTATGCTCGAATGCCGACTGCAAAGCCGTCATTGTGCGCTCGATGGTCTTGTCGTTGAGGGTTTGATTCTTGTCCTCCAAGATAAACGACAGCGCATACGACTTCTTGCCCTCAGGTAGCTTGTCGCCCTCGTAGACATCGAACAATGCAACACTCTTCAACAGCTTCTTCTCGGTAGCGAAAGCGGTAGCACGCAACTGCGAGAACGAAACGCCCTTATCAACGAGGAGAGCCAAGTCGCGCTTAACCTCCGGATACTTCGACAACTCGGTGGCCGAAACCTTGTGCTTGCGGGTAGCCTTCAACAAGAGGTCGAAGTCTATCTCGGCAAAAAATACATCTTGTTTGAGGTCGAATGACTTGCAAATCTTGGCATTGACCTGTCCGAGCTGTGCAAATGGCTTGTTGTTGAGGTACAACTCTACGGCATCGCCAAAGAGGTCGCTATCGAGCGACTCGGTGCGCAGAGCGTAGATATCCAAGCCGAAACGGCGGAGCAATAACTCAACCGTAGCACGGAGCGTGTAGAACGATGCCGGCTCTGCCTTTGTGTTCCACGACTGCGGAGTTGCCAAGCCCGTTACGGCTATCGCCAAGCGGTAGTTCTCCGAGTACGATGCAAGCGGAGCAACCTCCTCGCCCTCCTTTGGCTCTACTTTGTTGTAGAAGTAGCAATTGCCGAACTCGTATATTTTGAGGTCGCCGTTGCGGTGGTTGGCGTTCAACTGCACAGCCTCCATAGTGTTGAACAACAAGGTCTGACGCATTACTCCCAAATCTGCCGAGAGTGGGTTCATAATCTTTACGCACTGCTCCACAGGGTAAGCCTTCAAACCCTCGTAGTAGGCGGTCTTCGTGAGCGAGTTCGACATAATCTCGGTATAGCCACGAGCCGTAAGCATATCCGCCACGAGGTTTGTCAAACGAGTTTTATCGGGCTTCTGCACATACGAGAGAGTAGAGTTGACCTTCTCCGACACCTCCACATTGTTGTAGCCATAAATTCGCAAAATATCCTCGATAAGGTCTGCTTCGCGCTGAACATCAACGCGATATGGCGGTACGGCAACACTCCATACATCGCCCTCCTCCTTCTCAATCTTAACCTCCAATGCCTCTATGATGGTGCGGAATGTTTCGGTTGGGATATCCTTGCCGATAAGCGACTTCGCACGAGCCACCGAGAAGTCGAAACGGAACGGAGCAACCTCCGCAGGGTTTGAGTCGAAAATCTCGCTTGCGATAGTTCCACCTGCCAACTCCTTAAACAAGAGTGCAGCACGCTTCAAGGCATAAATCTGAATGTTGGGGTCTATGCCTCGCTCGAAGCGGAACGATGAGTCGGTATTCAAGCCGAAACGCTTTGCAGTTTTGCGCACCGACACAGGGTTGAAGTATGCCGACTCGATAAAGATGTCGGTTGTGGTGTCGCTCACGCCCGAATCCAAACCGCCATATACACCTGCAATGCACATTGGTCGCTCTGCCGAGCATATCATCAAATCATCTGCCGTAAGTTTGCGCTCAACGCCATCGAGCGTAACAAACGGAGTACCCTCGGCGCAGTTTTTCACCACAATCTTGCCACCCTCAATCTTCTCGGCATCGAATGCGTGGAGTGGCTGACCGAGTTCAAAGAGGATATAGTTTGTAATATCCACCAAGTTATTCTTCGGGTTGATGCCAGCTGCACGGAGCGAGTTCTGCATCCAATCGGGCGATGGGGCTATCTTGCAACCCTTGACCGCCACTCCCGTATAGTGAGGGCAAGCGGTGGTATTCTCCACCTCGACCTCAATCTTTAAGTCGTGATTATCCACAGCGAAAGCCTCTACGCTTGGCAACTTCAACTCCGCCTGCTCGCCACGAGCGCGAAGATAAGCCACAAGGTCGCGAGCAACGCCGATATGTGAGCCTGCATCGATGCGGTTTGGAGTCAAACCAATCTCGATAAGATAGTCGTCAGTGATGTTGTAGTACTCCTTGGCAGGGGTGCCGACAACAGCCTCGGCAGGCAACTCGATAATTCCTGCGTGCGATGAGCCGATACCCAACTCGTCCTCTGCACACAACATTCCGAGCGACTCTACGCCACGAATCTTCGAGCGTTTAATCTTGAACTCCTCCTCGCCACCATCAGGGTAGAGTACTGCGCCCACCGTAGCGCACATAACCTTCAAACCCTTACGGCAGTTCGCTGCACCGCAGACAATCTGCAATGGAGCCTCTGCGCCAACATCAACAGTAGTGATGTGCAAGTGGTCCGAGTCGGGGTGGTCTTCGCAGGTCAAAACCTCGCCTACCACAACGCCCGCCAGACCGCCACGGATAGTTTCAATCTTCTCGAAGCCCTCGACCTCAAGACCAATATCAGTCAAAACTGTTGCTACCTCCTCTGCCGAAAGGGTAGTATCGACATAGTTTTTAAGCCAATTAAATGAAATATTCATATTGCTATTATTAAAATTTAACTTTTCGTTATAGGTATATCGCTATTGCCCCTTGTTTGTGGGGGCACAAAGTCAACAATCGCACAAAGATAGATAAAAATTTCTGATTTTTAACGGAATTAGACACTTTAGCACACTAATTTATTTCGAGCCGATATACAAGAAAATCATTCCGATAAGAATCAGCAATAGGTCTAACGCCTTCGCTTTGAGGTTTCTTTCGCCAAATAACAACGCTCCGCAACCGAACGACACCACCACCGAGGAGCGTCTAATCATCGCCACCACTGCAATCATTGCTGTAGCATCGGTCAGCGAGTGTAAGTACGCCATATCGCCCGCGGTAAGCAGTATCGAAATCATTGGTATTGCCCACGACCAATGAAATGGCTGTTCTTTGCGCTTTGGCAACCACAATACCGCCACAATGACCGACATCAACAAGAACTGATAGAAGGTGTACCAACTCTGCACAAATACGGCATTTAGCGAGTACATAATATAGCGGTCGTACAATCCGCAACCTACACCAATCAAGGCTGCCGCCGCAACGCAGTATATCCAACGATTATGCACAAAATCGACACCCTCTTTTTTGCTTGAACGGCTCAAAAGGTATAGCGAAA
The DNA here is from genome assembly GCA_045543935.1 of Alistipes sp. Classification (GTDB taxonomy): domain Bacteria; phylum Bacteroidota; class Bacteroidia; order Bacteroidales; family Rikenellaceae; genus Alistipes. The sequence goes on from JAZPYA010000012.1 coordinate 13,955, forward strand.
CAATGGCAAGAACGACACCTACCCATTGGTAGCCATTAAGTCTTTCGCCAAAGATAATCATCGCTCCAATGAGCGTCAGCACAGGGCGTGTAGCATTGATTGGACCAACAATAGTGAGTGGCAAATTCTTAATACCGAAGTAGCCGAAAATCCACGATGACAAGACCATTACAGCCTTAATCATAACCATTGCGTGGTCGTGCCACGAGCCACTTGCGGTGGCAAAGAGCGTTCCATCAAACCACCCTCCGCCAACTGCCGAATCGAGAAGTGTCGGCAGAAATATAATGGTCGAGAATAGAGTGTTGAGCCACAATACAGGTAGTACGGCGTTATCCTTCAGCGAACGCTTCTTTGCTACATCGTAAAGACCAAGTAACAGTGCCGAAAGAAAAGCTAACGATACCCACATACGCCTATCCGAAAATTAGAATGTTTGCAATTACAAATGTCGCCAGCGTCATACTTGCCAAGCCATTAAGCGTTCCGAAGGCGATGCCGATGGAGCGTTGCTTTGTGGGGGTAACAAGGATATGTTCTGCTATCAGAATAGCGGTAAATAACCCAACACCGCACCACAACAACCAACCTTGTGGCAAATAGTGCCACGCAAAGAGTACGAGTGCTACTACACTCACGCAGTGGAGCGCAATGCTTATGTAGAGCGATGTAGCAACCGAGAAATGCGAAGGAATAGAGTGCAATCCTCGCTTACGGTCAAACTCGGCATCTTGCAGTGCGTAGATAATATCGAAACCTCCTGTCCAAGTCAGCACCACCAATGATAGCAGACACGGAGCGAAGGTTAGTGTTCCCGTAACGGCTATATATGCTCCTGCAGGGGCAATAGCAAGCGACAAGCCAAGAACGAGGTGCGCCAACGAGGTAAATCGTTTGCAGTAACTATAAAACATTATTACCGCCAATGCTACGGGAGAAAGAGTTGCCGTAAGCAGGTTTATGGTTGAGGCGGTGGCGATAAATAACACAGCATTGATTACCACAAAAATCATCGCCTTGCGTGGCGAAATCTGCCCTGCCGGTATCTCACGCGAGGCGGTGCGAGGGTTTTCTGCGTCAATTTTGTGGTCTGCCCAGCGGTTGAAACCCATTGCAACATTGCGGGCAAAGACCATACACAATACCACCTGCACCAAGAGCCACCACGAAAATTCCGCCTCACTGCTCCACAGCGCGTATGCGAACGACATCAACGCAAAGGGCATCGCAAAGATGGTGTGCGAGAACTTTACTAAACGCAGATATTTTGCAATCTCTTGGAACATAATCTATTGAATGGCTGTTATGCTATCGGCGTACTTGCTCCAACCTTCAGCTGTGATATAGGCATCGACCGACTCAGTTGGAACATATATTTTACGCTCTTTAGCGTTATAATCAAAGACATACCTATCCTCCAATAGTGGTGGCGTTATCGCGCGACACTCTATCTCTGCCAAACTCTCGCAACCCATAAAGCCCTTTCCTCCGATGGTTAGTACCCCCTCGCCGAGTTCTGCTGTCGTGAGTGCAGAGCAGGCGCGAAATGCCTCCGAGCCGATTGTGGTCAGAGTCTCGTCTGTGCTGATTGTCTGCAGAGAATTACAACGGATAAAGGCACGAGGTTTTACCTCTTTGATACCCGCCAATGTAAGATTTGTAAGTGGCGCATTGTCCGTATATAACACTCCTGCTATAGATATCGGGTTTGCTGTTTCGTTTGCAAAATCGATGTTACACCACGAACTTATCTCCTCCGCCGATACCTTCGACAGATTTTCGCAACCCTCGAATGCGCTCTGTCCGATACTGCCTACCGATGCCGGTATGGATACCTCGGTCAGGGCTGTATTGCCATAGAAGGCGTATGCTTTAATCTCCTGCACACTGTTCGGAATAGTGAGTTGCTCGACCTTATTGCCATTGAGCGTAAGTGTCTGCGTGTAGTATGCGGGGTTTGCCTTAAAATTCTCAAACTCAATACGACACCAACTACCAATAGAGGGTATGTAGAGTGCGTATAAGTTATCCTCGCAACCCTCGAAAGCATCTTCTTGGCAGAGTCGTAAGCCATTACCTATGGTCATACTCTCCATTCGCTTACACATATAGAATGCACGCTTTCCGATAGTAACAACGCTGTTCGGTAGCGAGATATTGAATAGGTTTCCACAATTGTAAAAGGCCTCCTCGCCAATAGTGGTAATGTTGCTTGCAAAGCGAATAGTGTGGTGGTCGTAGTCAGAGTAGATTACATCTGTGACTTCCGAATCGAAGGCGCTTTGGTCAAATTCGATGGTTTCGCCATATTCGGAGGTCTGAAACCATATCTCGTTGTTCGGCGGAGTGCCGAGTGACGGAACCGATATATCGGGAATAACTCGGTGGTCATCACCCTTGTCGCAACCGATTAGGCAGAGCGCCAGAATTGCGCAAATTGTTCTCAAAAACTTTATCATAAACTCTTAAATAGCTGTTCCAAATAGTGTAGCCGAGGAGCAATCGGTAATTTTTACATCTACATAATCTCCCGCCTGCAACCCCTCTACGCGGTCGAATACGACCATCTTGTTCTGCGAGGTGCGACCGCATAACTGCTTGTCGCTACGCTTCGACTTACCCTCAATCAAAACCTCGAAACGCTTGCCGATATCACGGCGATTGTTTTCGAGCGACAACTCATTTTGCAGGGCAATAACCTCAGTCAGTCGGCGAGTCTTCTCCTCTTCGGGAACATCATCTTCAAAGTGGCGAGCCGAGAAGGTGTCGGGGCGTACCGAGTACTTGAACATAAAGGCAGAGGCATAGCCTACCTCTCGCATCAACGAAAGGGTTGCTTCGTGGTCTTCCAATGTTTCGCCACAGAAACCCGAAATAAGGTCGGTAGTGATGGCGCACTCCGGCATAGCCCTCTTAATAGCCGCCATACGCTCCAAGTACCACTCACGGGTATATTTGCGATTCATCTTTTCGAGTTGGGCATTCGAGCCTGACTGCGCAGGAAGATGTATCGCCTTGCAGATATTTTTGTACGATGCCATTGTGGCAATCAACTCATCGCTCAAATCCTTCGGGTGAGAGGTTGCAAAACGCACTCGCAAGAGTGGCGAGATGTCGGCAACCTTTGCCAAAAGTTTCGGGAAATTGACCTCGCCATCGGCGTAGGAGTTTACATTCTGACCGAGCAGAGTAACCTCGCGATAGCCATTCTCGAAGAGTGTGCGAGCCTCATTTACGATTGTTTCGTGCGAGCGACTGCGCTCACGACCGCGAGTATATGGTACTACGCAGTATGAGCAGAAGTTGTTGCAACCGCGCATAATCGAGATAAATCCGCTTACGCCATTCTTGTCGAGGCGTACAGGTGCAATGTCGGCGTAGGTCTCCTCGGTGGAGAGTAGGGTGTTGATACCCTTGCCACCGCCCTCTGCCTCACGGCACAACTTCGGAAGGTCACGATAGGTGTCGGGTCCTGCCACAATATCCACGCCACAACCGCTGTCGAGCAATTGCTCTTTGAGTCGCTCTGCCATACAGCCGATAACACCAACCAAAAGGGTTGGCTTCTTACGGCGCAGACGGCGCATCTCGTTGAGTCGCCCCCAGATGCGTTGCTCGGCATTATCTCGCACCGAGCAAGTGTTTATCAGGATAATGTCCGCCTCCTCCATCTTCTCGGTGTAGAAGTACCCCTCCTCCTGCATAATCGAAACCACAATCTCGCTGTCGCCAAAGTTCATCTGACAACCGTAGGTCTCGATAAATATCTTTTTGCCATCGCCCTGCAATGGTCGCAAATTCGTAAAACTCATTTTGCTCCTTTGTTAGAAAATCGTTCTGATTGGTAAATTTTGCACCTTACTTGCGGTGTAAATGCTCATTTACGCCTAGTAAACTGCGCTTCCCACCACTGCGTAACGCACAAAATTTCCTCAATCACCTCCGATTTTGAATAAATGGAAATATTTTTTAACTCTCAACTCTCAATTAATCCTGCTTCGCAGGCTTTTCCTCCTTCGCACCTCGGCAAAGTGTGCAAGCACCCTCTGCTCTCGGTTTGGCGTCGGTTCTCAACTCTCAACTCTCAACTCTCAACTCTCAACTCTCAACTCTGAAAGGTATTACATATTTTCCAGCTCGTGCTTCTCCGGCATTGGCTTGAAGCCTTCACCATAGGTGTTGTAGGCGTTTGCTACCACCATAAATGCCGTAGGGTCGTACTCCTTGATGGCGCGTTGCACCTTTGGCAATTCGTGACGAGGCACAACCAAAAATACCATCTCCTTCTCGGCATTTGTGTACATTCCGCTGGTCTTGATGTATGTACCGCTACGGTCCATCTCTTCGAGAATATAACGGCGGAACTCCTCGTTGTGGTGCGATGTGATGATAAATATGATACGGTCATACGAGGCTCCGTCAAGCATATATGCCAACACTCGCGATGATACATATATCGCAATCAGCGAGTAGAACGACAACTGCCAACCTTGTGGCTCGCCTCCACCAATACCGAATCCGATAACCAACAGACCACCGAGTACAACCACCGAATCGGCTATAAGAACGCCATTCGAGAAACTTATGTGGCAATACTTTTGCAGTATCATCGCCACGATATCTGTTCCTCCTGTTGTTGCTTGCTCTTTGACTACCAATCCCACGCCCACACCGAGAACAACTGCACCGACAATGGTTGTCAGCATCAGGTGGTCGGACATATCGAGAATACCTCCGAGCAGTTGTGAAGGGTCGAGCGCACGCATTGCCTCTTCGTTAGGGTAGGCGAGCTTTGTAAAGATATTCATCAAACCCGGAGTCAGCAGTGCTGCAATAACGGTTTTTGCTCCGAAGCGAGGACCAAAACAGATAAAGGCAATCACAAGCAATACCGTGTCGAACATATATCCGAATGTTCCGACCTGAATATCGGGGAACAGGTTGTGCAATACGATACCTGCTCCATAAACTCCACCTGGCACAATGTTGTATGGACTGATAAACAGCACATATCCGGCTGCCAAGAGGGTGCAACCCAAGATAATCATAAACCACGACCACCACCAACGAGGTGATGCGAGTACCGAAAGGTGCTTTTTGAGATCTACTGCCATAGTTATACCTTTATATATATTCCAAAGCGCAAATATAGTGAAAAAACGGAACTGACGATGCGGAGCGAGCGAAAAAAGCAAATTTATTTGCATTTTTTCCGAGCCGCAAGGAAGAAAAGCCCACGCAGTGGGAAAACGGAACCGACGACAAACCGAGAGCAGAGACTGCTTGCAGACTATGCCGAGGTGCGAAGGAGGAAAAGCCTGCGCAGCAGGATTAAAACGGAAAGCGGAAAACGGAGAATTGAGAATTGAGAATTGAGAATTAACTCCTAACTCCTATCTCCTAACTACTCACTAAAAAAAGGCGCACCCCTAACAACCTCTAACAACCTCTAATCCTGTTGCGCCTTGATGATGCCCGGAGTTCCCACCTCATTTTTTGGCAGTTGAGAAATTTTTACTATATTTGTACCCGAACACAGATGTGAAAACAATATGGTTATAACCTACTATTGCATTGTAACTCTGTTTATTATCGCGTACTTGTTAGGCTCGATTCCGAGTGCTGTGTGGATTGGCAAGCGTTACTATGGCGTTGATGTCCGCGAACACGGTAGCAAGAATGCGGGAACAACCAATGTGTTGCGCGTACTCGGTACACGCGCCGCAATACCTGTGTTTGCCATCGATTTCTTGAAGGGATTTATAGCGGTAAGCATCTTCTCATTACTTCGTTATGATGTGAATATCCCATCGCAGGCGTGGATTGTCAATATGAAGATTTTGGCAGTTTTTGTGGCGGTTTTAGGACATATCTTCCCTGTGTTTGCCAACTTCAAAGGTGGCAAAGGTGTTGCTACGGTGTTGGGTGCGGTTACGGGTATTCAGCCGAATATCGCCCTCTTGTGCTTTGCCGTGTGGTTTGTGGTGTTTTTGTTGTGGCACTATGTGTCGCTCGCTTCGATTGTTGCGGGTTGTGCCTTTCCTGTATTTGTGTCGATATTTTCGGGTAGTATATATGCCCGACACGGTTTGGACCATACATCTATATCATTCCTTGTATTCTCGTTTGTGGTTGCTATTGCGTTGGTGTGGACTCACCGCAAGAATGTGGGGCGACTACTCGATGGCACGGAGTCGAAGATAGACCTATGGAAGTATTTTAGTAAAGAAATAACGGAAAACGGAAAACGGAGAACGGAAAACTAATTTTGCATTTTGCATTTTGCATTAACCCCTCTTCGAGGGCTTTTCCTCCTTGCGGCTCGGCATAGTGTGCAAGCACCCTCTGCTCTCGCTCCGCAGCGTCGGTTCTGCATTTTGCATTTCTCTCGTCTCTCGTCTCTCGTCTTTCGTCTAAAAGATATTTTATGTTAGAAGCAAACTTAATTAAAATGTACGAGCAGTCATTTCGCGATAATCGTGAGATGTCGGCCGTAACTGACTATTTTACGGGTGAAACCTACTCGTATTATGGATTCGCCAAAGAGGTTGCCAAGTTGCACCTCTTGTTTGATGAGGCTGGAATTAAACCGGGGGATAAAATTGCCCTCGTAGGACGCAATACCCCACGCTGGTGTGCTGTATATATCGCTACAATCACTTATGGAGCTGTTATTGTTCCGATTATGCAGACCTTTACCTCGAATGATATTGCACATATCGTAAATCACTCGGGTAGTCGCCTGTTGTTCCTTACCGATTCATATTGGGACGGCTTGGACGAGGATGCAATGCCTGAGGTGGAGTGTGTATTCTCGATTACTGACTATCACGCTCTGTTTGAGCGCGAAGGCGACAAACTGACCAAGTTTGTGAATGCGATGACCGAGAACTACCGCAAACGCTATCCAAACGGCTTTACAGTAGAGAATATCAAGTATGCCGATGTTCCGAACGATGCACTTATGGTGTTGAGCTACACTTCGGGAACTACAGGCTATTCGAAGGGTGTAATGCTCACGGTGAATAATCTCACTGCAAATGTCTATTACGCAGTGAATAAAGTTAATAAATCAACGGGCAAGTTGTGGTTTCAGAAAGGACGCCGTACCTTGGCATTCTTGCCGTTGGCACACGCCTTTGGTTGTGCATTCGACTTCCTTGCACCGTTGGCTGCGGGTGGTCATATCAACCTTCTCGGCAAGATGCCTACACCAAAGGTATTGGTCGAGGCTATGCAGAAGGTGCAACCTGCAATTATCTGTTCTGTACCTCTCGTTTTGGAGAAGGTCTATCGTAAGCAGATTGCTCCAATGCTTGAAAAGGGACCTTTGAGTATTGCTATGAAGTTGCCTTTACTGAATGAGGTCGTGCGTATGAAGATTAAGGAGAAGATGCTCCAATCGTTTGGCGGTAACTTGGAGATGTTTATCGTGGGAGGAGCTCCAATGAACCGTGAGACAGAGGCCTTCTTGAAGTCCATTCGTTTCCCTATAATCGTGGGCTACGGAATGACCGAGTGCGCTCCGCTTATCTGCGTTACGCCACAACCTGAAGAGTACAAACTCGGCTCGTGTGGTAAGTATTTGAACGAGTATCTCGATGTCCGCATCGACTCCTCTGACCCACAGCGCGTTCCGGGAGAGATTATGGTCAAGGGCGAGATGGTTATGTCGGGCTACTACAAGAACGAGAAGGATACCGAGGCTGTTCTCGAGTCTGATGGCTGGATGCACACAGGAGATATGGGTGTTATGGACCCTGATGGCACGGTCTATATCAAAGGTCGTTGCAAGACAATGATTTTGACCGATACAGGACAGAATATCTATCCGGAGCAGATTGAGGATAAGTTGAACAATATGCCACTCGTATTGGAGTCGCTCGTGTTGGAAAATGAGGGCAAACTCTACGGCTTGGTAGTGCCGGATTTCGACCACTGTGAGAAGGAGGGTATCGACCGTGCGAAGTTGGAGGATATAATGAAGGAGAATCTCAAGAATTTGAACGAGCAGGTTGCTGCTTACGAGCGATTGGTGTCGATTACAATCCACATCAGCGAGTTCGAGAAGACTCCGAAACGCTCTATCAAGCGTTACCTCTACGATGTTAAGCGAATGGGAATAAAATAAACGGAAAACGGAAATCGGAAAACGGAAAACTTTTATAAATAGAGAGTAGTGAGTAGAGAGTAGTGAGTAGAGAGTAGTGTGTAGTTGAAAAATAATTTTGCATTTTGCATTCTGCATTCTGCATTTCTCTCGTCTTTCGTCTCTAGTCTCTCGTCTAAAAAAAGATTATATGTTACAAGAGAACTTAATTAAAATGTACGAGCAGTCATTTCGCGAGCATCGTGAGATGTCGGCCGTAACGGACTATTTCTCGGGTGAAAGTTATTCATACTACGGCTTTGCCAAAGAGATAGCCAAACTTCATATTTTGTTTGATGAGGCGGGTATCAAGCGTGGCGATAAAATCGCACTCGTAGGTCGTAATACTCCGCGTTGGTGCGCGGTATATATCGCTACAATGACCTATGGTGCAGTTATCGTACCTATTATGCAGACCTTCACCTCGAATGATATTTCGCATATTGTAAATCACTCGGAGAGCCGTTTGTTGTTCCTTACCGATTCGTATTGGGAGGGACTTGACGAAGATGCACTGCCGAAGGTCGAGGGAGTATTTTCGCTTACCGACTATCATGTATTGTTTGAGCGTAGGGGTGGTGTTTTGACTGCTTGTGTGGATAGTATGACCGCGAACTACCGCAAACGCTACCCACAAGGCTTTACCGTTGAGGATATCAAGTATGCCGATGTTCCGAATGACCAACTTATTTTGTTGAACTACACTTCGGGAACTACAGGCTACTCGAAGGGTGTAATGCTTACTGTGAACAACCTCACGGCAAATGTTGCTTATATCAAGACCTTGAAACCTCGCAACGGAGGCTCTTTCTACTTTGCCAAAGGTCGCCGTACATTGGCGTTCTTGCCATTGGCTCACGCCTACGGCTGTACGGTGGATTTCCTTACGCCACTGGCTGTCGGAGGACACATTAACCTGCTCGGTAAGATGCCGACTCCAAAGGTGCTGGTCGAGGCTATGCAACGAGTTCGCCCTAATGTAATAGCTTCCGTACCTCTCGTGTTGGAGAAGATTTACCGCAAGCAGATTACCCCGCTGTTGGAGAAGGGCGCATTGTCGGTGGCTATCAAAGTGCCATTGGTAAATGAGATTGTGCGTGCAAAGATTCGCGAGAAGTTGCTCGATTCGTTTGGTGGCAATGTCGAGTTGTTTATCATCGGAGGTGCGCCTATCAATAAGGAGACTGAGGCCTTCTTGAAGTCTATCCATTTCCCTCTTATCGTGGGTTATGGTATGACCGAGTGCGCTCCGCTTATCTCGGTAACGGTTGACCCTACCGAGTTCAAGATTCGTTCGTGCGGAAAAATTTTGCAGGGTATGATGGAGGTGAAAATCGACTCCGCCGACCAGCAAAATATCCCGGGAGAGATTCTTGTTAAGGGTGAGTGCGTGATGCAGGGATACTACAAGAACGAGAAGGATACGAAAGCCGCATTAGATGCAGATGGTTGGTTGCATACGGGCGATATGGGTACAGTTGATGAGGATGGAACAATCTATATCAAGGGCCGTTGCAAGTCGATGATTCTCACCGATACAGGACAGAATATCTACCCTGAGCAGATTGAGGATAAGTTGAACAATATGCCACTCGTGTTGGAGTCGCTCGTATTGGAGAATAACGGAAAACTCTACGGCTTGGTAGTGCCTGATTTTGCACTTTGCGAGAAAGAGGGTATCGACAAGGATAGACTCAACGAGATTATGAACGAGAACCTCAAGTCGTTAAATGAGCAGGTGGCTGCCTACGAGCGATTGGTTTCGATTATTATCTATCCTAACGAGTTTGAGAAGACTCCGAAGCGCTCTATCAAGCGTTACCTTTACGATGTGTCGAAACTCGTCTAACAAGGTGATTTCTGCGTTAGACATCGGTCGTTGAGTTGCTCACATACGCCCAAGTATGCTGCGCACTCAACGCCTTGTCTGCCTTGAAATTCCACTTGTTATACAAGTTTTAGAGAGATATTGAATACTAAAAGCCAATGGCTAATGGCTAAAAGCCTTCTAATAGATGAAACTTGGCAAGAAGATACATATCCGCAAACAGGTACTTGGTGAGAATGCACTCTATTTTGTGATATGGGTGTGTGTCTTTTTAGTGCCATTTATGAATGCAGGATTGGTATCGGAGGAGGTTATCGACTTACGAGAGGTGGTTCTGTCATGGCTAAAAATCTTGCCATTTTTCCTCTTATTCTTGCTCAATACTTGGCTTCTATTTCGTTATCTGCACCGCAAGCACCTCTATTGGGTGTATTACCTTGTGTCGGTAGTGTTGATTGCGGGGGTTTTTACGATGCTGGAACTCTACGAACAGTCCGATATCGCTTTTGCGGTGTCGCTCGGAACTATCGGACAGTCATTTGAGGCGAAGCATATTGTATTGTCCGTATTTCCGTGGTGGGGTAATATGATAGCAGCGGCGTTGATGTTCGGCGCGAACAATGCCATCTGCATCTTCTATCGCAATATGCAACACGATGAGGACAAGGAGCGTCTGCAACGCCAAAATATACAGGCAGAGATGTATTATCTCAAGCACCAGATAAATCCCCATTTTCTGATGAATACGCTGAATAATATCCACGCTTTGGTCGATATCGACTCGGAGGCGGCAAAGCAGGCTGTTATCCAACTCTCGGATATGATGCGTTATGTGGTCTATGATACGGGCGGAAACACCATATCATTGCGTGATGATATCAAGTTTATCAAGAATTATATAGAGTTGATGCGCATACGATATACTGACGATGTCGATATCAAGTTTGCCTATCCAAAGCAGTTGGTCGGAAGGGTAGATATCCCGCCATTGATTTTTATTGTATTTGTCGAAAACGCATTCAAACACGGAATAAGTTATAGCTCGGAGTCGTACATATATGTCGATTTGAGTTATGAGAATGACTATGTGATAGGTCGCTTCGAGAACTCGGTAAACGAGAATAGTCGAAAGGATAAGCCGGGTATCGGTCTCGAGAATGTAAGAAAACGCCTCGACTTAATATATGGCAATAACTACGATTTGCAAATCGAGAAGAAGAGCAATAGTTATTGTGTAACATTGAAAATACCAACACTGAATAACAATGAGATGCATCGCAATTGATGATGAGCCATTGGCTCTGCGTCAGATTTCGGGATACATATCGAAGATTCCTTTTTTGGAACTTGTCGCAACATTTCGCAGTGCAGTACTGGCACAGGAGTGGCTCAAGGAGAATAGTACAGATTTGATATTCGTAGATATCAATATGCCCGATATGACGGGCGTGGAGTTTGTGCAGTCGCTCGAGACGCCAACGATGGTTATATTTACGACAGCCTATGCCGAGTATGCTATTGAGGGATACAAACTCTCGGCTATCGACTACCTTCTAAAACCATTTGGTCTGTCGGATATTGTGCGTGCCTCCGAAAAGGCACATTCGTTATACGAATTGTTGCAATTGCAGGAGCATAAGCAAGGCGAGGAGAGCGAAGATGATGTCGAGTCGGAGAGTGCCGAGGTCGATGAGAAAGACTATATATCGGTACACGCTGACCGCAAGACTCATCTTGTCAAGTTGTCGAATATCGTCTATTTGGAGAGTGCCGGAGAGTATGTTCGTTTGCACTTGGCAGATGGAACAAAGCTCGTTACGCTATTCCGACTCAAAAATATGGAGAGTACCCTACAAGCTTCGCAGTTTATGCGAGTACATCGCTCATATATCATAAATTTGAGATATGTAAGTGGCTACACCAAGGGAAGAGTCTTCCTCTCGAATGAAGATTATGCTCCGATAGGCGAGAGTTACAAGGAGCAATTCCTAAACTATATTAACGAAACGCGATAGAGTAGGTGGAGAAGATGAAGAAGGGACTTATTGCATTGTCGCCGATTGTGGTGCTGTTGGCAGTCTATCTGATTATGTCGCTTGCTTCGGGCGATTTCTATCGTATATCTATATCAGTGGCATTTGTTGCGGCCGCGGTCTATGCTGTGGCGACATTGCGTGGCATCAGTCGTTCTTTGCAGGAGCGAGTGGCTGTATTCTCGGAGGGCGCTTCCGACAAGAATATCCTCTATATGATTTGGATATTCATTCTTGCCGGTATCTTTGCCGCTACCGCAAAGTCGATGGGCGCAGTAGATGCTACGGTACACTTTACTATGCGTTTTGTCCCTGAGGAGTTTCTTCCTGCAGGAATTTTTATTGCAGCCTGCTTCGTATCGCTCTCGATTGGTACTTCGGTCGGAACTATCGTAGCCCTTACGCCTGTGGTTACGGGGTTGGCGACACAGATGGGAGCCGATACCGCACAGATAGTCGCTATCGTAGTCGGCGGAGCATTTTTTGGCGATAACCTCTCGTTTATCTCCGACACCACCATTGCGGCTACGATGACGCAGGGGTGTAATATGAAGGATAAGTTCCGCACTAATCTACTTATAGTTCTGCCGGCGGCACTGCTGTCGCTCGGGCTCTACCTCTTCCTTGGTTTGTCTGAGGGTGCAGATGGTGTTGATGCGACAAGTGTAGCGGAGTGGTACAAGACTATTCCATACCTTCTTGTGCTTATTTGCGCCATTGGCGGTATGAATGTGTTGGTGGTGCTTGTGCTGGGCATTGTCGCTACGGCTGTGATTGGCTTGGCGAGTGGCTCATTGTCGGGAGTATCCTTCTGTGAGGCGGCAGACGATGGAGTGATTTCGATGTGCGAACTTATCGTTATAACCCTTATGGCGGGTGGTCTGATGAATATGGTGAAGCAGAGTGGTGGTTTCGAGTTTGTAACGCGCGTAATTACTCACCGAATTTCGGGTAAGCGAGGAGCAGAAGCGGCGATTGCGGGCTTGACCGTACTAACCGATATATGTACGGCCAACAATACTATCGCGATAATTACTACGGGGCATATTGCTCGTGATTTATCAGAGCGATATGGGGTGTCGCCACGCAAAAGTGCCAGCCTTATGGATACGGCTTCGTGCTTTGCGCAGGGGGCGTTGCCGTATGGTGCGCAACTCCTTATGGCGAGTGGACTTGCGGGTATATCGCCACTCGAAATAATACCTCATCTCTACTATTCTATGACGATAGGCGTGATGGTGGTGTTGTCGATTGTGTTTCAATTCCCGAGAATTTCAGAAAAAGAGTAATAACACAATGAAAAGAATACTATTTCTCTTATTAATTTCAATTACAACACTCTTCTTGGCGTGTGAGCCAAATGATTGGCTGGCAGGTCTTATTCCGCCTGAAGGTGAAGAAGATACAGAGATGCCGACTCCTGACCCCGAGCCAGAGCCAGAACCTGACCCCGAGCCTGCCGAGGTTACAGCAACGCTGACTTATGATGAGTGCGTAGATTGTGTTTTAGGCTATAATAAGCCCCAAAGTTATACCAATAGTTATGGTACTTGGGCTATTTGCGCATACAATTCAAAATCGATTCAGATAAATAAGAAAAATGTTGCTTACATTGGCACTCCGACTTTTGAGGGGGATATTAAGAAGATAAAACTAACCTTCGAGAATGGAAGTCGCTCGGGACAGATATATCTATGTACAGAAAAGGGGGGTACTAATGCTTCCGGGATATTTGAAGAGTTTGGCTTTGCGGGAACTGCTTCGGAGCATACATTGACCACTTCGGGCATTAAGTCGCTCTATATTCGTTCATCGGCTTGCGCCCAAATTATTAAGGTTGAAATTGTTGCGGGTGGCAATGGTGGAGGTGGTGGCACAACGCCAACTCCCGAGCCAGACCCGACACCGGACCCCGAGCCCGAGCCTGAACCAACCCCTGACCCGACACCTGTGCCAAATCCAAGCACAATGAATTTCGATTGGGCGGAGTTGCCGGTTGTGGTAGATGAGAATAATGATGGTAGGGTAGATAGTGACACTTCGCTCTACTATGCTTGGCATCTTTGCGCGGGTGGCGAGAAAAATGCCCAGCGCAATGGTACTGCACGCAACTATACGGTATGTTATAGTGCAGAGCATCACTGCCCACTGTGGGTGGCAGCGCCGCGTCATTCAATGTATAGTGGCTCGGCAAATCGTACCAATGCCTATGGTAAAGATCCGAAGATTCCGAGCGGTATTCAGTATAGTAGCAAAGATACGGGTGGTGGTTGCAATAAGGGCCATATGCTCGGCTCGGCAGAGCGTACCTCCTCTTCACAAACAAATAGACAAGTTTTCTACTATACCAATATCGCTCCGCAGTATATGGACACCTTCAATACAGGAGGTGGTGCGTGGAACAATCTCGAAGATTATATTGATGGACTTGTGTGCAGAGATACGCTATATACGGTTATCGGTTGCTACTTCGACTCCTTCTCAAAGAATGGTGCATCGGCTTCGCCAAAGAAAATATCGTTTGGCGGTCGTAGCGATGTGTCGTGTCCGACAATGTTCTATTATGCGTTGTTGCGTACCAAGAGTGGTAGCACCGGCAAGCGTGTGCAGGATTGTTCGGCAAGTGAGTTGCAGTGTGTAGCATTTACCATCTGCCACAAGATGGCAAAGGGGCATAAACCTGAGGCGGCCGATATGATGTCGATTGCGGAATTGGAGAAACTTACAGGAGTGACCTACTTCCCGAATGTGAAGAATGCGCCGAAGACGACATACAACGCAAACGATTGGCTGTAAAAATCGTTCTGATTGGTAAATTTTGCACCAAACTTCAGATAGCGAGCTCCTCACATAGGTCTACTATGCTGCGGGCTCGCTACTTTGTTTCGCACAAAATTTCCTCAATCATTTACGATTTTTTTGGGAATTATAAACAACAACATTAAAGTATATAATTCCGTAAGTTTTTATCTCCTAACTCCTAACTAAAAAGAAAGTTGAGTATCACTACTCAACTTTCTTTATCTTTACGACCTTAACCTTGATGCTCTCGAAGGCCTTTGTGAGTGACTCTGTTGAGTTCTTTGCCTCATCGAACTTTACGGTTACGGTCTTGGTCGGTACATCGACCTGCACATCTTTGATTCCCTTCTCGTAAGGAATGGTGTTCAACACCTTCTGTGCGCAGTGATGGCAATCCAAATCGGTGGTAAATACCACAGTTGCAATCTTCTTCTCAGCCTTCTGCTTTGGGGCTGCTGTCGCTACACCTGCTACTACGGCAAGCGCAGCTAAAATCATCATAATCTTTTTCATAACTTTATTTGTATTTATTTTAGTTTTCCGTTTTCCGTTTTCCGTTTTCCGTTTAATAAAGGTTAAACCTCACTCCGACATACGCCTTTGTACCCATCAACGGTCCCCAAATCAACGACGAGTTGAAGGCTGTGTCGTATGGCGCATCGCCCGAAATGATTGGGTTTTTCTGCTTGAAATTCAGTATATTCTCGCAACCCACATATATCTCCCACTTCTTGATGCGGCGTGATACCTGCGCGAACAACATCGGATAGATTGGCGAGAGAGTAGAGTCCTTCAAATCGCCTGTCTGCGTAGGTATGCGGGCAGGACCATTCAATTGTGCTGTGAGGTCGAATGTCCACTTGCGCATATTGGTGGCGTACTGCAAGTTGATCAATGCCTTATAACGGCTGACGAGAGGTCTTTCGACCATTGTTGGCGTGCCATTGTTGTTGATTGTGTAGCGACTATCCGTGTAGCGGAATGTCGCAAAGATATCGAAACGCTTGATTGGTGTCCAAGTGATGTCAATCTGCGCCGTGTGAGTACGCGACATACCGTGGTTGTTGTAGATGTCGATAGTCCAAGGGTTGCCCTCTTGGTCCACTACTACTGTATTGAATATGCGCGTGTAGAAGTAATCCACGCTGATTGTCAGGTCGTTTGGCGCAAAGGTAGAGATACTCTGCGACAACGAGCCACCAGCCGTCAGAGCGTGCTCCATACGGTCGAGGTTTGTGTCGATATTGATGGTGCGACCTGTCGCCATAATGCCGATATTATCTGTTACGATATCGGTAGGGCGGTGTCCCAAGCCTGCCGAGCCACGCAGTACGGTTGTAGGAGTGATGTTCCACTTGATATGCGCACGCGGTGTAACGAGGTGCTTGCGGAAGTAGAAAGCGTAGTCGTAGCGAATACCTGCCACCACCGACAACTTATCTTTGAGGTTGAAGGTGTACTCTGTGTATGCTCCCACCTCGCTCTCGTTGCGGCGAGGTGCAAGAGCTATATTTTCGCCATTGTAAGCTGCGCGAGTATAGTCAAATAGTCCCTCATTCACCCAGCGTGACGATGCACTTACACCGCTATTGAGCGATGAACGGGGTGTGAAGTAGTGGACATACATCGCATTGGCGGTGGTCATATGCTGACGACCACGATACTCCTTGTCTGCTCCGAAGTAGCTATCCTCGTTGAAGAAGTCGTAATCGACTACTACGGCGATATTCGAGCGTAACTCCTCGTTGTTCTCCTTGTCGAACACAGCCTCACCTACGGGCATTCCGAGTTTGAAGTAGGCATTAGCCTCCTGATTCTCAACCTCCGAGCCGTAGATGTTCTGCTCGTGCCAATTCTCACGCCACGACTTGCCGTTGTCGAAGTAGGAGTCGCGGTGCATCTTGACATTGTAACCCATCTGACCGCCCGTGCGGTGGTCGTAGAGGTATTTTGCTCCCCAACGCACCTGCATTCCGTTCTCCGCCTGATAGAGCCAACGATTCGCTATCGAGCCTGTGCGCGCAAGTGGGGTGTCGCGGTAGCCATCTTTGTTGCTGTCGTGGTTGATTGTACCACTCGCTCCGTGCGCCAAGATGACGGTCGAAAGTCGCTTATCCTTCGTTACGGGCATTGCCGAGGAGAGGTTAAATTCGGGTTTGAGGTGGCTGTCGAGGAAGAGGTTTAAGAAGAATCGCTCCTCGTCAGTTGGCTTGCGGTGTTCGAGGTTTATCTGTCCCGTGATAGCCTCGTGACCTGCCGTAACCGAGGAGATGCCCTTCGATACCTGAATTGACGAGAGCCACATACCCGGTGTGTAGGATAGTCCGTAAGGTGCGGACAATCCACGCATTATGGTGCGATTCTCATCGAGGATTTGGGTGTATGTTCCAGCCAAGCCGAGCATCTTGATTTGTCGTGCGCCCGAGATTGCATCGCTGAAACCTACCGTTACCGAAGCCGAATTTTCAAAACTCTCCGCCAAGTTGCAACAAGCCATCTTGCACAACCCCGCAAAGGAGATATTCTCGCTTTTGAGCAAGCCGTCTTGGCGGATATAGTTACCAAGTCCGCCCTCCACAACTACGGCATCTACCGTGACACCTTCGTTGAGCTTAAACTCTACCTCTCGCACCTTTGGCTCGACACGCAGAGTATCGTTCGTGTAGCCAAGGAACGAGGCTACGAGTGCGTTGTTATCCTTCACGCGGTAGAGGGTAAATTTACCCTCTAAATCGGTTGCTACACCTACCGAGGTGTCTGCCCAATAGACCGATGCTCCGGGGAGTGGTTTGCCCTGCGCATCGAGTACACGACCTGCAATGTTCTGTGCCGATACGAGAGCCGTACCGAACACTATACCTATATATAATAATATGATTTTTTTCATCTGTTTCTCCGTTGTTAATTCTACATAATTCTTTTGCAGTCAAGGCTCTTGGCTCGACCACTTTGTCAATTATGCAACAACGGGAGGGGCGCGCATACCGCACCCTGACAGGGTAGGCGATGGCGGTAGTGACTCACTCCGTTCGTAATAGTGAGAAGAGAGAAGAGAGTAGTGAGTAGTGAGTAGAGAGTAGTGAGGAGTTAAAAGATGTAAATCTACACTACTTATAACAGGCTCGACATCAATCTCTTGCTCCTTGGTTGTGTCGTATAGAACGATGCGGTTCGAGTGGTCGTGATGACAGCCGTGTGGCGACTCGAAGTGTAACTTCTCGCAATCCTCGTGGTGGCAGTCGCAGTGCTGACCGCAACAGTGGATATGTTTGTCGTGATTTGCGTGGCACGATAGGGCAATAATAGGGTTGCTGCATACCCACACAAGGTACACGGCTAACATCAGGGTTATTTTCGCTAATCGCTTCATCACAAATTAAGAATTAAAAATTAAGAGTTAAAAATTCCTTTAATTGTCACCGCTGCGATTAAGCCGAGAGCAGAGGGCGCTTGCACACTATGCCGAGGCGGAGCAGTGAAGACCGAAGGTCAATTGTCAATTATCAATTGTCAATTAAATTGCACTCTTGCAATTTCTCCACCCACGCTTTTGCGTCATGCTCGGCTGTTGCGAGGTCTATGCCGTAGTTCTCGACAAGGATATTTGCCACATCGGCAACCTCGAACTCCTTGTCCTGCAGTGCGTTCCATAATAATAGCGAAGAGTTGTTCAGCGATATTATGCGAGTCATATCGCTTCCCATCGCGCCCTGCATTATTACCACATTTTCGCCCGCCATCGAGCGCACTTTATACTCTTTCTTAAGCTTCATACTCCTCTTAATTTGGTGCAAAAATAGTAAAAATAATTGAGAATTAAAAGTTAATTCTATTCAGTTTTCTGCTGAAAGCAGATAAAAGTGTTAAATTGCTATAAATATTTGGTTTAGAAATATATTATACTTACCTTTGCAACTTGTATTTCAGTCTATACGAAAACTTATTGTAAAATACACAAACATAACACATTATGAAAAGATTAACAAACACATTGGAGGGGGGATATGTCACTCCCGAGATGGAAGTCTGCTCTGTTAAGGCTGAGCAAGGCTTTTTTGTATCGCAGAACCCTGATTTGACATACGGAAGTGAGGGTGCTGCGGGAGCTATTGAAAACGGTAATTCGTATGAACTCTAAAAACTGCAATGCTATGAAGAAGATTTTTACAAAATTGATGCTTTTGGCAGTTGCAGCAACTGCTATCGTATCGTGCGAGAACAATTATGAGGAGCAGACACCTGTTGTCGAGCTCACACAGACTGTAACTCTTTCGGCAGACAAGACGGCTGTCCGTACCGAGTTGATTGAGGGTGTTCCATATTGGAGCAAGGGCGATCAGATTGGTGTTTATGTAGTTGAGGGCGAGAGCTACAAGAACTACGCTTTCAAGAACGACAACGAGGAGGCATCGCTTACCACTTCGTTCACTGGTGAGACCGCGGTAGCAAACACTCTCTTTGTTTACTATCCTTACACAAATTTCAGCAACCCTGTTACAGAGAAGGGTGTTAAGGTTGAGATTCTTGCAAACCAGGAGCCTACCGCTGCATCGTTCGATGGCAGAACAGACCTTATGATTGCAAAGCCTGTAACTCTCGACGAGGCGGGCAAGCAGCTCAACAACTTGGAGTTTGCGCGTGTGGCAGCAATCGTTAAAATTGTGTTGAAGGATAAGACCGGCAACTTGGCAGGTCAGCACGTATCGTCTTTGACTATGACCGCAGCAACCAACCTCGTAGGTCGTGTATATCTTGATGTTGTAAATCAGGAGATTTTCACTGGCGAGGGCGGTGGCTTGTACTATGGTGGCGCAAAGAGCGTAAATGCAACCTACACCGAGGCTACTCAATACGAGGTTAATGGCACAAACGCAACTTATGTTGTTGTCTATCCGCAGACTTTGGCTACCGGTTCGAAACTTTCGTTCGAGGCTGTAACCGAGGGCTATGCTATCTCGAAGGAGATTACATTGCCAAGCGACATCGAGTTGTTGGCAGGCAAGGTTACCACTTTGAATGTATCGCTCGCAGCAGAGAATGTTGTTAAGGAGGAGGCCGGTCTCGCATTGCCATTCGAGGACGATTTTGCTCGTTTCCCTATTGCTAACAATGAGAATGCAGTTAGCACTTTGGGCGACAACTACTCGGCATTCGAGAATATCTACAATTCGAAGAGTGTTGAGGGTGTCAAGTTCGGCACAGGCAGCAAGAAAGGTAGCATTACAACCGTCCCTCTCAATCTTGATCAACCATTCACAGTTGTTGTAAAAGCAATGGCTTATGGCTCTGACAAGACAAAGGTAAAGGTTGCTGTGGGTGATGTTTCACAGGAAATCGCTCTTACTTCGGAGAATAAATATTACTCACTCGAGTTTGATGCTGCAACCAAAAAGTCGAGCCTTACTTTAGAGGCTGTAAACACTAACGATTGTCGTTTCCACCTCGACGACTTGAAGGTTGTTGCAGGACACGACTATGTATTGCCTGCTGTATTGACCGTATCTACTGCGGAGATTTCGGGCGTATCGCACGAGGGCGAGGCAAAGACCTTCACCTACTCGGTTGCAAACCCTGTTGAGGGCGTAAGCGCAACTGTAACCGTAACCTCCGGTACAGAGTGGATTACCACTGCCGACAACAATGGTACTGTTACCGTAACTGTTGCAGCAAACGAGGCTGAGGAGGCTCGCGAGGGCGCAATAACCGTTACATACGGCGACCTCACCGAGACCGTAACTGTTAAGCAGAACGCTAAGCCTGCTGCGGGTAGCCCAACAACTGTTGTCGATGTGCTTAATGTTGCATTAACTGGTGCTACATCGACTTCTTATATCAGTTGGAGTGGCAAGACAAGCAACTCAACTGCGGTATATGCAGGAAGTTCATCGAAAAGCCAAGATGGTGGCATCCAGTTGCGTTCATCCTCCAGCTCGGGTATTATTACAACCAAGTCTGGCGGTATCGCACGCAAGATTGTTGTAGCTTGGCAATCAGCTACAACCGCTGGTCGCACCTTGGATATCTATGGTACGAATACCGCTTACAGCGGAACAGCTGATCTGTATTCAACAAATGCTACCACAAAGGGTACAAAGCTTGGTTCGATTGTTTGTGGTTCATCTACAACATTGACTATCGATGGCGATTACCAGTACATAGGCTTGCGCTCTAATAGTAGTGCTATGTATCTCGAAGAGATTCAGATCACATGGGAGACCGGTGAGGGCGGTGGAACAACCGAGCCAGATCCAACCCCAGACCCAGAGGATCCAGAGACTCCAGGTACAGGCGGTGGCGATAGTGCAGAGCCTGTAACCGAGACCTTGAATATCTATGCTAACAAAGGAACAATGAGTGGCACTGCATCAATTTCTTGGGAGGGTACCAACTTTACTGTAACTAACGAAAAAGGTTCAACTGCAATTCGTACGAGCGATGCCGACCATTATCGTGTTTATGCAAACAGCAACTTGAAGTTCACCGCAAAGGGGGGTAAGAAATTTACCAAGATTGTAATTACATGCACATCGTCTGGAAATTATGCAAACGAGATAAAGAATGTTCTTGGTGAGAATGCTACAGTCTCTGGCGCAATAGTAACTTGGACAGGCTCTGCATCTGAGGTTAGCGGAAAGCCAGCTAATCAAACTCGTATTAGCAAGGTTGAGGCGACTCTCGAATGATCTTCGGGTAGTGGGTCGGGAGGGGAGATAACCCCTCCCGATACAGACCCTGATGAGGGTTCGACCACGGACCCGACCCAGGGAACAGCAAAACCAAGCGAAAGTTGGCTCGAGTTGCCGGCAATTAGCAATAGCACGCTCTATCCAAATGCGGTGGAGGTGAAGATTGAGTCGGGTGGCGAGCGTAACTACACCGCCTACTACGACAAATCGACCTATACCTCGATGTGGGTGGCATATCCGCTACAATCGAAACATATGGGGTCGCTCTCACGCCCATCGAAATGGTCATATAACCCCGAGATAGAGACGCAGTATCAGGTAAATCTCTGCAGTAACTCCTACAACGACAGCTACTCGCGCGGACACCTTATTCCAAACGCCTCGCGCAACGGAAACGAGGCTATGCAGTTGCAGACATTCTATGTTACCAACTCCGTTCCGCAGATACAGGACTCGTTCAATGGCGGAATTTGGAACTCGTTGGAGAGTGCCTTGCAGAGCAGAGCCAAGAGCGAAACTGTATATATCGTTACGGGCGTAGCCTTCGAGAAGGTGGGGGAGTCGAGGTCTATAACCTACACCTCGGCAAAGGACGACACAAAGAGCGTTCCCGTGCCTAACTACTTCTACAAGGTGGCGCTGACCGTAACAACCAACAGCAGTGGCACGGTGACATCGGCATCTGCTGTAGGCTTTTGGTTTGAGCATAAAACCTACTCGGATAGCTATACAAACTATGCCGTTTCGGTCGATCAGATCGAGCAGTGGACAGGCTTCGACTTCTTCGCCAATCTCCCTGATAGCGTTGAGGTTACCGCCGAGAAAAATGCAAGTTGGAGCAACTTTTAGCCTCAATTCAAAAAAAACAAGACCACATAACAGATGGGTATCGAAAACGATACCTGTCTGTTCTTTTTTTGAGAGGTGGGGGCTTGGCGAGCCACCTTATTAGCCGTTGCCAATTCGCGAAAAAATTGTTAATAATTATTTTTATCGAAGATATTGCAAATTCAGAAAAAATTGTATTTTTGCAAAGATTGGTAAAATAGGCGGAAAATTATACGAGAGACGAGAAAGCGGAAAACGGAAAGCGCTCCCCAGTAAGCGAGCAAAGCGAGCGCCCCCAGTAAGGGCGGAACGCCCGCCCCCAGTAACCCCCAGCAAGGTTGCGCCGTGACAAGGGTAGGAGTTCGCAAAACAAAAAAAACAAAAACTTAAATAGATATGTTTACACTACTTTTTGCACTTTATATCCTCGTGGAGCTGACCTTTTGGTTTGTCGTGTCGTGGATTGTGCTTGCAGTTTGCTACCCATTCGACAAAGCCCGAAAAGCGGTACATTGGTGTTCGAAGATGATCTGTATGTTCTTCTGGAAAGTGCCACCAACTTGGAAACAGCGCATTGAGGGCTTGGAGCATATCGACCCTAACAAGTCGTATGTTATCACCATCAACCACCAGAGTATGGCGGATATCATCTCGCTCTATTTTCTGCCGTTGAACTTCCGCTGGGTGTCGAAGGAGGAGGTTTTTCGCATTCCGTACATCGGTCCGCTGTTGATTGCGCACGGCGATATTCCTATCCAGCGTGGTCGCGCTACGGAGGCTATGGCAAAGGTTGTGAACGATGGCAAGATGTGGATATCGCGTGGTGCATCGATTGCGATTTTCCCCGAGGGTACTCGCTCGAAAGATGGCGAGATACACCGCTTCAAGCAGGGTGCATTTGCCTTGGCAAAGGAGGCAGGCGTGGAGATTTTACCTGTTGTACTTGACGGTACAACCAAGATTTTCAAGCGCAAGAGCTATTGGTTTAATTGGCGCCATGTCCTCACCGTGAAGGTGTTGCCACCAATCTCGGCAGAGCGCGTGGCTACAACCGAGCCTGCCGAAATGGCAAAAGAGGTGCAGGAGATGATGACAAGTGCTTTGGCGGAAATCAGAAAGAATTAAAAATTAGGAGTTAGGAGATAGGAGATAGGAGTTGAAAAAATAATTCTCAATTCTCAATTCTCAATTCTCAATTTATCCGAAGGATATATATGGCAGATTTACTTAAAACCCCGATGACCTACGATGAGGACTCGATAAAGACGCTCACTCCGCGTGAACACGTGCGTCTGCGCCCGGGTATGTACATCGGAAAACTCGGTGACGGCACAATGTCCGATGATGGTATCTATGTGCTGATTAAGGAGGTTACCGACAACTCGATAGACGAGTTTATGAATGGCTTTGGTAGTCGTGTGGAGATTACCATCGAGGATAATGTTGTATCGGTGCGCGACTATGGTCGTGGTATTCCGCTTGGAGCGTTGGCAGCTGCGGTGTCGGTGATGAACACGGGTAGCAACTACGAGGAGGACGGCAAGAAGACCGTAGGTTTGAATGGCGTGGGTGTCAAGGCAGTGAACTACCTTTCGAGTGAGTTTATGGCTCGTTCGGTGCGTGATGGTAAGGCACATTCGGTAACCTTTGCGCAGGGCATACAGACTGGCGAAGAGTGGGAAGATAATGTCAAGGAGAAAGACGGCACATTCATCAAGTTCCGTGTCGATGAGGAGGTCTTTGGCAAGTACAACTACAACTTGGAGTTTGTGGAGCAGCTCTTGCGCAACTATACCTACTTGAACAAGGGGTTGGTTATCTCGCTCAACGGCACGCAGTATGTGTCGAAGAATGGACTGCTCGATTTGGTGAATGACAATTTGAGCGAAGAGCCTTGCTATCCGCCAATTCACCTTTCGGGCGAGGATATCGAGGTTGTCATAACTCACGGACAC
Organism: Alistipes sp.; assembly: GCA_045543935.1. Classification (GTDB taxonomy): domain Bacteria; phylum Bacteroidota; class Bacteroidia; order Bacteroidales; family Rikenellaceae; genus Alistipes. The sequence goes on from JAZPYA010000012.1 coordinate 38,236, forward strand.
GGCTACGGTGAAACATATTTCTCGTTTGTGAATGGTCAATACACCTCGCAGGGCGGTACGCATCAGGCGGCATTCCGTGAGGCGGTGGTTAAGACCTTGAAGGAGTTTTATCATAAGGACTACGACCCTTCGGATATTCGCTCTACGATAATTGCGGCTATCTCGTTGAAGGTGTCGAAGCCTTTGTTCGAGTCGCAGACCAAGATTAAACTCGGCTCGAAGGATATGTGGAACGGCGGACCTACAATCCGTCAGTTTGTGGGCGAGTTCCTCTCTACGGAGTTGGATAACTACCTCCACAAGAACCCCGATACGGCGCAGGCTATTCAGCGTAAGATTGTCGAGAACGAGAAGGAGCGCAAGGAGATTGCGGGAGTTCAGAAGAAGGCTCGCGATACGGCAAAAAAGGCTTTGCTCAACAATAAGAACTTGCGTGATTGCAAGATACACCGTACCGACAAACACGAGTTGGCGGAGCAGACGATGATATTCCTCACGGAGGGTAATTCGGCTTCGGGCTCTATCACCAAGAGCCGTAATCCGCAGACGCAGGCGGTATTCTCGCTCAGAGGTAAGCCACTGAACTCGTACGGAATGAAGAAGACCATCGTCTATAAGAACGATGAGTTCAACTACTTGCAGGCGGCGTTGAATATCGAGGAGGATATGGACAACCTCCGCTACAACAAGGTGGTTATCGCAACCGATGCCGATGTCGATGGTATGCACATTCGATTGCTCTTGCTGACCTTCTTCTTGCAGTTCTTCCCTGACCTGATCAGGCGAGGTCACCTCTTCATTATGCAGACGCCACTTTTCCGTGTGCGCAATAAAAAAGAGACCATCTATTGCTACTCGGAGGAGGAGCGCGTTGCAGCGATTGAGAAGTGCGGAGCAACGGCAGAGATTACCCGATTCAAAGGTTTGGGAGAGATTTCGCCTGACGAGTTTGAGGGCTTTATTGGCGAGCAGATACGCCTTGACAAGGTGCGCCTGACCAAAGATGACCCGATTATGGATATGCTGACCTTCTATATGGGTAAGAACACCTACGACCGACAGCAGTTTATTGTGGGTAACCTACGCATCGAAGAGGACAAGGTGGAAAAATAGTTTTGATTGACTCTTTTTTCACCAACCTGCGGTCGCCAAATTCCTCACATAGGTCGACTATGCTGCGGATTTGTCGCCTTGCTTGGCAAAAAAATAGCCTAATCAACTCCTATTTTTCGGGAGAAGTAAAAAAAGAAAAAAGAATTTAAAATTCCTTTAATTGTCAATTCTCAATTGTCAATTGTCAATTTGAAAGAAGTGAATTTATGAACGAAGAGAAAGATATACAGGAAGAGTTGTTGAACGAGGAGGAGATTGTCGCCTCGGAGCCTGGTAAGTACGATGCCTTGATGGCGGAGCAGAGTACCAAGCGACTGACGGGTATGTACAAGAATTGGTTCTTGGACTACGCCTCGTATGTTATTTTGGAGCGTGCAGTGCCCCATATTGACGATGGTTTGAAACCCGTACAACGCCGTATCCTCCACGCTATGAAGGTGGTTGATGACGGCAAGTTGAACAAGGTGGCAAACCTCGTGGGACAGACCATGCAGTACCACCCGCACGGTGATGCATCAATCAAAGATGCGTTGGTACAACTCGGACAGAAGGAGTTGCTGATTGACTGTCAGGGTAACTGGGGTAATATCCTTACGGGTGACGATGCGGCTGCAGCCCGATATATCGAGGCGCGCTTGTCGAAGTTCGCTTTGGAGGTGGTCTATAACAAGAAGACTACCGAGTGGATGTTGGCGTACGATGGTCGCAAGGAGGAGCCTGTAACCCTGCCTGTGAAGTTCCCGTTGCTGTTGGCGCAGGGTGCCGAGGGTATCGCCGTAGGTCTTGCATCGAAGATTTTGCCACACAACTTCAACGAGTTGATTTCGGCTTCGATTGCACATTTGAGGGGCGAGGAGTTCCAACTCTATCCCGACTTCCCAACGGGAGGTATGATTGATGTATCGCGCTATAACGATGGATTGCGTGGCGGTGCAGTGAAGGTACGAGCAAAAATTTCCAAACTCGACAAGAATACTCTGGCAATCACCGAGATACCGTTCTCAACCACTACCGAGAGTATTAAGGACTCTATCCTCAAAGCCAACCAAAAGGGCAAGATTAAGATTCGCCGTGTCGATGACAATACTGCTCGCAAGGCGGAGATTATTGTGCAGGTGGCAGCAGGAGAGTCGTGCGACAAGACGATTGATGCACTCTACGCCTTTACCTTGTGCGAGGTGTCTATTTCGCCAAACGCCTGCGTTATCAAGGACGACAAGCCTGCATTTATGGGCGTAAGCGATATTTTGCGCCACTCGGCAGAGCATACTAAAGGGTTGTTGAAGCAAGAGTTGGAGATAGCCTTGGCGGAGCATAATGAGGCTTGGCACGCTGCATCGTTGGAGCGTATCTTTATCGAGAACAAACTCTATCAACTCATCGAGGGCTGTAAGTCGCGCGAGGAGGCCTATGCTGCGGTCGATAAGGGGTTAGAGCCATTCAAAAAATTGTTGCGTAGAGAGGTTACAATCGAAGACGTGCAGAGACTTACCGAGTTGAAATTTATCCGTATATCGCGTTTCGATTCGGATAAGGCCGACAACGAGATAAAGCAGATTGAGAAGGATATCAAGCAGGTAAAATACGACTTGGCGCACCTGACAGAGTATGCCATTGCCTATTTTGAGCATATTCGCGAGAAGTATGGAAAGGGCAAGGAACGCCAGACCGAGATTCGTGAGTTCGACTCGATTGAGGCTACAAAGGTTGCTGTGTCGAACGCTAAACTCTATGTCGATAGGGCAGAGGGCTTCTTCGGTATCGGTAAATCGATGAAGGATGCCGAGTTTGTCTGCGATTGTTCGGATATCGACGATGTGATAGTTATCCTGCGAGATGGCCGCTACGTTATCACAAAGGTTGCCGACAAGAAGTTCGTAGATAAGAATATATATTATATAGGTGTATTCAAGCGTA
>JAZPYA010000013.1:0-2349 GCA_045543935.1 Alistipes sp.
CGTTTCGTCAATATAGTTGATATTCACCGCCTCGTTCATCAACTTTGTGGCGTACTCGTCCATATAGGTCGTAACGAAAGTTGCGAGGTTAAGGCGAGGTTGTGTCTGTGGATATGTTTCGTCTTTAACCATCTTATACGCAACCTGTGGAAGTGTTGGCGATTGAGGAATTTTGTCGGTTGGTGCCGCAACAAGGCGGGCATCGTGAATTGGCATTGTGCAATTTTGCTCTTTCATAGCAAAAATTTTAAGGTTATACATCCAGAAAATAAGCACAAAGCATACCAAAAAACAAGTCTGCCTAACAACAACTTGCTAGACAGACTCGTTTTTTTGTAGAAATCGGTACTACTTCTCCAAAGGATAATACTTATCGCCCATATCGAACTTAACGAACTCCTCGTAGTCGAATTCCCAACCAGGAAATGCAAGCTTCATCGCCTTGGTATAAATCGCAGCACGCGAAGGAGCATTAAATCCTTTACCCGGCCTTATCGAACGCATAATACTTGTCTCCGTAGCACGATAGACATCTTTGAAACTGAGTATGCCTTGATATACACCCAACTTCTCCGATGCGTAGCGAGGGTCTGTGATAAATTGCGCCCACTTAACCTTTGTAGGATCCGACTCCAAATCGACATTAGCATTCGGAATCGAACTCTTCGGGAAGGTTTTTGTCAGATTCTTCTTTCTATACTCATCGCGCAAATCGCCAAAGGCGTGTCCGCAGAACTCGTGCTGAATAACCTGATTAAATCTTGTTGTATAGGTCGGATTAAACGCCACGCTCATATAGCGTTTTTCACCTTCATCGTAGGCAGCAAGTAGAATCTGATGAGAGCCACCATTTATCGTACTGTTATTCGCTACCAACTGGATATGCAACTTACCCTCTGCAAATTTGAAACCGGCATTTGTAACAGCCTCTTTGCAAGTATTATAAAGCTCCTGCTTTTTTCGTGTAGCTTTAACACCCATTGACCTGGCTGCCCAAAAACCGAATCGCGAGTTTCGTGGATTATCCAAAATAGATATTCCTCGCACCTCGGAATAGGAGTAGATGATATAGACATTGAAGAGATGCTTCAATTGGCTATACGGTTTAAGTTCAAACATTGCATCAGCAGCGCGCTCCAACCAATACTCCGCAGTACCACCTTTTGCATACTCCGCCTTATCGTAACCCTCTCCAAGTATATAGATGTCAATACCTGCACCCTCGGTAGCCTTATGATAGAGGCGACACTCGTTATTCTCATAGTAGCCATTTACCGGATTGAGATCGACATCGCAATCGAAGAAGAGTCGGAAATCCTTGTATCCCTCCTGTTGAGGACAGCTCTTGACATAAGCCGATAATGTCATAAGACGCTCGCGAGGAACATAGAGTGTGGTCTCCGAGAGCTTATTATGCTGCAATCTTACAGTACATTCATCCGGCACCCAAGCCACTGAACGAGGCACCTCACCTGTAAGTTGATTCTTATTCAACAGCAACTGTCGGAGTTTCGGAAAAGCATAGAAGACATCAGGCAACTCACCTTGAAGGTTGTTGTTCGCAAGTTTGAGATGTGTTACATCCCCATCTTCATTGCAGACCACACCCTCCCAGTTTGAAAGGCTCTGCTTGGTATCACCCCAACCCTTGTTACGAGTCCAAGCTTTGCCTTCAGTAGCCTTATAGAGTGCCAACAAAGCACCTACCTGATCTGGCTTACGCGAGATTTTAATAACCTTACCCTTATGAGGTTTCAGTACAATCTCATCGTTGCCGACATTGAGTGTTTTGATGGTTTTAGCTTTCTCCTTTCCGCAACATAGCACAAGGCTGTCGCCACTCGAAAGCCAAACCTTACATTTGGTTGCATTGGTCTGCTCGACCTTTGTGGCATAAGCAAATGCACCTACGCGATTGCGTAGAGTTTTAATCTCCTGCGGCGTTTGCGCCATAAGAGCTACCGAATAAAAAATAATTCCGGTTAGTACTAAAAATCGTTTCATTTTTAGGTATAAATTTTAGGTAAAAATTATTGTGGCAGATTCTGCTTCTCCAAAGGATAGTACTTATCGCCCATATCGAACTTAACAAACTCCTCGTAGTCGAACGCCCAACCAGGGAATGCCTGCTTCATAGCCTTGGTATAAATCGCAGCACGCGACACTTCGTACGAGAAGTCAACGTGTCCCGGGGTGTCGATAAGGTTAAGCGTATATTGCTCGCCATCACGCGCCACATAGTTCATCTGTATGGCGTGCGACTTAATAGTAATGCCCTTTTCGCGCTCGAGATCCATATCATCGAGCACTTGCGACTGCATCTCACGCTGGTTTAGCGTGTTTGTAGCC
>JAZPYA010000014.1:0-50725 GCA_045543935.1 Alistipes sp.
CCTCCGACTTCCCCCAAAAAAAACACCCGACCTGCACAATGCAAGTCGGGTGAAATTTAATTATAAGTCTAACCTATCTGATTACTCTGCTGGAGCCTTGTGAACAACTCGAATAGTCTCAGTGTTGATATTCCAATACCAAGAAGTTTTCTCTGGATGAGCATACTTCAACGAAATTTCTCCGTGGTGGTTGTTCCTCTCTGCGTGATAAGCATCAAGTGTAAATGTAACAGTCTTAGCCTCGGCATCAATAACAACATCGTTCTTAGTGCCAGCAAATACTTGATTATAGTTCGAGAATGTACTAACCATAACAGCACCATCTTCTACTGGATTAGTCAAAGTATAAGACAATGTTACCTCAGTGCTTGGATCAACATACAATTCATAGTGTTGCTCTACCTCATTCCACTTCAAATCCTCAGTCTCAACCCAAGCCAAAACAGGTCTATTGCTTTGATCAGCAGTAACCTTAATAAATGTAGGCTCAGCCATCACAACCTTGTTCTCTGTATCCACAGGGCATGCATATACATAGAATTCATAACAGTTATTCGAATCCATTGTAGAAAGATTCAACTCCAAGGTAACACCAGTCTGATTACCTGTATAGTAAGTAGGCTGACTCCAACTGTTTCCTACTGCACTTGAGATAGTTTTAACCAAATCAACTTCACCATAATTCATAGCAGCACCTACAACATAAGATACTGACTCATCAGAAGTTGTTACATCAACAACAAACTTGTTGAAGAAATTACCTGAAACAGAAACTGTATAAGAAGGAACTACCGCATTCTCATTCTTCTTCTGAATGATAGACAATCCTTGATAGATATTAACATAAGAGTCTAAATAAGGCTCGCCCCAAGAGTAAACACTATTGACACCATAAGAAAGAGTATATGATGAGGTACGAGGCAATGCGTATGTGTTTGCCGCACATGAGAACTTAACTTTGAAAGTCTCCTCACTCTGCTTCTCAACTACAGCTGTGAGCCAATCCTCGTCTACCTGTACTTCGAGAGCTCCATTCTCAACAGGGTTCTTAACATTTACTGTAAGAACATGTGGCTCGATAGCCTCTGGATACCAAGTATAGTAGTCATCTGCAAATGAAGGCATACTGTGAACGCCTCCACCTACCAATGTAAGTGCTGGCATAGGAAGGAACTCTACCTCATATATGTGAACAGGTGTAGCAAACTTACCATTGGTCAATGTTACATAACCATACTCGTCCATCGATTCCTCTGCATTCACACCAGCAACGAAAAGGTAAACTTTCTCCTCAGAATTACGATTTGCCTGAATTACATTTGGCTCAGAACAACCAATATTCATCGAAGCAAATCCGTACTGCCAGAAGTAATCGCCCATAAAGTCTGGCTGCATTTGCTCTGCTGACCAAAGCTCAAAATACGCCTGTGGATCCGTTACCTCATACTGTGCCAAAGCAGACTCTGCAGCAACATGATAACCCCAACGCATATTCAAATCTACAGGGTGAACTACAGGAAATGACATTACAGGAGATACATTAGCATACTCAACAGCAAACGATACCTCAGTTGTAGCGTTCTGCTTAACTGTAACAGTTACAGGGGCATTGTCACCGAAAGTAGCAGTGAACGAAGCCTCACGAGCTGGAGAGTTAGGGCTGTTGTTGTTCTTATCCCAAGTGAGGATTACATAGTCCTCAGCATCCTCCGGAGTTGCAACTTTCAACCAAGCGGCAGTTGGCTCGCCAAGAACGAGCTGATCGTCCAAAGCACGCTCAACATTAACGGTATAAGCCAAGTTCAAAGTACCTGCCTCATAACCGAGTACATCAAGAGCATCGAAAGTGACTGCATCACCAACAACCTCTTCTGCAGGAGGAGTTACGCCCTCACCATCGGTGGTGGCATCAGTAGAACACGACACGCTCACGAACATTGCGCAAGCAAGTGTCAACATAAGTGTAAAAATTTTCTTCATAATTGTAAGAATTTGAAATTAAAAAATAAGTGTTTAGTTATAAATTGTAAGTTTTTCGTTATTCCCTTAAAATACAAAAAACGGATTTTACCCCGTTTCTGTATTGCAAATTTATATTGTAGAATTTAATTCTCCAAATATTTTTTACATTTTTTTAATAAATTATGCGATTTTTTTAGAAATAGGGTGTTGCTTTATCGTCACGCCTGCTCCGTTCTGCGCCACCATATTTTCTTACAACTTCTCGCCGAAGCACAAATCCCCTGCATCGCCCAAGCCGGGAACGATATATTTGTGGGGGTTGAGAACGGGATCGACAGTAGCCACCCACAAATCGACCTCTTCGGGGTTGGTATGCTCCAAGACATAATCTACACCCTCGGTACAACCAAGCACCGACACAATATGGGTGTGTGCAGGTTTGCCACCGTGAGCGACCAATGTTTCGTATGCCGCAACCATAGATGCTCCCGAAGCAAGCATCGGGTCGCAGAGAATCAGCGTCTTACCCTCGAGCGATGGGCAAGCGATATACTCGACAACAATCTCGAAGTCGCTTTCGTTGGTATATTTGCGATATGCCGACACAAAGGCATTCTCGGCATCATCGAAGTAGTTGAGCAAGCCCTGATGCAGTGGCAAGCCCGCACGCAAAATAGTCGCAAGCACCACCTTATCGGCTATGCACTCCACCTCCGCATCGGCAAGAGGTGTAGTAACTGTTTTTGGTGCATAATGCAGAGTTTTGGAGAGTTCGTAAGAGGCACACTCGCCTATACGCTCCAAGTTACGGCGAAAACGCATCGAATCCTTCTGCACATCAACACTGCGCAACTCCGCAAGAAATTTGTTGATGATGGTGTTCTGTTTGTCAAGAATATGAAGCATACCTATATTATATATAAATTAAGAATTAAAAATTGAGAATTACTTGATACATCAAAAAAAATAATTTTTAATTTTTAATTATGAATTTTTAATTGCTTTTTAGTATAAAAAGTTATTAAATGGGTAGCGACCGCAATGGATTTCGCGCACCATACCATAGAGGTCGGTGCGGAACTTCTCGATATTGGTTTTCTCCGCAGCCGAGATAAAGATGCACGGCGTATTCTGCTTCGCAAACCAACTCTGCTTCAAGTCATCAAGCGAGCGATTCTCCTTGGTCGCAGGGGTGAGGTCGTCTTCATCTTTCGGAGTGTAGGTGTAGGCGTCAATCTTATTGAAAACCAAGTATACAGGTTTTTCGCCTGCGCCAATATCCTGCAAGGTCTGCTTCACGACATCAATCTGCTCCTCGAATTGAGGGTGCGAGATATCAACCACGTGGATAAGCAAATCCGCCTCGCGCACCTCGTCAAGTGTCGATTTGAACGACTCGATAAGTTCGGTAGGCAACTTGCGAATAAAGCCTACGGTATCGGACAAGAGGAACGGCAGATTATCGAACACCACCTTACGCACCGTAGTATCGAGTGTAGCGAAGAGTTTATTCTCGGCAAAAACCTCGCTTTTCGATATCAAGTTCATCAAGGTCGATTTGCCGACATTGGTATATCCCACCAACGACACACGCACCATACCGCCACGGTTGGAGCGTTGTACCGCCATCTGTTTGTCAATTTTTTTGAGGTCCTCTTTCAACTTCGCGATGCGGTTGCGGACAATACGGCGGTCGGTCTCAATCTCGCGCTCACCCGCACCACCACGCGTTCCTGTACCTCCTCGCTGACGCTCGAGGTGAGTCCACAAACCCGCCAAGCGAGGCAACATATACTCGCACTGCGCCAACTCCACCTGCGTCTTGGCATAGGCTGTCTGCGCGCGCTGGCGGAAGATGTCGAGGATAAGGCGTGTGCGGTCAATAACTCGGCACGGCATCGCCTGCTCGATATTGCGAGTCTGCGATGGCGAGAGTTCGTCATCGAAAATCACAACATTAATCTCGTTCTCCTCGCAGTAGGCGGCAATCTCCTCGAGTTTGCCCGGACCGACATAGATGCGTGACGATGGTTGCGAGAGTCGCTGTGTAAAGCGACGCTCGGTCTTTATCGCCGCCGTCTCTGCAAGAAACTCCAACTCATCTAGGAACTCCTCCGCCTGACGAGGCTCCTGACCATCACGAATAACAGCCACCAAGACAGCACGCTCCTCGCGTTGCTCCTCGACAACTACACCCTTCTCTTTTTTATCTCGTTTTTCGTCTGACATTTCTGTTTTGTTTAATAAAAGCCGAGCGTTGCTGCCCGGCTTTTTAGCTCTTAGCCATTAGCCATTAGCCATTGGCTTTTTTAATTGATAATTGACAATTGATAATTGACAATTAAGGTATTTTATTTAGGCCTGCGGCGCATTTTCTACGCCTCCCTCCTATAAAAGTGCATTATAAATTGTTTTACAAGGCACTCTGCTAAATTTATTTAATGAGGAGATTTCAAGGCTTGCGAAACTTTTTAATGCGGAGCATACTCGGCGTATGTGAGCAATTAAAAAGTGAGCGTAACGCAGAAATCGCCCATTAAATGGATTTAGTTCTGGATACGGAAATCGATTGGCAAAGTATACTTCACACGCACCGACTGATTACGCTGCTTACCCGGTGTCCACTTCGGAGAGGTCTTCAAAATACGAATTGCCTCGTCAGAGAGTGAGCTATCAGGGGTTTGCAAAACCTGAATGTTGGTGAGTGTACCGTCGCGCTCGATGACAAACATCAAAAGCACACGACCCGAGATGTTGTTCTCCTGCGCAATCTGCGGATAACGCACCTTCGACTGTACCCAATTACGGAAGGTCATCAGGTCTCCACCCATAAACGAAGGCATCTGCTCAACCTTTACGAATGGCTGGTCGTCCTCGATATTCTCCTCCTCGACAGCCACCTGCTGGATAATCTCCACATCCTCGGCAAACTCTGCAAAATCGACACTTGTTTCGATCTTCTCATCGTTGGTTACGATATTGAGAATGTCAGTGATAACGGTAATCTCGGTACGCTTTGGAGGCTCCGGTGGCTTTTGGTCCTGACGGGTAATCTCGGTAATCTCCTCCTCGACAACAGTTGCGACCATCTCCACCTGCTCGATCTTGTACTCACGAGGAGTGTAGAGAAATGCGACAATAACAACAAGCAATGCCACTGCCAAACCAATCTCAAGCAACATCACACGCTTGTTTTGAACATCTACTTTGGGGTTTTTCTTAATCTCCATTATTGCGTATTTTTTAATTTATCCTCTTCTTTTCGATAGCAACAAAGTTCACTTGCCACCTAATCAACCACAAATATAGGTATTATTTTTCAAAAAACACAGCAATAATCAAAAAATAACAACTTTTTCATCAATATCTAAAATTTACAACCCATTTATCGCAAGAATAGAGTATTTTTTCTACATTTGCGATGAATAACGATTATGAACCATGAAGCGATTACTACTTCTATTTTCAATTTGCATCATTGCTATCGGCACAACCACCGCAAAGCCTAACAACAAATCTCTTATCGGAAGGGTCTTACCCTCTTGGAGCGAGGGTTATCTCGATATTCACACCATCAGCACAGGTCGTGGAGAGTGTCTGCTGATAGTTATGCCCGATGGAACATCGTTGGTAGTCGATGCAGGAGAGTTCAGTCGCATAAGTAAAAAATACACAAATGTAAAGCAGAGACCTGACAATAACACCCGTCCAACAAAGGCTTTAGCCGACTATATTCGCCATTTTATACCACACAAAGAGGCGATAGATTATCTCAATATATCCCACTTCCATATGGACCACATGGGTGGTCTTGAGCCGGAGTACAAACTCTACACCGAAGGCGATTATATATTAAGCGGTGTAACTGCACTCTATCACAATCTCCCTTTCCGCGAGGTTATCGATCGCGCATACCCCGATTACGACTCACTCGCCGTAAAGGCTATGGCGACATTACCTTTGGCAAATTACCGCAAGTTCCTTGCCCACCAAAAAGAGTTTGGATTGAAGGCTTCGAGATTTGAGTTGGGTGCTGTAAATCAGTTTGCTATGCGCTACAATCCGACTGCATACCCCAACTTCAAAATCGAGAATGTATGCTCGAACGGATATGTATGGGAAAATGGTAAGATGGCGAACATCTACGACGATGGAGGGTTGCGCGAAAATGCCGCATCGTGCGGATTTGTTGTACGATATGGCGACTTCGACTTCCTAACAGCGGGAGATATCGGCGATGGGCACAACTTTGAATATCGGGTAGCAAAAGTTGTCGGAAAAGTCGAAGCCATAAAAGCTCATCATCACCTTTCACCTCACTCTATGCACGAATCGGCGATGGAGATTCTCGCTCCAAAAGTGATGTCTGTAACAAGCTTCTACAACCGCGAAATTCAACCTGACCAGAAGAAATTTGACTACATCACCGATTTGGGTTGCAAGATATTCTGCACAAGCATAGGGGAGGAGATGCTCAAAATATATCCGTCAGCATACACCCGATGCAACTCTACCAGCGGACATATCGTATTTCGCGTAGAGCCTAACGGCAAAAGATTTTGGGTATATGTTTTAGACGATTTCGACAACGAATATCGCATCACAAAGGTCGTTGGACCTCTTAAATCAAAGTAGAGTTTGCAACGATAAATTTATCGTTATTATGACACTCCGAAAGGGCTATTTTATTCGCAGACTGTCATATCTATAACCACAGGGCGATGATCCGAGAATGTCGGAACAACGGGAACGAAATGTTGCATCACTGCCGCCTCCGCCATTCGACCTTTGTAGAGACAGATATAGTCAATCTCCGTCTTCGGCTCTGACGAAGGGTAGGTATTGGGCGAATCGAACTTCTCGAAGATGTGAAAATATCTTGACAACCGCACCATCTCTGCCTCACTGCGCGTGGCGTTCAAATCACCCGCAATAATTACAGGCTTATCGAGTTTAGTCGCCTCGGCAACGATAATATCAACCGCTTGTTCACGATACTCGGCATAGAGCGAGAAGTGTGTTGAACAGAAGTAGTAATTCTCGAACTCTACAACCAGCAAGACTCTCGGCTCCGAACTGCAAGGGAGCGGCACACAGTAGTACGAAATCGGCTTCTCCTTCGAGAGAACACCCACGCCATATTTGCCGCCCTTATAGCTTATTGCCGCACCGAAAGTCGAATGCATTCCGGTATAATCTGCCAAGTTTTTCAGAACATCCTGCCCTGGGTAGCGGGTTGTCATACTATCCAACTCCTGCAACGCCACCACTTCTACATTATGTTCCGAGATAACATCTGCAACTCGCTTATAATCAATCACTCCATCAGTACCTTTGCAATTGCGGACATTGTATGTCATAGCGCGAGTTCTGAACAGCTTGCCTCCTTCCTCTCCGCTAAACGAAGGGAGTTCCACCCCCTCGAGTGTAGTACTCTTTTGGCGTTCATAGGTCAAAGGCTTGAACTCCTTTACGACACCACTTTTTACCGCCGAAGACGAACTCCATCTGCACACCATTTTTTCGCCCGAAGGTTCGATAAATTCAACTGTGCAACTGCCCGGCACTACCGCCGGCATCGGGATAAAGAAGTCCGCTATATCATTAGTAGGCAGTTGAAAATCAGCAGGTAACGCATAGGTTATGGTACTCTGCGTGCGCTCGGTAGGCTCAATCGAAGCAGTTTCACAATTAACCTCAAATTCGCCCGACAACTTTGCCCCTGTAGTGGAGGTTACAACCACTTTTTGCAGGACAACGCCCTCTTCCGATGCCTTGATAGAGAATTTCAACACTCCTGCAAGGTATCTCAACTCGCATCCTTCGCCTTGCTCTGCGACATATCCGCACATTGGCACACTGCCTTCGGCAAATGTACCCTCTGTGTGATTTTGCTCCGAAAGAAACTCGACAATCGGCACTGTTACAGTGGTGGCAGATGAGTATGGATATGTGACAGAGAGAGGATATGAGATAGAGCCTTTCACCGCAAATGTGGCACGGCTTCTATCGTCTGCATCTATCTCGACCACCTCGGAGAGCAGACCATCGGCTACGATTCTATCTCCCTCGCTCCAATACAATGGGTAGGTATCGCCATCTTTATCGCCCATTGCGATTCGGGTTCGTGGCAATGCAACCGTAAGTTGAGTTGCATCATTCTGCGCGCCTACATTGTTTATTGAGTCAATATTACAGCCTGCAACCATCAGCGAAAGCAGACTTACCACAAAGATCTTTTGCATAAAGTGTTGTATTTGATCTGTTCACACCTTAATTTCTCGCAAATTTAAGATTTTTTTCGCGTTAAAGCAACGCCAATTACAAAATTTATCTACTTTTGTAGCAGATTTACAAACAATGGCAAGAGAATTTCTTTACGGCAAGAGTTTAAGTGAGTTGCAAGAGATTTGCAACGAGTTGCAACTGCCTCGCTTTGTAGCAAAGCAGATTGCTGATTGGCTCTATCGCAAAAATGTTCGCTCCATTGACGAAATGACAAATCTGTCGAAAGTGGCGCGTGCCACTTTGAGCGAGAATTTCGACCTCGGCTTGCGCACTCCCGAGCGCGCTGATGAGTCGGCTGACGGCACAAAAAAATATCTCTATCGCACCGCCGAAAATGAGTTTGTAGAGTCAGCTTATATCCCTGATCGTGAGCGAGCTACATTGTGCGTATCGTCACAAGCCGGCTGTCGTATGGGTTGCCGATTCTGCGCTACAGCACGACTTGGTTTGAAGCATTCGCTTTCGACTTGCGATATCCTCAATCAGATAGCATCGTTGCCCGAGCGCGACCGCCTGACGAATGTGGTATTTATGGGTATGGGCGAACCACTTGACAATCTCGACAATGTACTTCGTGCCCTCGAAATAATGACCTCGGAGTGGGGTTTCGGCTGGTCGCCAACACGCATTACGCTCTCCACTGCTGGCGTAGCGCGCGAGTTGCGCCGTTTTCTCGACTCAACGCAGGTACATCTTGCCGTGTCGCTCCACAATCCTTTCCACGAGGAGCGCGAAGAGATTATGCCAATAGAGCGTGCCTACCCTATCCGCCAAGTGGCTGATATTCTGCGCGAATACGACTTCACACACCAACGCCGAGTATCGTTCGAGTATATCGTGATGAGTGGTTTGAACGACTCACCACGCCACATTAAGGAGTTATGCCGACTGCTCGATGGTATAAAGTGTCGCATAAATCTGATTCGATTTCATAAAATTCCCGATTCGCCATACTTTTCGCCCTCCGACGAGAAGATGATTGCCTTCCGCGATGCACTGACACAACGAGGCATAATGACTACTATTCGAGCCTCGCGTGGCGAGGATATCAAAGCCGCCTGTGGACTACTATCAGCGGAAAACGGAAAACAATGATTTTAGACGAAAGACAAGAGACGAGAGACGAGAGAAAAGGGTGGCAATTGCCACCCTTACTCATTCATAATCATAAAAGTAAAACTTACAAAAAATTGGGTTTAAGGAGGTAGTTGCAAGGCAAACAAGGAGCCGAGTGCGCAGCATACTTTGGCGTATGTGAGCAACTCGGCTACCGAAGTTTAACGAAGCAAATGCCCCTTAAAATAATTTTTTAAGTTTTACGGTGAAGTGGCGCATCAACTCAGCCTCCCAAACAATCTCCACTCCGCGAGTAATCTCGTCGCGACGGTCAAATACATTCTTCAGTGCAGCAGCAATAACGCGCATATGGTTGTCGGTATAGACACGACGAGCAACGCAAAGACGGAGAAGATCAAGACCTCCAAAGCGGTTTTCGCGAGTTACAGGATCGCGGTCGGCAAGGATATAACCAATTTCACAACCACGCACACCAGCCTCCAAATACAACTCGATAGCAAGAGTCTGTGCAGGGAACTCCTCCTTTGGAACTTTGGTCAGCACTTTATCGGCATCTACAAAGAGAGCGTGACCACCCACAGGGCGTTGATAAGGGATTCCGTACTCATCGAGCAAACCAGCGAGGAACTCAACCTGATGAATGCGTGTTTCGAGGTTGTCGAACTCGGTATTCTCATCAAGACCTACCGCCAAAGCCTCCATATCACGACCATTCATACCGCCGTATGTGAGGTAGCCCTCAAATGGAATACAGAAACGCTTTGCACCCTCGTACCAATCCTCGTGGCGAGTAGCGATAAAGCCTCCCATATTTACGATACCGTCCTTCTTTGCCGACATTGTCATACCGTCAGCCAACGAGAACATTTCGAGAGCAATCTCCTTGATAGTCTTATCGGCATAACCCTCCTCACGGGTTTTGATAAAGTAGGCATTCTCGGCAAAACGAGCCGAGTCGAGAACTACGCGCTTGCCATACTTGTCGGCAATAGCACGCACCTCGCGCAAGTTCTGCATCGAAACAGGCTGACCACCTGCGGTGTTGTTGGTAATAGTAACGATAATGAACGGCACATTCTCGTGATGCTCTGCCAACGCCTTCTCCAACTTCTTTGGATCGACATTACCCTTGAACGGGATTTCGAGTTGCGTATCCTTCGCCTCGTCAATAGTGCAGTCGAGGGCAGTAGCCTTACGGCTCTCGATATGACCCTTGGTAGTATCGAAGTGCGAGTTACCCGGAACAACCGAGCCGGCCTTAACGAGGTGTGAGAACAGCACATTCTCGGCAGCACGACCTTGGTGTGTAGGGATAACATACTCGAAGCCTGTAATTTTATTGATAGTCTCTTTGAGGTGGAAGAAGGAAGATGAGCCGGCATAGCTCTCATCGCCCATCATTACGGCTGCCCACTGGCGGTCGCTCATTGCGCCCGTTCCCGAGTCGGTAAGGCAGTCGATATAAACCTGCTCTGAACGGAGTTGGAAGAGGTTATAATCCGCCTCTTTCATCCACTTCTCGCGCTCCTCGCGAGTACTCTTCTTGATTGGCTCAACCATCTTGATTCGCCAAGATTCTGCAAAAGGAAGTTCCATACTTAAATTAAGAATTGAGAATTAAAAATTAAGAATTATTTAGTTTTAGGTCTATTCGTTTGCAAATGCTTTAAGTTGGGCGATTTCTTGCGCCCAAATCTCCTCGTTTGGGGTTTCGAGTGTAAGCGGTATCTCCTCGAAGAGTGGTGACTGCGCAATAAAGCGGAAGCAATCCCAACCGATAAAGCCCTCACCCAACGAAGCGTGTCTATCAACGTGCGAGCCGAGAGGTTTCAGTGCATCGTTAAGGTGCATACCACGCAGATATTTCATACCCACAATCTCATCAACCATTTGGAAGGTCTTGCGACAAGCCTCCACACTCGACAGGTCGTAGCCCGCAGCAAAGGTGTGGCACGTATCGATACAGAAGCCTACGCGCGACTTATCCTCCACCTTATCTATAATATGGGCAATATGCTCCCACGCAAAGCCGAGATTCGAGCCTTGACCTGCGGTATTCTCGATAACGGCAGTAACGCCCTGCGTACGGTCGAGAGCCATATTTATCGACTCGGCAATGCGGTCGAGCGACATCAACGAGGTGATTTTTCCGAGATGGCTGCCCGGGTGAAAATTTAATCTATCCAAGCCAAGAGCCTCGCATCGCGCCATCTCCTCGAAGAAAGACTCTCGCGACTTCTCCAAACCCTCACGCTCGGGGTGTCCGAGATTTATAAGGTACGAATCGTGTGGCAAAATCTGTTTTGCCGTATATCCGCACTCCTCGCACGCTGCCTTAAATCGCTCGCACTGCTCCTCGGTCAGTGCAGGAGCAAGCCACTGGCGTTGATTTTTGGTAAAGAGAGCAAAGGCTGTTGCACCTATCGCCTTTGCATTATGCGGAGCATTCTCCACTCCTCCCGATGCGCTGACATGCGCGCCAAAGTATTTCATAAATTAAGAATTAAAAATTAAGAATTGAGAATTAAAGGTTTTTATATTATAATTTTCCTAAATTATAAATATCTCAAAAACAATTCATTGTTTTTACCATTAACTGTCAATTATCAACTGTCAATTATATTACACTAATCCTTCAACACTACCGTCCTCGGCCAGATGGATATTCACCGCCTGTGGCACTTTGCCCAAGCCCGGCATACGCATAATATCGCCTGCAAGCACCACTATAAATCCGCTACCTGCATTGAGTTCGATATCCTTGATTTTCAGAGTAAAGCCCTCAACGCTACCATAGAGTTTTGCATCTCCACTGAATGAGTATTGAGTTTTGGCAATGCAGACAGGGAGTTTTCCCATACCCCACTTCTCGAGCAGAGCAATCTCTTTTTGCGCCTTCAAACTGAACTCTACAGAGCCTGCGCCGTAAATTTTCTTGGCAACCTTTTCAATCTTCTCCTTGATGCTGTCCTCGAGGTCGTAAGCGTAGGTAAGCGGAGCCGATGGCTGGTTTTCGATAAGTTCTACCACAGCCTCAGCTAACTCGGTGGCACCTGCACCACCCTCGGTATAGGCATTATTGATAACACAACGAACACCCAACTCAGCACAATGCTCCATAACGAGTGCAATCTCCTCCTCGGTATCGCTTGCAAAACGGTTGAAACATACCAATACAGTCTGTCCAAACTTCTGCAAGTTGGCGATATGGCGGTCGAGGTTTGCAAAGCCACGCTTCAAACCCTCGGCATTCGGCAATTTTATCTCTGTCTCTGGCACTCCGCCGTGCATCTTCAGAGCCAATGTTGAAGCGACCAAAACGGTCAAATCGGGTTTAAGCCCTGCTTGACGGCACTTGATATCAAAGAACTTCTCTGCACCAAGGTCTGCACCGAATCCCGCCTCGGTAACGGTATAGTCTGCCCACGACATAGCCATACGGGTAGCAATAACCGAGTTGCAACCGTGAGCGATATTTGCGAAAGGACCTCCGTGAATAATCACAGGATTATGCTCGGTAGTCTGCACAAGATTAGGGTTTATGGCATCTTTCAAGAGTGCCACAATTGCTCCCGTAACGCCCAAATCATCTACCGTAAAAGGAGTATCATCATAACGCACACCAAGCACAATACGACCAATACGAGCATATAGATCATCTATATTACGAGCCAGACAGAGAATTGCCATAATCTCTGATGCAGGGGTAATATCGAATCCTGTCTCGGTAGGTATTCCATTTACTGAGCCTCCGAGTCCCGAAATAATATGACGCAATGAACGGTCATTTATATCGAGTACTCTTCGCCACATAACCTTCTTCAAGCCCGCCTGCTTCGAACGATTGTGGTAGAGGTGGTTGTCGAGAAGGGCTGCGATAAGGTTATTTGCCGAAGTTACCGCGTGGAAGTCGCCCGTAAAGTGGAGGTTTATATCCTCAGAAGGCAACACCTGCGCATAGCCACCGCCTGTAGCACCGCCCTTCATACCGAAGCAAGGACCTAACGAAGGCTCTCGCAATGCAATAATAGCGCGTTTACCTATGCGATTAAGTCCCATTCCGAGACCGATGCTGACGGTTGTCTTACCTACTCCCGCCTTTGTTGCTGTAATGGCGGTAACAAGAATAAGGTGATTTTTTGCAATTTTCTTGCTGTTAATCAGTTTGTAAGGTATCTTCGCTATATGCTTGCCATAATTAAACACCTCTTCAGCAGGAAAACCCACCTCGGCGGCAACTTCACGAATATCCTTCAATTTTACTGATCGTGCGATTTCAATATCCGACTTCATATCTATAATGTTTTTAGTTTATTTTTCTTTTTTTGCATAACACCCTACAAATATACGAAATTTATAGTTAATTCAAAACAGCAACACAACAAAAATCGCTATCTTTGCGGAGTTATTTATTATCATATATGAAAAACTCCATTTTAGGACATATTGCGTGTTTTACAGCATACCTTATTTTTGGACTTAACATCATTGTTTGCAAAGATTTAACATCAAGCAATACAATCTCGCCACTCGCCCTTTTCACATTGCGTTCATTGGGCGCGGGTACGCTCTTTTGGCTCATCTCACTGTTTATGCCGAAGGAGGCGGTCGAAAGGCGCGATCTTCCAAAAATTTTCGCAGCCTCTGTGCTTGGTTTTTTCCTTGCACAAATAACTTTTTTGATAGCAATACCCCAAATTACACCCATGGACTGCTCGATTGTCGCCTCACTCTCGCCAATCTACACCATGTTTATTGCTGCATTTGCAATTAAAGAGCCACTGTCTGCAAAAAAGATTGGTGGCGTAATATTGAGTCTGTGCGGCATATTGTATTTGATTCTCAATAGCGTAACCTCTACATCAACCGTGGTACAGACCACACCAATAGGTGTGCTGTTGATTATTGCCAACTCACTCTGCTTCTCGCTATATTTGGGAATCTTCAAACCCTTGATTAGCAAGTACTCGGTCGTAACATTTATGAAGTGGATATTTCTCTTCTCGACTCTGATGAGTCTGCCATTCTCGGCAAAGGAGCTTATTGCGGTAGATTTTGTAGCCCTACCGCCCTCTTATATCGCAGAACTCGGTTTTCTGATTATCTGTGCCACATTCGTAACCTATTTCCTTATTCCGATAGGACAGAAACGACTGCGCCCAACGCTCGTTAGTATGTACTCCTATGTTCAACCTATTATCGCCATTATCGTAAGTATCTGTGTGGGTATGGACACATTGAGTTGGCAAAAAGTCGTAGCCGCCATAACCGTATTTTCGGGGGTTATCATCGTTTCGCATAGCAAACATAGAGATATGGCAAAATAAAAATCGTACATTTTCGCAACAATACTCTATAAATATACAAAGTTTATAATTAACACTTTGTTCAAACATGAAGCTTATTAAAGAGATCATCTTATATCTGATTACTATTGTAGCATCTGTGACACCGCTTTTTGCGGCAGTAGCATCGACTACATCTGCTCAGCAGCCTGAGCGTGCGCCTTACAGCCGCGGTCGCGGTAACTTTACCTTCACCGAGTATGAGCCTCTCAAAGAGAAGCCTATTCAGGTCTACTACTATGTACCAAAGAAGGGAGACATTACAAAGATGCGTGTTCTCTTTGCTATGCACGGTGCTCAGCGCACTTCGAGCCCAGCTATTCGTGCTTGGCGTTACTTCGCTGAGCGTGAGGGGTTTATCGTAATTGCTCCTCAGTACTCAAAGAAGTTCTATCGTGAGTGGGAGTATCAGTTTGGTGGTGTTGTACACAAGGGTAAGGTGCAGCCATGCGAGAAGTGGACTTACAACTCTATTGAGGCTATCTTCGACCACTTCAAGAAGATTATAGGCTCGACTGCCGAGGTGTACGATATGTTTGGTCAGTCGGCTGGTGGCCAGTTTACACACCGTTTCGCTTTGGCTATGCCTGAGGCTCGCCTCAATATCGCAGTAGCAGCGAACCCTGGTTCGTGGACATTTCCACTCGTAAATGGTCTTCCAAGCAAGACTATTGATGGTAAGACCTACTCTTATCCGTACTCTGTCAAGGGTACTCCAATGGCAAATGACGAGGTGTTGGAGAGATTCTTCTCGCGCAAACTCTACATCCAGATTGGTAAAAACGATGTCGCTACTTCGGGCAAGTATGTTCCAACCAAGGATAATGCTTTGTCGCAGGGTAAGCACCGCCTCGACCGCGCTCGCAATATGTATAAAGTGTCGAAAAAACTCGCTAAGAAGAATAAGTGGGAGTTCAACTGGGAGAAGGTTGAGGTTAAGGGTATTGGACACGGTACTATGGGTATGGTCTATGGTAAGTACACCGAGGATGCTAACGGCAAGAAGAGATATAGCATAGACGACTACACCAAGACTTCGGCTTACTACCTACTCTTCGAGAAAGACGAGCAGGCTCGCAAGCGTTAATACTACCTAAATATATTTGGAGGCTGGTTAGAAGATTTATCTTGTTAATCAGCCTCTTATTGAAGTAGGTAAATACAAATAATTTGATTAATGTATCACAGCTATACACTAAAATTCAGAACTTTTAAATCTCACAGTTATTAACTCACAATAATTTATATAATTATTCAAGTGAATTATTCGCACAATGAGAATTTATTTTAAAGCCCTTTGAAAATTTGGTTAAATTATTTAACTTTGTACACGCTATTACACTATGGTAGGTGAATTTATTACACACCTGTGATATATTAATCAAATTTATTCTATATTTGTGTGCTCAAACTGACAATAAATAATAAAAATAGAGTTATGAAGAGAATTTTTACATTTTTTGCAGCGCTTATCGCTTGCACAGCTATTGCCAACGCACAGGCTACCGTTGAGTCTGCTACCCCACAGGAGCAGGTAACTTTTGCTAACGAGGTTAAGACCGAAAAAGAGGCTCCCGCTTTCCAAAGCGAGGCTCAAATCAAAGCCGAGAAGGCAGCAGCTCGCAAGGAGCGCAACACCATCGAGTTCAATGCAACGCTCAATGGTTCGCTCGCCCATTTCAACAACCATTGGCGCAAGGTGAATGGTAACACCAACTCGCTCACAGGTATCGGCAACATTCTCTTTACCCATCAGTACAAGAAGGGTAAGTTCACTATCGACACAAAGGTTACCGGAAAACTCGGATATACCTACAGCTTTCTCGAAGAGAGCGAGGGCGATAGCGATATAACAAAGAGACAAGATGAGTGGTTTGTTCAGACCTCTCCTGCCTACACCCTCTCGAAGAGTTGGAATGTGGGTGGTTCGATATCGTTGCGTTCGCAGTTCGCAAATGGTTGGAATGGCGATGACAAACTCACAAGTCGCGCATTTGCTCCGGCATACCTCACTCTCGCTGCAGGCTTTACCTATGTATGTCCTAATGCAAAGTTCCCAATCAAAATCAATGTGTCACCAATCTCTATGAATGCAACCTATGTAACAAGCGAGAAGGTGCGCGATTTCTTCTATGCCGAGAAGTTCGGTACAACTGCTGTGGCAGACCTCACTCCCGACCAGAAGAACACCCCTTATGCTTATGGTTTGACACTCCAGAATGGCGTACAGCGTTATGAGGGCGGTTCATCTATTCAGATTGACTTTGACAAGACCTTCGGCAAGAAGGGGGTATTCCGCTATCGCACAACACTCTACTCGTTCTATGGTTGGATTAATCAGGTATCACAACAGAGCGCAAGCAAGAAGAATGGTATTACCTACGAGAGCATAGCTCCGACAGTTCGTTGGGAGAACACTATCGACATCAAGGCTACAAAGTACTTCTCGACACAGTTCTACTTCCAGCTCTACTACAACAAGGCACAGATTAATAAGGTGCAGACACAGGTTGTCCTTGGCGTAGGTCTTGCATATACCTTTAAGAATAAATAGTGAGGAGTGAGGAGTGAGGAGTTAAAAACAATTCTCAATTCTCAATTCTCAATTTTTAATTCTCAATTTTTAATTTTTAATTTTTAATTAAATTGAAGGGAGTAGCCAAGCATCTTGTTAGAACGGTTGTTCTACTTTTAATACTATTTGTGGGTTGGTTTGCCGGAGTATACTCGGGCAGGCAACTTGCAAATAATCAGGTGCGTGTCTATCTCGGCAACTCCCACAATGACAAACTCTCGCGCGTACTCTCGATGATTGAGAACGACTATGTCGATTCTATCTCGCGCGACTCGTTGGCTGAGTTGGCTATCCCAGCCATACTCCACAAGTTGGACCCCCACTCGGTATATCTTCCTCCGAAAGAGTTTGAAGAGGCAGATGAACCACTCAAAGGCGAGTTTGACGGTATCGGCGTGGTTTTTAATATGGCAACCGACACCGTCATTGTGCTGAATGTTATCCCTTCGGGACCAAGCCGTAAGGCGGGCGTGCAGGGTGGCGACCGCATCATCAAGGTTAACGATACGCTTATCGCAGGACAGAAGATGTCGCAAACTGCCGTTATGAAACGCCTACGAGGTCCTCGTGGCACACAGGTAAAACTCTCAATCGAGCGCAAAGGCATCAAGGATTTGGTCGATATTGTCGTTACGCGCGATGCTATTCCGTTGCATAGCGTAGAGGCATCGTTGATGCTCACCGAGGATATAGGCTTTATCAAGTTGTCGCAATTCGCCCGCACCTCGTATGCCGAGATTAAAAAGGCTCTCGCATCGTTGCGTGCGCAGGGTATGAAATCGCTTATTTTCGACCTTCGCAGTAACTCGGGTGGCTTCCTCGACCAAGCAATACTTATCGCTAACGAGTTCCTACCTGCCGGCTCGCTAATCGTTTACACCGAGGACCGCAACGGCAAGCAGATGCGCCAATATAGCGATGGTCGCGGAGGCTCTACCGACCTTAAAATGGTCGTTTTGATTGATGAGGCAAGTGCCTCTTCGAGTGAGATTCTGGCGGGAGCATTGCAGGATAACGACCGCAGTACCATAATCGGTCGCCGTTCATTCGGCAAAGGCTTGGTGCAGTCGCAAACACCTTTTGAAGATGGCTCGGCGGTGCGCCTGACCGTAGCACGCTACTACACCCCAACAGGTCGCTCAATTCAGAAGCCATACACCGCAGGCGATGGCGAAAAGTACGAACACGACCTTATAGATCGCTTCAACCGCAACGAGTTCTTCTCGGCAGACAGTATTCACTTCGCCGATTCGTTGCGCTACACCACACCGAAAGGCAAGGTGGTATATGGTGGCGGTGGCATTATGCCCGATATTTTTGTGCCCCTCGACACGCTCAATGTAACAAAGTACTTCTCGGAGGTCAGTGGTCGCAATATCCTCTACCGCTACACTATCGAGTATGCCGACAAACACCGTAAGGCGTTAGAGAGTGCAAAGAGTGTTGCCGAACTGAAGGCTATGCTCGATGGCGATAAATCGTTATTCTCGGACTTTGTGCGCTATGCCGAAAAGCAGGGCGTAAAGCCAAATTGGAGAGATATAAATCGCTCGCGCCAGATTATGGAGGCACAACTACGCGCCTATATCTCGCGTAACTCCGACCTCGAAGATAACGCCTTCTACTACTTTATCTACCCTATCGACAAAACGGTATTGAGGGCGATTGAGGAGCTCAATAAAACGGAAAACTGAAAGCGGAAAACGGAAAACGGAAAACGGAGAGTTGAGAGTTGAAAGTTGAAAGTTGAGAGTTGAGAGTTAAAAACCAAAGCGCACCCCTCACGCCTCTAACGCCTCTAAAAAGGTTTGCGCCGTAACAAGGCTTGGAGAACGGAAAACAAAAAACTGAAAAGACGAGAATTCTCGTCTTTTCTGCTTTTAGCCATTGGTACCCCCTAGTGTGCCGGGTATCGTTTTCGATACCCGAGTTGGTTTGGTGAGGGGCTACTCCTTCGGGTAGTGACTTTCCCTACTGTGTCGTGGGTATCGTTTTCGATACCTGTGTTAGAGCAGAGCGTTTAATCGCGGTATGATTTCCTCTCTTTCAGCCGGGTATCGTTTTCGATACCCGTAAGGGCGTGAAGCACTCCTCTTGTAAGCTGGGTATCGTTTTCGATACCTATGGGTGTAGCGGAGGAGTTTTAACAAACAGCCAATGACCTTTGGACATTAGCTGTTTGTTCTACCTTAAAATCAAAATAATCCTTATTTCGGATATGTCATTACAACCGTTCCATTAACGGCCTCTTTATATTTCGACTCATCTGTTTTCCCATAAATCATAAAGTCGAATGTAAGGATAACCTTTGGATTTGGGCGTTCTGCAACACTTTGTATCGTCTCCCATTTACGAGCCTTAATAACTCGCTCAACCTCTGCGGTAAGTTGTGAGGCGGGAGATTTGAAAACACGCAGCACCTCTGCCGAGCCATCTACAAGATTAACCGAACACTGCACAACTACTCTACCATCAATACCCTTCGCCTCCGCATCTGCCGGATAACGGATATTGCGTTTGTAGTAGTCACTAAATTTTTGGAGCAAGGCTGCAGTCTCTGTACTCTCTGGCTGAGATGCAACCTCAACCTTCTGCACCTCAATTGTTTGTGTTTCAGCTTGAACTGCTCCAAAAGCCAAAATCATACCTGCAATCACAGGAATCGTTGCGCATAAGCGCAATGGAGAGAATTTTCTCCGCTTAAAATCTGTCATCATAAGAAATCTTTTTTTAGAAGTTTGACTCTTCAACCCACAGGTTACCTCCGGATAATAACCGTAGAGTTGTTGGAAAACAAGTAGTCGATACTTCACAACATCGTATCCCTTATCTATGACATCTTTATCTGCTTCCCACTCCTGCACCTCTATAATAGCGTTTGCCAGCAACCAAATAAAAGGATTAAACCAACAAACACAACGCAATACCTCCATAAATAGTCGTTCAACAGTATGGTGGTGTTGGATATGGCTGTACTCATGGGCGACAACCATCTCCAATGCAGAAGATTCAAATTTATCATTAACATATATGGTGCGCCAAAACGAAAAAGGCTCCTTTATCTCGTGGCTTACTGCCAATGTATATGCCTCGTAGAAGGATAACTCTGCCCTCTTGTGCAACTTCGACACTTGGCAGAGTCTTACTCCAAAGCGCACAAAATTAAGCATTACTATTACTCCGTAAATAGTCGCTACCACGCAACCAAACACGAAATACCAATCTATTGTCGATTTGGTCTCCATATAACCGTTTATATCGGTAGCCACACCCTCTGACCACACAATAGGTAGAGTGTAATAGAGGGTTTCGGCTGGATATATCGGCAACTCCAACATGGGAATAAGCAACGAAAGCAATGATGCCGATACAATATATAGACGAGCCGACAGATGAGTAACTCTACCCTCAATCAGCAGTTTGTATAGCGCATATAGAACGGCACTACAACATATAAATTCAAACAGATACTTTATCATAGTCAAGTTGCCTATTTCCCTTGCAATAACTTTATAATCTCATCTGTCTCTTCGAGCGAAATCGCTTTATTCGAGGAGAGAAACGACACCAAACGCGATGCCGAGCCACCGAAAAAGTTTGCCAACACCGAATTCATATATGTAGAGGTATATGACTCACGCTCAACCAACGGATAGTATTCGTGGCTCTTACCATACGCACGATGCGATACAAAGCCCTTCTTTTCGAGGATACGCACAATCGTGGATACGGTATTATATGCAGGTTTTGGTTCCGGCAGTTTCGCCAAGATATCATTCACAAAACCATGCTCTATCTGCCACAATATCTGCATAATCTCCAACTCTGCACGAGTAAGTTCCTGCATTTTTACCTCTGCTTGCTCCGACATAGCTCCTAATCTATTAAAAGAGTTTCGATGTTGTTGAAATATCTTCTACTTATTTTCCGATGACAAAGATATAACTAAACTTTTAGTTTTGCAACTATTTTTTTAGTTATTTTTAATAAAAATTTTTTATCATATACTCTGTATATGATATTTATGAGCAATTTTTTCCCTACTCTCCCAACTTCAAATTGGAATTTAAGGAGGGAGAATAATTTTCTCAATTTCTTGTCAGAAGTCGTGAGATACAAAAGGGCGGCCTTGCGACCACCCTTTCTCCATATATTCAAAATTAGAGATGATTTTCTTTCCATTCATTCAAATTGGAATTTAAGGAGGGAGTTGCAACGCTATCAATAAAAATGAGATGGGCGCATACTAAGCGTATGTAACCATCTCATTTTTTGAAGACAAGGAAGCAAATGCCCCTTAAAAACAATTTCAATTTCTTGTCAGAAGTCGTGAGATGTGGTGCATCGCAAAAGAAACATCGCTGGGATAGTACTTTAAGCGTACAGCCCAGCGATGTTTACTTTTAGAGATGTGCCGCAGATTGCGGCTTATCACAAGAAATTACTTTTTGCGCGACTTTTTAGCAGCCAACGCCTTCTCCACCTCAATCTGGAAGTCCGACAACACATTCATATAGTTGATGAACGCCTCGTAAGACGAGCCATAAGGGTTGAAGTAGGAGTGAACATCTCCGTCAGAGAGCCACTTTGTAGCCATATAGTAGGAGTGATCCGAGGTCTGCATAAAGTTCCATACATACTCGAAATCTTTGCTCTTCAACGAGCGTACCTTATCCTTCATAGCATACAACTTCGAGAACGCCTCGTTCTGAAGGTCGTTGCCCAACCAAGCGGTAACATCGCGCTCCTCGTCTGCCCACGACATAACATGAGGGCAGTGAAGAACTGCAACAGGCTGATGCTCGGCAGCGGTTTCGCTAACTGTAGCAAACTTCAAGTCGCCACGCTTCAAAATTGCAGCAGGGAGATTCTTCACGAAGTCGAAGATACCGGTCGAAGCCTTCTGATGCTCACCGAAGGTCTCGTAGTCCATAAAGAGGTTGATAACCTCGCCCTCCGACTCCGAAAGCCATGCGGCATACTTATCGGCTGTGAGTGGGTACTCGTCCCAACCCTGATTTGAGAAACGGAATGCAATATCGTCTGAAAGTTTGTAGTTGCGGAGTAAAAGACGAAGGCTCTGGTCCGCTGCACCTGCGTAAACGAAGTCCGGCGATTTCCAGCCGAGGATATGCTTTGCACCCTCTGCCAACATTGTCTTGAAACCGAGTTCGCCCACCATCTCGCCAATCTCGTCAGAGTAGATAAGCTCAGTATTGCGGAATGCCTTTGGCTTAACACCAAACTCTGCCTTCAACATTGCGGTATGCTTCTTAACCTGCTCTTTGAAATCCTCCTTCGATGAGAGGGCCGCCAACGAGTGCGAATAGGTCTCCGCCAACAACTCTACGCAACCTGTATCAACCAAGGCACGGAACGAATCCAACACCTCGGGAGCGTAAGCCTTAAACTGCTCAACAACAGAACCCGTAAGTGAGAACGAAACACGGAATGCACCCTTGTTCTCCTTGATGAGTTTGAGGAGGAGGGCATTCATTGGCAGATAGCACTCACGCGCAATCTTCTGCATAATGGCGCGATTAGTCAAATCGTCAAGGTAGTTGTGGTCCTTGCCGATATGGAAAAAGCGGTAGGTTTTCAGTCGCCAAGGCTGATGTACCTGAAAATATAAACAAACTGTCTTCATATTTTTTGTGTTTTTGTTTTTTCTTATTTCCGTTATTTCATCGATGCAATGGCATCTTCGTAAACCTTTTTGACCTTCTTGGCAGCATCGTTCCACTTGAGGTTGGTAACCTCCTCCAAGCCCTTCTGTGCGAACATCTTCGAGAGAGCCGGATAGGTAATCAAACCATAGATGGCATCTGCCATAGCATCAACATCCCAATAATCGACCTTCACGGCGTAGTCCAATACCTCCGCTACACCCGACTGCTTCGAGATGATTGAAGGTACATTGGCACGCATAGCCTCCAAAGGCGAAATACCGAATGGCTCCGATACCGATGGCATGATATATACATCGGAGAGTTGGAACATCTTGTGTACATCGTCACCCTTCAAGAAGCCCGTGAAGTGGAAGCGGTCAGCAATGCCCAAACGAGCCACACGGCGAATAACATGGTTCATCATATCTCCCGAACCTGCCATCACAAAGCGAACATTCGGAACTCGTTTCAACACCTTTGCAGCCGCCTCAACGAAGTAGTCAGGACCCTTCTGGAAGGTGATACGACCGAGGAAGGTTACGATTTTATCGGTTACACCGCGCTCAGGCAACTCGGACTCCTTCTCGGCAAAGCGCACCGCATTATGTACGGTAACAACCTTCTCAGCAGGGATATTGTACTTCTCGATTACGATATTGCGAGTCAGGTTCGACACAGCAATAACACGATCTGCCGCCGCCATACCGGTACGCTCAATCTCATAGACGCGAGTATCGATATTGTCGCTCGAAGAACGGTCAAACGATGTAGCGTGCATATGTACCACCAACGGCTTGCCCGACACACGCTTCGCAGCGATACCGGCATAGTAGGTAAGCCAATCGTGCGCGTGAATAACATCGAATTGTCCCTCCAAATCCTTCGCGATTTGCGCAGCAACAATAGCATAGCGAGCAACCTCCTCCATAATGTTTGCTCCATACTTGCCCGAGAAGGTGTAACGCTGACTCCACACATCGCTGGTCTCCCAACGCCTCTCTCCTGTCTTGACGAACTCATCGTGATAGGTTTCGTACTCCTCAGGCGAGAGATAAGGCACGAGGTTGGAATCCACGTGGATAAACGACATCTTGTCGATGATATCGGCAGCATCGGAACTAACTTTACCGAATACGGTCTCAACATCACTCGCATTCACTACGCGGATAAAACGCTCGTCCTCATCGCCCGAAGCGCGAGGCATAACGAATGTAACATCCACATCGTTACGAGCCAATCCGCGAGTCATTCCGTAACAGGCTGTACCAAGTCCTCCTGCAATATGAGGAGGAAACTCCCAGCCAAACATTAAAACCCTCATCTTATCTATATTTTATTATTTCTTAACACTCTTTTTAGCAGTTGTGCGCTTTGTGGCACGCTTTGCCTTCGCCTTATACTTCTCGATAAGTTGCTTGATATAGAGTACTCCCGCAACACTCGAAGCCTCCGAAATTGCACCTCGCGGAGCAAATGGCGGATTAGCATCGTAGTACTCTGCCATCGAGCCGATGCAGTAGGTCTGGATATTGTCGTCAAATGCCATCAACATCTCCTCGGCATGAGCCAAGAAGCGATCCGCATCAAGACGCAATGCACACTCGATGTAGAACATCAAAGGCCATACCCATACTGCACCATTCTTCGATGCTGCCTCCTGCTCGATTGGATTCTCCTTGTAGGTCGATTCAAACATCGGATTGCGAGGCGACAACGAGCGAAGTCCTACAGGTGTCAGCAGGTGCTGACGCACTGTGCGCCATACGCTTACGGTCTGCACCTCATCGAGCATCGTATATTTCAATGCGCAAGCAATAATCTGGTTGCAACGGATAAAGTCATTTTTACCGCAGTTATCCACATAGTCGGCGAGATATCCCTCCTCCGATAGGTAGAACATATCGACAAACGACCTCTTAATCTGCTCTGGCAACTCCTTCCACTCCTTCTCGAATGCCTTGTCGCCCATCTTCTTCGCAAGAGCTAACGCATAACATACGGCGTTATACCACAAGGCATTTACCTCTACGGCATAACCTGCACGCGGAGTCTGCGGAACACCATTCATCACACAATTCATCCAAGTGAGAGCCATACCCTCGCGAGCAGCCCAAATAAGACCATTGGTGTGCATCGCTACACAACCACCAAAGAAGCCTCTGCGATATGCCGCCAAGATACTCTTCATCGCCTTGCCGTAACGCTCCCAAATAGCCTGCGCGCCGATGTGTTCCTCCAACTGTTGCAATGTCCAGAAGAACCACAACGGAGCATCAACCGCTACCTCTGCCGAAGCCGAACCAGCAAAGTCGCCATTGTGCATATCGCCAACCATCGTATCGAGAACATCGAGGCAATCCTCCTTGTAGCCCTGCTCCAAGGTCAAACCCGGAAGCGAAATAAAAGTCGAGCGACCATCTACGCCATACCACGGGTATCCCGCGATAACCTCGGTGCGGTTGCCCGGACGGCGAATTATAAATTGACGAGCCGAGTGGTGCAAGCAACTCTCGAAGTCTATCTTGTGAGTACGGCGTGCCACCGAGGTCTCGTAAGCCTCCACAATAGCCTCACCCGAAGGCATCTCATCAACCGAAGCCGAGAAGATAATGCTCTCGCCCTTCTTGATATTCATCTCGAAGTAACCCGTTGTGAGCAAATCCTCATAGCCCTCATAACCACGCTCAATCTCCTTCTGATACTCAAAGTCGTAGTACCAATCGGGGGCAGGAATAAACTTTGCATCAGCTTTCGACAACTGCATATGCAACCAAGGGAAACCATCATAAAGGCGGTTCTTCACTCCGTTTGTAACCGGGTAGGAGCGAACATTGGCGTACATATTGGCCTTCGACAACTCGTGTCTGTTGCGGAACGCGAGGAAAGGACGCAAACGAAGTGTCGTCTCGGAGTGAGCATCTACAAGCGTATAGCGAATCATCATCTGGGTACGCTTGTGAATCCAAAGTATCTCCTTGCGGAGAATCACACCGCCGACACGGTAAGTAATGGTTGGACACGGAGTATATTCAAAGTCGGTGATATACTTGTGTCCGCGAGGCTCATATACACCACGAAAACGGTGCAGAGCCAAGTTGAATGACTGGTCGTGCTGTACAATAGTCTCGTCTAATGACGAAAGCAGCACATAGGCATTGTTGCTCGAATCAATCGGGGCAACAATAAGACCGTGGTACTTGCGTGTGTTGCAACCTACGATGGTGGTACTCATATAACCGCCACGGCGGTCGGTAGCCAACATCTCTCGTTGCAACGAATACTCCAAGTTACCAAGTTCTCGTTTGTCGAATTTAAGTCCCGGCATAATTTATTTATTGATGAAATTTTATCTTTGTTTCGTAAAGTTAATAAAAATTTCGACTAATTGTTCTCTGAAAAATGAATATTTTTACAAAATAGCCGTTTTATGTCACTTTTTTATTGAAAATACAACAGCTTTATGTCTGTTTTTGTTACCACACACCAAATACTGCCGAGCATTCGGTGCTCAACAGTATTGATGTATGAATAGTTCAGTTAAAAGTTCAAAGTGCAGAGTTAAAAGTTCTTTCAGCAATCAACTTTTAACTTTTAATTTTTAACTTTTAACTCTAATTGTTAAGCCCATTTAACGAGGGCAAAGTCCATTCTGTACGGCAAGTTCTCGTTCTTTGGATAGACACGCAAGGCAAGGTCGAATGCACCGGTGCGGTTTGGAGCAACGTCCAAAGAGTAGGTCGCCTGTGTTCCCTCGCTACTAACGAGTTGCAACTGCTCTACAGCTACCACATCTGGGGCTTGTGTACCTACCATCTGTTTTGCAATAACGAGTTCTACTCCAATCTCCTCTGGCGAGAGTGTTGCAACATCGAGTTTTACCTCGAAGTGATACTTTTCGCCAAGCAACATCGACTCCTTATCCACGCGCACGCGTTGCGATTCGAGAACTCTTACGCTATCCCACGCAGCCGAAACCTTACGCTTCCAAGCTGCAATCTCGCGAGCAAGAATGTAGTTGTTCGATACGAGTTGCTTCTTACGCGCTGCAAGTTTGTTGTAGAAACGCTCCTCGTAGTCGATAAGCATACGGTTTGTAGTGAAGTTCGATGCGATATCCGAGATACACTTCTTAATCGAAGCAACCCAATCAGTTGGAATGCCACGCTCATTGCGAGCATAGTATTTAGGCGCAATCTGCTCCTCGATAGTGGTATAAATCATCTCGGCATCGAGTTCGTCTTGGTGTCCTTGGTCGGCAAATGTGCGCTCCATAGGGAGTGCCCAACCGCCATTCTCCTTGTAGCCTTCAACCCACCAGCCATCGAGTACCGAGAACTGCATAACGCCATTCATCACACACTTCTCGCCCGAAGTACCCGAAGCCTCCAATGGGCGGGTAGGGGTATTCAACCACACATCAACACCCTGAACCATACGGCGAGCCAACTCCATATCGTAGTTCTGCAAGAAGATAATCTTACCCACGAACTCCGGCATCAATGACACCTCAACGATGCGCTTAATCAAATCCTGTCCCGGTTTGTCAGCTGGGTGAGCCTTACCTGCGAAGATAAACTGTACAGGGCGTTGCTTGTTATTTACGATAGCCGACAGTCGCTCCAAGTTCGAGAAGAGGAGGTATGCACGCTTGTAAGTAGCAAAACGGCGTGCAAAGCCGATAGTGAGAACCTCCGGCTTGATGCGGTCTGCCACCTGAATCATCTGACTTGGGCGGTCGAAGCGCACCTGCGTAGGATCGGTATAACGGCGCTTGATAGTCTTGATGAGTCGCTGTTTGAGGAACATACGCTCGTTCCACAACTCCTCGTCAGGAATGTTATACACCTTCTGCCACTCAGGGATATTGTAGGTGTGTCCCTCGAATCCGTTAGGGAAGTAACGCGAGTAGAGACGGCGCATATTCGATGCTGTCCAAGTTGGGAAGTGAACACCGTTTGTTACATAGCCGATGTGCAACTCCTTCTTGAAGTATCCAGGCCACATATTACCGAGGATATCCTTCGATACCTCGCCGTGCAACCACGATACACCATTAACCTCCTGCGAGAGGTTACAAGCGAGTATCGACATCGAGAATCGCTCGTTCGGATCGTTCGGATTAACCTTTCCGAGGTTGATATACTGATCCCAAGTGATACCGAGGGCATCAGGATAGTGCGACATATATTGGCGAATCATCGACTCAGGGAATGCATCGTGACCTGCAGGTACAGGGGTGTGGGTTGTAAAGAGCGAAGATGAACGCACAACCTCCAATGCCTCCGAGAACGAGAGCTTCTTACGCGACATCAAGTTGCGCACACGCTCCACGCCAATAAATGCGGCGTGTCCCTCGTTGCAGTGATAAACTTCCTGTTTGATACCCATCTTGTTAAGAGCGCGGATACCACCGATACCGAGCAAAATCTCCTGCTTCAAGCGGTTCTCCCAATCGCCACCATAGAGGTAGTGGGTTACCTGACGGTCCTCCTCGAGGTTTGCCTCATAGTCTGCATCGAGCAAGTACAACGGAGTGCGACCTACCTGACAACGCCATACGCGTGCGCTCAAAGTACGACCCGGCAAAGCAACCTGTGTCGTTACCCACGAGCCGTCCTCCTCGCGAACAGGGAGAATTGGCAACTTAAAGAAGTTCTGAGCCTCATAAGTAGCCTCCTGCGCACCCTGTGCCGAAAGACGCTGTGTGAAATATCCGTAGCGGTACAAAAGACCAACAGCTACCATAGGGGTATTTCTATCCGATGCCTCTTTTAGATAGTCACCTGCCAAGATTCCGAGACCACCAGAATAGATTTTCAACGAGTGATGCAAACCATACTCCATCGAGAAGTAAGCAATCTTCGGAGCCTTTGGATCTGGCTTCTCGTTCATATACTCTTGGAACTGTGCATATACCGAATCCATCTTTGCGAGGAATGCCTCATCGTGCTCAATCTCAGAAAGGCGCTCCATCGACAACTTGTCGAGCAATGCGATAGGGTTGCGATCAACCTCAACCCACAACTCCTTGTCGATAGCCTCGAACAAGTCGCGTGCGCCGAGAGTCCAGCTCCACCACAAGTTGCGCGACAACTCCTCGAGTGGGCGCAAACGTGCAGGCAACGACTTCTCAACCATTACGCGTTGCCACGAAGGGCGCTCAACGAACAACTGCTGACGCACGAAGTTAATCTGCTCGTGCGAAGCACCGCCATCGCCCATAACAGCACGATTGGTACGAGCCACACAGCTCTCAATTGCGCAATCGTAAGCCTTCTGATAGTATGTAAAGAGATTCTCCCAAAGAGCTTTCTTCGACATCTCGAATGCCGCATTACGCACCTCCTTAACCTCCTTGTCCGAGAGCGCAAGGAAGCGAAGCACCGCATCTGCAACCGAAGCCACAGCCTCAACGGCGTTGTTATCGTTGCGCTTAACAACCACAACGCCATTACTCTTCTCCTGCTCTACAGCCCAAACACCGAAGCCTGCCAAAGTAGTGGTGATGGTAGGTACAGAGAATGCGATAGACTCAAGCGGAGTATATCCCCAAGGCTCGTAGTACGATGGGTAGATTGTCAAGTCCATACCTACGAGCAACTCGTAGTAACTCTTGTTGAAGATACCATCGTTCTGGTTGAGATATGTAGGTACGAAGATTACCTTAACCTTCGACTCTGCGCGGTCAAGCACCGAGCCATTGATAGCATTTACAATCTGATCCCAAGCGGTATTTTCGAGAATGTGTGTCGAGTAGCGATACTGCGAAGCATCAATCGGCTGTGACTTATCCTGCAAATGAGCCTGCAAGTCGTGGCGTGCGCCAAGGTTTGCTGCAGGAACAGTTACATAAGCCAACACCTCACGGTCGAGTTTGCCCGAAGTCTCGAGTGCCTTCAACGAATCGAAGAAGATATCCAAGCCCTTGTTATGGAACTCGTAGCGACCGCTTGTGCCGATAATGAACGGCTCCTTCTCGAACTTGTGCGAGAGACAAGCCTCGGCAACCTTAATCATCGCCTCGCGAGCCTCCTTGCGCTTTGTGTCGTACTCCTTGCCCGTCCAGACAAAGTCGTTCTCAAAGCCGTTAGGGGTTACAACATCAACCTCCTTGCCGAGCAAGCGTGCACACTCGCGAGCAGTAATATCGCTCACCGAGAGGAACGCATCGTGATTCTTTGCTCCCATCTTCTCGATAGAGTGCTTTGCTACAACATTGAACTGACGAGCCAAGTCGTCTGCATTGAACTGCTCCAAGTTGCCGTAGAGAGGGAGGTTGTTGCCTGCAATGCAACGCCCCATAACCGTAGCGTGGGTGGTCATCACGGTTGCAATATATGGCGAATGCTGGCGCAAGTAGAGGCCACCCGAGCAGGTCATCCACTCGTGGAAGTGAGCCACAGCCTTCTCGGTAGTTGCACAGAAGGCATCTACATACGACTCGATAACCTTGCCTGCCAAGTAACCGAACAATACAGGCTCAACATAATCCCACTGTCCCGAGATAGAATCGACCTTGTAGGTCTCCCACAACTCCTTCAACACCTCGTCCTTATTTGCAAAGAGGGTTGTGAAATCTACAAGTATTGCGATAGGATTACCGCATACATTCCAACGACCAATACGAACACGAATACCATCATTGTAGAGGCTCTGTCGCCAAGTCTTCAACAACATTGGATCCTCAACGAACTCCGAAGCCTCGCTATCCTGCGAAAAATCGGGACCGATAGTGATATATCTATCGCCCATCTGCTTTGTAACAGTTAGAGCCTTGGTTGCCAACACGGTATGAATACCGCCAACCTTGTTACACACCTCCCAGCTAACCTCAAAAAGGAGATCAGGATTAAACTTTACTTCACTCATAATTATCTGATAATTTGTTGTTTCATATATTTTTTCGCCGCAAAGATACGACTATTAAATTACAAAAACAAGGTATTTATTAAAATTTTTTAATAATTAACACCTATTATATAATAAGCACTCTTACAACTCAATCAAAGCCTCAATTACCAAGTCCGACAAAAGCATCTTTTCGGGGGCAATACGCAGGTTGTCGTTGTCGCTTATCAGCAACTCCGCAACGCCCGCTTTTATTGCTTCGCACTCCAATCTTTTTCGCTCTTTCGTGCCAAAATTTTGCTCCACTTTTGCAAGCGACAACCCCTCGACACAACGCAACGAGGTCATCACATACTCGTTCAACTTATCGCGCCACGACAGCACCTCCGAGCCATACTCGACATCTTTCACATACGCCTCTATCGGTTGTTCGCACCAACGGCGTACCTCGCCATTGTAGGAGTGCGCCCCCGGACCAATGCCGAGATACTCCACGCCTCGCCAATACGAAGAGTTGTGACGAGAGCGATAGTCGGGCAATGCGTAGTTCGACACCTCGTAGTGTTCAAAGCTCGCCTTTGTCAGCGCGTTATGTACCTGCAAGAACTCCGCTTCGCTTCGCTCCTCTTCGGTTTCGTGCATCTCACCACGCGCCAACAATCTTCCGAAGCGAGTATTCTCCTCGATGGTGAGATGGTATGCCGAGATATGCTGTACGCCCATAGAGATTACACCCTGCAAGGTTTGCGCCAGCACATCGCCACCAAAACCCTCAACTCCAAAAATCACATCAACCGAGATATTTCTATAGCCAGCCTCCTGCAACATATTGACCGCATCGAGAGCCTGTTGTGCCGAGTGTCTGCGCCCCATAAACCGCAAGCAATCGTCATCGAGCGACTGCACCCCCATAGAGATTCGATTAACAGATGTTTTGCATAGTTCGGCAATATATTCGGGCGTGATATCATCGGGATTGACCTCTATGGTTATCTCTTCCAACGCCGAGCAGTCGAACTGCGCGCACACCTGACTGATAAATCGCTCTATCTCGCTCGGCGCAAGCAACGAAGGCGTGCCTCCGCCAAAGTAGATTGTATGAATAGACTTATCGTGCAGAAAATTTTGTTGCGACCTCAACTCCGCATGCATCATTTCAACAACCTGTGGGATATATTTCAACTTCACACTGCGATAAAAATCGCAATACCCGCACAACCGTTTGCAAAACGGAATATGAAAATAAATTGACGCCACTTCGCTCCAATAGGTTAATCTAAACAAAGATAGTAAAAAAAACTAAAAGTGCAAAGATAAAAGTTAAAAGTTGAGAGTAAATTGTTGCAGTTAGCGAAAATTTATATACCTTTGCAGTCGCAATGCCCAGATGGCGAAATGGTAGACGCGCTCGTTTCAGGTGCGAGTGCTGAGAGGCGTGTAGGTTCGAGTCCTATTCTGGGCACTTCAAAGGAGTTTTCTTTTCAGAAAGCTCCTTTTTCGTTTGCCCAGAATAGGACTCGTTCAGCTTGTTGCGCCTCGGCTGACTTGTCTGCGGTCGGTTGTTGTTTGCTACGCAAATATTCGTGCTTGCTGTGCGATTGTGGCTGAAAATAAATTTTCGCCCCATCGCCCATCAACCCCGACAATCTCTGATTGCAACAACCTTCCTTCGGTCTGCTCTCGGCTGCTGCCGCCGGTCGAGTCCGGGGGGGGGTGGTAAGGGGAGGTGGGTTTTCAGTTTTCCGAACTCTGAGGGTGGTCAAGGCGCAGACTTAAATGGCATGCGCTCGTTTCACTCGCTGAATGACAAGCGCTGGTTGCTATTGTCAGCGCGCCCTGCTATTAAGCAGTCGTTAGACTGCGCTGCCATTCAATGCCATCTTATTGGCGCATCTCTCGTCTCTCGTCTTTCGTCTCTCGTCTAAAAACAAAAGTTTTCCGTTTTAATCCTGCTACGCAGGCTTTTGCTCCTCCTTGCAAGAGATAGTCTGCAAGCAGCCTCTCTCCATTGCTTCGTTCGTCGCTTCCGCTTTCCGCTCCAAACGAAAAACTCAAAGTTTTCCGTTTTCCGCTTTCCGTTTTCCGTTTATTTTTGTATCTTTGTATCGGTATGAAGAGAGAAAAACTGATTTTTTTGACTAACGATGACAGCTACCGCAGCAAGGGTTTTGCAGCAGCGATTGAGGTGGCGAGACAGTTCGGCAGAGTAATTGCCATTGCACCCGATGCCCCACAAAGCGGTATGAGTCAGGCAATAACAATCTACAACCCACTCTATCTCCGCAAAGTCCGCGAGGAGGAGGGCGTGACGATATATTCACTCAACGGAACACCCGTAGATTGTGTAAAGATGGCATTCGACCACCTCTTCCGCGAGGAGAAGGTCGATTTGGTAATTTCAGGCATAAATCACGGTTCGAATGCTGCGGTGAATGTTCTCTATTCGGGAACAATGGGTGCAGCCATCGAAGCGGCATTCTACAACATTCCGAGCATAGGTCTTTCGCTTACCGACCACGACCTCGATGCCGACTTCGAGGGGGCGGTGAAGTATGGAACGCAGATTGTCAAGGCTGTTTTGGAGAGCGAGAGCCTACCAAGACCACTATGTCTGAATGTAAATGTTCCCGATATACCCTGCAACGAGATTAAGGGCATTCGCCTTTCGCGACAAACTCGCGGATATTGGCGTGAGGAGTTCTACAAGCGCACCGACCCGCACGGCAGAGACTATTTCTGGCTTACAGGGGCTTTCTCGAATGCCGAGCCGCACGCGGAGGATACCGATGAGTGGGCTTTGGCAAACGGCTATGTGTCGGTAGTTCCCGTACAGGTCGATTTGACGGCATATAGCCAAATGGAGCAGTTAAAGACAATTCTATAATAGCAATTGACAGATGTTGAGCCTCGGGCTGAAAATAGCGATGTGTGTACTTATGGCGATACAACTACTTGCCATAGGCTATGCCATACACCTTGTTCGGCGTACCAAGTACAGCATCATTTGGATATTGTGTATTTTGGCGTTTGCTATCTCCTTTGCACAACATCTGCTCTACATTTTCCTGAATAAATCCATCAACTTCGAGTTGGTAATCATATTCGATGTTATAGCCTCTTTGTGCGTTGTTGTAGCGGTATTCTTCGCCCATCGTTTGGTCAATCACATCGACCATCTCAACTATCAGCGTAACCTGTTGAGCAGGCGACTCTTATCGACCGTACTGCGTACCGAGGAGCGTTCCCGTTCACAATTTGCCAAGGAGTTACACGATGGTATGGGACCACTGCTCTCTTCGGCAAAGATGTCATTGTCGGCTCTTTCGACCGAGAATATGAGCAAGGAGCAGTTGGAAATTTTGCAAAATACCCGATTTGTTATTGATGAGTCTATTCGCTCCGTGCGCGAAATTTCAAACAATATGTCGCCCCAAATTCTTATGGACTTTGGCTTGGCACAGGGAGTACAGAGTTTTATCTCGCGCATACAATCGCTCCACACCATCGATGTTGCCTTCGATACAAACCTCAAAAAGGAGCGATTTGACAACGATATCGAGGTTGTTCTCTACCGTGTAATTTGCGAACTTATCAACAACTCACTCAAACATTCGGGTTGCGACAAAATTGTCATATCACTTATATTCAAAGAGTCCGCTTTGGAGTTGCACTACAACGATAATGGTCGCGGTTTCAACACCGACAATGCTATGTCGGGCGGTATGGGGCTATCGAATATCACCTCTCGCATAGAGTCGCTAAATGGCGAATTAAAGATATTTGGCAACGAGGGTAGCGGAATGCAGGCTCACGCACGCATATCACTTCATCAGGAGGAGACGCACCCTAAAAGGAGAAGACGAAGATGGAAAAAGAGATAAAAATTGCATTGGTTGATGACCACGCACTATTCCGCAACGGATTGCGGGGTTTGATTGACGGCAAGTACAACTGCCGAGTTGTTGCCGAGGCAAATGATGGCGCAGACTTTTTGGCAAACAGCGAGGCTATGAGTGCCGATATTGTATTTATGGATATCGCTATGCCGAATCTCTCGGGCGACAAGGCAACCGCATTGGCTTTGGAGCAGAACCCCAATCTGAAAATTATCTGTCTCTCGATGTTTGGCGATGAGAAGTACTACTCGCGTATGGTCGAGGCGGGAGCAAAGGGTTTTCTGCTGAAGGACTCCTCAATAGAGGAGGTCTTTACGGCTATTAAGTCCGTGGTAAATAACGAAGAGTATATATGTCAGGCAGTTATGGCGGCACTTTCGGGTGCTATGCGCCGTAACGAGGATACGGAGATACTCTCCGAGCGCGAGATAGATGTTCTGCTCGGCATCTGTCGAGGACTCTCGACACAGGAGATTGCCGACAAATTGTTTATCTCGAAGCGCACGGTTGATTCGCATCGAGCAAATATCCTCGAAAAAACCGGCTCGAAAAACACGGCAAGTCTGGTGGTATATGCCATAAAGCACAACCTTGTAGAGATTTAGACAAACGGAACCGACGACAAACCGAGGGCAGAGGGTGCTTGCACACTATGCCGAGGTGCGAAGGAGGAAAAGCCTGCAAAGCAGGATTAAAACGGAAAACTAAAAAAACACAACAAACCTTAAAACCAATATATTATGAATGTACAAAACATTATGCTCGAATTGGAGCGCAAGCACCCGGGCGAGAACGAGTATTTACAGGCAGTACGCGAAGTGTTGGAGTCTATCGAGGAGGTTTACAACCAGCACCCGGAGTTTGAGAAGGCAAAGATTGTTGAGCGTATGGTCGAGCCTGACCGCATCATCACTTTCCGTGTAACATGGGTTGATGACCAGGGCGAGATTCAGACCAACCTCGGTTATCGTATTCAGTTCAACTCGGCTATCGGCCCTTACAAGGGAGGTATCCGTTTCCACAAGGCGGTAAACCCTTCGATGTTGAAGTTCCTCGGCTTCGAGCAGACCTTCAAAAATGCCCTCACAACCCTGCCGATGGGTGGTGCAAAGGGTGGCTCGGACTTCGACCCTGTAGGCAAGAGCGATGCCGAGATTATGCGTTTCTGCCAAGCCTTTATGTTGGAGTTATGGCAGAATATAGGTCCTGACACCGATGTTCCTGCGGGCGATGTGGGCGTAGGTGGTCGCGAGATTGGCTATATGTACGGTATGTACAAGAAGTTGGCACGCGAGTACAACACAGGCGTATTGACAGGTAAGGGCTTGACTTGGGGTGGCTCATTGATTCGCCCAGAGGCAACAGGTTTTGGCGCATTGTACTTCGTGGAGCATATGCTCCACCGTGCAGGCAAGGAGTTGAAGGGGGCAAAGATTGCTATCTCGGGCTTCGGAAATGTGGCTTGGGGTGCAGCAAAGAAGGCTACCGAGTTGGGCGCGAAGGTTATCGCTATCTCAGGACCAGACGGAGTTATCCTCAACCCTAACGGAATGAATGACGAGAAGATTGCCTATATGTTGGAGTTGCGTGCTTCAAACCGCAATATCGTTGCTCCATTTGCCGAGAAGTTCACCGATGCTACATTTGTTCCGGGCAAGAAGGCGTGGAGCGTGAAGTGCGATATCGCACTCCCTTGCGCATTCCAGAACGAATTGACAGGTGCTGACGCTGATGAGTTGCTCGCAAATGGCACTTGGTGCGTTGCCGAGGTATCGAATATGGGTTGTACTCCCGAGGCTATCGCTACATTCCAGAAGGCTCGCATCTTGTTCGCCCCTGGTAAGGCGGTGAACGCTGGTGGTGTGGCAACTTCGGGCTTGGAGATGACACAGAACGCGATGCACCTCTCGTGGTCGGCAGAGGAGGTCGATGAGAAGTTACACTACATTATGCAGTCTATCCACGAGGCTTGCGTTAAGGCGGGCGATGAGGGCAACTACATCAACTATGTTAAGGGTGCAAATATCGCAGGTTTCTTGAAGGTTGCCCATGCAATGTTGGAGCAGGGAATAGTGTGATAATTGACAATTGAGGATTGAGAATTGAGAATTGAGAATTAAAAATTAAAAATTTTGCATTTTGCATTCTGCATTTTGCATTTCTCTCGTCTCTCGTCTCTCGTCTCTCGTCTTTTTCTTATATTTGCACTATGATACGCTATTACGAAAATATAGAGATCTCGGAGCGCAACTCATTCCACGTGCGACAGGTGGCAAAACGCCTTGTCGAGTTCGACCGCGCCGAGGAGTTGCCCGAACTGTTTGCCAAGTATGGCACAGAAAATTGGTATGTGTTGAGTGGGGGAAACAATATCCTATTCACAAGCAATGTGGAGACTCTGCTTATCACACCTTGCGACAATCGCATAGAGGTCCTCTCGGAGAGCGATACAGCTGTGCGCATAAAGGTCGGCGCGGGTGTCGAGTGGGACGACTTGGTGGCTTGGAGTGTGGAGCATAACTTGTGGGGCATCGAAAACCTCTCGCTTATCCCCGGCAAGGCTGGTGCCGCGCCTGTGCAGAACATCGGCGCATACGGCGTAGAGGCAAAAGACACCATTCGCTCGGTGGAGATGTATTTCGTGGAGGGCGGTAACTTCGTTACTCTCGCTGCCGAGCATTGCGCTTTTGGCTACCGCGAAAGCGTATTTAAGCACTCTTTGAAGGGGCGTGTCATTATCACCGCCATAGAGATTGAGTTGTCGAAAACGCCTAATCCACGACTCTGCTATGGCGATGTTGTGTGCGAGGTCGAGGCACGCGGAGGGACAACACTTGCAAATATCCGCGATGCAATTTGTGCAATCCGCCGTTCCAAGTTGCCCGATACAGCCGTTTTGGGTAATGCAGGCAGTTTCTTCAAAAACCCTATCGTAGAGCAAGAGGTGGCAGAGAAGTTGCTCGCCGAATATCCCGATATGCCCCACTACCCTACGCAGGAGGAGAGCAAAGTTAAACTCGCGGCGGGTTGGCTTATCGACAAGTCGGGTTTGAAGGGCTACAAAGAGGGCAATGTTGGCGTACATGAGCGTCAGGCATTGGTATTGGTAAATCTCGGTGGTGCTACGGGCAATGAGGTAATAACATTTGCACATAAAGTTGTAGCGACCGTCAAGGAGAAGTTCGGCATCGAGATTTCGCCAGAGGTAAATGTGCTTTAATTAGGGGCATTAAAGGCGTTAGGGGCGTTAGAGATATTATTTATTATGCAAACTAAAACTCTGTTGCAGGCTTTCGAGAAGTATGTCGAGCGACACGAACTATTCTCGCACGAGGATAAAATTCTCCTGACCGTGTCGGGAGGTGTCGATTCGATGGTTATGCTCTCGATTTTTGTGCGCTTGAATTACAATGTCGAGGTGGCACATTGTAACTTCGGACTGCGAGGTAAGGAGAGCGATGAAGATACCGAAATGGTGCTGTGTGAGTGCGAAAAGTTAGGTATCGTGTGTCACACTAAAAACTTCGACACTTTGGGCGAGATGGCTCGCACGGGCGACTCGATGGAGATGACCGCGCGCCGTCTGCGTTACGAGTGGTTCTACGAGTTGTGCCAAACGGAGGGTTGCACCGTAATTGCAGTAGCACACCACGCCAATGACTCCATCGAGACCTTTTTCATAAATCTGCTTCGTGGTACGGGCT
This sequence comes from Alistipes sp., assembly GCA_045543935.1. GTDB lineage: Bacteria > Bacteroidota > Bacteroidia > Bacteroidales > Rikenellaceae > Alistipes. The sequence continues at coordinate 38,365 of JAZPYA010000014.1, forward strand.
TGCGTGGTCTTACGGGTATAAATCGCCAATATGGTCGTGTGGTACGACCTCTGCTCTATGCCACTCGCAAGGATATCTTGGAGTATGCCGTACAGAACCATATCCCATACCGAGAGGACTCCTCAAACCGTTCGACAAAGTATCTGCGCAACAAAATCCGTTTGGGTTTATTGCCACTCTTGCAGGAGATAAATCCAAAATTCACGGCATTGATGCGTGGAAACCTCTACCGTTTGAACGATGCACAGAGATTTATAGATGCAGCGATTGACAATATCCGCGAGGTGGCTCTACATAGCGAGAACGGCATCGACACCATCGAGGTCGGAGCAATAGATAGTATCTATCCGCGTGACTTTGTGATATATGAGTTGTTGAACTCCTCGTATGGCTTCAAGGGCGATGTAGTCGAGGAGTTAAACAAGGCATTGAAGCGTGGCGTTACCGACCGCCGTTTCTACTCCCGAGATTATGTGGCGTATTTAGATAGAGGTAATATCTTGGTTGCCCGTATCGAGGAGGAGGACGACTGTGAGGTTATAGTTGAGCGTGACGAGATGCGCAGTTATTGTGGCAACTCGGTACTCTACTACGAACATACCGATATCGACAATGTCAATGAATATCGTCTGCCGAGCGATGTAGCGTTGATTGATGAGTCGAAGTTGCAATATCCGCTTCGTCTGCGCCGTTGGCGTGAGGGCGACACCTTCATTCCATTCGGTATGGCGGGCAGAAAGAAGGTGGGCGACTACCTCACCGACCAGAAAGTCCCTATCGTGGAGCGCAAACGACAATTTGTGTTGGTGTCAGGCGAGGATATTGTGTGGGTTGTAGGTCGCCGTACCGATGAGCGTTTCCGCGTAAGCGCAAAGACCGAGAACATTTTGAAAGTTACGAAATATACTATCTAAAACAATATGGCAGAGAAGGTTACATTCGCTTCATGCGATGCCGAATTTCATCGCTTGATGGGCGATATCAAGGCGCGAAAGTTCGCTCCGATATACCTCTTGCAGGGCGAGGAGTTGTACTTTATAGATGCGTTGTGCGATGCTTTGAGCGAGGGGATTATGGAGGAGTCGATGCGAGCCTTCAACCAGATTGTAATCTACGGCAACGACACCGATGGCGGAACGGTAGCGAGCTACTGTCGCCAGCTCCCTATGATGGGCGAGTACGAGGCCATTATCGTGAAGGAGGCTCAGCAACTCGACAAAATCGAACTGCTCCACGCCTACACCGCCTCGCCACAGCCCTCGACAATACTCGTCTTGAGCCACAAGGGCAAGGCTATGGACCGCCGAACACCCCTCTACAAGAGTATCAAAGCCAACGGCGTGGTCTTTGACTCGGTATCGCCACGCGACTACGAGGCGGAGAAGTGGCTGGCAGGCTTCGCCACGACAAAGGGGCTGAAACTCGACTCGGCATCGAGCAAAATTTTGGTGGCACATCTTGGCGTAGATATCTCGAAAATCAGCAACGAACTCGAGAAGATGATTGTATCGTTGCCCAAGGAGCGCACGACCATCACCCCCGAAGATATTGAGAACCATATCGGTATATCGCGCCAGTTCAACAACTACGAGTTGAGCAATGCCGTACTCGACCGCCAACTCGAAAAGGCGTTGCGCATAGCGCAATATATGGGCGAAAATCCAAAGGCTTATCCGCTGTTGCTCAGCGTGAGGGTTTTGTACGACTCGTTCCGACAACTCTTTACCTATAATTATATATGTTGGGATTCGCGCCGCCGAGGTGTTGCAATGCCCGACCAGAGCGAATTGTGCCGTGCTATGCGACTCAATTCGCCATACTTCCTGAAAGAGATTACTCGCCGTGCGCCAATGTGGCCAAACAACAAGGTATTCAAAATCATTGGTTTGTGTGCCGAGTACGATGCCAAGAGCAAAGGTGTTGACGATGGCGGAGCATCGAATGGCGAGCTGTTGCGCGAGTTTATTCTGAAAATTATGATGATGTAGCGATGGCTTACATCTACGAATATATACGCACACGAGGCTATGAGCCTATGCACTTCGAGGAGCATTTCACGCGTCTCGAGGAGCTTTCGCGTGCGCTATTTCTCGCCCCCTTAGCGATAGGTCGCGAGGAGTTGCGCAAGGCTATCGCCGAGAAGTTGCGTAGTGGTGGATACTCCAAGAGTGCAACCAATGCCGTAAATATCAAGTGCCACGACAACGGAGCAATCGAGATAGAGTGTGTCGAGATGCTCTACAACCACTTCTCTCTGCGCGCCCTCGCTCCGCAGGGATTTTTAACGCGAGTATCAGGCGAGCTGATTATGCAAAACACATCGGCAAAGGTGGCTCTGCTCGAACTCAACCACGCCACGGCTCAAATCGCAAACGAGGGAGTTCCCGTGTGGGTAAATGAGTTGGGCGAGGTTATCGCTATCGAAGGTGCGCCCATAATAGCGGTATTTGAGAATGAAATCAGATTTTCGGAGCATTGCCAAAATGTAGAGTCGACACTCGCCCTCAAGGCAACAAAACTCTCGCACCGAAATATCACCCAAGGTATCGTATATCTCTCGGAACTGCAACAGGCAAAGGAGATTCTCTATATCGACTATCGCGGTATCACGGCACTCTCGGAGTGGAACGGACATCGCTATATGGATATCTCCGCTGAGCGCATCGCCCGAACGGTTGCAGAGCAAATTGACAGTTGACCTTCGGTCTTCACTGCTCCGCCTCGGCATAGTTCAAACAAGTTTGACTCTGCTCTCGGCTTAATCGCAGCGGTGACAATTAAAGGAATTTTTAATTTTTAACTTTTAACTTTTAACATTGTTTAGCACCTCTGTTAAAGTGTTAAAATTGTTAAAAGTGTTAAAAATAGTCCAATAGTTAAATTTTTTAACCAAAACTCTTGACAAGGGGGTATCTCTTGTTGTATATTTGCACTGTCGTTGCGCAAACCGACACAATTCAAACTATACAATAACATTTAACTGTACTACTATGAACGATTCATTTGTTACCGCAAATGAGTCCCCTGCTATTGCCTCTAATAGTTAATTGAGGATTGAGGATTGAGAACCGACGCTGCGGAGCGAGAGCAGAGGGTGCTTGCACACTTTGCCGAGCCGCAAGGAGGAAAAGCCTGCATAGCAGGGTTAATTGAGAATTGAGGATTAACTCCTAACTCCTATCTCCTAACTACTCACTAAAAAAAGGCGCGCCCCTAACGCCCCTAACGACTCTAAACACTTTGCTCGGAGTCCGCACAACCCAAAAAAGACCAAACCACTATGAAAAAAGTACTATTTTACTACTCGGCAGTGGTAACGCTACTGCTTATTGCTTGCGCTCTATTTCTGCGCCACAGCACGAGCGAGGTCGCACGACTTCGCAACAACAACGAAGCACTAACAACCGAAACTCGACTTTACCAGACACGCCTCGAAGAGTCGGTGGCATCGTCTGTAGCCCTGCAACTTGAACTTGACGAATATCGCAAACAGCACACGCGCGACACACGGCGTATTCGCGAGCTTGGCATTCGCCTGCGCCGTGTCGAGAGCATCGCCACCTCGGCATCGCAGACACAAATTGAGGTCAGCACCACCGCACGCGACACCCTCTTTCTCGACCGCCTGCTACCCGACACCGCCACCATATTTCGATGGAGCGATAGGTGGGTGAGCATCGAGGGAATAATTCGCAACGGCAATGCCGAGTGTCGCATCGAGAGTATTGACACACTACGACAAGTGATACACCGCGTACCGCGCCGATTTCTCTTTTTCCGCTACGGCACAAAGGCTATTCGTCAGGAGATAACCTCCTCCAACCCCCACAATCGCATAGTCTATACCGAGTATATCGAACTACCGAAACGCCACCGCCGAAGATAAAAAAAGCAGTGGAGGGCTGAACTCTCAACCCTCCACTTATGCCTTTAGCGAATAGCCACTACTTTGCAGGCTCTGCAACCGGAGCCTCCTCAACTGCTGGAGCCTCCTCAACCTTTGCAGGAACAACCTCGAGCAACTCAACCTCGAACTCGAGAGCCTCGTTAGGACCAATCAACTGACCAGCACCACGCATACCGTAAGCCAACTCAGCAGGGATATACAACTTGATTTTTCCGCCCGGACCAACAAGCTTCATACCCTCGGTCCAACCCTTGATTACGCCATTGAGAGGGAACTCGATTGGCTTCTCCTCCTCGAGAAGGTTGCCCTTCTCATCGAACATACCCGGACGCTGTGCGCGAATCATCTCCTGTTGCTCCTTCGAGCGATTCTTGAAGAGCGAAGCATCAAAAACTGTTCCGTCCTGCAACTTACCAACATAGTGTACCTTAACTACATCATCGTCACTCTTTGCAGCCTTCTCCATATCGCCCGACTTAACAACTTTGTAGAGCAAGCCACTCTCGGTCTTCTTCACACCAAAAGCCTTCTCCTTCTTCTCGAGCCACTTTGCCGAACGCTCTGCCGCCTCGGTTGGGCGAGTTACCATAAAGTAGTGTTGCAAGAACGCCATCACCTGCTCCTGCGACAACTCGGTGCTACCCTCGTAAGCATCTTGGAATCCCTTGATAAGCCAGAAATAGTGAATAGGGAAGTTGCTGTTGCGAACATTAGTACCGATGTCTGTACCGAAAGCGTACGACAACTCCTCGGCCTCCTCTGCCGAATCAAACATCTGGAACACAGCTGTCGAATCAGCCTGCATAGCCTCCTGATGCGCAGCACGGCGCTCTGCGAGAGTCTGCGAGAAGAAAGTACGAAGCTTGTCGATAGCCTCATCGTGCGACATCTTCGACTTGTCGGTTATGCCACCTTTGATACCCTCCTTGATAGACTCCAAATCGAAAGGTACATCACCAAGCTGTTGCTTGATGCCACCACCGATGTTTGCACCAAGGCAGTAAGACAATGAATCCAAATTTGCCTCATCGCCCTTAACAATTTTCACACTCTTGCCGTTACCGCAAGAACAAACCAATGTAGCACAAGCGAGTGCCACGATTGCCATAAATGTCTTTTTCATAACTTTTTTTATAGTTTTTGTTGTTTATATATTCACAAAATCGTGCAAATATAGTCAAAATTTATCATTCAACTATTATTAGCCGAAATTTTCTATCGGTTGTACTTGATATTGAGAATCTCGACATCGTAGTTGAGCAGTGTATTCGCCTCGATACCCAGCTCTGCATTTCCTGCAACATCGTATGCCGTTCTCGATGGCAACCAAGCGTTGAAGTGCGCACCGCTACCTGCCAACTTCACTACCTCCTGCAAGCCCTTCACCAAATTGCGGTACGAGTCGCGCAGGGTGTCGGACTCGACTATTACTCTACCCCTCTCATCGGTGAGTTTATAGACCATCTTCACCGTGTCGCGCATCGACATAGAGCCAGTATGGCTTTGGTCGCCAAGACGAATGATTTTGTAGGTCACGCCACTGCGAGTGCGAGCATACTTACGATCGCGCTTGCTCAAGTCGGTGAGATACTGCTCTTGATGAGCCTTCGCCTTTTCATGCACGAAGTAGGTCTTTTCGGCAAGATAGTAGTCGCGAGCCTCTGCCATAGTCATCTTAGGAGTACCGTTGTATGTGTCGCGTATTGCAGCGCATACCGCCTCAACATTGAGCGTAGAGTCCATCTCCATAAGGGTCTTGCCCACATTCAAACCAATAACATAGGAGAGGGTATCGGCTCCGCCATTAAGCTCTGCAGTGCGCTTTCCACACGAGAAAAAGAGTGTTCCAAAGAGGAGTACCACTACAAGATATTTCGTAAATTTCATCATAGTATCCGCAATCAATTATCAGCCACGATAAACCATTCAAGCGACAAATTTACAAAAATTATTGTGAAAAACATACAACCTCACACGAAACAGAGTATATTTGTGCTAAATTTGCAGTGACAAAGCTATTTTTCGACCACTATGAAGGTGATAATTGACAGAGGTATTCCATTCATACAAGGTGTGTTAGAGCCTTTTGCCGAAGTAGAATATATTGCAGGAGAGAGCTTTACCAAGGAGGTTATTCGCGATGCCGATGCGTTGATAATTCGCACCCGCACCCGATGCAACAGCGCGCTTCTCGATGGCTCGCGCGTGCAGTTTATCGCCACCGCAACAATAGGCTTTGACCATATCGACCTCGACTACTGTCGCTCCCACAACATCGAAATTGCAACCTCGGCAGGGTGCAATGCTCGTGGTGTTTTGCAGTGGGTTGCCTCGGCTCTATCGCTTCTTGCCAAGCGCGAGGGATTTCGCCCCGAGGAGCGCACACTCGGCATTGTAGGCGTGGGAAATGTTGGTCGATTAGTGAAGGAGTATGCCGAACATTGGGGCTTTCGCACCATCTGCTCCGACCCTCCGCGCGAGGAGCGAGAACATCTCGATTTCGTATCGCTCGAGGAGGTGTTGCAAAGTGCTGACATCGTCACTCTCCACACTCCACTTAATAGCACAACACACCACCTTATCAACGGGCATAATATCACCCTTTTGCGCCCCAATGCGACACTTATCAACGCCTCACGCGGAGAGTGTGTAGCAACCGAAGCGACAAGGCGTAACGACCTGACATACATCACCGATGTATGGGAGAACGAGCCTCATATCGACCGCAAATACCTCTCTAAATCGGTGGTCGCGACACCACATATCGCTGGCTACTCGGCACAGGGTAAGGCAAATGCTACGGCTATGGCGGTGCAGGCATTGGCGCGACACTTCGACCTGCCACTCGCCGATTGGCGACCTGCGGAGACAAAACCGACAACGCCAAAGATGCTACGATGGGAGGAGATGTGTGCAACAATAGATAACCATTGCGACCTCGAGAGCGAGAGCAATACCCTGAAAAATGCACCCGAACAGTTCGAGTCTTTGCGCAACAACTACCGCTACCGCGAGGAGTATTTCTAAAATCAATTATCTTCCGTAACACCACAAAAAAGGTGTGTTCAAACTTTTTGCTGAACACACCCAATTTTTAATATACCTTTTAGTCGCTACGCCTTCGCTACATACAAATCCTTCTTGAGAGTATATTTCATAGCAATAAACAATGGAATTGCCGCTACGAGATAGACAATAGCCATCAATGACATACCTCCCGAGAGACCGATGGTCGGCTTCAACCAACCGAGCAACCAAGGCGAACAGCACGACAACAAGTACGAGAACATCAAAATAAACGATGTTGCCATAGATCTGAAGCGTGGCTCGATAACATCGTACAGCGATGCGAACAAGTTAGAGTCGTAAACGCCCTTGAACAGACCATAACCTGCAAGAGCAACACAGGCAACAACCTCGCTCGTTGCGTGTCCGAGAAGGAATAAGAATGGTGTTCCGAGAATCAATCCCGCAGTCAACATCCATATTCTCGCACTCTTGTACTTCTGTGCATTCTTATCAGAGATACGCGCACCGATAAAGATACCGATGATAGAGGCTCCCTGCATATAGAACGAAGCATCAAATGCTGCACGCGTTGGGTCGAGCGAGAAGTTCTCTTGAAGGTATGCAGGTCCCCACATCAACAGAGCCTGTCCTGCAAACTGAAATCCGGTCAAGGCAAGAGCCAACATCCACGCGGTTGGCGATGTGAAGAATGCACGAATACCTCCGCCAATCAATTTACCAAGCGATTCGGTCTGATTTGCGATGACATCGGGCTTAATTCGCCACGCCATAAGCGCAGCCAAGACAATACCCAATCCGCCGAAGATGTAGAATGTCGCACGCCAACCGAGATAGAGTGCCACTTGTGTAGCAATCACTCCACTCACGATAAAGCCGATATAGAGTGCAGTCTGATGCACCGAAATAGCGGTTGCGCGAGTACTCTCACTGTGGTTTTCGCTGATGAGTTTATTTGCCGAAGGCGAATAGAAAGCCTCACCTCCACCCGTTGCAACACTACGCAACAAGATAAGTGCGGGCAGGCCACCCGACAATCCTGTCAAAGCGGTAGCCGTACTCCAAAGCAATAAAGCTCCAACAATAATCCACTTTTTACTGAGTTTATCGCCCAAGATACCTGCAACTGGGAGCAGAATACCATTTACGAGCAATAGAGCAGTACCAACCAAGCCAATCTCGGACGATGATAGTCCGAGATCAGCTTGAATATCTAAAAGAAGGACATTGAATATCTGACGATCTGCCTGATTGAAGAAGAAGGCAATGAATAGCCAGAATACCAACTCCCACTTGTAAGGAAACAACTTATTCATCTAACAAATGCTAAAAGAATACTGGCTGTCCCGTACGAACACTCTCGTAGCAAGCATTCATTGCCTCGATAGTGCGGCGGTGCCATTCAATGTTAATTTTTGGAGTGCGGTTGTTTCTTACGCAATCAACGAACTCGTCAACCAATCCAACCCACTCATCGAAGTAGGTGTACTGAACAGTATAACGGTCGTTAGGCGCGCCATTGTGATAAACATTTGGACCAAACGAATCAACGAGCATCACACCCTTCTCTCCACTGATATTGAAGTTCACCTCCATACGCTTAGGGAATACCTCCCAACCCGGACCCGGAACCTTCAAACGCTCCTCCAAACGCGACCACGATGGATCAAGAAGGAAGCTTACACCATTCTTCATCTTTCCATTTACGAGGATAATATCCTCCTCCTCGAGGTCAGGACGAATGTTCGGACCAACCTCTGCGTAGATGTACTCGTAGTCGCTATTTGTGAGCCAACGAATCATATCAAAGATATGAGGGTGGTCGCAAAGCGCACCTCCACGGAAGCGGGTTTCGCCCTCGCGCAAAAGCTCACGGCGACCATAGCTCAACTCCGGAACACCCTGCCAAGGGAATGCCCACACCGGCGAAAGGGTGATGTTGGTTGCATTGAACGATGCTACCTCTCCGAGCGCCTTCTTTGCGAAGAGCTCCTTCATACGATATACAACAGGGTTGTAGTGCATCTCCAACTCAATCTGGAATACGATGCCCGACTCCTTAACAACCTTCATCATCTCGTCATACTCCGCCATATCGAATGTCGGAATCTTCATCGACAAAACGTGAATACCACGGCGAGCGCAATTCTTAACCTGCTCGAGGTGACAGCTGTTAGCCGAAGCGATAACTACTGCCTCAATCTCTGGGTGAGCCTCGAACATCTCGTCATCGCTCATATAGCAAGGAATCTCGTTGTATCCATAGTGATAGAATACATCGCGAACCTCCTCGCTCTCTGCCGAAACTGCCACCCAATCCAATGCAGGATTATCGTGCAGTGTCTGGAAATACTTTCTTGTATGTCCGTGTGTAAGGGACAAAATTGCTATCTTGACCGGTTTCATAATACAATCTTTTTATGAGTTTCATTTGATTCGAATGCGGCCTTAACTACAGCTGAAAGATGAGCATCTTGTGCTGCGTGCCACTCCTTCTTTGATTTGTCTTTCAAGAAAGCAAAATGAGCGCGAACTAACTCTATCTGTTTGTCGTTCAAGCCGAAAAGCTCACTGTCGGTATCTTTGAAAGTCTCTGGTTTATCTGTCATCAGATAGATTGACTGCTGTGGAAGCTGTGTATCGACAACGATATCACTACCAACACCACGGCGTGCAATCATCTCGTGGCGATCAACCTCTGCCTCTCCTTCAGGAAGAAGATTGCCAACCTCTATACTGCCTATAACACCATTATCCAAAGTGATAATCACACTACCACTTCTCTCATCAGTGAGTGCTGCGTGGAGAGCAACAATCTTATGACCAGTAACAAACTCGGCAAGGTCGAACTCACGATAGAGAATATCCTTCAACTCGGTGTTTGCATCTGTCAAGTGGCAGAAACGAAGAAGACAAAGGTGCTCCAAAGTGTTTGAAGATACCAACTTCTCCAACTCTACATACTTGCGATTGCAACGCCAAGGCTGAATCGGAAGATCCATTTCCAAATCTGCAGTGCAGAAAGGAACGCTATACTTGTTCAGTAAGGCCAAGAGAGCCTCTTTCTCCATTCTCATAACTATAAGCACTTTACTCGGTTAAAATACTTCTTCAAATATGCAGCATTGATCTCATCGCCACCTGGCTCGTTAGCACTCGACCATACAGGAGGGTTGATACCCTGAGCCAAGCACTTGTTGATAGTGTCAATCTCCAACCAGTGTGCGATATAGAAATCTACGATATTCGATACAGGACCGAAGCTACGATCAAAGCCCGGAACACGAATGAGCGCATCGCCTACAGGGTTGTAGTCATCAATGCACACATCGGCGATGTCGAACAAGTTCTGCTTGCTCGAGTGGCGGATAAAGTGATCCTCTGGCATCTCGTCCTGCCAATACGAAGACGAAATAGCGATAATTTTTGCACCGCAACGCTTCGCCTCCATAGCGGCATCGATTGTTGCAGGGTTGATACCAATGTTATGGAAGAGGATAAACACCTCGCCCGGCTGGATTTTGTAGTACTTCACAATACTGCTTCCGTAGTTCTCTGTACGCTCGAGCTCGAGATACTTGAGTGCCTGATTGAACACCGAAAGTCCGGTCTCCATAATAGGGTTGATATTTGAAAGACCTCCTGCACGGAAGAACATCTCGCCCATTACCAAAGTGGTGTGACCACCACCTCCATAGACATGAATCAACTCGTCCTTCTTGATAGCCTCAACCATAAGGTCTGTAGCCTTCGAGATATTTTCAGCCTGCTCATTGTGAACACGGTCAAGAATCTCTTTCGCCTTCTCAAGGAAGCCCAAATCTGAATGTGCCATAATTTTGTTAAGTTGTTAGTAGTTATTTCTTAATTTTGTACTGAGGGTCGAGTACCTCTCCGTAAGCCTCGCCCAATGTATCCCAAAGTTGGAGTGCGTGAGGCGCAGCCAAAACAGTACCGTGACCGCCACGATAAGTCCAAGCGAAGAGACTCTCTACACCCTCCTCATCGTAGAAGTGAACCATCTCCTTCACGCGGTTCATATCCTCAGGCTCGTTAAAGTAGCCCATCAACCAACGCTGATTACCCTTGTTGTGACGCTTTGCAACCTCAACAGTACGCTTTGTTACATTTGCAACGAAGCTCTGTGGCAACGAGTAGTTGATAATGGTTGTTGAGAATACATCGAATGCCTCGGTTGCTGCAACCTTATCCCAGTTGTCATAACCACGGCGCTCGGTTACATAGTAGGTGTTCTGTGTAGCGTGAACGCAGCATACAATCTTTGCATCAGGGCGAATAGCCTTAATCTTCTCCGATGCAACACGGAGTGTCTCGAGTGCCTCATTCTCGCGGAACTGAACAACCTCAGGAGTCAAGAGCTTAGGCATCTCGTAGCCATACTGTTGCTCAAACTTCTTCTGGCAGATAGGACAACGGCAAGCCCAATCATCAGCTACACCACCTGTGATAGAAGCGATACCCTTCGGAAGAGCGTAGTGCGGCTCGTCCCAGAAGAAGCCATCTGCAGGCACCTCCCAAGCCAACTTCTCGCAGATGCGATAGAAGTAGTCGCGGAAAGCAGGGGTGTTGAAGCAAGCGTGTGGCAATGGCTCACCTGTGAGCGCACTTACCTGACGATTGCCAGGGTTGTTTGTGAGGAACAATGATGGTGGCTCGCCTCCGAACCACTTTCCGATTCCCCAGGTGTCCAAATAGACCTTCATTCCAAGCTCTTTTGCCACCTTCGTAACCTCAATAATGTTAGGAAACCAGAAGTCAATGTCGAATTCTGACAGAGCGAGAATAACTGCATTACAGTTGTGTGCAATCATCTCCTCAAAATCCTTTCTTGCGTGCTCAGGATAACTCAATCCATAGTAGCTAACGCCAGTCTCTTTTACTGCCATGATTTAATGGTTTTGAAGTTTTTAATAAGATAATTAGTAAATTTAGTGTAAAATTAAAGTTAATTTCATACAAAGGTAAGCAAAAATTCCCCCCCCCTCCAAAAAAAATGTTAAAAAATTAAAAAAAATGTTAAAAAAATCGGAATCATATAGTTACGATTTAATAAAAATAAAGATATAAGGGAGATTGTCGCAGTCGCTATGCTCCTTCACAATGACGATTTTTACAACACTAAACTATATAATTCCGAATTTTTTTTGTTTGTTTGAAATTTTATACATATCTTTGCACCAGAGATTACAACAGTTAAGGCACAAAATCCCTCCCCCGAATTTTTCGGGGGGGGGATTTTGAGGTTTAAGACGCTGAATAACAGCGACTTACAAGGGTTATTTGAAGTAGTGAGTAACGAGTAGTGAGTAGTGAGTAGTTAAAAACTTTCAGCGCACCCCAGTAAGCGACCAACGGGAGCGCCCCCAGTAAGGGCGGAACGCCCGCCCCCAGTAAACCCCAGAATGG